>JBMYZL010000005.1:0-145970 GCA_049610385.1 Flavobacteriales bacterium
AACTACGATGCGGCGGCCACTGACGCCGGTGATTGCATCTATGCAGATGCCGATGCATGCGAGATCTGTGATGGCAATGGTGGCACAATCGTTCAAGATGCTGACAACGATGGTGTAACTGACTGTGACGAGATTGAGGGTTGCCAGGATCCTTTGGCTTGTGACTTCGACGCGGAGGCCACAGATGCAGGTTCATGCGATTACGGTTGCTACGGTTGTACTTATGAGACGGCTGCGAACTTCGACGCTGAATCAACATTTGACGATGGCAGCTGTATTTTCGAGGGATGCACCAACAATGACTATCAGAACTTCAACCCATACGCTACTGAGGATGGAGGAGTCACTTGCACGGACATGCCGATTAGCGGTGACTTCAATGGTGATGGAGTAGTTCAAAACCAAGACTTGCTGGATTTCCTCTTGGCCTACGGCCAGTCAGGACCCGAGTGGGGCGGTGTAGAGTGGATTGCTGAAGCTTGCGAAGTTGTGGGTATTCCGTTCGAAGACTTGTACTCGCCAGTGGATTTGTGCGATGGAGATGATGCACCGAGCTACTGTGAGGATATGGGTTGTACTTATGCGACAGCTCTTAACTTCGACCCCGCAGCAACGGTTGACTCGGGAGATTGTGTTTGGGTTGGATGCACAGATAGTGAGGCATATAACTTCAATGCACTCGCCAACTTGGACGACAGTTCTTGCAACTATTCCATTTGTCCAGACTTCAATGGAGATGGACAAGTCCAAGCACAAGATTTGTTGAACTTCCTCCTCGCGTGGGGTCAGGAGTACGACAACTGATGACAGCCTACCAATTGTCTTAAAACCATAAATGAAATCGCCTCAGGACTTTTCCTGAGGCGATTTTGTTGGGCCCAAAATTTACAAATCAACTGTTTCGTCGAAGCGCGCTGAATCAGTGCAAGGCAATTCGAAGGCCTGCAGTCCAGTCGGTGTAAAATCCCTGCCGTCTCATATCTGCAGTGTGCGAAATCCAAAAGCGATATTGTTCGCGGATTGCAAGTCCCAGCATGGGCCGAATCAACCCAAGCGTGCGCAGTTCCGCTCCCATCAGCAATCGAGGCGGTCTTTCCAATGTGGTATAGATCGATGACGATTGTGTAGACACCTCCGCCCATGCGCAGATTCCAAAGACCTGAGCACCTGCTTGCCTTTCTCCTTGGAACTGCAGATGCCAATCCGCGAAAAGAACCCCGGGTTCCCATTTGCCTTTCAATCGATAGGTCAGGGCGTGGTGAAAGTTCTTTCGACTGATGGATTGGAAGAGGATGCCTCGATCAAAGGGAAGGTATTGGAATGCATATGAAAATTTGCGGTTAGGCGAATGAGCCCAGCCGATGTGTCCGGCCAAATCAGGGAGGGTTCGTTGGAAGTCCATCCAAGAACTCTCTGCAGAAATCGCTGAACTGGGGTCCAGGGGATTCAGCAAGTATTGGTCCTCCCAAACACCTCTTTCAGGATTCATTTGCAGTCTTCCCAAGCCCAATTCAAGACCGGCATACCACCAAGATTCCGCATCGATCCGAATCCATTTCAAGGCCATTATTCGGACTTGAAAAGCGGACAAACTTGGCGAATATTGTTTGTGTTGCATTTGCAGGCCCAGTCGCAAGTCCATGTTATGATTCCAAAGAACATTCAACTCCGAGGCCTGGATGGAGGGGCTAGGCATTGCAAGGCTTTGGTCCATGTAACGGGTCGAAATTTGGACAGTCTGCTCTCGGGATTCCAGTGTGCGTTGCACTTGACCACCTGTGCTGGGGGCACTGTGGAAAATCAAATCGGTCATGCTTCCCCAAGCTATGGGGAGTGGTGCCACTTGTTGCGATGAGGCGGACGTCGGTTGCCCTCCTGCAAGCAAAAGGGCCAAATAAATCGGCAATCGTCGCGATGGGATCTTGGTAGATTGCTTCTTTGGACTCATCGAATCAACAAAATGCTGGCATTTGCCGTGAGGTAAACGCCTGAAGTGAACCACATTTCCAACCGCACGCCATAAGACCCCGATGGGGCATCAACGCCTCGCTGTCGCCCGTCCCACCCGAGGTTGGGATCTTCGATGAAAGCCACCTTTTCGCCGAATGCGTTGAAAATGGACATTTTGAAGTCATCCAAGGGCTCACAGTGGACGCGGAGCCGATCGTTGATTCCATCGCCATTGGGTGAGAATTGATCAGGCAGGAAATACACCGTGGGTGGTGAGACGCAAATGCTGGTGTTGAATTCGTCCGAGCAGCCGCCCTCATTTTCTCCTGTGACGTGCAGGCTGTAACTGCCCGGCAGTGGTGGGGCAAAAGCTGGGGTTTGGCCCAATGCATAGGGCTCGGACCAAACCACTTCACCGTCATCATTTTCAACCCACCAGAGGCCTTGTGCCACAAAGGCACTGAAGTCAAGAAGCGCAATGGGAACCAATTCCCACGGAACACATGTGCTGTCCGGACCCAGCCCAGGATTGGGCTGAAATCCCATGTTGATGGGTGTGTAGGATGGAATGGAAACCATCGTGTCGTGCTGACAATCGGTGGACATGTCCGTCAAGTTGAAAACCAAATTCGTTCCTGCAGGAGCGTCAAAATCCCACCATAGGGTATCGGTGCCTTGGAGGTCAGATGGGGGCTGGATTTGGTCTTCCCAATTCAGCTCAAAAATGGCGGGACTAACAGACAAGGCGCCTCCCGAAGGCAAGCCAAAACAATCGATGGCGTCTGGCAGCCAACTCCATTCCGGCGTTGAAGCCACTTCCACCCAAACACTGTCGCTGACGGCATCCGAACAACCGTCCGACAGCGTGACGATGAGGTGATCCGATGATGTGGGCACATAATTTGTCGCATTTGTCGGGAACCCCCCGTGGGACCACGACCAATTGTATTCGGCACCCGTCAGCCCGCCATCCCCCACAGCTGATGCCAAGGTGCCGGACGCCGGACAAAGCACAGTATCATTCACCGTCAACTCCACCATCAATGGCGGTTCAAAGTTCACCATGAGGGTGTCTGCAGAAGAACAGCTTTGGCCATTCCAGGTCACCGTCAATTCATGCGGCCCTGCAAGCAGTGTGTCCATGGAAAAACCGATGGAGGGGTTGCCATCCAGCATCCAAGTGGATGTGCTTGGGATCAAGTCTGGCGACCAGGGAGCGGAGGTGTGGCACCAAGGGTCGGGCAAAGTGCCCAAGCTGGCCTGCACCCAGGTTTCAACTTGCACGAGGGTGCTGTCCGTGCATCCGCCAGGAGCCGTCCAAACCACCCAGTGATCGCCACCAGCGGCGATACCGGGGTCAAATTCACCTGTCATTGGCTGTACCCCAGGGCCAGACCAGATGCCTCCTGGCCACAAATTTGCTGGGGCCAAATCAATGGGATTGTCCAATTCACATGCGCTCCACCCTTCAGGTTCGGCAAAGTCTACACCGCTTGGCCAAACGGTGACGGTGACGGAATCGGAACATGTGTTGGCAGTGAAGGTCAGCGTGTGTTGACCTACGGGGACAGATGCTGGATCCCAATGCCATTCGCAGCCAGCACCAGGACTTATTCCTGGCCCCGACCAAGCGCCGCACCAGGGTTGGAAACCCCAGCCGGCTTCATGAACTTCCACAGCATCAATTCCTTGGCAGGTTTCAATGTCCAAAGCATCGATTTGGGTGGTGATGTTGTTCACAAACACGGTGTCTTGGCAACCGTTGGGCGCAGTGTAGATGATTTCCAAGTTCCAACCTTCAGGCGCATTACCGGGGTTGAAAACACCTGAAAAGCTGCCGACTCCGGGGCCCGACCACAACCCGCCAGAAGGCAGGGAGCTGGAGGACACAGGCAATGCAGATTGTTCCGGGCAAGTGACCATGGAAGCTGGTTCCACAGCGATGGGCAGCAATTGAGAAGTCGCCAATTGTGAGCAACCTGTGAGTTCATAAACCCAGGTGATGGGGCCGATGGGGATGTTCGAAGGAATCACCGATCCGAATTCGTCAGCAATGCCGGGACCGGTCCAAGTCCCCAAGGTGGGGAGGTCAGGCAGAGAAAATGGAGATTCAGTTGCGCAAATGGGTGGAATGACAATCGGGGGTTCCTGCAAGATGACCTCCGCCAGCAGGGTGTCTGAACAATGGTTACTGGCATAAATCAAAGTGTCCCAACCTGGTGTTGCTGGAGTGTACAAACCGTTAGATTGGATGTTGTTTCCGCTCCATGTGCCATTGACCCCCATGCCTTCCATTATCAAATCCGGGCCACCAAGGCAAGTCGTCAAATCAGGTCCAACTTCGAGCCATTCAAAGGTGAGCGTTGTATCGATCAGGCATCCATTGGTGGTCATGTAAGAGAAATCGACCTCTCCCTGGAGTCCAGTGGCATCCACATCACCGGACACTGAATCCATGACAGCTTCATTCGAAAAGAAAAGTCCGCCTGATGGGGAGGCCGTCAGCATCGGACCTTCTGCTTCGGAGCACAATGGCATGTTTTCGGTGCTGAACGTCCATTCGGGTGACTCCACGGGCAAGAACCATTCAAAGATTTGGCTCAACCCTGTCGGGATCTGCACGACTTCGAGCATTAAATTCACTGTGTCCATGTGGGCTTCGACACAAATTTCCAATCCGGTGGTCAGCGAATCCGGTCCCCCAATGGGCATTCCATCCGAGGTGGCTATCCAATTGAATTCATGCGCGAGACACCCTTTGGCCTCAAACCAGAAAACTGGACAGGTTCCTGGACAAACCGCTGCCGGCATGTCAATGAAATCGAGGAGAATGGGACAGGTGGTGATGTTCAAATTCAATGGAACCTCAAACACATGAAGGGAGTCACATGCATCCCGTTTGCCCATGGTCATCTGAGCCATCCATCCGCAATTGGCTTCCAATGGAGCATCGATGGGAATGCTCAGACCGGTCGCACTGTCTCCTTGGCAAATCAATGTGGGCTGACCCAATGAAGTGCCTTGAATGGTCCCGCCCGAAAGCACTGTCCAACTCTCAAGGTCCACGTCTTCACAACCGACAGGAGGGACGATGGCGATTTGCACCTCGGACGCCGGACAATCAACAGGATTCACCAAGCTCATGACTGGAGGAAGAGGAGGGGGGGCCAACGCTTCCCATGAGAGGGAAAAGCCGCAATAGTTGGCACTGGCATCCGAAGCAAAAACGAATGTGACAGCACCACTCGAGGACACAACCGAAGGAGGGGTGAAGTCGAACCCCGAAAAAACACCAAGAACAGGTGACTCACTGTCGGCTCCATCATAAATCACCAATGAATCAAAATTTGTTTCAATGCAGATGTCGGACAAAAAGTCCACAACAATGGGCACATCTTGACTTTCATCCACCAAAACGGTGAAGGTGAAAAACTCGTCTGCGCTGTAGGGTCCTCCCTCCCCGGAATCCGTCAGAAACCCTGAACAGTCAGTGACCAGTCCGTTGTCCATGGCATAGGTTTCCTGTGCGCAAATCTGCCGACTTGAGCTCAGGCTCATCATGCAGACAATCGCCAAGTATTTGAAGGCCGATTGGTTGTTCACAGGGTGTCCAAAATGATGATTTCCGGCGTGACCAAGGGTTCAGAGAGGTGACCCGCGCGGTCATGCAATTGAAGGGTGAAAGTGGTGGATTCCTCATCGCCATTTCCCAAGAGAAACAAGGGAGGCAATACAACTTCCAGTTCACCCGAAATGGACAATTCCATCAAGTCAGGTGTGACTGGTGGGATGTGAACCCAATCGGGTTCAGAGAGTCTTTGATCTCGAACGGACAGGCTCGGTTCGTCAGGGTCGAGAAATCCGATGTCACCCTGTTCATCGGCATAACCCAAATGAATCACAATGGATTCTCCGTGCGCTGTGACCACAGTGGGTGAAATGTCAAGCAACGACAATTGAGGGGCTTGAGGAATCACCTCTTCTTCAGTACAACTGCTCCACAAGAGACATAGAAGTGGAATCATCCAATGTTTCATGAGAAAATCAATGAATACAAAGTGGTCATGTAAGTGGGACTGGAAGCACTGGGGGTGATTACCATCAAATCGCCGTCGTCCAGGCTGATGCGCAAATAAAGCACGGTGTCTGTCTCCATGCCAATCCATTCCGTCAAATCCAATTCAATGTGGTGCTGATAAACCCCTGATTGGCCAAAAAAAGCGGGTGCTTCAAAAGAGTTGGCAGTCCAGGACAGGCTGACGGGTTCACTTCCAGAGAAATCTCCGGGACTGCCTGAAATTTGCATGGTGGCTGCCAATTCATCAGCTGGAGTGACAGCGTCCTCGAGGGCGAACCAAAGATCCACAAATCCAGGTTCCACCACCAATGCATATCCCGCATCCGGATCTCGCACAAATGGTTCTTGAAGATTTCCCGCCGGGAAGCCACCAAATCCCATCACAATGGGCGGCAGGTTGACATCGCCATCAGACAAGGGCAAATCGCCAGATGCATTGGGAGCGCCGTCGCTAATCCAAGTTGAAATGGATTCCAAATATTGGTCTCGTTCATCTGGCCAATCCGAATCTTCGTCCACTTCCAAGGGCATCTGGCCCGAGGTGTTGGGAATGGATTCGAGCAAGCGTTTCATCAGGAGTGACCCCATCGGATCACCCGGAACGACCCGGTGCGAAAAGGATCCCGTTGCATCGTTTGAAATGACAGGATGCATGACCAATGTATTGTAGCTGCTCCCGACAGTCCGAAAATCTGGTTCAAATGAGCCGTCGTGACAGCCTGAATTTGCGCAAGTGGGTGCGAATACATTTGCATGAATCCAAGCGAAACTTCCAGGTTCTGGTGCAGGCAATTCGATGACCGCGGAATCCACCACTTCCACAGGTTCCGCGGAATCATATGGATTCACGGGGTCTTCAGGTTTGCAACCCGACAACCCCCACACTGCAAAAGCAATGATTCCAATCAGGAGCATGGACGTTTGGAAGTTCATGCTCATATATAATTGAAGAGACTGGTGGTGCCACTCACGGTCATGCCTGCAGATTGCACTTCTGGGCCAACCCCCAACAAATCGGCCACGGTCATCATCGTGTCGCTGGCCAAGCCCACAGGATTGCCTTCACCGCCAATGGTCAATCCTGCCGGTACGTTGGGGCCAACCATCATGGTGAAGACGCGCATGGCGTTCGCATCGCTGTGGTCAAAAGCGTACCAATTGTTGGCGTCAATGATGTTGTTTGGCATCAAATTTCGGCCGCATTCCGGGGTGCAAAGCAAGGTGGTTTGTCCGGCCATTTCAGGAATGCTCCCGATGGAATTCCAAAGGTGTCCCACGGCATGGTCCGCCCTGTGCAATGCCTCGAGGTATCCACTGAAACTGGAATGACAGGTGTCCACAGCATTTAAATTCACGCACATGAATGGGGGGTTGAACCATTTCAGCACCTCAACGGCAAAAGCCATGGTGTACAGATCACCATTGTCCGTGATGGGGGGCAAATCCAAAGTTCCATTTTCTACTTTTTCATACATGGATTCCATGAACAACTTGATGGATTGCCGCTCTTCCTCGGTATTTCCCAAGTTGCCTCCTTCGGCCATCAAGGATTGAAATTGAAGATCTAGGAAAGTCTTCAGTTTGTACATGGGGGCCAGTTCGTTCTCGGGGTGGTAAACTTTGGCATCCGCCAAATACGATGCTCCCATGCCGCTGAAAGTGACAGTAGGGGCGAAGAAATTGCCCGCATATGAGGCCCCATAATCTGGATGGGCGCTGTGGTTGAGCAGGGGCGTGGAACCGCCGATGCCATTGCCCACAAACCAGACATCGGTGGCCTTGTAACCACCATGTCGCCGCAAGTATTCGAACAGGGTAGGGTTGACAGGGCGTTGTTTCAACCCTTGGGTGGTGACTGTACTGCCTTGAAGCAAGCTGTTGAGCCCCCCAAAATGTCCTGCGCTCAATGCCGTGACTTCTGGAAACAACGTCCCTTGATCTTGCAAGGGAGTGTTGAGAATGGCGGGGATGGGGTCGATGCCACCATCACCTGTGCCGTAGACAATTTTGGCTTCGGGAGGCGACCCATTCAGCATGTTGTACATGATGTTGCCCGGGTAGGGTTCTCCTTGGCTGTCATCAACATAGCGCTTCAAAACCGATTCTTGAATCCGCACACCACCGGCGAACATGACCATCACAACATGAGCTGAGCTGCGCATGCCAGTGGGCGCAAACAAACGGCCTGAAGGCAAAATGTAAGGAGATGCCGCCATTCCCGCGGCCGCTAGACCAGAACGCTTGATGAACTCGCGCCGTTTGATTTTTGCTGTCATCGTTTTGAATTCAGTAGTAGAGGTATTCTTCAGACAAGGCGAATGACATGTAGACCAATTCTGGTGTCATGCCAGGGTGATTGTCCAGGAAATTCCGAACATAAGTTCGTTCAGCCGCGGTGGGCAAACGGACAAAAAATCGGAGATAGGTTTCATCGATGAACGCGTCAGGATTGGATTGCATCTCTTGCAAGGTGGGCAACTCGACCCCCTCGGAGTTGAAGAAATTGCTCAGCAACACTTCTCTGGCAATGTCCTTGTCTCCGATGGAAGAAAATACTTGACTGACATCAAAGAGCTCATTCGCGGGCAATGCGGTCTGAAAAAGATTGGTGTAGACAATGCTGACCCATTGCTCAGGCGTTTTCAATCGATCTTTCACGGCCGTTTGCGTGGTCACTTCGATGTCATTTAATTCGAAATGGGTTTTGGGTTCAGGACGACATTGGACACAAAGCAAAAAGATTGCCAGTGCAAGCCACAGGTTGTAACCTTGGGTGTTATTCAAAACCAGCATATTCATCGGTGGTTAAAAATTCTTCCAGCAAACCTGCCCAGTTTCCGCCAGATGTGGAAAGAAAAGCCTCCAAGCCAAGCATCAACTCTCCTGCAGTTGGTTGCCGAGCCCAAAGTCCCGCTGCACACCAACGCACCATGCCTTCAGACCATTCTTCGTTCGCAACCATGGCGTCGAGATAAGTCGGTTTGTCTTGGGCCGCCATACCGAAAAAAACATGGGACTGATTGAACTCAATGATGTCGTAACCCACTTCGAACTCAGCCTCAGTGGGGAAACGGCCGTACAGATCATCAAAGGTCGCATTCACAAAGTTGAAACTGTTCATGTTGATCTCGTCATAGACCGAATTCCAGCACATGCGCTTGCAAAAGATGTCGAGATCCAATTCGCCATTGGCGTAGTCTTCACGCCCATCCAGCACTGCTTTCACCCGACCTGCTGCAAACATGAAGGCATTGTACCCCACCATGTTCCCGCCGAGGGAATCATTGATGGCATTGAAGACCAAGTTGGAATATCGTTGCATCAAATCGGCATCTGAAGCTCCTTCCAAAAACCGGGCTTTCAAGTCGCTGTACACTTTGTCGTAATATCCTACGGAAGTGTATTCGTCGGTGATCAGTCCCCGGACAACGTTCTTTCTGGCTTCTGGAATCAAGCCTTCAGTCTCCAAAAACAAGACAGTGGAATCCATTTCCATATCCGTCGGTTCGCGACCGATGCAGTCGATGTACACCCGATTAACGTAGTTGCTAATCGTCAAGGTGGACACGCCAGCATATGCAGGAATGTCGTTGTCCGGGAAATTCCATTCCTCAGGTTTGCAACCTATTGAAGCTGATGCCATCCAGAGAATCAAGCCAAGAAAACCGAGGGATGTGGTGCCGTTTGCCATCGGGATGAATTTAGTCAAGTTTTCAAGAATGGGTTTCGCGGGGCAGTCGGTATCTTTGGCGTGGCATTCACAAAACGCATGATGAAAAATCTCTTCTGCTGGAGAAACAACTGGTTGATTTTCATTCTTCTCCTGTCTACAACGCCTTCTTGGACGCAATCGTTGCACGCCATTTGGATTCTCAATGAGGGCAACTCGGCTTCAGGTGAGTCCGTTTCATTGGGGCGTTTTGACCCCACGTTCAACTCGTATGAAACGGTTATGACGTTTCCGGATGCCAACTTTGCATCTGATGTCATCGCTTCAGATGATGGCATTTACATTGCTGCAGAAAATGGGGTGTATCGATTGGACCCCGACACGCATGAATTGTTGGCTGAAGCCGATGTTCCGAGCGCACGGAAATTGGCGCTTTTCAATGGTTCCTTGTATGTGACGCGAGGAGATATCGCCCCACTGGACAGTTATTTGTGGGCCTTGGATGCACTTGATTTGGAGGTGGAAGAGGTCTTTCAAGCGGTCACGGGAGTGGGGCCAGAGGTGCCCGCTGAAGGCATGGTGGCGGTGGGCCAAGAGTTGATCATCGCCGTCAACAACGGATTTTCTTGGGGAGAGGAGGTGGGCCGCATTGGCCGGTTGACCGAGCAGGGGGAATACAGCGAATGGAACTTGCCTGAGGGAGCTGAAAACCCGGTGCACCTGTTTGCCCATGGAGACGACATCTGTGTCATATCGAACGGTTCATGGGATCAAACGACGTTGACGCGAATGGACTTGGTGAATGACATGGTGTTGACAATCAGTTTGCCAGAGGTGACGGCCGGTTGCAATGCAGCGGCTTTGGTGGGTGAGGACAGAATCGCGTTTCAAATCAGCGGCGAGACCCACCTCCGCCAAGCAGACGTCAACACTTTAGAAGAGGAGGAGAATCTAATGCTCAACGGCGCCACTTATTACGCAATGGCCACCGACCCCACAACAGGAGTGATTTATGCGTCTCACACGGATTGGGTTTCTTATGGACAAGTCGAGATGTTTGCAGCAGACGGAATGTTTCTGGGAAGTTTTGATTGTGGTGTAAGTCCGGGCAATTTGGCCATGGAAATCCGCGAAACCACTTCCGATATTTGCCCCGACGACATGAAGGCATCTCAGGATTGGGTTCCGGTGGCGGCGTGGGATTTGAGCGGAAAACGTCTTGAGACTCAAGTGTCAGGAGTTCGTCCTTGGACCCTCCGGGTTGAACAGAGTGCTTCTGGAGAAGTGCGGAAGTTGATGTGCCCCTGAGCGTTCTGGATCTCGAACGCGGGTGTTCTCAGAACTGGGCGGGGTGTTGAAATTGCTGGACCACCTGCAAGGCCGCAACTGGGTCATCCGTGATCAAACCATCTACACCCCAGTTAATTAACTCCACCATCCGATGGGCATCATTCACGGTCCACGGAATCACAGCCACCCCCATGGCATGGGCTTGTGCGATCTCTTCACGGGACAACAACATGTGGTTGGGAGAATAGATGTTGGGCAGGAAGGAAAGCAAATTCAAGGCCTCCACGACCGTAAGGGAATCCTCCATCAACCAAGCGGTTGAAATTTCCGGTGCTTGTTCATGGACAGCTTCGAGGACGTTCGCTGAGAAACTCTGGATGGTGATGCGCTCTGTCATTTGCAGGCGATCTATTTCGGATAACACCCGTTGTGCGGCCTCGGCTGCTGTGAGGTGGTGAGTGCCGACCTGATTTGCTTTGTGTTTGATTTCTGCATTGAAGCGAACCGGTGGCATTCCTTCTGGTCGCGGCACACGAGCCACTTTTTCCACCACTTGAGCAAGGGTTGGTTTGAAGGTGCTCATTTTCCGTTGGTTCGAAAACCTTGGATGTGGCAGCTGACCGCAATCGCAAGATTGAATTGTTTCCAAATCCCAATTGAATAGGTTCAAAGGCGCCTTCAGGGTATCTCCATGGGGACCCAAGCAAATTTCAGGGTTGAGCCAAGGTTCATGGCTGACCAGCACTTCACCTGCTGCAGTGCAAATCAAATCCATTTCCAAAGTCTGAATGGGAATCGAGGCTGCGAAAGCAAAACCAGGCAGGCTGTTTTCAGGATACAATGCCCTCGCACCGCGGTGCCCTTGAATGTCGAAATGGATAAGTTCAGGACCTTCTTGGCATTGATTCATGATGAGCATCAGAATCAAAATTAATGGGTGCCTACGGAAAAATGACTTCAACATCGTTGCGAAAATCGACAAATTCCCGTTCATGACGAAAGGTTGGTTCGGAGGAATTCATCCTGATGACTCACATTCTGAATTTCCGTGCTTCTGCTTGCGATAAGACAGGATCCGAGTGCAGTTTCTTCCCGCTGTGAATAGCAACTCATCGTGTAGTTTGCTTTGGAAGTTGTATGCCTAGCGATTCGAGGTTCAAGAGGTTTTTGTTCCTGAAGCGAAGTGTTCCCCAAGTTGCGGACCATGCTTCCAATGGAATTGCAGGCATCGGTATCACTGCGGCCAAGCCAAAAAAGAGAACAGGCGACCCACTAGGATCGCCTGTTCGCAATTCTTTTTGTTTGCAGGTTCATTCAGTTTTTGATGAAGCGGACAACCTGGTGGGAATCATGATCGACCAAGTGCAAAACATGCAATCCCTGCGCCAAGTGAGAAACGGGCAAGATGTTCCTTCCTGATTGAAGTCGTCCTGTCTGGACAGATTGTCCAGTCGCTGTTTGCAAATGAAAGCTGACAGGAACATCCGAATCAATGTACAATTGATCTTGCGTTGGATTGGGATAAATGGCAATGGACAATTCATCCAAATCTGCCACTGCGTTGGTCGCGTTCATCGTCAGCGCCCCGGAAAGATCCAAGAAGGACCAACCAGCCAGCCAATTTTCACCTGTCTCGAAAGCACCCATGTATCCAAACGGACCATTGGTGCTCACGTCTGTTGTTGGCCAGGGACTGAATGAATCTGTGAAAGCGGTTCCTGAACTGTTTGCCGCCCAAACATTGTCGATTCCTGTACCCATGTTGGTCAAATTTTGCTGTGACGCGTATGTTGTCAGGTTGTTGTCGCCTTCTGGATCGCTGCTTCCGTCGTAATCGATCACCACGTTGACATCGTCAAAAGCGCCATTTAGCAAGGTGAGATTTCCAGCCATCCACTGGTCATAGGCATCGGTCGGGTTTTGCAAATCTTCAATTTCAATGCCTTCATCGAATCCGACGATGATGAAATCAGAAATGTATCCTCCTGTGCTGGCGCGCATCAGCATGCCTTGTTTTCCATAGCTTGAACCTTGACCCATAAAGGTCAAATTGGATAGGGTTGGTTCTGCGATGGGTGTGCCGTCAGCCGTAATGTCCGGTGCATCATCGCCATCAAACTCTCCACCACGGTCACCCTGACCTGGTTCATTGATGGCAAACCAGTGGTGACCTCCACCATGCCATCCTTGATCCCAATCAAAACTGTCATCGCCCGCAAAAGCAACCGCGGCATAATTCAATTCCACAGATCCGCCAAAAAATTCGATTCCATCATCTTCATTGGAGAGCACTTCGATGTGGTGAATGTTGGTGCCATTTCCCACACCCGCCAAGGTGAGACCATTGATTTCGTTGGCCGCGGAAAGTTGGGCGCCTCCGTGTCGGATACTCACGTAGGCCAAGGTCCCACTGTCGTCAGCGTCATCATCCCCGCCATAGTTGCTTAAGGCATTGTCGGATGGAATTCCTTCCACCTGACCTTGTGTGGGCAAATTTGTCGTGGCATTTCCCAGGATCAACAGGCCACCCCATTGTCCACGGGTATTGTAAGCTACGGAACCGTCTATCGGGTCAGACTCGTATGTGAATACAATCGGGCAGTCAGCAGATCCCTCCGCCTCAATTTTGGCATTTCTTGCAACAATCAAGGCAGCTGCATCGGCGCCAGAGCCAGCCATACCTTTGATAATGGTGCCGGGTTCAATCGTTAAGGTTTGATCGGCCTGTACAAACACAAAACCGTCCAAAAGGTATGTGTTTTCGCATGACCAAGTAGTCGTTCCAGTGCCAGTTCCAGGATCGGAAATCACCACTTCAGGTCTTTGGTTGATGGGTGGACAATCGCAAGTTTGAGCGTGAGCCACGATGACCATGCCCATCCAAACCAGGCCGAAAATTTTGCGTATCATTTTGACAATTATGTTGATTTTTTCTGAGCGCAAATTTGTCATCAACCCATTCGACAATGTTCGAATAAAGTGAAAAAGTAGTTGGGAAAATGTTATGTAATTGTTGCGTTCGATTTTTCGCAATCACACAAAGAGCAACACCAGCATTCCACCGCCCAGAGTGACCTTTAGGTAAGCCGAAACGGCTTTGATGTTGCCTTGGAACAGCATCCAAATTCCCATGAAAAAGGGCATCCAATAAAGCAAATTTGGCCAGGTGACTCCGTATGCAAGGAACAGCCAGCGAGCAGCACCGGAGAGTACAACCAACATGATGAGGAGCAAGATTTTCAACAGCTTTATTGTGGCTTGGGGCTGCCAGCGCACAGGCAGGGTGTCATAGCCTGCTTGGGCATCTCCATTGACGTCTTGCAGATCTTTCGTCAATTCGCGGATGGCCGTGACCAAAAAGGAAAGCACGGCGTATCCAACAATCAGACTGTGACTGGTTTGATTGGTGGGCAAGGCGGTCCAGAGTGGCAATTGACCGACTGCCAGTGCAATGAGGCCATTGCCCAGTAAGAATTTTCGTTTGAACCAAGGGGAATAACCCCAGAGCAATGCATTCAGAATGGCCATCCACAAAACGAGCCTGACGTCATGAGTGGCCCAAGAGGCAGCGCTTGCCGCCACCATTGAAACCACCACCAAAACATGGTGGCCAGCGAGTGCCCATCGTCGTTTGAACAACCGCCCGACGAGCGCCTTTTTGGGTTTGTTGATTGCGTCCTCTCGAATATCGAAATAATCGTTGATCAAATTGCCGGCTGCTGCAGCGCTCACCATGGCCATAGAGCACAACATGAAAATGAGGTCGTCTAAAACTTCGATTGACAAGAGGGCGTTGCGAATAATGAACATGCACAGCACGATCATCAGCAGGTTCCAAGGTCGCATGGCTTGAAGCAGACCGAGAAAGGGATTCATTTGGACACGTTTAACCGAAACTGGCATGGAACAACTCGTGGTGATTTTCTCGGGACTGGGCGGTGGTGAAACCTTCATGAATGGAATGGGCGCCCATGGATCCATCGGCGGCCATGGCACAATAGCCGACTTGCAAATTTGAAGTGTCTTGTCGCTGCATAATTCGATGAACGGCCTCCTCACATGCTTCCTGTGGCGATTTCCCTTGCCGCATCAATTCCACGACCAGAAAAGAACCCAAGGTTATCAAAACGGCTTCACCCAATCCCGTGGCAGTTGCGGCTCCAATTTCTCCATCCACAAACAATCCGGCGCCGATGATGGGGCTGTCGCCTACGCGTCCGTGCATCTTGTATGCCAGTCCACTCGTGGTGCATCCGCCAGCGAGCCGTCCCCGATCATCCACAGCCAGGATGCCGATGGTGTCGTGGTTCTCGATGTTAATGACTGGAGCGTAGTTGGATTCTTTCCGCCATTCAGTCCAAGCTTGACGTGAAGCTTCTGTCAACAATTCCGTGGTGTCCATGCCCATTTCTCGGGCGAATTGTTCAGCGCCGGCCCCGGCCAAAATGACGTGCGGGGTTTCCTCCATGACCTTTCGGGCAAGAGAAAGGGGGTGCAGGATGTTTTGGACAAAACAAACCGAGCCCGCTTCTCCTTCGTGGTTCATGACGCAGGCATCCAAAGTGACGTGACCATCGCGATCAGGCAGTCCGCCCCTTCCGACAGACTGACCGATGGGGTCGGCCTCGACCAGTTGAGCAGCGGCTTCAATCATGTCCAATGCACTTCCACCTCTTTTCAGGGCTTTGAATCCTGCAGCATTGGCTAAAAGTCCATGATCCCAGGTGCTGATCATACGCGGTGTGCCGTCAAAGGACGGAGATGGCTTCGGCGATTTTGGATTCGTCCAATCGATGTAGCGCCCCCACGCTGCGGACGACAGCCCCAAGCCCCCAAATAGGGCTGCGCTGTTGCGCAAGAAATTCCTACGTCCTTTTTTCATAAGGAGAGATTTTGGCAAATCTAATCCTTGTAACCTCTCAAAATGAGGTGAGGCAACAAATACAGATCAGCCAAAACGGCAAAAAGAAGGGTCAAACTGATGAGGACCCCGATGTAAAAGGTGCCCAAAAATGAGCTGAGTCCGAGGGTAATAAAACCGCCACAAAGCATAATACTCGTCAAGATGATGGCCTTGCCAGTAGAACGAAAGGTGCTCGCAACGGCTTCTTGGGTACTTTTTCCAGCAGCCAATTCCAATCGCAACTTGCTCATAAAATGGATTGTGTCATCCACAGCAATGCCAAAGGCAATGGTGAAAATGATGCTGGTGGAAACCTTCAAGTCAATGCCGCTCCATCCCATGATTCCTGCAATCATGAGCAGCGGAAGCATGTTTGGTATGAAACTGATGAACACCATTCGGAAACTTCGGAAAAGCAAGCCGCTGATCAGGGCAATGACTCCAAAGGCAATGGCGAGTCCCGTGACCATATCCGAGGCCAACGATGCGTTGTTGAGGTCGACCAGGGCTGCAGTTCCTGTGATTACAGGCCGCACCGTCGGATCTTTGAATGTCCTTTTGAACCAAGCGAAAAATGCGGCGTCTTTCTGGGCCAAAGCTTGGGCACCGATGTCAGGAACTTTCCCAGAGATTCGGTGCATCCCCACTTCGGCATTGACAAAAGCACGCCATTGGTTCTCTTCATCAAAACGTGAAATCCGTCGAATCAGTTGATTCAAGTTGGCATCGTCGTGCGGCAGGCGATCGAAGGATTCCTGGTTGCCATTTTGCCACCGGTTGACCGTGCGCAACAGCGTGGCGGCACCAACCACGGATCCCACGCCATATTCGTTTCGCAGATGAGACTCGATGGCATCACAAGTCCTCAGGACCTCCGGCGAAAGCGGATCGATGCCGGGGTTGACCTCCAGAGCCATCTCAAAAGGTCGGACGCCCGCGAAGGCCTTTTCAAAGAAATTGAACTCGAGCCGGAAAGGGTCGTCTTCAGCCAAATCTTCCAACAACAAATTGTCCACTTCCATTCGGCTGGTCCCGAACACCGCCAACCCCACGACCACCAAAGTGCTTCCAGCGACGAATTTCCAACGGGGCAATACCCAGTCATAGAGACGTTCCAGTTTTCGATTCCAAAAAATGCCTTGTCCGGTATGGTATATGGGTGGAGGTGGAGAGAGCAAGAGGACAGAGGGCAACAAGGTGAAGGCCAAAACGTACGCGATTCCCACTCCCACCGCGGCATAGATCCCGAAATCTTGAATGGGAACGATGGATGAGGTCAGCAAGGTCAGAAAACCGATGGCAGTGGTCACCGAAGTCAAAAAAGTAGCGAGACCCACCTCACGAAATGCGATTTTGAGCGCTTGGATTTGGGGAGCGCCTGCCCGCAATTCTTCATAATAACGAGTCAAAATGTGGACAACATCACTCATGCCTACAACGAAAATGATGGTGGGCAACACGATGGTCATCACATCGATGGACTTGCCGGTCAACTCCATGAATCCGAGCAGCCACAAGCCACTCAAAAGAACAACACTTAAAGGAACAACGATTCCCCACCAAGAACGAAAGGCAATCCACAGAAATACGGAAATCAGCACCAAGGCGATGGATACGAAAAGGATCACTTCGCGTTGCATCACCCCGACATAATACGTTTGGGCCACAGCCCGTCCTGCGATGTGCAAACCATCGAAATTGTGGTTGGCGGTGAGTGCTTGGATGGCTGCAGACAACGTGTCACAACCTGATTTCGAAAGAAATTCCTCGTGAGAGAGCAGAATGGCCAATGCCGTGCCATCAGTTGAGACCAAATTCTCAGCATAGCGCGGGTGGGATTTCAAACGTTCAACATCTGCGGTGGTTCGCTCCGGTGAATCGGATTCACCAAAACGGAGCAGGGGTTTTCGAAAGACGGATCCCCCCATGGCAACAGGTTCTTCAAATTGGGTCGGGGAAAGGACCGATTTTACAAAGGGCAGCTGTTTAAATGACTCGACATAGGCATCCACCTCGCGCAAGAATGCCTGGTCATCGATTCCATTTGCACGTTCGATGCCGACAATCAAGAAATCGTTGTCTGTGGTAAATCGTTCACGGAACTCGAGATAATAGGTTGTGGCTGGATCATTGACAGGAAAAAAGTTCTCAAAATCGTAGTCAAAACCGATTTGGGTCAGGCG
The DNA here is from genome assembly GCA_049610385.1 of Flavobacteriales bacterium. Taxonomy (GTDB): domain Bacteria; phylum Bacteroidota; class Bacteroidia; order Flavobacteriales_D; family Sanyastnellaceae; genus JBMYZL01. The sequence goes on from JBMYZL010000005.1 coordinate 18,075, forward strand.
CCACCCCAAAAAAACAGTCAATCCAAAAAGCACGACCAAGGTGCCTTTCGCCAGACTGCGAAGGAATGTTTGGGACTCGGGGCTTGCGGTTTCGGCTTTCGAATGTGACATCATCGATGAAGCAGCATGTGCTGGAAAAACAACAAAGGAGGGACCTCGAGGTTCGGTGGGGTGCAGGCAAAAAAAACACCCGACTTCCGTGGGGAAACCGGGTGTCTTTCGTTTGGCATCGGATGTGCAACCCAAGGGCGCGATCCGAAACCAAGGAATCACTTCACTTCTTCGAAGTCTACATCTGTGACTTCGGCATCGGCTGCGCCGGTACTGGCTTCACCTGCATCCGCAGTGGGTTCAGCACCTGGGGCACCACCTTGGGCGTACATGTCCTGGCTTGCAGCCTGGAATGCGGTGTTCAGGGACTCAATTCCGGCTTTGCAAGCATCCACATCCTTTTCAGCATGGGCTTTTTTCAAAGTGTCCAGGGCTTCGTCAATGGGCTTCCGCTTGTCCTCGGGGATTTTGTCACCAAATTCAGTCAGTTGCTTCTCGGTTTGGAATACCAGGGCATCAGCTTGATTGATGACTTCCACTTTTTCCTTGGCAGCCTGATCGGCTTCTGCATTGGCTTCAGCCTCAGATTTCATCCGGGCAATTTCCTCTTCGCTCAAGCCGCTTGAAGCTTCGATTTTGATGCTTTGCTCCTTGTTTGTGGCCTTGTCTTTGGCACTGACATTGATGATGCCATTGGCGTCAATGTCGAAAGTGACTTCGATTTGAGGCACCCCCCTTGGAGCTGGTGGAATATCTGCGAGATGGAATCGCCCAATGGTCCGGTTGTCATTTGCCATGGGGCGTTCACCTTGCAACACGTGAATCTCTACACTTGGCTGGTTGTCGCTGGCCGTGGAAAAGGTTTCACTTTTTTTCGTGGGAATCGTGGTGTTCGCATCGATGAGTTTGGTCATCACACCGCCCATGGTTTCGATGCCAAGGGAGAGGGGGGTGACATCGAGCAACAAGACATCTTTGACATCACCTGTGAGCACACCGCCTTGAATGGCCGCACCCACAGCCACCACCTCGTCTGGATTGACCCCTTTGGAAGGTTCCTTGCCGAAGTAGGCTTTAACGGCGTCTTGTACCGCCGGAATCCGAGTGGATCCTCCGACCAAAATGACTTCGTCGATGTCCCCTTTGTCCAAGCCAGCGGCTTCAAGCGCCGAGGCACAGGGGTCAATTGTGCGCTTGATTAAGCTGTCAGCAAGTTGCTCAAACTTGGCTCGGCTCATGCTCCGAACCAAGTGCTTGGGCACACCGTCGACCGGCATGATGTAGGGCAGGTTGATTTCGGTGGACGTCGTGGAGGACAATTCGATTTTTGCTTTTTCAGCGGCATCCTTCAGGCGCTGCAAGGCCATGGGATCCTTTGAAAGGTCGAGTCCAGCGTTTTCATCTTTGAATTCAGCAACCAAATAATCGATGATGATCTGGTCAAAATCATCGCCACCCAAATGCGTGTCTCCGTCCGTTGACAAGACCTCGAAGACACCATCACCCAATTCGAGAATGGACACGTCGTGTGTGCCCCCCCCCAAATCGAACACCACAATTTTTTGGTCGGTGGAACGCTTATCCAATCCGTAGGCAAGCGCGGCTGCCGTGGGCTCATTGATGATGCGTTTCACTTCCAAACCGGCAATTTCACCGGCCTCTTTTGTGGCTTGACGCTGGGCATCATTGAAGTAAGCAGGTACAGTGATGACTGCACCGGTGACTTCTTGACCCAAGTAGTCCTCTGCAGTTTTCTTCATTTTCTGCAGGGTCATGGCACTAATTTCCTGTGGTGTGTACAGCCGTTCATCAATTTTGACGCGGGGGGTGTTGTTGTCACCCTTTACCACTTCGTAAGGAACCCGGGCGATTTCTTTTTGCACTTCGTCGAACGAATTGCCCATGAAACGCTTGATGGAGTAGACGGTCTTCTGGGGATTGGTGATCGCCTGACGCTTGGCTGGCTCGCCGACTTTGCGCTCACCGCCTTCCACAAACCCGATGATGGACGGGGTCGTGCGTTTCCCTTCCGCGTTGTTGATGACCACGGGCTCGTTGCCTTCCATCACGGCGACGCAGCTGTTGGTGGTTCCGAGGTCGATTCCGATGATCTTGCTCATATGTAAATTTTGATGGTTATCGATTGATTTCCTTCGACAATTGGCAAAGGTTGTGCCGCGGACCTCGAAATGACAGTTGTGTCAGTTTTTTCAAAATTTCATGCCAAATCCGTCATCCCGCGCGAGGTTTAACCGACAATTTGTCGCAATTGCCCGCGTGCATGCCACATCCGGCTGCCATACCAACTGAACGCCTCTCCATCGACCAATCGGTTGGGCAGAGAAAATTCGCTTTGATGCCGGACTTTGAACGGAAAGGGCTCCGATGGCAACAGCACCTCCTCAACATCTGCTTCCAAGAGCATTTCCGAAGTGACTTCGGGGTATCGAGACAAATGTCCGAATGCATTGGCCATTCCCCACCAATTCAAGACATCTGAGATGAACGTGTCTCCCCCAGCTACCATCAAGGGGTCACGCCACACACAATAGGCCACTTTTCGATGCAGGGGTTTTTGGGGACCCCAAGCGTCCTGAATGCGCGCAATCCATGCCTTTCCCTCAGTGTGATATCCGACAGCGTCGGCGATGCGTTGCATCTCTTCCCAAGCACCTTGAACCGTCCGAATGTCGGTCAGCAATACCGGGCAAAATTCTGCACAGGCCTCGATTTGTTCCCGGATATTTTCTTCCCGGTTGGCAATCACCAAATCTGGTTGCAGGGCGGCGATCGCCTCTACTTTCAAGCTTTTGGTGCCTCCAACTTGTGGGGTTTTCCGAATCGCTGAATCAGGATGAACACAAAATTTGGTTCTCCCGACCAAGTCATTCGACGCCCCGAGATCCCAGATCCATTCGGTCAAGCTGGGCACGCAACTGACAATCCGCATGGCGCAAAGGTCGATACTTTTTTGAGGCCATTCTTCTTGAAGTGGTTTTCCGTGTTTCACCTGGTTTCACGGCTCTCCTCTCATCTTTCTGACGTCAAGTGCCCCATTGAACTGCCTTACATTTGCGGCCATGGAAACAGTACGGTTTGGTGTCATTGGAGCAGGTCACATTGGGAAACGTCATGCAGAGATGATTCAAAGGCACGCGGGGTGTCGTTTGGTGGCCATAGCCGATATCCGCACGCCTGAAGATTGTGGAGCAACAGGCATGGACACTCCATGGTACTCGGATGCTCAGGTGATGTTGGATGCCCATCCGGAACTGGATGTTGTGTGTGTTTGTACACCCAACGGCCTTCATGCCACTCAGGCATTGGCCGCCATTGAATCGGGATGCCATGTCGTGGTCGAGAAGCCCATGTCCTTGACTCGACGTGAAGGGGAGGAGGTCCTCCATGCGGCACTGGGCCATGGCAAGCAGGTGTTCTGTGTCATGCAGAATCGTTACAGTCCTCCTTCCTTGTGGCTCAAGGAAATTGTGGAATCCGGTCGATTGGGTCAAATACGGATGGTCCAAATCCAGTGTTATTGGAACCGAGACGACCGCTACTATGGGAAAATCCCTTGGAAGGGAACCCGTGAGCTCGATGGCGGCACCCTGTTCACGCAATTCAGTCACTTCATTGACATCATGTATTGGTTGTTTGGTGACATCCACCACATCCAAGGTCGATTTGCGGACTTCAGCCATGCCCACAACACCGATTTCGAAGACAGTGGTTTGTTGACTTTCGATTTCGTCAATGGGGGCATCGGATCATTCAGTTTCAGTACTTCAGTTGATCGCCAGAACTATGAGAGCAGCCTCACCATCATCGCAGAACATGGCACAGTGAAAGTCGGGGGACAATACATGAATGAGATTGAGCATTGTGACATCAAGGACTACGAAATGCCTGAGTTGCCTCCATCAAACCCGGCCAATGACTATGGCCACTACAAGGGTTCGGCCGCAAATCATGGTTATGTTTTTGAGAATGTCGTGGCGGCTCTGAGTGGCAAAGAACGCATCACAACAAATGCCTTGGAAGGACTCAAAGTGGTAGATATCATTGAAAGGATGTACGCTTCCGCTTCCCGTCCGATGAAGTCGGTCACGAGCTCATGATGCGATGAAACTTGCATCTGGTTCTCTGGGTTTTCTGCGCCGTGTTTTGACTTTGTTTTCCGGCTCACTTCTTGGCCAGATTGTGGGATTTCTCTCAGCGTTTCTGCTGACCCGATTGTTTGGTCCTGAGGATTTTGCGGAATTGGAGTGGTTTGCCTTGATCCTCTCAGTGGGAATGACTTTGGGTACGGGCCGTTATGAACGTGCTTTTTTGTTGCCCAAATCCGATTCAGACGCACTTGTTCTGGTCCGTAGGAGTTTTCAATGGGGACATTGGACCGCGTTGGCCTCGGCCATCGGGGTCCTTATTTGTTGGTTTTGGGCTGCTTTTCGGGGTGAAACCGTAAAATGGTGGTGGGCACTGGTTCCGGTGGGGCTCTGGTTGGCCGTGGCGGGCACGATTTTGGAGTTTTGGTCTCATCGCGAGAAGAAAGCAGCCATTGTGGCGGGTTCCAAAGTCTCGACAGCCTTGGCGGGTGAGGGGAGCAAACTGGCAATGGGGTGGATGTCCATGCCATCGGGCCTGATATTGGGTGTGGTGCTGGGCCATGTGACCCGATTGGTTCATTTGGCAAGAGGAAATGCCCAAGCATGGAAGCGCAGGAGACCAGTTTGGCCCTTACCAGAATGGCAACGGAAGCAGGCAATTTTAAGGGATTACAAGGAATATCCCACTTGGATTATGGCTGGCGCGATGATGAACCGGGTTTCCCAATGGGTGCATGTGGTGCTGTTGGCATGGGTGGCAGGTCCTGCAACAATTGGTGTGATCGGGTTGACCCGTCGAATCGTACAGCAACCGATGGGGATCTTGGCACAAGCTTTTGCTCCGGTGTTTTACCAGCATTTGACAGAGAAAAGTGAAGATGGAGCTCTGCGCCTGACGATTTTCAAGGGTGCATTGGCATTGGGGGGGCTGGCTGCACTCGCTGTTGGGGTCGTGTTGACATTGCCCAAGGGCACTTTGGTTTGGGCATTTGGAGTCGGCTGGGAGGATGTGCTGCCCATGCTCGAGTTGTTGATTCCATGGTACGCTTTGGGCTTCGTAACATCCGGTATGGCGAATGTGCTCCATCGATTGCGATTACCGAAGTTGGTCACTTTTCTCGATGGGTTTCACTTGTTGCTCGTTTTGTTGGGGTGGGGCTTGGCCCATGGTTCGTGGCTTGATGCCCCGGAAGACATTCGCCCTGAGTGGCGCGGATTGTGGGGCATTGTTTTGGCCAAGGTCACTTATCACTTGTTGTACCTCGCGCTCATTTTTGTTGTTTTGCAACGCAGTTCCGGAGAAACTTCATCAACAACCACAAAATGAAAATTGCGAATGTTGTTTTGAACCCATTTACTCGAGACAACCGGGTGCTGAAAATGGCACGAACGCTTCAGGAAGCAGGACATGATGTCACGGTTTTTGCCCTTTCAGGACCCGGGCTTCCCGAGCGAGAAACGCGACCCGAGGGATGGAAAGTTCAGCGGATTCCAATTGGAAGCGATCGCTTGCCGCGCTCCCCCATTTTTGGTGCGATCAAGTTTTCAGAATTGATTGTCCGTGTGGTCCGCATGACCCGATCAGCGGAAATCATGCATTGCAATGATGTCGAGGCCTATGTCATTGGGTTGTTTGCTAAGGCCATCAATCGAGAGTTGAGGTTGGTTTATGATTGTCATGAATACGAGGCGGAACGAATTGGCAAACCTGAATGGCAAAAAACCATCATTCGTTGGATTGAACGTCGATTTATTCATCACGCAGATGCCGTGTTGATGGTCAGTCCCTCCATTGCCCAGGCCTATCGAGAAGACTATGGGCCAAAGCGTGTCTCCAAAACATGGCTGGTCCGGAATGCGCCGGATCCGGACCCCCATGTGCAGGCCTTGTCATCCGGAGAAAGCCCCAGCTATTTCCGCGATCATTTTGACATTTCTGAAGAGGCCATGATTTTTCTGTATCAAGGCTCCTTGTCGCGAGACCGTGGCATCGAGCATTTGGTTGAAGCCATGTCCATTCTCACCTCAACCAGAGATGACATTCATATGGTTTTTATGGGATTTGGGCGCCTGGAGTCTTGGCTTGTAAAGTTGGCCGAGGAACGGAAACACATTCATTTTCACCCGGCAGTGGATTATGAAAAAGTGTTAGCGATTTCAGCCAGTGCGGATGTGGGCATTGTCTCCACGCAACCCACTTGCAAAAACCACTTGTTTTGTCTGCCCAATAAGTTGTTCGAATACATCCAAGCTGGCATCCCAGTTTTGTCCAACGCGCTCGTGGATGCGAAATCTTTGCTTTTGCAGTATGGCGCGGGAGTGGCTGTCGACGCTGATACACCAGACTCATGGGCTCAAGCCATGATTCACATGCGCGAAACGCCCTTGGATGATTGGCGAGCAGGTGCCCAACGTGCAGGTGCCGAAATCAATTGGCCAACCGAAGCGCGTCAATTGCTGGCGGCATACCGTGAGGTCATTTCTTCAATGACGTGATGGCCGGCTCGGCTTTTGTCCTCAAAATCAACCGGCGATCGACCGCATCACAGCAGAAAACTGGCGGTCGGAATCAAAGTAGGTTGCAGTCAATTCGAGCCAATCAATGGCATCGGTTCGCCTGCCATCCATATCCAGTGTTTCTGCCGTCCAGATAACGGCCATCCGCAACAAATTCCGTTGAACTTCCGACAGTCCTTTGTCACCGTATTCCGCCAAAAGGCCTCGTGCCGTTTCCCAGCTCTCCTCTGCATCACGCTTGGCCCGGTTTTTCCACAAAACTGTGCCGAGCATCAGTTGTGCACCAATGTCATCGGGATCCAATTTGACGAGGTAGTTGTAGTAGCTTTTCGCTTTGGTGTATTTCTCGTCTGTTATGTGCATGTCTGACTCACTGATTGTGGCCGCACGCAGTTCATCGAAAAAGTCCAAAAACTCGCCGATGTATTCGCTTTCCTTGTCTTTCTTGATGTACTTCGTGGCGTATTTCAGAGCTTCTTTCAACGCACTGCTATACTTTTCCTCCCATTCGGGATCGTCACTTTCAAAAATCCGGAAGTACGCCATGGACATGTATGCATATGGACGAGGTGCATCATCCGTTTTGTCATTCTCCGTGTAGCGAATGGCCTTGTAGAGGACTTTCTCGTATTTGCCATCAACCATCCACATCAGAAGTTCATCCAGATCTTTTTGTGGAACCAATGGTTTTTCATCATCTTGAGACCAGGTCAAGTTTGGTGCAATCAAAATGGCAAAAACAAAACAGAGTTGGAGGTATTTCATGGCTCGAAGATAGAGATTTCGTTGAAGTATTGATGATGAATGGCGCTGAGAAATGGTTTGAAACACAGGGTTGGAAAGCTTTTGATTTTCAACGGGAATGTTGGTCATCTTATGCGGCAGGACGGGAGGGGTTAGTGAATGCACCTACAGGTTCAGGCAAAACCTATGCCATTTTGCTCGGAGTTTTGAATCAAGCCTTGGACGCGGCGGATCAGGGAGGCGGGGTTCGCATCATTTGGATCACACCCATTCGGGCTTTGGCCAAGGAAATTTCAGGAAGTGCACAACGCGCCATCGCTGGATTTGGGTTGAAGGGTTGGCAGGTGGGTGTGAGGACAGGCGACACGGCTGCGAAGGACAAACAACGGCAGCGGACTCGGTTGCCGGAGGTCCTCATTACGACGCCTGAATCCTTGCATTTGTTGATGGCACAGCGACAGGCCTGTGACCGGTTTGTTGGACTCAAGGCATTGATTGCGGATGAATGGCATGACCTGATGTCCACCAAGCGTGGCGTGATGCTGGAATTGGCGATCAGTCACTTGCGAGGCTGGACATCGGGACTGCGGGTTTGGGGCATCAGTGCGACCATTGGCAATTTGGAAGAAGCGGCGCAAGTGTTGCTAGGACCACAAGGCAAACCCCAGATCATCCGGGCTCAAATTGACAAGCCCATTGAGGTTCAAAGTTTGATGCCACCGGCCTTTGAACGTTTGGCTTGGGCAGGTCATTTGGGTACGCAGTTGCTGGGGCAAGTTTTGGATGTTATTCACAACCATCGGAGCACCCTGATTTTTACGAACACGAGAGCCCAGTCGGAAATTTGGTACCATCGGATTCTGGAAGCCGATCCTGGGCTCTCAGGTGCCATTGCCTTGCATCATGGCTCCATCTCAAAGGACCTCCGGTTTTGGGTGGAGGATGCTTTGTATACCGGTGCGTTGCAAGCTGTGGTTTGCACCAGTTCATTGGATTTGGGAGTGGATTTCCGTCCAGTGGAGGCTGTGGTCCAAATCGGAGGACCCAAGGGTGTGGCGCGATTTGTCCAGCGAGCCGGTCGCTCAGGCCATCAACCTGGTGCGCTCAGCCGAATTCATTTTTTGCCTACTCATGGGCTGGAATTGCTGGAAGGCGCTGCTTTGCGTACGGCAGTGTCGGAACGCATTGTGGAGCCTCGTGAGCCTGTTGTCAGGTCTTTTGATGTTTTGGTGCAATATCTGTGCACCCTAGCTGTCGGTGACGGTTTGGATGCAACCTTGGTTGAAGCTGAAGTGCTGCGCACCCATGCATATGCTGAGATGACTGCTGAGGAGTGGTCATGGTGTTTGCGATTCATCACCACCGGGGGGCCTGCACTCGAGGCGTATCCTGATTATCGACGAGTCATACGGGAAGCGGACACAGGACTTTTGGTGATGCGTGATCGCCGGATGGCAAGACGTCATCGCATGTCGATTGGCACGATTGTCGGTGATGTGATGCTTCGGGTGAAATTGCATCGTGGCGCCTTTTTGGGTACTGTCGAGGAGTCTTTTTTGGCAGGAATGAAAGAAGGCGATACGTTTTGGTTCGCAGGCATGGGTTTGGCCTTTATGTACATCAAGGAAATGACCGTTACGGTCAAAAGAACGAAGCAAGCTCCGAAAAAAATCCCATCCTGGATGGGGGGGAGATTGCCTTTGACCTCCGAACTCAGTCGGGTATTGAGGCAGAAACTGGAGGAAGCCAGATCCCCGAACCCAACGGATCCAGAATGCATGCGCATCATGCCCCTGCTTGAGATTCAGGCTGAGCTTTCCCACATTCCCAAGGCCAATGAACTGCTTATCGAGTGTTTTGAGACCGATGACGGATTTCACCTGTGCATGTTCCCATTTGAGGGCCGATTGGTTCATGAGGGCATGGCCATGCTGTTGGCATTTCGGTTGAGTTTGCTGACGCCACAATCGTTTTCTTTGGCTTACAACGACTATGGTTTTGAATTGCTCAGCGATGACCCCATTCCTTTGGACGTGGTTTTGGACAATGAATTGCTCTCGCCAAATCACCTGATGGATGACCTGCAGTCCGGCGTGAATGCTGCGGAATTGGCACGGCGGAGGTTCAGGGACATCAGTGTGATTTCTGGCTTGAATTTTCAAGGGTTTCCCGGCGCCACCAAAAAAGATCGACACTTGCAGTCCCATGCTGGGCTGTTGTTTGATGTATTTCGTGATTATGACCCGGAGAATTTGTTGTTCAAGCAGGCCTATGAGGAGTTGCTGATCGACCAGTTCGAGTTCAACCGATTTCGTGACGCTCTGCTCCGGTTTGAATCCTCAAAGTGGGTGGTGACCCATCCTTCGCGACCCACTCCTCTGGCTTTCCCTATTGTGGTGGACCGGTTACGTGAGAAACTGACATCTGAACGTCTGAATGAACGCGTTAAAAAAATGACGTTGATTTGATGGATGCCGTATTTTCGCGGACATCATGCAAGAATTGAACCGCTTCGCGGCATTGTGTCTCGTGTTTTTCGGGGCGATTGGAATGGGTTTGGGTCAAGGCACGGTCAAGGGATTTCTGAAAAATGCAGAATCTGGGGAACCTGTCATGTTCGCCAATGTCACACTGGAAGGGACCTCATTCGGGGTGGTTACGGATTTGGACGGTTTTTACAGTTTGAGCCAGGTTCCAAGTGGTGAATACACATTGGTCGTCACGAGTCTTGAGTACGAAGGTGTCCAGGAAACCATTTTGCTGCGGGACAACAAGGTGCTGACGAGAAATTACTTGCTGAATCCAAAGGTCATTGAGTTGGGCTCAGCTGAAATCAGTGCCGAGCGTCAGGAACAGCAGACAAAAGTCAACATGTCCATCGAGACCATTCGGCCTGCCGACTTGAAGCGAATTCCGAGTTTTGGCGGTCAGCCCGATTTGGTTCAAGCCCTTCAAGTCCTTCCAGGTTTTGTGAGTACTGGCGACCAAGGAGGACAGCTTTATATCCGAGGTGGATCTCCGATTCAAAACAAAGTTTTGCTCGATGGCATGATTGTGTACAACGCGTTCCACAGCATCGGACTGTTCAGCGTTTTTGATTCAGATGTCATCTCCAACGCAGATGTATACACGGGCGGCTTCTCAGCTAAGTTTGGGGGACGCATCTCCTCCGTTATGGACATCAGCACCCGAGACGGAAACAAGCAGGAGGTCAAAGGAAAGGTTGGAGTCAGTCCTTTTGGTGCCAAACTCACGATGGAAGGGCCTTTGAAAAAGATGAATGAGCGTGGAGGGGGGATTTCGTTCATTGCCAGCCTCAAACACAGTTACTTGGAACAAACATCCAAGGTGCTCTATGACTATGTCAATGACGACGGCAAGGGACTGCCGTTCAATTTTACGGATGCATATGGAAAAGTCAGCTTCGGGGGAGCGAGCGGAAGCAAAATCAGTTTGTTTGGTTTCCACTTTTCGGATCAGGTTTCTTACCAGGCCTTGAGCGATTTGCAATGGGTAAATTTTGGTGCAGGAGGCAATTTCACAGTCGTCCCCTCTGGATCAGCCATCCTGATGAATGGACATTTTGCCGCATCGGATTATTCCATTTCCCTGAAAGAAGAGGGAGTTCCGGATCGTTTTAGTCAGGTCAATGGATTCAATTTTGGGTTGGATTTTAAATACATCTTGGGTGAGGACGATGTACAATATGGTCTCGAGGTCGTGGGGATGCGAACTGATTTTCGGACTTTCAATGCCATAGGTGTGGCGGTAGAGCAGGTGGAAAACACCACAGAATTTGGGGGATATGTGGATTATCGAATCCACCGTGGGAAGTTGATTGTCAATCCGAGTTTGCGGATGCAGTATTACAGTTCTTTGGCCAAGTTTCGTCCAGAGCCTCGACTTGGAGTGAAGTACAAGGCCACAGAACGGTTGCGGTTGAAATTTGCCACAGGATTGTATTCTCAGAATGTCATCAGTTCGAATTCAGACCGGGATGTGGTCAACCTGTTTTACGGGTTCTTGGCCGGTCCTGAAAACTTGCAGAACGATTTGGTGTTGCCCGACGGCAGCGTTCAAGAAATTCGGCATTCTCTGCAAACCGCTATTCATGGAATCGCTGGTTTCGAGTTTGATCTCACCGAAAAATGGCAATTGAATGTCGAGGGATATGTCAAGGACTTCACGCAGTTGACAAACCCGAATCGGAACAAACTTTTTGAAGACAGTGGCGATAACAGTGACATTCCAGAAGTATTTCGCAAAGACTTCATTGTTGAAACGGGATTTGCTCACGGCGCTGATGTCGTGCTCAAATATGAAGAGCGCAACACGTATATCTGGGCGGTCTATGGTTTGGGAAATGTGGACCGCTGGGATGGGTTTCGGTGGTATGATCCGGTCTTTGATCGACGTCATAACGTCAATTTGGTTGTCTCTCAAGGGGTGGGCAAGGATGCCGCATGGGAGCTCAGTGGCCGTTGGAATTTGGGTTCAGGCCTTCCATTCACCCAAACCCAAGGGTATTATCAACCCCCGAACGTCAGTGCTGGCATTGCGACCGATTACATTTACGCAAACAGCCCTGAATTGGGGATACAGTTTGCTGGGTTAAATGAAGGGCGATTGCCCTATTATCACCGATTGGATCTGAGTGTTCGACGGAAATTTGAATGGCAGCAACAGAACCTTGAATTGTCTGCCGGTGTCACCAATGTCTACAGCCGTAGAAACGTGTTCTACATCAACCGTTTGACAGGTGAGCGAGTAGACCAACTGCCGTTCTTGCCGTCCATCGGATTGGATTGGTCCTTCTGACCTGTGCTTGAATGACAGCCGTTAGGTGGAGGTCACTGTTGCACTTTGAATCAAGTGCTCAGCGTTGTCCAATGCCGCTTGGGTAATTTCAGCACCGCTGAGCATGCCAGCGATGACAGACACCCGTTCATTTGTAGACAGCTGTTGGAGTGTTGTCCGTGTCTGATTCCCATCGTTGCATTTGCTGATTTCCACGTGATGGTCAGCTTGGGCAGCGACTTGAGGAAGGTGAGTGACCGTTAACACTTGTTGATTCTGGGCCATCATCCGCATCAATTGAGCCATTCGATTGGCCACATCGCCGGAGACCCCCGTATCAATCTCGTCAAGAACGATGGTGCCTACCGATTGCGTTTTGGATTTAGCGGCTTTCAATGCGAGCATCAATCTGGACCTTTCTCCACCGGAAGCCACCAAATGCAGAGGGGCCTTTTGGGTGCCGAGATTCGCAGAGAACATCATTTCTACATGATGGGTTCCCCAGAAATCCCATTGTCCAGAGGGAAGCTCAGAAAAGTCAAACGACAATTGGGTGTCCGGCATTTTCAAAGCTTCGCAATCTTGGATCACCCCAGTGCACAATTGTTCAGCTACTGTTTTTCGTTGGAGGGTCAAATCGTGTCCGACTTTCATGCACGCGGTTTCGTCGATTTGGGCTTGATGTTCAAGGGCTGCGATGTGCTCATCCATTCTTTCAGACTGATCGAGTGCCTCGAGGAGAGACTCGTGCTTCAACATCAGTGCGGGAATGTCGTCACATTGATGTTTGAACAAGGCCCGTTTCAAATCGTCCAAAGTAGATTCTATATGCGCCAATTGATGAGGATCTTCTTCGATGTGCTCAGCATGAAGGCCCGCTTCAGCAGCAATGTCTTTGACTTCGATGTAAACAGACTCCATACGCCGAACCCACTCTTCGCCATCGGGCAGGTGAGGGGCGATGGACTTTAAAGCATTCCATGCCTTGCGGATGGCGGAAATGGCATGCGGGTGGTCTGGGTAAGATTCCCCGGACAGGTGTTCATTTGCTTCTGACAACCCATGTTTCACCTCCGCGGCATGCAACAGCAAATCACGTTTTTGCTCCAATTCGGCTTCGTTCAACTGATCCAATTTCAAGCCGTCAAGTTCTTGAATCTGAAACCTCAAATAGGCCACATCCGCTTGGGGGGCATTTTTCTTTTTCTGAGCCTCAGAGAGGGCAGCGAGGGTTGATTTCCATTGGGAAAACAATTCCTGGTATTGGGAGCGCAGGGATTGCAGGTCACCACGTTCATCGAGCAATGTCAATCGAACTTCGCGATCGAGCAAGGCCCGTGTTTCATCTTGTCCGTGCAAGTCGACGAGAAGGGATCCCAAATGCGCCAAATCAGCGACTTTCGCAGGTGAATCTTGAATGAAAGCACGACTGCGTCCATTGGGGAATACCTCTCTTCGGACGCGGATGGTCTCCGCTTCAGATGGGGGCACATCGAAATCTCGTTGCAAGAGCCATTGCATTGCTTGCGGCCCGACATGGTCAAATTCGACTTCCACGATGCACTTGTTCGCACCTGCTCGAACATGCTGGGTTTCGGCGCGGTTTCCAAGTGCCAAACCCAGTGCTCCCAATACAATGGATTTGCCAGATCCGGTCTCTCCTGTAATCGCGGTCATTCCAGCACACCAAGTCGCATCCAAGGACTCGATCAAAGCGTAATTCTCGATGTTCAACTGGCGGATCATGAATCAACCAAGCGCCTGATCATACTTCGAAATGTTTCCGGGGTCCATTTGCTTGAGAACCGGGAGCAACCTGGTCTTTTCGGGTTGGGGAGCCGGGCCGAACAGCTGAAGGATTTCGTCGCTTTTCGCCAGGAAAAACAACTGCAAATTATATGAAGAGGGACGAATCCGGTGGGTTTGCCTCATTTCGATGAGCGCATCTGCCATGGTCAGGCGGGCCTCTTCCAAATTGTCAAAAATCAAATCCCAGCCTTTCCGATGATAATAGTAAAGACAATTGCGGACCGGTCGAAACGTTTGGCTGAGCATGTTTTCCACCAACCAATATCGGTTTTGCTGGCTCTGTCCAGCTTTCCATCCCGGGCGGCCAGAGTTCTGGGCATTGGCGACGATGGTTTGCGCTTTCAAGTAATGCGGGGTTCCACCTTCGAGGCCCATGGAATCGTAATCCATTCCCAAAATCATGTAGGAATAATAAGCGAGGATTGAGGACAAATTGTCTCGGTATTGATCTGGACTGAACTGGATCGTGGAGCTTCCATCCCAGGAAAATTCGAAATCGCCGTCGATGACAAGCAACATGGGAGTTTTGTAGTCGCTATTGAAAACGGGGCGAGAGCTCTGCACTTGAATTGACCCCTTGAAATTGGTGGGATTCACGGCTTCCGAAACCGTGATTTGCATGGTGCATTCTATTTTTTCTTCAAATTGAAAATCGTCATTGGTCCACCGCCTGCCATTGATGAATTCTCGGATGGCTTCTTCGAGGGATTCAAAAATAGACGCCTCGATGTTGGCCACTTGAGGAGCGATGACACTGACCTCACATTGCAGTTCTTGAGCGCGCAACAGCGGCGAATACAGCAGTGCCCAACACAAGATGAGCGAGGCAGGTGGGAAAAAGCGAAGGTTCATGCGTTCAATAGACGTTGAAGGGTGTCCAAAATGTCTGCCGCCACTTCGGGCTTGGGCTTCAGACCAAATTTATGCACTTCCCCCCCCTTTGTGACAAGGGTAATTTTGTTGGTGTCGGTTTGAAATCCAGCGCCGTCATCTGACAACTCGTTCAAAACGATGAAATCCAGGTTTTTCGTGTCCATTTTGCGCTGGGCACTTTGCATTCCATTTTCATCTTCTAAGGCGAAGCCCACCAAAAATTGATCTTCAGTTTTTGAATCCCCCCAAGATTTCAAAATGTCCGGGTTGTCTTCGAGCAAAATTTGGTGAGGCAAATCTGAGCGGCGCAATTTTTTAACGGAAGCCATCGCAGGTCTAACGTCGGCCACTGCTGCGACTGCAATGCCAATGTCACTCTTGGCAAACAAGGGGAGTGCAGCGTCGTGCATTTCTTTCGCGGTTTCGACATCTTGCCATGAGGTCACACCCTTCGGGCAGTCGAACTGCACAGGGCCAGCTACAACATGCACATTGGCCCCTCTGAGCAGCAAAACTTCCACCAAGGCCAAACCCATTTTGCCACTGCTGCGATTGCCGATGTATCGAACGGCATCGATGGGTTCATGGGTAGGGCCCAGGGTAACAACAACTGTCTTTCCATGGAGTGGAGCCCGTGATTGGAAATGTTCCTCCACAGCATCTGCAATGTCGTCAGGTTCTGCCATTCGACCTTTGCCTTCCAATCCGCTGGCGAGAGGGCCGTTTCCGGGTTCAATCACCTCAACACCTCGGGCCGTCAAGGTGGTGAGATTTTCTTGTGTGCTTGGATGCGCGAACATGTCCAAATCCATCGCAGGGGCCACCATCACAGGACACTTGCTAGACAAAAAAACAGCTTGAAGAAAATGTGCGCAATTGCCTGTTACAAAAGATGATAAGGTGTTCGCAGTGACAGGTGCGATTAAGAAAAGATCGGCCCACATCCCCAGCTCCACGTGATTGGTCCAAGTTCCTTGATCGGCGTCTTCTGTATAATCCGAATAGACCCGGTGACCTGTCAGCGTTGCCAGGGTCAGGGGGGTAATGAAGTCGATGGACGCTGGCGTCATAACGACACGTACCTCAGCTCCACGTCGTTGTAATTCTCGGGCTAACCATGCGGATTTGTAGGCCGCAATGCTGCCTGTGATGCCCAATAAAATCTTGCGCCCTGAAAGCATCAGGGATGACAGGTTAGGCCTGTTCGGCCGTTTCTTCTTTGTTCTCCGTGTAGACGTGCAACTTTTCTTGCTGCAGTTCAGAGACGGCTACACTGTGCGGCTTGGGCAAACGCTCATAGAACTTTGAGATTTCAATTTGCTCCCGGTTTTCAAAAACCTCCTCCAGTGAATCCGTTGGAGTGATGAATTCTTCCAGTTTGCTGGACAACTCCTCCTTCAATTGCTTGGACAACTGGTTGCTGCGTCGGCTGAGGACAACAATAGTCTCGAACAAATTGCCGGTACCTTGCGCTTCCAATTCGCGGGTATTGCGTGTGAAAGTTGTCCGGTCTGCCTTGGTGTTTTTGAAACTCATGGTCGATTGGCTGAGGCTTCTGAATCGTTTTTTGTGTCCGGTTCTCCTGCAAGTCGATCCAATTCGGCGAGGCAACGGTTGTGGATGCGTTGGGCCTCCATCATTTTGCCACTTTCAGGGTACCGGGCTACAAAAGTAAGAAAAGCTTCGATAGCATCGTTGTATCGTTCGGCTTTTCGTCTTTCTGTGCTTTGCTCTGCATATTGGAAATGGCTGTCGAGAATTAAAAAACTCATGGATTCTCGAAAGGGGCTGTCCGGAAAATCGCGCAAGGCATTTTCGAGGGCGATGACTGCACTGCGGTATTGGCCGGTTTTGTGATAAAGGGTGGCCGAATCGTAAGATTTGGTCTCCAGTTTGCTTCTCAAATTGTCGACCAAAGTTTGGGCGGAATCCCTTTGCGCACTTGCTGGATAAGTGTCCATAAACAACTGCAATTCTTCGATTGCGGAGCGGGTTTCAGTTTGGTCGAGCGAAGGTGAAGGACTCAAACGATAACTGCACATGGCGGCCTCAAAATTCGCCTCCTCACATCGCGGGTCATTGGGAAATGTCTTCACAAACATCCGAAAATGATATCGCGCCAAATAATTGTCCCGCAAGCACGCATGGGTATTTGCATAGTGGTATTGGACATCTGCGGCCATCTGTGTGCCTCGGGTGAGGCGGGCCAAATCCTCAAACACCGGCAAGGCAGAAAAGCATTTGTTCGAATCCAAAAAACCCAAAGCGCGCTCGTATTTGTAGTCCAAATCCGGACTTTTCAAGACCTCATTGGTTTCGTTGCATCCCAAGGCAGTGATGACCAATGTCAAGGCAATCACCCAGTTCCATTCAGAAAGTCCTTCCCACTTCATAGGGTGCGAAGGTAAGACTGCATATATTTGCGTCTTCAAAAATTTTCTTACTCTTGGACATTTTCGATCGCATTCGTCACGACAGAGGGCCACTTGGGCAACACGCGCGTGAAAGCCACGGCTATTTTACTTTCCCCAAGCTCGAGGGAGAAATCTCAAACAAGATGATCTTCCGAGGCAAGGAGGTTCTGGTCTGGAGCATCAACAATTATTTGGGCTTGGCGAATCACCCGGATGTTCGCGAGGTGGATGCCAAAGCGGCTGCCGAGTGGGGGATGGGTTATCCGATGGGGGCCCGCATGATGTCCGGCCAAACGGCGCAGCACGAGACACTCGAGGCATCCCTGGCTGAGTTCATGCAAAAAGAAGATGCGTTTCTGTTGAACTATGGATATCAAGGGTGCCAAAGTGCCATTGAGGCTTTGGTGAGCCGCCATGATGTAATCGTTTATGACAGTGAGTCACATGCTTGCATGGTGGATGGTGTGCGCTTGCACCAAGGCAAGCGATTTGTTTTCCAGCACAATGACATGGAGAGTTTTGTGAAGCAGCTGGATCGGGCCAAGGCTTTGTGCGAACAAACAGGAGGGGGCATTTTGGTAGTCACTGAGGGGGTTTTTGGGATGGCAGGGGACCAAGGCAAGCTCAAGGAAATTTGTGCCTATAAGGAGGCCTACAATTTCCGTTTGTTCGTGGATGATGCCCATGGGTTCGGCACTGTAGGCGAAAATGGACGTGGTGCTGGAGATCATCAAGGTGTACAAGATCAAATCGATGTGTATTTCGGCACCTTCGCCAAGGCCATGGCCACGGTAGGTGCTTTCGTGGCGGGAGACGAGGACATCATCGATTATTTGCGTTACAACATGCGGTCGCAGACCTTCGCCAAATCCTTGCCCATGCCCATTGTCATTGGGGCTCAGAAACGCTTGGAGATGATGCGCACCCAGCCTGAGCACAAAGAGCGCTTGTGGGAAGTAGCGACAGCTTTGCAGGAAGGCTTGAAGGCGGAGGGATTCAACATCGGAGACACCAATTCTTGCGTAACCCCGGTCTTTTTGGAAGGCGGCTTGGGTGAGGCCACAAATTTGACGCTTGACCTGCGAGAGAATTATGGCATCTTCTGTTCAATTGTGGTGTACCCAGTCGTGCCCAAGGACACCATTATGCTCCGATTGATTCCAACAGCTATGCACACCTTGGCGGATGTTCGCTATACGATTGAGACCTTTACAAAGGTGAAGGACAAGCTCTTCGCGGGTGACTACAAGAGTGAGAAAATCGCATCTTGGGCCTGATTCGAAAGCACAACAGGGCGGCGAATGGATGAGGAATCGGTTGAGCAGGCGATGAGGCGCGTCTTCATTGAGTTGCAGTACAACGGCCAGGGATTTCATGGTTGGCAACGCCAGCCGGCATCGCGCACTGTTCAAGAAGACTTGGAAAAGGGTCTGTCTTTGCTGCTTAAAGTTCCCATCGCCGTGATGGGTTGTGGGCGAACCGATGCTGGAGTTCATGCCTCTTATTTTGTTGCCCATGCTGACATTCCGATTGTTCAATTGGAGTTGGGGAAATCAGAAATCGAGCGGGCTGATTGGGGCCGATTGACTTGGAAGCTCAATGGCATTTTGGGCGAGGATGTGAGTGTATTGTCCATTGGGGAGGTTCCCATGAATGCCCACGCCAGGTTTGATGCACATACCCGTTGTTACACGTATTGGATGCACAACCGGAAAGATCCCATGCTTCATGGTTTCTCTGCGCGGGTTTTCGGGAATTTGGATCTGGCCGCCATGCAGGCCGCATGCGCAATGTTGGTTTTCCGTGGAGATTTCGCGGCTTTTTGCAAAGCAGGCGGGAATCAGCAAACCACCATTTGCGATGTGCGTGAAGTCAGCCTGGTTGCGGTGGATGTGCACCGTTTCCGCCTGGACATCACAGCAGACCGGTATTTGCGCAACATGATTCGCGCCATCGTGGGCACGTTGCTCGAAATTGGCCAAGGCAGAAAGCCGGTTGAATGGATGCAAGAGGTCATTGAAAGCGGTGATCGATCATCGGCTGGACGCAGTGCGCCGGCAGAAGGACTCTATCTATCCGATGTGCGATACCCGGATGCCATTTGGAAACGTGGGGATGCAGCCGTTTTAGGTGGCGTGAAACCTTGATGTACCTTTGCTGTTCATGAGCGCTAAGGCTCCTTCCCATCCCTCAAATCCAGCCGGCAAGGTGTTCGATCGGCGGTTGATTGGTTTGATTCTTCAACAAGTTCGACCTTATCGCCAGCGATTCGCCTGGACGGGATTTTTGGTGTTGTTTCTTTCGGCCATTGTCTGGGTTCGTCCTGCATTGATTCGTTATGCAATTGATGGCCCGATGGCAGATGGCGATGCCAAAACCCTGTTGCTTGTGTTTGTGTCAGTCGTGGCTCTGCTGTTTGTTGAAGCGGGCTTCCAATATTGGGTGACCTACTTGGCGAATTGGGTGGCGCAATCGGTGAGCTTGGACTTGCGTGCCAAACTTTTCAAGCACATCACCCAGTTCCGTCTGCAATTTTTCGATCGCACCCCAGTGGGGACGCTGGTGACGCGGCATGTCAGTGATATTGATGGCATTGCCAATGTGTTTTCGAATGGCATCTTGAATGCCATCGGGGACCTCCTTTCTTTGATTGTGGTGGTGGTGGCCATGTTTGTGATTGAACCCCAATTGGCATGGGTTTGTTTGCTGCCCATTCCTGTGTTGCTCCTTGCGACGCGTGTCTTTCAGCGTGTCATCAAAAAAGCATTTGTAGATGTTCGGGACCAAGTCTCGAAAATGAATGAGTTTGTTCAAGAGCATGTGACAGGGATGCACATTGTACAAGCTTTTAATCGGGAAAAGCATGAGTCGGAAGCTTTCCGGATGCTGAATGAAAAGCACAAGGCCGCAAACATCCGTTCAATTTGGGCGTTCAGCGTGTTTTTTCCCCTGGTCGAGTTGTTGAGTGCGACTTCTGTGGCGTTGTTGTTGTGGTTGGGCATGCAGGATGTTTTGACGGAGGAGGTGACATTGGGCATTTTGCTCCAATTCATTCTTTATGTTTTCATGCTTTACCGACCGATTCGCCAGTTGGCAGATCGGTTCAACGTCTTGCAAATGGGGATCGTGAATTCGGACCGGGTGTTCAAGTTGTTGCATCAAGAAGATGCACTTCCCGATTTGGGCCAAACTGTCCCGGACCCCATTCGCGGTGCCATTCGATTTGAGGGTGTTTGGTTTGCTTACACGGATGATGATTGGGTTCTGAAAGATGTTTCATTTGAAGTGAAACCGGGCCAAACGGTGGCTTTTGTGGGCGAAACGGGAGCGGGGAAATCCACCATCATCAACTTGTTGACACGATTTTATGAGCCTCAGAAGGGGCAGATTTACATCGATGATGTGCCGGTGCAAGAATGGCCATTGCGGGCATTGCGTGAGCATGTCGCGGTGGTATTGCAGGACGTATTCTTGTTCTCAGATTCCCTTCGATCCAATGTGACCTTGTACAGGAATGACATCCCGGACAGCCAACTGGAAGCCGCCGCGTCTGTCATCGGAGCTGCGGATATGGTTGGGCAGCTTCCCGATGGCTGGAACACAGCCGTCAGGGAACGCGGGGCCATGCTCAGTGTGGGACAACGGCAGCTCATCGCTTTCATGCGGGCGTATGTTTTGGAGCCAGAGATTCTCATTCTTGACGAAGCGACATCAAGTATTGATACAGAGAGCGAAAGGATGATTCAGCGAGCCACTGATCGGATTACCGAGGGGCGAACTTCCATTTTGGTGGCCCATCGCCTGAGCACGGTGAGAACGGCAGATTTGATTTTTGTGTTGTCTTCCGGACAGGTGATTGAACAGGGATCGCATGAAGCGCTGATGGAACAAAATGGAGCCTATGCCAATTTGTTTGAAAAGCAGTTTTCAGCAGAAGGATTCTCGAAAGGAGACGCTAGAAAAGGTTGACACGTTTAAAGGCATTTGAAATGGTCAAATGGTTCTTGACACGACTGGCATTTGAAGTGTGCCTTGCAAGCGGTGGAACCAAATGCACTCACCATTTCTGTGTTTGAACTCTGACATCGGGGACAAGTCACATGTCGCGCATCTCCCGTCAAAAATCCTTTGTCGCCTTTTCGCGATAGCGGTGGTGCGATGCCGTGATTGGCCATCTTGATATGGGCAGAATCCTCGAGGTCATCCGTGGTCCAAGCAGGGGAGAGCACAACCTCAACCTGACCCAAGGCATCCAAGCTTTGGACGGCATTTAGAACATCTTCTTGAATGAAATCTGTTGCGGGGCATCCCGAATAGGTCGGGGTCAATTTCACAACGACATGCCCGTTTTGAATTTCTACCCCTCGAATCATGCCCATTTCAACCACATTGAGAAATGGGAGTTCGGGATCCATCACGGAGCGCAGGATGGTCCAAGTCCGTTGCACTTTGTTGAGGGAATCATCCATCACCAAGTCACCCCGGGGTGCGTTCGGGCCAAGCTCTGCATTTCAGCAATGATGTAACCCAAATGTTCTGTATGCAGGCCATCCTTGCCCCCTTTGTGGGGTGTGGCGACATGGGGCCAAGTCAAGGTCGCAGCATCCAAGGTGGCTTTCACAGACTGGGTCCAAGACGTCTGAAAGGTATCAGGCAATGGGAAAATCCCTGCAGACACGGCGGCTTGGTCCACATCCGCAAGAACAAAAAACTCCCCGGTATAGGGCATCCACGACTGTAGACTTGCAGCAATGCGCTTGTGGCTCTCTTCGGTTCCATCTCCCAGACGAATCACCCATTCTCGTGTGTGAGCCACATGATATTTGGCCTCTTTCAAAGCCTTGGTGGCAATGGCCTGTACATCCAGATCCACCGACTGATTTGTCAATGCGTTGAGCCGAAGCAAGGAGAATTCAGACCACAGATACAACCGGCATATGGTGTCCCCAAAATCGCCATTTGGCAACTCCAAGAGTTTGTGATTTCGAAACTGTCTTTCAGTTCGGAAATAGGCCAAATCGTCTTCAGTCTTTTCCGGAATCAATCGTTCACCTGCCGTTTTTAACCAATTCCGAGATTGTCCGAGCAAATCGAGGGCAATGTTGCTGAGGGCGATGTCCTCTTCCAAGATTGGACCATGTCCACACCACTCGGACGTGCGTTGGGCCAAAATCAATGCATCATCACCCCATTGCATCAAGCTCTCGGTCCAATTATTGGTGGCGGCCATGATCACATATTTTTGACATCGTCAGGGAGATTGTAAAACGTGGGATGACGGTACACTTTGTCATTCGCGGGTTCAAAAAGGATGTCTTGGTCATCAGGGGATGACGCAGCGATGGCCTCACTGGGTACCACCCAAATGCTGATCCCTTCCATTCTGCGTGTGTATACATCCCTTGCGTTCTGAATGGCCATTTCAGCATCGGCTGCGTGCAAGCTACCGACATGCTTGTGGCTTAGGCCTTGCCGACTGCGAACAAAAATCTCCCACAACGGCCAGGAATCGGGGTTCGAACCAGCCATTAGGCAGCGTGATTTTGAGAACGACGGTGGCTCTTCTTTTCTGCATGTGCACGTGCTGCCTCGCGGACCCAAGCTCCTTCTTCATGTGCTTTTACCCGGGCGGCCAACCGTTCTTGATTGCAGGGTCCATTGCCTTGGACCACTTGCCAAAACTCACCCCAATTGATTTCACCAAATTCGTAATGGCCTGTTTCTTCATTCCATTTCAGGTCTGGGTCGGGAATGGTCAGCCCCAGCAACTCGGCCTGAGGAACAGACATGTCCACAAATCGCTGTCTCAATTCATCATTTGTGAACCGCTTGATGCGCCATTGCATGGATTGTTCGGTGTGGGCGCTCTCTGCGTCAGCAGGCCCAAACATCATCAAGGATGGCCACCACCAACGATTGAGTGCATCCTGTGCCATCTCTTTTTGTGCCTGTGAACCCTGTGCCAGGGTCAGCATAATTTGAAATCCCTGACGTTGGTGAAAACTCTCTTCTTTGCATACACGAACCATGGCGCGGGCATAAGGTCCATAACTGCATTTGCAAAGCGGTACCTGGTTCATAATCGCCGCTCCATCTACAAGCCATCCCACCGCACCAATATCTGCCCATGTCAATGTGGGGTAGTTGAAGATGCTGGAATATTTGGCTTTTCCACTGTGCAATTCCGAGAGCATGTCTTCACGGCTCACACCCAGGGTCTCTGCGGCGGAGTATAGGTAGAGGCCATGACCCGCTTCATCTTGAACTTTGGCCAGCAAGATGGCTTTTCGCTTGAGACTCGGCGCACGTGTAATCCAATTGCCTTCTGGTAACATGCCGACGATTTCGCTGTGTGCATGCTGACTGATTTGCCTGATGAGTGTCCTGCGATAATCGTCAGGCATCCAATCCTTGGCTTCAATCTTTTTGTCTTGAGCAACGTAGGCGTCGAACTGTTCCAGCGGGGTCATTTCCATGCTTCAAAGATAAGCAGGGAGTCGCCTTCAATTGAATTGTACACAGGAATGCTCGGTGATGAGCACTTCGACGTCATCAATTCATTAGTTTCTGGGGCACGATGATCACGGATGGAATGGTACCGATGCCTAGGCAGCCTGTTTCAGTTTCCTTGAGGTTGTGCAAAGTGTAACTGCCTGGCAGCAAACCCAATTCATAATCCGAAGATTTGAGGCGGTTTTCAAACTGGATGCGTGTTGCCGTGATGGATGCATCAGCTGGAATGATGAGAATTTCATAATTGCTTTCTGGACCCTCTACATCCAAAATGATTTTCCCATTTGCAAGATTTGATCCAGTGGCGGCCAAAGCTTGGACATTGGTTTGTTGGAATGTCTCAGCAGATAGAATCTCAAAACCCACAGAACTTCCGCATCCTGAAGAAGATGACAATGTCAGGAAATAATGGCCAGGTTCGAGACTTCCGACGCTGTCGCGATGCGATTGAGTTTCATCTAAATGTGACCAATTCCAGCCATTAATGGGGGCAACCGCCATTGAGGTGTCGATGACAACCGATCCTGTGCCACCAGGACAATCCGGGTGATGAATGGATTTGATTTCGACTTGAGGGGACAACCCAGCGGATATGGCATCAATGAGTTGAATCGAATTGGAATGAGTGCAACCATTTGAGTCTGTGACGCTAGCTACATACTCGCCAGCGGATATCGAACCGATTGTGGCTCCAACAAATCCAGTATTCCACACAAATGAATAGGGTTGAGTACCGCCACTTGCTTGGGCTGCGATGATTCCATCATTTGTCCCTGTGCACGAGATGTTGCTCTCGATTTGCAAGGACACCACCAATGCATCAGGTTCGCTGATGTTCACGCTCCCATTCGCAGAACAATTGTTCGCATCAGTCACGACAAATCCGTATTCTCCAGGACTTAGGTTGCCGATGCTTGCTGTGCTTGATCCGTTCTCCCACAAATATTCGTAGGGTTGTGTGCCGCCAGTTGCTATGGCATTTGCTGATCCATCATCGGCGTCTGCGCATGAGATGTCCTGCGAAGAACTCGATGTCGTCGTGAGGGATGGAGGTGAGCTGATGGAGACTCCCAGAACACTTGAACAAGTCGAATGATCAACTGAAAGTGTGTGTTCACCCGAAGAAAGTCCATGAGCGATGTTGGAGACCTCTCCATTCGACCACAGCAGCGCAAAACTGTTCGTTGAAGGCCCATAGATGTGGGCATGAATTTCCGAAGCTAAATCTTCGCTACACGGCAAATCCCATCCCCCGATGGGTGGCAAAGTTGTTGGGTTGACGACGATTTGTGCTGAAATGTATCGACAAGAACCATCATTGTATTCAGCTGTAGCATTGAAATTACAGGCTTCTGAATCCGTACATCCTCCGCAGTCATATGTACACAAGTCTGGGTTGCTGAGTCCTGCATTTACATAATTGCATGCGAATGGGTTCCGGCATACCGTGCAACTGAAGTCACATGTTCCGTCTTCTTCGGTGGCCTCATAGGAGAAGTTGCAGGCCAACGCATCTGTGCACCCCGTGATTTCATTCTCATCACAAATTCCATCATCGTCAGCGTCAGAGATGCAATGACCTGTGCAGTCATAGATGCCGGACGAATGGAGGTCAGACGAATATTCGCACAATTCAGCATCAGGGCATCCTGGTTCTTCCACATAATTGCAGGCTGTGGGATCCTTGCAAACCGGAAAAGTACAGTCGCTCATTTTGTGAAATTTCAAACCCGCGGTATAATTACAAGCTTCAGGAATTGCACAACCAGAACCAGAACCATTCGAATTCGTATCGTTGTCAAGACAGGCGTAGTCGCAAGTGTCTTCATCGTGAATGTCCACTGAGGGATCGTAATTGCAAGCGATGTCGCTCCTGCAACCTACACAATCATACTGGCACGCAATGGAAATGTAAATCCCAGGTCGATCATAAGGCTCTGCATTGCAAGCGAAGGGGTCGAAACAATCAAAATATCGACAAGACCCATCATCTTTTTGCGCTTCTGGGTCATAATCGATAGACGAGGAGTCCATGCATCCCATTGGAATGCAATTGTTGACATCTCGAAATGCCTCAACAGCATAATTGAAGGCCAATTCGTCAGTGCAACCCAGACAGCTGTCAAAATCGCAACTGTCGTCAAGAGTAGCCTCTGAATTGAAGTTACATGCATGCGGGTTGCGGCATCCCGCGATTTCGACGGCATCTGGTAAACCGTTGGAATTCAAGTCGTGCTGAGTCAAAACCTGGCCTGTACAATCTTTGAAATCGCCGTGCTCAAACAACATGTTTGGATACAAACACCCGTCCATTGCTGAGGGCAACCCAAAGTTGCAAGCGGATTCATCCGTACAAACGGTTTGTCCCTGCATATCGGCAGCCATAAAAATGACCATGAGCAAATATCCAAGTGATTTTCTGGTAAGTACGTGTTTCCGCATGATGGACCAATTTAAAATATAAATGGACAAAAGGCAATTATTTTATGGGTTTGAACAAAACCAACTTGTTTGCCACTCTCGGTGATTTTGCGCCCAGCGCCTTCGGACGTGTTGTATTTTTGTCCCATGGCAGATTTCAGAAAATTGCGGGTGGGCGAATTGCGAAGTGAGACGACCGATAGCGTATCCGTTCGCTTGGATTTCATTGATGACTCGGATGCACAGGATTTCCAATTCGCACCTGGCCAGTATTTGACTTTAAAAGCAATTGTAGACGGTGTTGAGGTTCGGCGCAGTTACTCCATTTGTTCAGCCCCGCACGAGTCAGAGTTGCGTGTGGGAATCAAAAAAGTTTCGAATGGTGTTTTTAGCACATATGCCAACGAATTCCTTCAGGTAGGAGATGAAATTGAGTCATTGCCCCCATTGGGTCGATTTGTATTGCCCGATTCCATGGAAGAAGGGGCTCATGTGGTGGCGATGGTCGCGGGTTCAGGAATTACGCCGGTCCTGAGCCAAATCAAGCACATGCTGCAGAATGAAAAAGGTCCTCAAGTGACTCTTTTTTATGTTAACAAAACCGCTGCAAATGTCATGTTCAAAGAAGAACTTCAGTTGCTGAAGGATCGTTATTTGAACCGTTTCAGGCTGTTTCATTTGCTGACTCAGGAGCCTGTGGATACAGAACTGTTCTCCGGGCGTTTAGATGCAGAGCGTTGCGGCAGGATTTGCAAATCCAATTTAATCGATGTCCAATCCATCACAGCTGCATACCTGTGTGGTCCGCAGGGAATGATTGAAGATTGCAAATCAGCGTTGATGCTGGCAGGCATGGATGAAAGTCAAATTCACTTTGAGCTATTCACCACAGCATCTTCAACAGCCAAGTCAAATCCAACTGAATCTTCCATCGAGAAATCATCTGAGAACAAGATGCTTGTTCAGGTGGTGTTGGATGGCATCACCACGCCATTGGAAATCAATGGGAACAAAACCATTATGGATGCGGCATTGGACGCAGGATTGGACGTTCCATACAGCTGTCTGGGTGGAGTGTGCTGTACCTGCAGAGCCAAAATGGTTTCCGGTGAAGTTCAAATGGATGTCAATTACGCTCTTGAACCCGATGAAGTCGCCGCTGGATTTGTTTTGACTTGCCAATCACGCCCAAAGGGAGAGGGTCCTTTTGTGGTTGATTTCGATCAGCAATGATGGGGGTCAATTGAAATGAATGCGGGCCAAGTCTGTGGATGTGCCTGAAGTCAAACCGCTACCTCAACAGGTCGTTGAAAAATGGGATTCAATTACAGGATGTGCTGGCCTGGAATTATGGGGTGCATTCATTTCCAAATTGTGAAAGCAATATGAGCAAGTCGCTGGTGCCCACGACTTGGTCGAGATTCAGATCGGCACAACCTTCATTCTGGTTCCCATTGTCGTCGTCAAAGGTGCATGAACCATCGTCAACGTTCGCTTCAGGGTTGAAATTGGAGGCTTGGTCGTAGGTGCATCCCAAGATTGAGCAAGTACCTTCGTCAGTGGCGTCTGGATTGTAATCTGGAGAAGTGGGGTCCATGCACCCGATGATTTCTTCTTCGTCGCACACCCCATCTCCATCCGTATCGATGAGACAAATGTCATCGCAATCGCGCCATGGCTGGGAAAAATAGCAACTTCCATCATCGTACAGTGCGGCGCTGTCAAAATTGCAAGCCAAAGAATCCATACATCCGCATACTGGAGGTGTGAAGGTCAAGGTGATTGCAATCGGTTCGGATGAACCATATGGAATCACTTGAACGGTGATGCTCCCGCTCAATTCACCATCTGTTGTGAGCTGAGCCAAAAGCACGCGATGGTCATTTCCAGCAATGGCATTTCCTGCTGCATTCGGAACATTCCAGCCTCCGGGCATGCTATTGCCGAGAAAGATGTCTTCTCCGAATTCGAACAAAGTGGACCAAATGGAAGCCCCAGACAAAGTCGCGTTGGAAGCGTTTGGAGCGGTTGCGGCTTGGGCCAAGCCAACAGTCAACCAACTATCAAAAATGAGTTCAGGATGTTCACTCAACAATTCAGGTGTTATGGTGCTGGCCAATGCAGATCCCTCTGGATGTTGATAGAAACTCGAGCTGGTGCTGAGAAAGGTCGCTCCTTCGGCACTGCCCAGGGCGCCCAACACAACATCATTGAGGTTCGAAGTGGTTACATAAATTCGCCATGCAGTCCGCAGGAGTCCATCGATTTCAGTTGTTGCGAAAGCTTCAATGGCCAACCCAAATCCGGAAGCACCATCCAATTCGGTGGTTCCAGTTTGGAAACAGCAGTATGAACATGACCCATCTTCATCGGTGGCTGCAGGGTTGTATTCGCAAGCCTCTGGATCCGTGCATCCGCTCACTTCAAGCACATCACAAATGCCATCATTGTCGCTGTCCGCGAGGCACAAGCCATCACAACCATAAGGATAGACCATGTAGTTGCAACTGCAATCGTCATCTGTTGCCAATTCGGAGTAGTTGCACGCATTGGAATCTGTGCACCCCGGAATCTCATTTTCATCACAAATGCCGTCCTGGTCAAAATCATTCAAGCAAATTCCCGCGCAATCGTAGCCTGCAACAGCATAAGTGCACAAATTGTTATCGATGCACATGGCATCGGTTTCGTAGTTGCAAGCGGTTTCATCAACACAACTGGGGTAAACGCAGGTGCCATTATCAGTTGTCGCTGTGGGCAAAAAGTTGCAGGCATCGGGATCAGTACATCCCAAGTCTGGATCGCTCACTGCTGTGATGACAATGGGGTTACTCAACGAACCTGCACTGGTGTTGGATTGAAAATCCACAGTCGTTGACGATTCGAGGACAATCTCTTCACTGGTGTCGAAGACCATGGCAGTCAAGCCATTCAACGAACTGGTGTTTGAGTATAACAACGTCAATCCTGTATACCAACCTGTGTTTTCATTGTAAAAACTTGTTTCTCCGACACCCCGACAAATGCCATTGGCATCGAACAATGCAGCAATGTCCTCGTCCTCACCCGTCCAACCATCAATGCTGATTGAAAATATCAGGGTCATGCTGAATTCATAGTCACTCGGATTCACCGTCCAATTTTCAGGAGGTTGAGCTGTAGCTAGTGTTGCATTCCAAAAGAGCATTATCGATGAAGCCAGTATGAGGCGCCAGTTGATTCGATGCTTGATGGGGTGTCGCATTGAATTGAAATCAGAAGGCATGGGTTGCTGAACTGGGGTATGCTATTCTCCCAATGGTTAAGTTGATCATTCCTGTTAAGTACCTTTAAGATACTACATTTCAACCACAAAAGGTTTCAAATTCTCGAGGAATTTGATTCTTCCTCGCATCGAGCCCAACTCAGCAAAATTTGTGAGGGATGATGTTGAACAAGCGAAGGTGGACAGGTTGTTGGATGAAAAGACCAGAGTGCTTTTGTCAATTGAGATGGAGTGCCTTTTCGAAATCTATCAGAACAGTTCAAAAGGAGTTGCGATCCAACCACGTTTAGAGCGATTCAGTTGTGCGGAAAACGAGGGGCCTCGCCTTTGTCTTGCCACGACCTTTTTTTTGGATTCCAAAATCGTTCAAACCCGTCTTTTTCAACCCGGAATTCGTCGAGAGCCAAAATTCAGGCACGTTCTGACAGTTCAAGCCAGCGCAATTCCGCTTCATCCAGTTCTTTTGAAACCTGACCAAGTTCCTCCGCAAGGCGCGTTATTTCTGCGTGATCAGTAGCCGCAATGAGGGCATCATTCAAATGGGATTTCTTCTCTTCGAGCTGTGGGATTTGTTCTCCCAAAGATTCGAATTCGAATCTTTCATTGAATGACAGCCTCTCGGAATAATCGTTTCGAATGTCAACAGGAGTTGCTGTTTTTGTTTGAGCCGATTTGTCCTCAACTTCTTTCGCTTTGGCTTGGGCCAAATCTTCGGCACGAGAAATGCGGTACTGGGTGTAGTTTCCAGGGTAGAACCGAACTTGGGTTTGGCCTTCTTCCCCTAACACCCAGACATGCTCCACCAACCTGTCCATGAAGTACCGGTCGTGTGAGACAATGATCAAGCACCCCGGAAAATCCATCAGGAATTCCTCTAACACCTGGAGGGTGAAAATGTCCAAATCATTTGTCGGCTCATCCAGAATCAATACGTTGGGGTTGCGCATCAATATTTGAAGCAGATGCAGTCGCTTTTTTTCCCCTCCGCTGAGGAGACGGATGAAAAAGTGGTGCATGTCCCGAGGGAACAGGAATCGTTCAAGCAATTGAGCGGCGGTGATTTTGGCTCCCCCTTTCAACGGCATGAATTCAGCGATTTCTCGAACCGCATCAATCACCTTCAACTCGTCAGGGAATTGGGCGCCATGTTGGTTGTAATGACCGAAGACTACGGTTTCTCCGATCACCACCTTCCCAGCATTTGGTACCGCATCTCCAACAATGAGATCGAGCAAGGTGGACTTCCCAGTTCCATTTGCCCCGACGACGCCGATGCGTTCGTTTCGCTTGAAATGGTGTTGCAAGCCCTGAAAGAGGATTCGATCCCCAAAGCCGTGACTGATTTTGTGCAATTCGATGATTTTCCCACCCAAGCGTTCGGGGTTCAACGCAATGTGCATGGGATCTTCCTCCAGCTTCACGCGGGCCTTGGCTTTGATTTCGAAAAACCGATCAATCCGAGATTTGGATTTTCCTGTTCGGGCCGAAGGGGTCGACCGCATCCACTCCAATTCCCGTCTCATGGTTCTTCTTGCGCGGTCACGTGTAGCCAACGCGTTCTCATGACGTTCAGCTTTTTTTTCCAGGAAGTAGCTGTAGTTGCCTTTGTATCGATACAGGGTGCAATCGTCGAGTTCGTAAATCGTGTCACACACATTTTCCAAAAAATACCGGTCGTGCGTGACCATCAGGAGGGTTGTGCGGCTTGCTGCCAAGCGTTTTTCCAACCAAGCGATCATCTCCAAATCCAGGTGGTTTGTGGGCTCATCGAGAAACAGCAGGTCGGGTTCCTCGATCAACACCCTCGCGAGTGCAATGCGACGTTGCTCCCCGCCACTGAGGCGTCCTGCCTTGCGGTCCAAATCGTGGATGTTCAGCTTGCCCAATACTTCCCGCATGCGCGCCTCATAATCCCATGCACCTGTGCGGTCCATGGCATCTGTAGCCCGTGAAAGGGCGTCGTCATCGCCTGGCCGATTCATAGCAGCTTCGTATTGCTGTATCGCAGCAACGGCTGGGTTCCCGTCTGATTGGAGATTTTCCAGTATGGTTTGATCCGCCGATAAACCTGGATTTTGGGTCAACAAACTCCATTGGATATCGCCATCGAAACTGATGCGACCTGAATCCGCAGGTTCGATTTGGCAGAGGGCTTGGAGCAGGGTGCTTTTCCCAGCTCCATTTCGGGCGACCAAGGCGGCTTTTTGGCCAGCGGCGAGACCGAAAGTGATGTCCTCAAACAACAACCGATCTCCATATCGCTTGCTGAGGCGTTCGACCGAAAGGAGATTGCGGGGTTGGGACATGATGCCACGAAATTACGATGTCCAACGGCTAACTTGCGCTCATGATTTGGAAGTACCGGAGATGGTCGGAGTTGGAGCGAGATGACTTGCATGCCATGCTGCGATTGCGGACGGATGTTTTTGTGGTGGAACAAGATTGCCCTTACCCCGAGTTGGACGGAAGAGACCTAAATTCTGTGCATGTTTGGGCTTGCCCAGATGCCAAATCCGCCGAGATGGGTGCTCCCGCTGCGGCTTGTGCGCGCATTGTGTGTTCAGAAAAGGAGGAAATCAGCATCGGTCGTGTTGCGGTGGGAAAGGATCATCGTGGATCTGGCTTGGGCCAATCCCTCATGCTCCATGCGCTGCAGGTTGTAGCTGACGCTTTTGGGCGCAAAAACATTCGCATCTCAGCCCAGTCTCATTTGCAGGATTTTTATGCCCATTTTGGATTTGTGGCGAAAGGTGAACCGTATTTGGAGGATGACATACCGCATCGTGAGATGTGGCGGTCAGCAGATCCGGCGGAAGCCTGGGCGGTGGCTTTGCGACATGCCACCCAACGATTGATGGACATCCCCATCGTTCATGGAGCAGAGGACGTTTGGGGCACGGGGGAGACCCTGCGTCATTTGATTTTGGTGGCCGAGTCCATGGCGTCATTGGTGCATCATCAAGACCCATTGAAAAAAGGGAAACGCCTCAATTATGTTCACCACCACGCAGCGGCCGAACTGGTTGGGGCCTTGGGGTCGCCCCGTAAATTTCGGGTGCCAGATGGCCTCGAACTTCCGCACACGGGTGCGGTAACTGTAGACGATGAAATCCGTTTGGAATCCGCAGTGGCATCGTGCATCCAAGCGACGACGACATGGGACTTGATGGCTTGGGATCGCACTTGTTTTCGACATCCATTCGCGGGTTGGATGGGGGGGGATGGAATGATGGCATTTTTGGTGTTTCACACCTTGCACCACAGGCGCATCCTTCAGCGCCTCGCTTCTGCGGCGAACGATTAACTTCGCGAGCCCATGATTTCCGTTGTTATCCCTTCGTTCAACGAAGTCGGCTTTATTGACCAGACGCTGACCAGTTTGCTCGCCTCAGAGGACCCAGGAGAACCCTGGGAAGTGATTGTGGTCGATGGCGGCAGTACAGATGGGACAAGAGAAAAGCTTATGGATTGGGACAAAAGGAACCCCCATGTGACTTGGATTGACAATCCCAAAAGGGTCACCCCGGTGGCCATGAACATCGGCATTCGAGCTGCTCAAGGTGAAACTGTGCTGATTCTGGGCGCGCATTCCGAAGTCAGTTTTGATTTCCTGAGAAGAAATGCTGATGCAATGCGCACCCATCCGGAGTCAGCTTGTGTCGGCGGGATTGTGGAGCAGGTGCACGGATCCGAAAAAGCCCGTCGCATCGGCGCGGCTTTGAGCACGCCGTTTGGTGTGGGGGATGCCCGGTTCCGAACAGGGGGACCGCCGGGCCATGTAGACACAGTGGCATTCGGGTGCTATCGGAAAAGTGTTTTGGAAGAAATTGGCGGTTTTGATGAAGATCTTGTTCGCAATCAAGATGATGAATTGAACTTTCGATTGACCGAGTTGGGCTGGCGAATTTGGTTTGATCCCCGGATTCGCAGCCGATATCATGTGCGATCTTCTTTCGGGAAACTCTTTCGACAATACAAGCAATACGGTTATTGGAAAGTGTTTGTCAATCGCAAACACAAAACCATCACCACTTGGCGGCAGGTCATTCCGGCCTTGTTCATTGTGGGCATGCTCACGACAGGCTTTTGGTGGTTGATGGATGTCATGGGATGGGTCGGTTCGGCCTGGTCTGGTGTCGGCCGGTCCGTGCATTTGTCAATCGTTGCGCTTTGGTTGATTGGTGCGATTGGTTCTGCATGGACTGTGGCCCAGAATCGCAGAGACATTGCAGGTGTTGTACAGGCATTTTTGTGGATTCACATCGGTTATGGATGGGGATACCTAGAGGGCATTGGGCGGTTTTTGATTTTGCGGGCATCGCCCCGCGAGACATCCACACAACTGACCCGATGATGGGACGACGACTGACCTTGAATGAGCTGGTGGGTGGGATGCCTGTTCTATTGGCCTTCTGTTTGCCCTTGCATCCCCGGTCTAGTACCTGGTTGTTGTTGCTTTTCCTTCCATTTTGGATTGCTGCAGGTGTGAAAAGAATGTGGAATTGGCAATCGGCATCATGGAGCCACCTGTCGATGATGGCCTTGTATCTCTGGATGGTGATTGGCATGCTTTGGACTTCAGATGTGCCTCGTGGGTGGTTTGCATTGGAAGTGAAGGCTTCGATGTTGTTGATTCCTTTGATTTTTCTCAGTTCGCGGATACATCCCGCGGACTGGAAGCGTGGTTGGGTGATTGGATGTGCGTTGATGGTGGCTTTTCGGGGGTTGACGTTTGCGCTGGGGTGGGACGGTGCTGGTTGGCGTTATGCCGATTGGACGGGTCCTTTTCATCCAACATATTTGGCGATGTATTGGGGATGGGCCATATGTCTATTGGATCGTCATGCGATGCGCTGGTTGATTCCAGTTTTTGCAGCGGCCATAGGCTTGGCAGCTTCGAAAGCCGGTTGGTTGGGCGGGTTGTTCGCTTTGGGATTGGCTTTGACGTTTGGTCGAGAATTTCGTTGGCCTGTGGCAACAGGGGTTTTGGCATTGTTGTGTTTCGGAGCACTTGCGGACCAAGGAAGATTGTCTGAATTCGTTCATCATGCGCCTCCAATGGAACGGGTTCAAAGTGTTGAGGAATCTACTTCTGCACAGGGATCGACGGGTGGACGCGTCCAAGCATGGACTGTTGCTCGACAGGTGTGGTTCGAACATCTCTTTGTGGGCACGGGTCCTGGTGATTTTGAGTTGGAGGTTCTTCCCCGTTACAAATCCGCAGGAATGGAATATGCTGCGGTGCATCGGTTGAATGCGCACAGTGTTTACTTGCAGCTATTGGTCACTTCGGGATTGATGGGTTTGCTCTTGCTGATGAGTTGGTGGGGGACGGCGGCATGGATTCAATGGACCAGAAAGAACTGGGGAGGACTGGGATGTCTGCTTCTGCTTTTCTTCAATGGTTTGTTTGAGAGCCTTTTGGAATTGCAACAAGGCATCGTAGCTGTGGTTTTTCTAACTTTTGTTTTGAGTGTATCGAACCACGCTGACGCCCAACTTCAGACATGACTGCATCCCGCATCAGAAATCTACAAGAGGCTTTGGAAGCTGATGTGCCTTTCGATGCACAACATCCCTTGCTCATGCGTCATCTTGAAGCAGCTGTGCTCCAAACATCGGGATGGGAGAGATTGGAACGCTGGTATTTGCGCGTGCGCGATGGAATCACATACAACCCCTGGAAAATTGCATTTGACGTCGAGGCCATTCGAGCCAGCAAGACCCTTGAAGATCAAGAAGGACATTGCATCGCAAAGTCCGTTTTGTTTGTCTCAGGGTGTCGGGCCTTGGGCATTCCCGCAATGATTGGGTTTGCTCGGGTTCGCAATCATTTGGCGACTGAAAAATTAGAGGCCAAACTCGGTACAAATGTGCTTACCCCGCACGGTTACGCAGCATTTTGGAATGGAAAAAAATGGGTGAAATGCACGCCGGTTTTCAACGCGTCTTTGTGCAAACATTATGGTGTTGATCCCCTCCCATTTTCCCGGGATGAAGATCAATTGTTTCAAGAGCGAAATGGCCAAGGTGAGGCCTTCATGGCCTACGAGGAAGATTACGGTTTGTATGCCCGATTTCCCATGGACCAAACACGAACTTGGTTCACAACGGCTTATCCTCACATGGATTTGGAGGTTGACTTCAACGAGGAATGAGAATTTGAGGATTGATTATTCCAAGTCGCTTGAACAAATGCCACAAACAAGGGGTGTGGGTTGTCCACTGTGCTGGCGTATTCAGGATGAAATTGCGCGGCAACGAAATAGGGATGTTCCGGAATTTCCACGATTTCCACCAGGCCATTTTCTGGGTTGCGTCCTGTGGCTTGCATGCCTGCAGCTTCGAATTGATCAAGGTAATCGTTGTTGAATTCGTAACGATGTCTGTGCCGCTCTTCCACCTCTGAGAGGGCGTAAGCGGCATGGGCCCGGCTGCCATCTGCAATGTCGCATCGATAAGCGCCCAGTCTCATGGTACCGCCCAAGTTGCGAATGCTTTTCTGCTCACTCATCAGATCGATGACCGGATGCGGGGTGTACTCCTTGATTTCGGTGGAATGCGCATCTGGTAAGTTCAAAACGTTTCTCGCGAATTCAATCACAGCGCATTGCATTCCAAGGCAGATGCCAAAAAATGGAATTTTGTTCTCCCGAACGAAGCGGATGGTCTCGATTTTCCCATCGATTCCACGGGTGCCAAAACCGGGTGCCACGAGCACACCATCCAGACCTTGGAGTTTGTCCATGGCGTTTTTGGTTTGGATGGACTCAGAATGAATCCAATGCAAATTCACTCCGATTTCAAGGGCGGCACCGGCATGAATAAACGCCTCCGCAATGGACTTGTAACTGTCTTTCAATTCCACGTATTTGCCCACCAATCCGATGTTGATTTCAGATTTGGGGTTCTTGTGGCGGACCAAAAAATCTTTCCACTGATTTAAATCAGGTTCCGAGGTCACGAGGGGCATGCCCAATTTCTCCAACACCACTTGATCAAATCGTTCTTTCCGCAGCAGGAGAGGGACATCATAGATGGTTTCCGCGTCAATGGATTGAATGACAGCATCTGTGGCGACATTGCAAAAACGCGCCACTTTTGTCCGCACAGCTTGAGGGAGTTCGTGCTCAGTGCGACACACCAAAATGTCCGGCTGGACCCCAAACTCCAGAAGCTGTTTAACACTGTGTTGCGTGGGTTTGGTCTTGAGTTCGCCAGCTGCCGCGAGATAAGGAATCAACGTCAAATGCACCACCAAGGTCTCATCTGGACATTCCCATTTCATTTGACGCACGGCCTCGATGTAAGGCAAAGACTCGATGTCCCCAACGGTGCCGCCAATTTCTGTAATGACAAAATCAAAATTTTCCTGGGCACCTAATATTTGAACGCAACGCTTGATTTCATCCGTGATGTGCGGGATGATTTGAACGGTTTTCCCCAAATACTCACCTCGTCGTTCTTTATCTATGACGGACTGGTAGATGCGTCCTGTGGTGATGTTGTTCGCTTGTGTGGTGCGCACATTCAAAAAGCGCTCGTAATGTCCCAAATCGAGGTCGGTTTCCGCGCCATCCACCGTCACGTAGCATTCACCGTGCTCATACGGATTGAGGGTGCCCGGGTCAACATTGATGTAAGGGTCCAATTTTTGAATGGTGACCGAGTAACCGCGGCACTGAAGAAGTTTGGCCAAGGACGCAGAAACGATGCCTTTGCCTAAACTGGAACTCACACCACCCGTGACAAAAATGTACCGGCTATTCCGTTGAGGGGCTTCAGCAGGCGAGGAAGAAGGAGAGGAAGACATGGGCCCGTATGCAGATTCAGTGAAACTAGAAATACGGGATTCAAAGGTAAGTCCACTTTCCCATCTATCCTTCAATTTGTGGATAGGATGTTCAGAGTTTTTCCTCTTTGGACGTTCGCAAACTGGCAGTGAGTTGATCCACCACCTTGAATCCACTCAAGGTTTCTGCAGCCACAATTCGGAAGAGCGTATACGCGGGTATGGCCAGCACCATGCCCGCGGGTCCAGCTGTACTCCCGGCGATGGAGATGACAATGAAGATTTCAAGGGGATGGGCATTCACTCGATTCGAAAAAATGAATGGCTGGGTGAATAAGTTGTCGATGATTTGGGCCAACAAAAAGGCCCCAGCTGACCAACCCAGCAAAGCCGGGAGGGAATCCAACTGCCCTGTTGCTGTGGTGGCGATGAGCAACATGCCCAGACCCGCGCCCACCAAGGGGCCGATGTAGGGAATCAAGTTGAAGATGCCTGCCATCAGACCGATGAGAAAAGCATGCTGCGCTCCGGCCAAGGCAGTTCCAACAGACACCACCGTGGTGATGATGATCACTTGAATGATCAGCCCTCCAAAATAGCGAGTCAGGAGGTGGGAGGTTTGGTTCAAGATGGCTCCAACCCGTTTTTCTTGCGCATCGGGCGTCAATGAGAAGATGATTTTGCGGTAAAGCGCATGATCCCGCAAAAAGAAGAAGGTCATGAACAAAATGGAGAATGCAGCTACAAACAAATTGCCGACCAAGCCCAACAGCCCACCAAACAAACTTCCTACCACATCGAATTGCAAAATACTTTGGGCTTGTCGAAGAAAGAATTCACTGTTCGCTAAGCCTTCTCCACTGAAATCGATGGCCCCAAGATCTTGGTCCAGCCAATGTGCGATGGCCCCAAAGGCACCGCGTACATTTTGGGGGTCCAAATTCCGGACGGCCTGTGCTTGATCGATGGCCAACGGTGCGAAGAGTTGAATCACAGAAACCACCCCCATGATCATCAGGGTCAATGCAAGGGTGGCACCCAATGTGTTGGGGAGGGCCCTTCCGGCGACCTGGATTCGGCCCAAGGCTTTCACCACCGGTCGTCCGACGAAACTGAGCGCAACGGAAATCAACAGGTAGCCCACCAACGTCCGAAACCGCCACATGGCAGCAAACAGCACGACGATTCCAAGGGTTCCCAAAGCACGACGGAAGAGAATGCGGTTGTTTCGGGTCATGGCACGAAGACGAAATTGTGGGTTTACATGGGACTTCTCCCCAGCCAAGCTGCGGTGATTCCAGTTCCGTGGGAAAGGTAACGCCATTCGGGCAAATCAAAAGTGATATGGATGGCTTCAGCAGTGGCCAAATGAATCGCGCCCCGTCTCTCTCCAATCAGGTCTGCAGCCCATTCGCTGAGGCCTGGATTGTGACCGATGACATAGATGGATCGGACGGTCTCGGGTGCCTGATTGCATGCATGGTGCCAAGCTTCAGCAGAGGCGAGGTAACCCCAGGCAACAATTTCGTGCTCAGGCCAAACACGAAGACCCCAACCCTCCAGCAATTGTGTGCTTGTTTGAAGAGTCCTCTGGGCAGGTGAAATCAGAGCCAAACTGTTCGAATCCGGAGCGGGAATTTGGCGAGCCAATTCAAGGCTTTGCCTCAAACCACGAGAGGCCAGGGTTCTGTCGAAATCGGTTTCAGCATCAGACTCTGCCTTGCCATGTCGAATGATGAACAAATGGAGTAGAGACAAAATATATTTTTAGGCGAATCTAAACAATTCATTTAGTTTTGCTGAAAATTGGTGCGAGACATGCCCACAAATAGCAAAGAAAATTACCTCAAGGCCGTCTTGAAACTTGAAGGTGAGGCCGGTGAAGCAGTGACCACGAATTCTTTGGCTCATCTATTGAAAATGCGTCCGGCTTCCGTCACAGGCATGGTAAGGGGGTTGGCTGAGGCTGGCTGGGTGGAGTATGAGGCTTACCGGGGTGTGAATTTGACCCAACAAGGCCGAGAAATTGCGGTGGACATCGTTCGGAAGCATCGGTTGTGGGAGGTTTTTTTGGTGGAAAAATTGGGTTTTGGCTGGGAATCTGTTCATGAATTGGCGGAACAATTGGAGCACGTGGATGCACCTGAATTGGTGAATCGGCTGGATGAATATTTGGGTCAACCGGCGTTTGATCCACACGGGGACCCCATTCCCACGGCATCGGGTGCAATTCGGGATGAGCGAAAACTTGCACGCTTGGTGGATCTCGACGCTGGAAAGTCGGGAGTGGTCAAAGGGGTCGTGGACAGTGGAGACGCATTTTTGGCACATTTGAATGTGCTGGGCATCCGAATCGGTTCGACATTGAAGGTGTTGAATCGGTTTCCATTTGATGGCAGTGTCGAGTTGTTGCTGGAATCCTCAAATCGACAGATTTGCTCCCGTGAAGTGGTCCAAAACCTCTGGGTCGAACCTCAAAGTGAAATCAAATGAGCACCCTGATTCAATGGTTGGAGGGCTTGGGCCCGGTTTGGGCCGCGCTGCTGGCCACAACATTCACTTGGCTATTGACCGCGGCAGGAGCGTCGACTGTTCTTTTTGTGCCTGTGATGCGGCGAAAATTGTTGGATGCCATGTTGGGTTTTACAGGCGGTGTGATGGTGGCGGCTAGCTTTTGGTCGTTGCTTGCTCCGGCCATTGAAATGAGCGATGGAGATGGATTTTCCAAAGTGTTCCCTGCTGCCATTGGATTCAGTTTGGGGGCACTTTTCATTTATGGTTTGGATAAATTCATGCCACACTTGCACATCAATTTTGCGGCAAGCGAAGCGGAAGGGGTGGAGACCAATTGGCATCGCACCACCTTGTTGGTTCTTGCCATCACTTTGCACAACATCCCTGAAGGCCTCGCGGTAGGTGTGCTGTTCGGGGGTGCCGCTGCTGGTCTTGAAGGAGCGACAATTGCCGGAGCTGTCGCCTTGGCTATCGGAATTGGGCTGCAGAATTTTCCTGAAGGCATTGCGGTTTCCATGCCCTTGAGGCGTCAAGGGGTCAGCAAATGGAAAAGTGCTTGGTATGGTCAATTGTCAGCCATTGTCGAGCCCATCGCGGGATTGATTGGGGCGTTGGCCGTGACCCAAATGCAGACCATCCTTCCTTATGCATTGGCATTTGCTGCAGGCGCCATGATATACGTGGTGATTGAAGAAGTGGTGCCTGAGACACAGAGAGACAAATACACCGATCTGGCTACACTGGGTTTCATTGGGGGGTTTGTGGTGATGATGGCCTTGGATGTCGGCTTGGGCTGATGTACTTGCAAGCCCATTTCAAATCAATCTTGAGGCCATTGCAGCCCACTGAAATAACCTGAACTCATGAGCAGGACCACGGCATTGTTCTTTTCCAGATTGAAGAGATGGAATTCCAATTCTTGAACCGAAGTGAACACTTGTAAATCCATTTGGTCAAAGGCTGTTTTCACTTGTTCTGGTGCCAAATCAGGTAAGTGTTTTGCTCGCACTACGGCAGGGTCATAAAAGACCAAGGCCTCATCTGCTGTGGCCAAGGAGCCCGCATAGGTGGGAAGAAAATCTGGATTGAGACTCGAAAAAGTATGCAATTCAAAAACGGCCACCAACTTGCGGTCTGGATATGCCGAACGAATGCCCTCAGTCGTGGCGTTCAACTTGGAAGGAGCGTGGGCGAAATCTCGGAAAACCGTCCAATTTCGACTGGGGTCATCGGCAACCATTTCCAATCGCCGTGCCGCGCCTCGAAAGCTTTGAATGACCTGGTCAAAATCGTTGGTCAACACGCCCAAAGCTTGGCACAATGTTCGGGCACCACTGAGGTTTTGCATGTTGTGTGTACCGCGCAATGGAGTGAATGTTTGGCCTCCATCCGGCCAAACAATCTTGGAAAGATTGTCACCTGATGCCATGTGCTCAGGGGTGACATAACCCTTCATGAGCAAGTCGGTTCGATGACATTCGGACAGGGTTTGGTTCAACAATTTGTCTTCCAAGCAATGAATCACCGTTGCATTCTCAGGCAAGGTCTGCAGGTAGGTCCGGAAGGTCTCCACATAATCTGCCTCAGTAGGGAAGACATTGATGTGGTCCCAGGCAATGCCTGTAAGCAATGTGGTTTGAGGTGCATACCAATGGAATTTGGATCTTCGGTCCATGGGTGAACTCAAGTATTCATCACCTTCCAAAACCACCATGTCATGATCAGGTTCCAATTGAACCATGCGGTCAAAACCATGGAGTTGAGCCCCCACCATGAAATCGGTCGGCCGCTCCAATTGGTGAAGAACATGCAGGACCATGGATGTAATGGTGGTTTTGCCGTGGGAGCCGCCGATGACCACGCGGTGCTTCCGTTTTGTGGCTTCGAACAGGAATTCTGGGTAGGATTGAACGGTCAGGTTCAAGTCCAAGGCCCGCAACAATTCTGGGTTGTCCTCTCGGGCGTGCATGCCCAAAACGACCACATCGCATTCGGGTTGAATGCGCTCAGGATGCCAACCCATTGCAGGTGGCAACAGGCCGGCTTCCTCCAATCGGCTGCGAGATGGGTCTTTGATGTCGTCATCTGAACCGGTGACATGATGTCCCGCATCGTGCAATGCCAAGGCCAAATTGTGCATGGCTGCACCGCCTATGGCGATGAAATGAATCCGCATGCAGCGAAATTAACCGCGGTTTTTGCTGACCCAAGCAATTTGGCCACCCAAATGTTCGAGGTCGTCAAAAAATGCGGGATAACTTTTGGCTACACATTCTGCACCTTGGATTTCAATGGGGGCACCTGCGATTCCAATCAAGGCAGCGGTCATCGCAATTCGGTGGTCGCCATGGGCGTCGATGCGCGCGGCTTTCAAGTTCTTCCT
The DNA here is from genome assembly GCA_049610385.1 of Flavobacteriales bacterium. Classification (GTDB taxonomy): domain Bacteria; phylum Bacteroidota; class Bacteroidia; order Flavobacteriales_D; family Sanyastnellaceae; genus JBMYZL01. The sequence continues at coordinate 60,274 of JBMYZL010000005.1, forward strand.
TTGGCATGGGTGAACGATGAGTTCATCTCGGTTGGAGTCCAGGGCAACGTCAATCCCACATTTGGCCAATTCTTGTTGAAGAATCACCCCACGGTTGGACTCTTTGTGTTGCAATCGATGCAGGCCCTTCATTTGGCTCGTTTTCTGGCCAAATGCGGCCAAAGCGGTCAGCACAGGAAACAAGTCTGGGCTGTCCGTCAAATCAATGGAAAACGCACGCACAGGACGCCGTGCCACCTTGACCCCAAATTCTGTACCAGACATCGCACCACCGGCAAAGAGCAATGCACCTCTGATGGCTTCGTCTGCTTGTGTGTAAGTCCCTGATAGACCCTCGATGGTGACCTCTCCGTCAGCGGCAAGCATACCGGCAACAAGCAGTGCCGCGGCACCACTCCAGTCACCGTCCACATGCGTTTCGAAGCCTCCTTTGTAACGCTGGTTCAGTGGGATTTCAAATCGGGTGAAATCGGGGTTGACATCTATGCGGATTCCAAAATCTTCCAACACTTCGAGGGTCATCTCGACATAAGGTTTGCTTTTCAGTTGGTCGACCTCCAGAACAATGGGGTGGATGCCATGAAGCACAGGAAGGGTCATCAGAAGCCCTGTGAGAAACTGACTGCTCACACTGCCATCGATGAGGAGGGGGGTGCTCGGAACTTGGATGTTTTGGGTGATGTGAAGGCCCGCTTCGGGACCTTTGGATTGCCAGCGAGTACGTCCACCCATGCGATTGAGCATGTCCACCATGGGATCCATTGGACGTTGAGCCAAACTGCCACTGGCATGAAGGTGCAAAGGTGTCGGAGACAAGCTGGCCAGAACGCCAAAAAGTCGCATGCCCAGGCCGGATTCCCCCAATTCCAGTGTGAATTGACGAGGTTGGATTTGTCCATGAGTGCCTCGCACGCGCATGGCCGATTCACCCAGCTCAATTTCCGCACCCAGTCCGGCAATGGCGGCCATGCCCGCTGTACAATCATCCGACTCGGATGGATTGTGTATCCAGGTTTCTCCATCTGCGAGCAATGAAGCGGCTAAGAGCCGTTGCATCACTGATTTGGAAGGCGGTGCTTGTACTTCTCCAGAGAGCAGGGAGGGAGACACCCGCAAGATCATGGTTGTATCGGCTTTTGACCGAAATAGATGGTGGCAATCCCGCCAGTCAAGGGCAAAGCTTCGAATTGGGTGTAACCACATGCTTCCATTTCATGCAGGAAACCGTCACCTTCGGGAAATGCAGCCACACTCTCTGGAAGATAAGTGTAAGCTGAGGCATCTTTGGACACCCATCGCCCAATCACGGGCATGATGGTGTGGAAATAAAACCGAAACAGCTGTTTCATGGGGAATTTTCGTGGTTTGGAAAACTCCAAAACGACACCCCAACCTCCGGGTTTCAACACCCGGTGCATTTCAGTCAATCCCCCGCGGAGGTCTTCAAAATTCCGGACGCCGAAAGCCACAGTGTATGCATCGAAAGTACCGGTTTCAAACGGCAGTTGTACACTGTCGCCTTCCATCAGCTCGATCTGGTGATGCCAACCCCTTTTCTTGATTTTGCGACGTCCCACTTCCAGCATGCCTGGCGAGATGTCCACCCCTGTGACATGGTAGGGCAACCGCCCTGAACGCACGGCTTCAATGGCAAAGTCTGCCGTTCCAGTCGCCATATCCATCAACCGAATTTGGCCATCAGGTGTGGTGGATTGGAGCCTTTGCTCCAAGTGCCTCAAAGCCTTTTTCCGCCAAAGCACATCAATGCCAAATGAAAACAGGTGGTTCAGGAAGTCATACTTTTCCGCGATGTTGTCGAACATGCGAGCCACCTGATGCTTTTTGGCCTCGGATTCAGGTGTAGCGTATGGGGTGATGCGTGTACCCATGTGGTGGCAAAGGTCGAACAACGATTTGGATATTTGGGCAGGCAAGTGTTCAAGTCTGCTTCAGCAGGTCTCAACCCACCATGGTGTGTCCTTCGGGGTATCTGATGCGTTGTTTCACCAATCGCCCTCCAATGGCAAATGCCACCGTGAGTGTGCCCACACGACCGATGAACATGCTCGCGATGATAACCATCTTGCCAAATGCACTCAATTCAGCTGTGATGCCGGTGCTCAGCCCCACGGTTCCAAATGCCGATACTTCTTCAAAAATCAAATCCAGTATGGAGCGACCTGGCATCTCCAAGATGTGGGCCTCTGAAATGCACAATGCGAAAATGGCCACCGTGTTCCCAACCAGGAAAAACAAAAGCACACTGTAAGCCCGAGATCGCAGAATGCTCGGGATGGTTCTCTTGAAGAGTTGAACGTCATCGTAACCTTTGATGGTCCGCCATACATCTGCCAAGACAATGGATAAAGTTGAAGTTTTGATGCCGCCGCCAGTTGAACTGGAGCTGGAGCCGATGAACATCAGGATGATGAGCAAGAAGAGCATCGGGACACCGACCGAGCCGATGTCCACGGTGTTGAATCCACTGGTTCGTGTAGCACTTTGAAAAATGGCCGTTGTGATTTGGCCAAAAAGCCCCTTCCCCATTAAAGTTCCGGTTCGTTCCAATGCGAAATAGGCCACGGCTCCAACGGCGACAAGCCCCGACGAGAAATACAATGCAATTTTTGTCGGGAGAGCAATTTGCTTCCACGGCACTTTCATTCGCTCCCGCAGCCGCTCTGGGTCAAAAAGATCAAAAATGGCCATCATGCCCAAGGCGCCGAAGAAAACCAGCAAAGTCACCACCCAGTGCAATGTCCAATTTTCAGCCACTTCAGGAGCTGCAAGGCCGTTGGTGAACAGGCTGATGCCCGCATTGTTGAAAGCCGATACACTGTGGAAAATGGCGCTGAAAACTTTGTCCCCAAAGTTTTCAAATTGCAGGTTCGAAGAAAAGCTGGTGAACATGGCGAGCGCTCCGATCAACTCAATGCCCAAACACCATCTCAATACTTTTCCGAGCATGCCTTGACCACTCATGAAGTTCTCGCGGTTCACGAAATCTTCAATCACTTCGTGTTGCATGATGCCCACCCCAAATCGCGCAATCACAGCCAAAAAAGAACCGAAGGCAATCAAGTTCAATCCACCGAGTTGGATGAGCACGAGCAAGACGAATTGGCCTTTGTAACTGAAAAATGTCGGGGTGTCTTCGACCATCAATCCGGTGACACAAGTGGCAGAAGTGGAGGTGAACAGGGCATCCAGAAATCCCATGCCGCCTGGGGCGGTGGTCATCTCGGGCAACATGAGCAAACCTGTACCGATGGAAATGATGCCCAAAAAACTCAGGATGAAAATCAATGCTGGATTCAGGCGCACCCGTGGCAACACCTTTCCACCACGAATCAATTCAGCAAAAACCACCGTGAAGAAATAAATTTGGACAAACAGGGTTGTGATGTCCCGGGCCCCTGTAACACCAAAGCCTTCGAACAGTTGTGCAATCAACAACTCTCCAGTTATCAATTCGCTCGCACCTTCAACGAGCAGCAAGAGCATCACGCCAGCTTCAAACCAGGTTCTACGAATCAGGTCCAACGGCTGAAAATCGTAGAGGATTTTGACCACATATTGGATGACGTAAAAACCAAAACTGGCACGGACCACATTCAGCAAGAGGCCTGCCGTTTCGCTGTTGTGTGGAAAACCGTAATAAAAAGCCAGAACAATCAGGGCTGAGGTCGAGACGAGCAAGTTGGCCAACTTGAATCCAGAAAGAACACGTTCCTTGCTGCTGTACAAGGAAACATTGACACCTTCCCTGAATTCTTCCCAACTCATGAGGAGGCCAATTGCATTTGCAACACCTCTGCTTTCAACCGTTCCAATTCAATCGGAACCACACCGACTTTCTCGCAAACCAATCCGCCCGCCAAGTTGGCGACGGCCGCACAGTCCTTGAAATGGACACCTGCCGCAAGCAACAAACTGGCTGTGGCAATGACGGTATCCCCTGCGCCGGATACATCGTTGATTTCACGCGGATGGGCGGGCAGGTGATGGTGATGACCATGTCCGTCTAAGGCCCAAACGCCACGCTCGCTCAAAGTGACCAGCACACAGCTGCAACGAAGTGTTTCTTGAAGCTGCTCAGAGGCTTGTTTGAGTTCATCATCGTCGTGATGATTCAAGCCATTCAACCCCAAACCCTCACGCAATTCTTTCAAATTGGGTTTGAACAATGAGACATTTCGATACGCTGAAAACTGCCTGAATTTCGGATCCACGCATGTGGGTATGCCTCTATCATTTGCGGCATCCACCAGGGTCTCGATGACCAAGGGGGTGAGAACGCCTTTGTCGTAGTCTTCGAAAATCACCACATCTGGCGGTTGCTGTTCAAATCTTTGAAGACAACTCTGAATCAAGGATTGGGCTGCGGAGTCAGTCAAAGGCACGTTGACTTCTTCATCTACCCGCAACAGATGTTGTCCATCGGAAATGATCCTGTTCTTGATGGTTGTTGGACGGTTGGAATCCACGAGGATGGCATCCGTACCGATGGATTGTGCTTGGCACTTTCGGATGAGCTCTGCACCAGGTTCGTCGTTTCCAATGACCGAGGCAAGCTCCACAGAGGCCCCGAGGGCAATCACGTTGCGGGCGACATTTGCTGCCCCACCCAATCGGCTTTCACGCGCCGTGACTTCGACCACAGGAACGGGCGCTTCCGGTGAAATTCGATTCACCTTTCCGATGAGGTAGGCATCCACCATGACATCCCCCACGACCATCACGTGCAGGTTGCCAGTTGTGCCCAATGCCTCTAATGGATTCATGTTAAGGATTCAGCTGCCTTTTGGATGCGTGAGATTGCTTTGGCCAAGGTAGCATCTGAAGCGGCGTAGGACAAACGAATACATTCAGGGGTGCCAAATGCCTGACCCGCCACCGTGGCCACATGAGCATGTTCGAGCAGATACATGGCCACATCACTGGAGTCTTTCAGGACTTGTCCCGTTGGCGTGGTTTTCCCAAACCACGATGATATATCCGGGAAAAGGTAAAATGCCCCCATGGGTTGGTTCACCACCATCCCAGGGACAGCCTTGAGCCCGTCAATCATCATGTCTCTGCGTTTCAAAAAAGCAGCCTTCATTTCGTTGGCGATGGAGGGGTCGCTGGCAGCGGCAGCGCCAGCTGCAACTTGGGCAATGGAACAGGGAGCTGATGTCACTTGACCTTGAATTTTGGAGCATGCTTTGGCAATCCAAGTGGGTGCCCCGATGTACCCCAAACGCCATCCCGTCATGGCAAAACCTTTGGAGACTCCATTGACCGTGATCACGCGATCCCACATGTCTTCTTCCGCCGCGAGAGATGCATGGGCTTCCGTGAAATTAATGAGCTCATAGATTTCATCACTGATGGCGAAAACTTGGGGGTGTCGGCGCAACACTTCAGCAATGGCTGCAGTTTCTTTTTTGGTATAGACCGAACCCGATGGATTGCAAGGTGATGAATAAATCAGAAGCCTTGTGTTTTCATTGATGGCAGCTTCCAACGCTTCGGGTTGAATTTTGAAGTCGTCCTCGATTCGAGTCGGCATCACCACCGCTTTTCCACCTGCCAGAGCGACCATGTCAGCATAACTCACCCAATAGGGTGCGGGGAGGATGACCTCCTCACCGGGGTCAACCAGCGACAGGACTACGTTCGTGATGGATTGCTTGGCCCCATTGGACACCACGATTTGGTCCGGTGTATAGGGCAAGCCATTGTCTCGCTGAAACTTGTGTGCAATGGCTTCTCGAACATTCTGGATTCCGGGAACGGGTGTGTAATGGGTGACGTTTTCTTCGATGGCCGCAATGCCTGCTGCCTTCAGGGGTTCCGGGGTGTCGAAGTCTGGTTCTCCTAAAGAAAGTGAGATGACATCCATTCCCGAGTTTTTGAGTTCGGCCGCTTTCCTTGCCATGGCAATGGTCGCGGATTCTGACAATCGGCCCAAGAGGGCAGAGGTGCGCATTTCCATGGGGGCAAAATTACATCGTCGATTTGGGTAATTTGGTCCCCGTATGCAGTTTGTATCAGAAGTTTGGGTTGGATTGAGGGCAAACCGATCGGCTTTTGGGATGTTGAGACAAGCCCAATTGTTGAGGTCATTTCTCTTTTCGTTGGGCTTAACAGCCCTATTTGTTTGGGTCAGTGCATGGGGCATTCAATGGCTTGTAGATGTTGCAGAAGCAGCTTACGCCCGTTGGTGGCCTGTTGAAGAGGAAACAGGGGATTGGGGTGACTTTCAGTATTGGTGGTCGCTTTTGCAGCAAGGTGGATGGTGGCTTTTGCGCACGCTCCTGTGGGTGGGATTGTGGTGGTTGAAGTTGAAATTGATGAAGTACATGGTTCTCATTTTCATCGGGCCATTGATGGCATGGGTCAGTGAGAAAGTTGAGAATCATTTGACCGGAGAAAATCGGATATGGGATGCCCAACAGTGGTTGCGTGAAGGATTGCGGGGTTTGAGATCAGCTGCTTGGATGTTCATTTGGGAGGTGTTGTTTTCTGTTTCTCTGTTTTTGATCGGTTTCTTGGTCACTGGGCTCGCGGGACCTTTGTCCCTTTTCTTGTCACCCATTCTGGCTGCAATGGGGGTGGCTCTTGGGGCATGGTTTTATGGGGCTTCTGTATTGGATTATGTCTGGGAGCGCAGGGGGATGGGGGCTCGGGATTCCCTTCGCCAAACCGCGAAGCACCACGGACTGGCCTTGGGTCTGGGATTGCCATTTCTGATTTGGATGAACCTGCCATGGGTCGGTTGGATTTTGGCGCCGATATTCGCCCCGGTTTTGTGCGCAGCTGCGGCCTCCCTGGCTTGGTGGAAATTGAGAGCCAAAACGGCGATTTCAGAATTGGATTGATGTGTTTTACCTTGCGTACACTCGGGACTTTTCCCATTCAACAGACAACTTGTGACATGAATTTCAAATTTCTGGCTGGAATGGCCTTGATCGTTTTTCACTTGTGCTCAAGGGGCTTGGCCCAGGCCGATTGTTTGGATGTTGGGGATGTGGATTTTGGGTTCTGTGATATGGCCATGGGTGTGGCGTTGGTCAATGGCACATGCGTAGATGTTTCAGGTTGTGGATGGGAGGTGGATGGGACAGATTATTCCCCTTTTTTCTTCAATTCCGTTGAGGAATGTTTGATTTGTGACCAAGAGACTTGCGTGGATTCAGCCTACATTGATCCCAACGCCATGTGCTTCAGCTTGTGGGATCCTGTGTGCGGTTGCAATGGCATCACTTATGGCAATTCTTGCGAAGCCCTTGTGATGGGAGGTGTGACTTCTTGGTTTGAGGGCGAGTGCGGAGGTTGCATCGACCCCTCTTTACAAGACCCTTTGGTGGATTGTACACCATTCGATCCAGAACCGGTATGTGGGTGTGATAGCATCACACATTTCAGCCCTTGCGTGGCGACATATGTGGATTGGGTGTCCACCTTTGAAGCCGGGGCCTGTTCAGGGGATTGTTTTGATGAGGCCAGAATCGATGAAGACTTTGGATGTCCGGAGGTGGTCGATCCCGTTTGTGGTTGCGATGGCATCACATACGGCAACGCATGCGAGGCTTGGTACTGGGGGGGCATTGCGGAATGGACCGCCGGACCCTGCGAGAATGTTTCTGTCCCGGGTTCAAATGATGTTCTCAAGGCCTTTCGAATCATTCCGAATCCCAATCAGGGCGTTTTTCGTCTGGATGGATTGGGTGCTTTGGATGTGAGCCGGCGCAATTGGACCCTTCGATCTGCTATGGGCCGGACGTTGTTCAGTGGTTTTGGCGACCAAGTGTCCTTGCCGGCAAGCATTCATGCAGGTCTATATTGGATTCATTTGGAGGGGATGCGGCCTGTTGCTTTCGTCATTTACTAACCGGGCGAGCACAATACAGGGGCAAGAACAGGAGGAGGTGCAGCGCGATGGAGCTCATGGTGGAATGTAAAGCGATGGGTGGAATCTGTTTCTGAATTGAAAGGGTTGGACGCACACAGCGGCTGGGGTGTCCGTTTCGAAATCCTTGATGGAATCTGCTTCGGGGACAGGTCATTGTTTCTTGGCTGCGGTCCAGATTCGGAAAATTTATGGAGACAATTGGATTTGTTGCACCCGGAGTTGAACGCTGAAGGGAAAATGGTGGGGTTTTTGAATGGTTTGGCTCGTGGTTTGCCCTGAAGCATGACCACCCTTCACTCCCATGAAATCGATCATCCACAGGTTATGGAAGCCTTCAAGGGTTGTGAAGATGTCATGAAGGTCACTGGGTTGAATCAACCCAATCGTTTGGTGATTTCATTGTTCAACTTTTGGAAGGATCAAATCCGGAATGAGATTCGGAATTGGTTTGCATTGATCAACGACTGGGAAACGTGGGCTTGAAAGCGATGCACAAAAACCGTTCAACCCCAAGCCGAACTTTGGAACTTGAGGAAGAAGTACGTTTGGCGGAATGGAATTCGAAAGCCTGGGAATTGTATCGACGTACGCTGGAAATTCGTCAATCCCGGTTGTCCAATTGACTTGTGAGGATGGGACTGGAAATGGCAAGGAGGCCGCAGAATGTGAGGAACCCATTGACGGGGAGCAAAGCAAATCCAAAACTGAATCCCCATTGTTTTTTGAAATACATCTCCAACAGGTAACACAAGATGGGTGAAACCAGTGCGACCCAGGGGATGTATTTGTCGTTGGCCTGTCGCCGCGTCATCAAGCCGAAAAGGAACAACCCCAAAATGGGGCCATAAGTGTAGTTGGCCGCGGTGAAGATGGATGCGATAACACTTGTATCTGAAACGGTCGCAAATGCCCAAATGACTATAAACAACAACACTGTCATCACCAAATGTGTTTTGTTTCGTGTTGCGCCTGACGAATCTTTCAGAATGTCCACGCACGCTGAAGTGGTGAGCGCGGTCAAGGCACTGTCTGCCGAACTGAATGCAGAGGCCAACAGCCCAATCAAAAACACCAGTCCAAGTGAGGTGCCCAATTCCCCTCCCAAGGCAATTGTTGGGTACAGGTTGTCTGCGCGTTCGATGACCAATTCATTCAGCTCAGCATATTGATAGAGGACCCAGCCCAAGGAGAGAAAGAGGAAGTTGACGACAATCAACACCGCAGAAAAAGACCCCATATTGAGCCGAGCTGATCGGAGATCTCTACAGGCTAGATTTTTTTGCATCATGTCCTGGTCCATCCCTGTCATGGTGGCTGCCACAAAGGCACCGGCGAGGAAATGCTTCACAAAGTGGTTGGACGCCCGCCAATCATCAAAGACCCAAATTTGGGACCGATCGCTTGCGGAAATGTGTTGTGGCAAATCCCAAAATGAAATGCCAAGTCCTTGCGCCAGGGCAAACAGGGTCCAAATGACAGCCACCAGCATGGCCGCAGTTTGGAGTGTATCTGTCCAGACGATGGTCCCCAATCCCCCTTGACGGGTATACCCATAGATAACGGCCAACACGACTGATGTGGTGACGGGTACAGCCCAGGTGGAAGAGAACCCCAGCGGCTCCAAGATGAAAGTTTGTCCGACCAAAACAACCAGAAACAGCCGGAACGAGGCTCCAATCACCCGACTGACCAGAAAAAAACCAGCTCCAGTTGTGTATGCCCGGGGTCCAAATCGCTGGCCGAAGTAGCTGTAGATGCTGGTTAGATTTAACTTGTAGTACATCGGCAGGAGAACGGCCATAATAAATACATATCCAACAACATAGCCGAAAACCATTTGCATGTATGTGAACCCTTGGTCGCCCACCCAACCAGGGACGCTGATGAAGGTCACACCGGATAAGGACGCCCCCAACATGCCAAAAGCCACAACAGGCCATGGGGCCCCTCGTTCTGCCAGGAAAAAACCTTGAGCACTCTGGGCGCGCGTGCGAAGGGAAATGGCAAATAGCAGGCCAACATAGGCGACAAATGTGGCCAAGATCATCCAAGGATTCATGCGCCCAAAGATGCAGTAAAGTACCTTCGCATCATGGAATTGCCTTCGCGTTTGATGGAAGCGGCAGTGGATCAGATTGCGTCCCTGCCTGGAATTGGTCGCAAAACCGCACTGCGATTGGCGTTGCATCTTTTGAGAAGGGATCAAGAACGCGTCGAAGGGTTTGCACAGTCCATTCTCCAGATGCGCACGGGCGTCCGACCCTGCAAACAATGCAACAGTTTGACAGAAAACATGCTGTGTCGCGTGTGCGAGGACCCCACGCGGGATTCAAAAATCATTTGTGTTGTCGAAGATTTGCGGGATTTGCTGGCCATTGAGTGCATCGGCTCTTTCCGCGGGAGCTACCATGTATTGGGTGGATTGATCAGCCCCATGGATGGTGTGGGGCCCGGAGACTTGTCCATCGAAATGCTCGTGCATCGCATTCGGAACGCGCAAGAAGTAGAGAAGGAGTTGGAGACGGAAGTGATTTTTGCATTGCCCACCACCATGGAAGGCGAAACCACGTCGTTCTACTTGTACAAGCAGCTTTCGGATTTGAATGTTCGCACCACGACTTTGGCGAGGGGTGTGGCTGTGGGCGATGACTTGCAACATGCGGATGAAGCGACGTTGGACCAATCCATTCGGCGCAGGTTGCCATACGATGGCGCCGCTTCCTGAGTCATTCGGTGATGGCTTTTTTTGAATCAGGGTGTGCAAAGATGGAAATGAGGTGAGGACGGTACTTTTGTATGCACGGGTGCCATTCCATCAATAGGCTGCCGGCTTCAGTCGCCGGGTCTGTTAAGTTCCACGTGCGGGCCTCCGATGGTTCTGATGTCTATGAAAATGTAAATGCCTGGAATTCTCAGCCGTCGAGAAAGAGTCCAGTATTGAGGAAAGCCATCAAGTCGGATTACATGCCACAGTCATCGGCATCCCGATTGAATCCTGTTGAAGATGGTTAGCAAATGGATTCTTCTGCGGGGACCCTGCAGGCCACGAACAATGGCATCAGAGCCATATGGGTTATCCCCTTTTTCATGGCTTCGAGAATGCGCAATTTTGCCATGATGCCCTCGTTCAGTCTGTCGTAAACTTGTGGTTTCATCTTCAACGATCGGCTTTGGACCTCTCCGTTATCATCGTCAATTACAATGTGGAGTCATTTCTCTCCCAATGTTTGGTCTCGGTGGATCGAGCGGTTCAAGCGATGTCTGACCGCGGCTTGAAGGCAGAAGTGTTTGTGGTGGACAATCGGTCTGTGGATGGCAGTTGTGCTCGTGTCCGACGCGATTTCCCCTGGGTGCAATTGGAAGCTTTGGATGAGAATTTGGGCTTTGCCAAAGCAAACAACTTGGCCATTCGGAAATCCACAGGACGATGGGTGCTTCTCTTGAATCCCGACACCCTGGTTCGAGAGGATACGTTTTGGAAAGTGATGTCCTTCGTTGATTCTTGCCCTCGATTGGGCGGTTTGGGTGTGCCCATGGTGGATGGTGATGGCCGTTTTCTCCCGGAGTCCAAACGTGGTCGACCTACACCCAGTGCGTCATTTTGGAAAATCACGGGTCTGTATCGTTTGTCCCCACGCTCCGAGCGATTGAATCGGTATTACATGGGGCATCTGTCTTCAGATGAAAATGCTCAAATCGAAGTGCTTTCTGGGGCGTTTATGTGGATGCGGAGGGAGACTTTGGACCAAGTTGGACTTTTAGATGAGCGGTACTTTATGTACGGAGAAGACATCGATTTGAGTGTGCGCATTGCGGATGGTGGATGGGAAAACCACTACTATGCGGGCACCTCCATTGTTCATTACAAAGGAGAGAGCACGAAAAAGGGTTCTTTGAATTATGTCCTGGTATTTTACAAGGCCATGCTCATCTATGCAGAGCAGCATCTTGCAGGTCGCCAAGCTTGGTTGTTTCATCAGTTGATTTCACTGGCCATATACATGCGTGCAGGCATGGCCATGGGCGCTCGACTCGTCAATCGTTTTGGGTTGCAAGTATTGGAATGGGCTTTGATGCTTGGGGCTTTGGGGGGGACCTTGAATTTGTACTCCCGATTTTCTGGCATCCCATACGATTGGGAGCGTGCCTGGCCTTCGATGGGCATCTATGCCTTGGTGTGGACATGCTCCTTGGCGTGGTCCGGCGGCTACGATCGGCCTTGGCAACGGATGTCCATGGCCCGAGGAGTTTTGCTGGGATCTGTATTGCTGCTCGTGGCCTACGGCCTACTGCCTAATCAATTGCGGTTTTCTCGGGCTTTGCTGCTGATGGGCACCGTGGAAGTGTTGATCATCACCCAAGTTTTGCGCATGATTTTCAATCGTTCAGGATTCTTGAAATCCAAGGCCAATCGCCAACTGATAGTGGCCTCCCCGACGGAGCAAAAGGCCATTATCGAATTGATGAATGGCTTGCTTGGAAATGAGTCCAACGCGACCCCGCGCATCGCTTTGCATCCGCATGATGATGGGCAAGGATTTCCTGACTTCGTCGGAAATGCAGAGGATCTTTCTGAAGCCATGCGCGTGCACCGCATCGAAGAGGTGATTTTCAGTGGTCGTGAATTGTCAATGGCCAGAATCATTGATTTGATGTCCGCGGCGGCCGGTTCCGAAGCCAAATTTCGCATCGCTTGGACAGAAGACAGTCACCTGATTGGGGCTGGGGGGCCCGTGACCGATCCCTTGACCGATTTGGCTCGGTCCATGAACCGAAGGAGTGCCAAACGATCGAAGCGCACCTTTGACATATTGCTGACGCTTGGATTGTGGGCCACCGCACCAGTTTGGGTGGTTTCTGGCCGTGGCATTTGGTTGCGTCATGCGTTGCGGGTTTTGTTGTTGGGCCAAACTTGGGTGGGATATGCGGGCAGTGGGGAGGGGCTTCCGGAGTTGCCCAAATCCTTGGTGCCCAGGACGTGGAGTGGTGACAAGCGGGTGGTCCGTCGCATGGATTTGGCGTATGCCAGAGATTATCGCATGCGAACTGACTTGGTGGTCATCCGGGAAGCCTTAATTTCGCGGAGCGCAATACATCGCCATGGCATCAATTGAAATTCTGCTCCCGAAAATGGGAGAAAGTGTGGCAGAGGCCACAATCACCAAACTGGTCGCTTCCATCGGGGAAACCATCGAAGCCGATGAGCCTCTAGTGGAAATTGCGACGGACAAAGTGGACAGTGAAGTGCCCGCGCCTGAAGACGGGACGGTGGTGGAGTGGTTGGTGGAAGAAGGAGACACTGTTGCTGTCGGTCAGCCGATTGCTCGGTTCAGTACAGATGGGGAAGTCGATTCTGCGGTGCCAGAGGCGAGTGCCCCTTCACAAGCAGACCCAGCACCTGCGCCTGTTTTGGCTGCACCAGTGCCCACAAAGCCACAAGACTTTTCACCTGCGGAGCCAGGTGATAAGCCGTCAAGGATGGGTGAGAGTGGACGCTTTTATTCGCCGCTTGTTCGCAGCATTGCTGAAGCAGAGGGCATCGGAATGAATGAGTTGGAAACTGTGACTGGCACTGGGGCAGAAGGACGTGTGACGAAAAAAGACATCATGGCTTATCTGGCGCACCGAGGTCAAGAGGTAGCCACATCGCGTTCAAACCAACCAGAGGTTCCGCCATCTCCTCAGCCTGCCGTCCCGAAGACTGTTGCACCAGCGGTCTCGATGTCAGGTGAGGATGAGATTGTAGAGATGGACCGGATGCGGAAGATGATTGCCGACCACATGGTCCGTTCTGTGCAAACCAGTCCACATGTGACTAGTTTCGTTGAAGCCGATGTCACGCGATTGGTGCAATGGCGGAACCAGAACAAGCGTGCCTTTGAAGAGAAATATGGGGAGAAATTGACATTCACCCCAATGCTCGCGGAGGCCATTGTGCGGGCAATTCAGGATTTTCCCGGGGTGAATGCGAGTGTGGATGGGGATCGAATCATCATGCGTAAAAACATCAATTTGGGCATGGCGGCTGCTTTGCCTTCAGGAAATTTGATTGTGCCCGTCATCAAAAATGCCGATCGATTGAATTTGGTGGGCTTGACCCAAACGGTGAATGATTTGGCGGCTCGTGCGCGGGCGGGAAAACTGGGTCCGGACGACATCGCAGGGGGAACCTATACCATGTCCAATGTGGGGACCTTTGGCAACGTGATGGGCACACCAATCATCAACCAACCGCAAGTGGCGATTTTGGCATTGGGTGCAATTCGCAAGAAGCCGGCGGTCATTGAAACACCAGAAGGAGACGTGATTGCTGTCCGACACATGATGTTCCTGAGTCACAGCTATGATCACCGGGTGGTGGATGGCATGTTGGGGGGCAGTTTTGTTCGTCGTGTTGCTGATTACTTGGAGTCTTTTGACATCAATCGCCCCATCCACTGATGAAGTTGACCGAGGAACAAACGGCGCTGCTGGCCCAATTGAAGTTGCGGCGGCCATTGGTGGTTTTTGATTTGGAAACCACGGGGACGGATATCTCCAAGGACCGCATTGTGGAGATCGCCATGGTGAAGGTGAATCCCGATGGGAGTTTGGTCAAGAAGCCCGAATCTCGGGGACCTGGAAATCGTTTGTTGATTCACCCGGAATGTCCAATTCCACCTGAATCCAGTGCCATCCACGGGATATACGATGAAGATGTCAAGGACAAACCCACATTTCGCCAGTATGCCAAAAACATGTTTAAGTTTTTGATGGGGTGTGATTTGGCTGGATTCAATTCAAATCGATTTGATGTGCCTTTTTTGGCAGAAGAATTTCTTCGAGCAGGCATTGAATTTTCGGTGGAAGACCGCAACCTCATTGATGTTCAAAACATCTTTCACAAGATGGAGCAAAGGACACTTCGAGCGGCTTACAAATTTTATTGTGGCAAAGAGTTGGACGGTGCGCATGAAGCCTTGCCAGATACAGAGGCCACCTTGGAGATTCTTTTGGCGCAATTGTCGCGTTATGAGAATGAAACCACCTTGGACAGTCATGGTGAACCCTTGGGCCCAGTACCGCATGACATGGATGAATTGGCGGGATTCTGTGCTCGACAAAAAGTTGCTGATTTGGCCGGTCGATTGGTTTACGATGATGAAGGCGAGGTTTGTTTTGGATTTGGGAAGCACAAGGACAAAAGGGTCAAGGAAATCTTGCAATCAGACTCGGGCTATTACAGTTGGATGATGCGCGGGGACTTTCCGCAATACACCAAACGCAAATTGCAAGCAGTCTATGAATCCATGAAATCCGGAGCATGACCGGTTCGCAGGCACGGAACAAGGTCATCTGGGTCTTGGTTTCGAACGACCTGACGCATGATCAGCGGGTGTTGAAAACCTGTGAGACCTTGGAAGCGGCGGGCTATGTTCCCCATCTGGTGGGTCGGTTGTTGCCAGGTTCAATGCCTGCCCCTGCGCAATTTCCATGTCACCGGTTGAGGTTACCGTTTCATCGAGGCGCCCTGTTTTATGCCGTTTTGCAGGTGCGGTTGTGGTGGTTTTTGTTGAAGAGGGCCAGAGGATCTGGTGGCATTTGGGCCAATGATTTGGACACGTTGTGGCCTGCATTTTCTGTGGCCAAATGGCTCAGATTGCCTTTGATGTACGACAGCCATGAGTTGTTTACCGAGTCGGCTGGCTTGACAGGGAGACCATTTCCCAAAAAAGTATGGGAACATGTGGAAGGACATTTGCTGCCCAAACTCCCGGTGATGACAACTGTGAATGCTTCCATAGCGGATGTATTTGTCCAGCGATATGGAAGCGGCCGTGTGGGGCGACCCTTGGTGGTTCGGAACATGCCTCGGCTTCATCAGTCTGGAGGGGCATTGCGAGAATTCGGCATTGAAGAATGGATTGCCATGGGCTTCAATCCATCAGGTGGCCCCATGGGCATCATCCAAGGTGCATTTTTGGATGTGGATCGCGGGGTCAAAGAGGCTGTGGCTGTTTTGGGCGTTCGCCCCGAATGGGAATTGGCGGTTGTGGGGGCGGGTCCAGAATGGGAGTGGGCTATGGGGCAAGTGCATCGATTCCCCGGTCGACTGCATGTGCTTCCCAAGATTCCATACAGTGCTTTGCGTCAAATCACAGTTCGTGCCGATTGGGGGTATTCTTTGGACAAACCAGTTCATGGCAACTACATCATGAGCTTGCCGAACAAATTGTTCGATTATATTCATGCCGGTATTCCTGTGGTGGCAAGCCCCATGGTGGAGGTGAAACGAATTGTGTCCGATCATGAAATCGGTGCATTGATTGAAAGCCATGCGCCACAAGACATCGCATCCGCAGCAGAGCTTGTTCTATCTCGGCCGAAGGACTTTTGGCGGCAAAAATGTGAAAAGGCAGCTGCGCTATTGAATTGGGAGGCAGAAGAGCCAGTGATTCGAGAGGCGCTCCGCCGTGCGGGGTTTTAGTTTTTCAAGCGAGTTTCTTGAAGGCAAATTTGGCAGGCAGCCAGATCAAATGCAGCCAACCAGCCCACAGGGGAAGCAATTTTCGTTTGAAGGACCATTCTTCGTGGTAGAGCGCTGAATTGAACTGCCTGGATAAGCCACCACTTGCACAAGTGGTCAGGGGCGATGATGAAGGGGTCATCTTCCGGCCTTCCAGCCACCTCTCCAATACCCACTTGTAATCCGCCAAAACACGCATGCTTTCATCAAAAGGTGCCTCATCGAACCAGGATCGAGGTGACAAAAGACCTTGGTGATGAATGGTGTTTTGCCACATCAACCTGTATCCCCACTTGGGTCGAATGACATCTGGTACACCGGCTTCGCGATCTGCGCCCATCGACACCGAGAAGGCGAACAGGGTCTCGCAATCATGATCTGAAGCCTTTTGAAGCCATGTGGTTAAGGTGTTTTCATGGATGACATCTCCAGCTCCAAGGAACAACACCCAAATTCCACTTCCGGCTTGCACTCCTTGATTCATGGCAGGGTAGACACCCGAGCGAGATCCTGAACATAAGTGAATGGAATTCAACTCTTCCGGTGTTAATTTTTGGCGAATCTCGTCGCCAGTTTCATCCGTTCCATCCACCACCACCACCTCGAGTTCATGCCGGGAAAACCGCCGCAAAGAAGACAGTGTCTTGGATAGGCCATCCAAGTTGTCCTTGACCGGCAACACCACGGTGAGAATGGGGCTTTCCATGAGGAAAAAGCGGTTGGGGTTAAACTTCGTGGACTTTGCCTTTGCCCACCATGAGCACCCTTCCTGGGCATTTGTCCAATGACGCGTGGTTGTGGGTCGCCATCAGAACGGAGCGATTCTCGGCCACCAGACCATGAAGCAAATCCATGATTTCTTCTGTCGTCGAGGGGTCGAGGTTCCCGGTGGGCTCGTCTGCCAACATCAAAGCAGGCCGATTGAGCAGCGCCCTGGCGATGGCCACACGCTGTTGTTCACCACCGCTCAATTCATGAGGGTGTTTGTAGCCCTTGGCGCCCAAGCCCACAGCTTCGAGACATGTATCCATGCGTTTTTTCATGTCTTGTTTGGATTTCCAGCCTGTGGCTTTGAGCACAAAACTGAGGTTGTCCAAAACGGTTCGGTCTGGCAACAACGCAAAGTTTTGAAAAACGATGCCCAGCCTTCGACGCAAGGAATGAACATTGCGGTGATTGATGTCACCCAATTCCAAATCACAAACTTGTCCGTGGCCATGAGTCAGTGGCAAATCTCCATACAAGGCCCGGAGCAACGAACTCTTGCCGCTGCCTGTTTTTCCCACGAGATAGAGAAATTCCCCTTCGTGAATGGTCAAACTGACATCTTTGAGAACGAGGTGTTCGGCTTGTTGAATGCTCGCCTCCTTCAATTCAACCAAAACCTTTCGGTTTTCGCCCATTTTCTCCATGGAAATTGAGGTCAAGGTTCAAAGATGTCCCGTTCTACCTTCCCATCAGGTTGGATGTCTTGCATTTGGAAAACCATTTGCTGACCATTGGCGGTTTGGGTGTTCTGTGTGGGGAAGAGCAACCCGTCAAAGGCCTCATAGTTTTCATGGAGTTCTGTGATCTGAATGGTGCCCATGGGCCCTTGTTGTGCGCGACTGACTTGCAAGAGCAGTCCTGTGCTGGTGTCAAATCGAAGTTCTTTCGTGGTGACTCCATCTTTGGAAATTTCAACCACGTAAACGGGGGTGCCTCGATTCGGATGGATGCCGAGCAATTCTGCTTCATAACCCAAATCCGAAAGATGCATGTATTCGGCGGCAAACAGACTGGTTTGGTATGTCGCCAACTCTTCCGGAGACATGCTCATGTCCATACCTTGCTGGCTGTTTGTCCCAGCTTCTGGGGTCACCATTTGCCCCATCATGACAGCCCCGCCGATGGACACTTCTATTTTCATGCCCACCTCGAACTGAGTTTGGACTTTGACATCTAGCACCATGCCTGGGCCAGCTTCCATTTGACCGATTTCCACGAGGGTCTTGAGTTTTTCAAATTTGTCCAAACCCCCGCGCGCTTTGTAGTACGATTCAAAGACATCCGTGGCCGTCATTCCTTCAGGTGCAGGCGTAAAACCAGATTCCCGTTGTCCGAAAGCATCGTAGAAATCAATTTCTCCATCTGCATCGAACCCCACCAGTTTTTCGGCGACTTCACCACGGTTTCCGGCAACAGTGATGAACAATTGTTCCGGACGCAAGTGGAGCTTGGCCACCCGCTTGATGTCTTCGGCTGTCACCGCCCCGAGTTTCTCCAAGTAGGTGCGGTAGTAATCCTTGGGCAAACCATATCGCTCGATGTTCAGGGCAAAGCGGGCCACGGTTTCTGGACGTTCCAAGGACCGTGCGAAGCTGCCTGTCATGTAGCTGATGGTATTTTTGACTGTGGTTTCATCTACCAATTCTTCGGTCATTCTCCGGATT
Source organism: Flavobacteriales bacterium (assembly GCA_049610385.1). Classification (GTDB taxonomy): domain Bacteria; phylum Bacteroidota; class Bacteroidia; order Flavobacteriales_D; family Sanyastnellaceae; genus JBMYZL01. The sequence goes on from JBMYZL010000005.1 coordinate 79,112, forward strand.
TCAGAGAGAAATTCCACCACTGAGCTGTCAGTGACCTCGTTGCGGACATTGGCATAGGCGTCAAACGATCCAATCAAGTCGTCGGGAGTGGTGTTGCAACGCGCCCCATAAGTAAATGCTTTGTCTTCGCGCAAATTCTGCATCAATCGACCGCTGAACGCGCCGCCACCGAGGATGCTATTCATCACGCTTACGGCGATGACATCGCCATGTCCCGGCTTGAGCCGGACCGTATGAACGAGGTGCAAAACAGATTGCACCGCCCCAGGCACATGGGCGAAGGCGACTTGATTTCCCTGCGGTGGAAAGGGGATGGGCTCGATGGGGTTGGGCACCTCTTGGTTTTTCCATTTGGCCAATCCAAAACGGTCTTTGACTTTGGCCAAAGCTTCATCAGGGGTGATGTCACCCACCACCACGAGGTATGCCACATTAGGCCGAAAATAAGTGTCGTGGTAGGCCAACAAATCTTCTCGGGTAATGGATTCGATCGATGCTTGGGTCTGGACATCACCATATGGATGATCGGCTCCGTACATCACTCGGCGCCTGAGGTTCGAAGAAATGCTCCCAGGATCGGTTTCATTCGCAGCCAAACTGCTTAACGTTTGGGCGCGCAATTTTTCCAGCTCCTCTTCAGGAAAAGAGGGATTCAGGACGACATCCGCAAGCAAATGGAGAATGACATCAGCATGTTTGGTGAGAGACGAAGCGAAGGCCCCTTGGCCATTGGTGCTCATGCGCCCCCCAATGAAGTCGACGCTTTCATCGATTTGGGCTTTTGACCGTATGGGGGTACCGGTCTTCATCAGCTGGCCTGCGAATGAAGCCAGACCGGCTTTGTCTCCTTCAACCGGAGGATCAAAATCCAAAGTGAGGTTCCAGGATATTCGGGGCAAACGATGGTCTTCCACGACGATCAATTGAAGCCCATTGTTCAGGGTATGCAATGTGTAATCCCCGATGGAGATTTCAGGTTGAGGGCCGGGTTCCGGCACTTGTGATCGGTCGGTTTGTGCCGAAAGATATGAGGTCGTTCCACCTGCCATCAAAGCGATGGCCAAGGCCAAAAAGGACAGAGGTTGAGTCATGAAAGGCTTGATCATCACTGGGCAGATTCAGGGTCTTGTAAGAAGTAAAGGGTGACGCGGTTGTTTTTGTCGTAATAATGGACTGCCGCGTTGCGAATGTCTTGCTTGGTTACGGCAAGGTATCGGTCGATTTCGGTATTGATCAGATTGGCCTCCCCGAAGTACATGTGGTAATTCGCCAAAGATTCCGCAATTCCAGCCATGGAGCTATTGGATTGGATGAATTCCGATTCGATTTGGTTTTTGAGCTTCTCCAATTCACGATTGGAAATCAACTCTTTCTTCATGCGATCCACTTCCTCATCCATAGCCGATTCGACATCTTGCGGATCCACACCCATGTTGGCCATTGAAAAGGCCAAGGTCACTCCAGGATCTTCTAAGCCAAAACTGAAAGCACCGCAAAACAAGGCCAATTGGTCTTCCTCGACTACCCGCCGGTTCAGTCGACTGGACTCGCCATCCGACAAGACCTTGTTGAGCATTTCCACTGCATAAAAGTCAGGTGTGCCTTGCGCCGGGATGGGGTAAGCTTGTACAATCATGGGCAACGCGTCTTTGCCCAAGACTGTATCTCGGAATTCTGTGGTGCGCTCGGGCTCTACAACGGTCGGTCGCTCGATTTCAGCTCCACGGGGAATGTCCTCAAAATAAGTCTTGATCCATTTCTTGGTTTGTTTGATGTCCAAGTCACCAGCAATGGACAATACGGCATTGTTGGGGACATAGAATTTTTTGTAGAATGCCATGAAATCATCATTTGAAGCGGCATTCAAGTGTTCCAACGATCCGATGGGCGTCCAACGATAAGGGTGCTCGTTGTAGACGGCTTCCATGGTTTTGGGAAGCAATTGACCATAGGGTTGATTGTCATATCGCTGGCGCTTTTCCTCTTTCACCACTTCACGCTGGGTCTCGATGCCGATGGACTCGATTTTGGCGTGCAGCATGCGCTCACTCTCCAGCCACAACCCCAATTCCAATTGGTTGGACGGCAACAATTCGTAATAAAAGGTTCGATCCTGGGTGGTGTTCGCGTTCAGGGCACCGCCCGCATTTTCCACATAAGAATCATATTCACCTCTGGCAATGTTTTCTGAGCCTTCAAAGAGCAAGTGTTCGAAAAAATGAGCCATGCCTGTTCTTTCGACATCTTCGTTTTTCGAGCCCACATGGTACATCACAGTCACGGCGACGATGGGCGTCGAGTGATCCTCGTGCAGGATGACATGCAGTCCATTTTTGAGGGTGTACTCTTCGAAATCAATGTTTTTGATTTGGCCCAGGGCGTTTAGCGTCAATGCACTCATAACCAACCCCAGACACGCGTTGTGAATCTTCATGCGTACGGATTTGCAAAATTGTGCCTCGAAGATAGGAAGGATGAGGGCTTATCTTTCGCCCCGTGGAGAAGCAAGCAATCAACTTGGACTGGCTCAAAAGTGTGACCTTTTGGAAATGGATGGATTCGTCCTCAGCATTTCATCTGGCCACGGAAGCCGCTGAAGTCGTGGCCCATTGTCACACCTATTTGACCCAAAAGGCACGGAGTGAGGGTGTTCCCATCTATGGAGTGAATACGGGGTTTGGCGCTTTGGCCTCGACCCAAATTGCCCAAGCGGAATTGAGTGAATTGCAAAGGAGAATATTGCTGAGCCATGCTTGTGGCGTTGGAGATCCTGTTCCGGTGGAAATTGTTCGCGCGATGCTGTTGACGAAGGCCTTGTCATTGTCCAAGGGTCATAGTGGCATCGCACCGGCTACTTTGCAACGCATCATTGACATGTTGAACGCGGAGATTTCGCCTGTCGTTCCCTCCCAGGGCAGTTTGGGTGCGAGTGGCGATTTGGCACCCCTGGCCCATTTGGTGTTGCCATTGATTGGAGAAGGTGAGGTGATCTGCAATGGGCGACGCATGTCATCGAAACAAATGCTCGAGCAGATGAATTGGCAGCCGATTGTTCTCGGTGCCAAGGAGGGCTTGGCCTTGATCAACGGGACGCAAATGATGTTGTCCTATGGATTGCTGAGCTTGCGACGCGCTTGGCGCCTGGCGAACTGGGCGGATGCCATGGCCGCATGGAGTCTGGAGGCATGGAACGGCCGTTCTGAGCCCTTTTCAGACGATATCCACAGAATCCGCCATGCACAAGGTGCACGGCGGGTGGCTCAAAATGTGAGGGGATGGTTGCAAGATTCAAAATTGCAATTGCACCCGCGTGAACAGGTCCAAGACCCATACAGTTTTCGATGTGTGCCGCAAGTCCATGGTGCGTCCCGAGATGCTTTGACGCATGCAAATCAAGTGTTGGAAGCGGAGCTGAATGCCGTGACGGACAACCCCTTGATTTTCCCATCAGAAGATTTGATTCTCTCTGGGGGCAATTTTCATGGCCAGCCCTTAGCCATGGCGATAGAGCACATGGGTTTGGCCGTCCACGAATTGGCCAGCATTTCAGAACGTCGAACGTTCAAATTGATGAGCGGTAGGCACGGACTGCCTCCATTTTTGACCGCCCAACCCGGCCTCAACAGTGGTTTGATGATTCCACAGTATACCGCAGCCAGTTTGGTCTCTCAAAACAAGCAATTGACCACTCCAGCTGTCGCTGACACAATAGACAGCTCCAACGGTCAAGAGGATCATGTGAGCATGGGGGCCAATGGAGCGTTGAAACTCTGGAAAATGCTGGACAACGCAGAGATGGTTTTGGCCATTGAGTGCTTGTCAGCGTCTACGGCAATGGAGTTGCGTGGCACCGATGGGATGGCTCCCAGGTTGCACAGTTTGCAAGCCGATTTGCGCAGCAAGGTTCCCCATTCGGCAGCTGACATTTGGTTGTCACCGATCATGCATCAAGTTCGTGATTGGATGCTTTCGCAGGATTTGGGTGAATGGTTCCATGAGGACCCGGAGAGGTGATGTTATCTTCGCGTCATGATTGAATTGACGGATTTGCGAAAGAGTTATCGCAATGGTGCCAGGACTTTGGAAGTCCTCAAAGGCATCACCGCTTCCGTTGATTCAGGGGAACTCGTCGCCATTATGGGATCGTCGGGTTCTGGGAAGTCCACGTTGCTCAATGTGTTGGGATTGCTTGATGGGTTTGATGATGGCCGATATCAATTGGATGGGCAGGATATGTCAGGTTTGTCCGAACGCCAAGCCGCGAAATACCGGAGCACTTTTTTGGGCTTCGTTTTCCAATCGTTCAATTTGATTTCTTTCAAGACGGCCTTGGACAATGTAGCCCTGCCATTGTACTATCAGAAAGTCCCTCGAAAAGAGAGAAACAGAAGAGCAATGGCGTTGTTGGAGCGGGTGGGTTTGCAAGAACATGCCGCGCACTTGCCGAGTGAAATGAGCGGAGGGCAGAAGCAACGGGTCGCTATTGCGAGGGCTTTGATTGCCCAGCCACGGGTGATTTTGGCAGATGAGCCCACCGGAGCCTTGGATTCCGTGACCTCTGAAGATGTCATGACCTTGCTGCAATCACTCAACCGCGAAGGGATGACCATGGTTGTGGTGACCCATGAGCAAGAAATTGCGAACGCTTGTCACCGAACCATTCGGCTGAAGGATGGCCTTATCGATGAACATCATCTCCATGTTTGACCGTGAGAATTGGCTTGAAATTGCGCATACCGTGGTCAGCAATCCATTGCGAACCGCATTGACGGGATTGTCCGTTGCCTTGGGCATTTTCATACTGGTGGTGATGCAAGGGCTGGGTTTTGGCTTGCAAAATGGGGTGGAACAACAATTTGCTGACGAGGCTTCAAATTCCTTGTGGATTTCCACGCGGCGCACCCAACTTGCTTATCGTGGGTACCAACCGAATCGGGCAATTTCATTGAAGAATGAAGACGCAAAAGCTTTGCGAGAGGTGGCCAAAAACCCCGAAGTTCACAGTCGAAGGATATCGATGTGGGGAGCGCAAATTTCGGCCAATGGAAGAGAAGGGAGTTTTTCAATTCGTGGCGTGGATCCTGGCCATTTGCAACTGGTAAAAAACCATCTCACAGCTGGGCGTTTCATCTCTCAAAGGGATGTTGATGAATCTCGGAAAGTGGCGGTGATCGGTGGACAAATCCGCAAGGAGATTTATGATGGCACAGGGGTGGAACCCGTCGGCAGTTTCGTTCGTCTCCGCGGGGTGTTGTTTCGGGTCATCGGAATGTTTGATGATCCAGGAAGTCGTTGGGAAAATCAATCGGTTTACTTGCCTGCATCCACCGTTCAATCGTATTTCCGTTTTGGGGAACCCGTGGATCAGTACATTTTGTCGACGGGCACGATGGATTTGGAACAAACAACCCAACAAACAGCTCAACTTGACGGTTTTCTTCGTGAACGCAAATCCATCCATCCTGAAGATGGCTCCGCGGTTCGCATTCGCAACAACAATGAGAATGCTGCTGAGTTTGAGAACATTTTTTTGGGCATCCGATGGTTTATTTGGTGCATTGGCATGATGACCTTGTTGGCAGGGGCTGTGGGTGTGGCCAACATCATGGCCATTGTCGTCAAAGAGCGCACTCAAGAAATCGGGATTCGAAAGGCAATTGGGGCGACGTCTTCAAGTTTGGTGGGTTTGATTGTTCAGGAAAGTGTGGCCTTGATGTTCATTTCGGGTTTGTTCGGTCTGGTGATGGGGGTTTGGACTTTGGAATTTGCGGGCCCTCGAATAGATCATGACTTTTTCAAGTCACCTGAAATCAACTTCGAATTAACCCTGAGTGCTTTGGGCATTTTGGTTGTAACTGGGGCAATGAGTGGTCTGGGACCGGCTTTGCGTGCAGTCCGCATTCGTCCTGTTGAAGCCTTGAAAGACGAATGAGATGAGGATTTGGGATCGCGATAGTTGGCAGGAGTTGTTGCAAGTTTTCTTGCGCAATCCGTTTCGCACCTTCTTGTCGGGGTTGGGTGTGGGATGGGGACTCTTGATGATTTTGATCACGATCGGTGCCACATCAGGCCTGGAAAATGGTGTGAAAGGCCAAATCGGTGACCGTGCCCGCAACAGCATGTTCCTCTGGTCTCAGCGGACCTCCATCCCTTATGCCGGCTATCGGCAAGGTCGATGGTTTGAGATTGATACCTCCGATGTGACTTGGTTGAGAACCCAGACGCAACACATTACAATTGTGGCTCCACGCAATCAATTGGGGGGATACAGGGGCGCCAACAACGTGACCCATGGCCTTAAGTCTGGTGCTTTTAACATTTACGGTGATATCCCGGACTATCAATGGATCGAACCCATGCGCATTCGCAAGGGACGCTACCTCAATCAAGCTGACATCGAGGGCAAACGAAAAGTGGCGGTGATTGGCGAAAGCGTAGAAAAGATTTTGTTTGAGCCAGGTGAGACCGTTTTGGGTGAACCTGTTTCGGTTAACGGGGTCAATTTTCAAGTTGTTGGCGTATACGGTTCGATTCGAACTGGTGAGGACGAAGAAGAAGCCGAAAACAGCATTTTCGTTCCGTTTTCCACTTTTGGCCAAGCGTTCAACCGGGGAGATGAGGTGGGATGGCTGAGCATGCTTTTTGATGAATCGGTTCATGCAGATTCGGCGGCTGCAGAAGTTTTGGGCCTGTTGCGTGCGCGGAAATCGGTTCATCCAGATGATGAACGTGCATTTGGGTGGTGGTCCATGGCGACGGAGTTTGAGGAAATTGAAACTGTATTTTCAGCCTTGCACTGGGTTTCAGTTGTTTTTGGCGGATTGGCCTTGCTGGCTGGAATTATTGGCATTGTGAACATCATGTTGATCACAGTCAAGGAGCGCACCAAGGAATTGGGCATTCGAAGGGCCTTGGGGGCTTCACCTTATGAGGTTGTTTCTGGCATCATGGGAGAAACCCTATTGCTGACTTTTTTTGCTGGCTTATCGGGGGCGATTGTAGGGGTTTGGGTCATTGAATGGGTTAGCGATGTTGTGGCTGAAATGCCAGATTCGGGCAGTTTCAGCAATCCCCAGATTCAATTGGATGCGGTCGTCAATGCCTTGTTGACCATGATGATGATGGGGACAATTGCAGGTGTGCTGCCCGCCTTGCGCGCCATATCGATCCGACCGGTTGAGGCCATTAGAACTGAATAAAAAGAAGACTTTTGTGATGAAAAAAGGATCTCTGATTGTGCTCATTTTGGTGTTGCTTTCCGTGCTTGGGCTCGGGGCCTACACCTTGATTTTTTTGAAAGAAAAAGAACAGATCGAGCCCGCGACATATCGCACAGAGCAGCCGAGAACAGGTGATATCATGCTCAAGACCATGGCCACGGGCACCATCCAACCACGTCAAGAAATCTTGATCAAGCCCAATATTTCAGGCATCATCCGCGACGTCTTGGTTGAGGCTGGTGACACGGTTCGAACAGGTGATGTCCTGGCAGAAGTGACGGTGGTTCCCAACATGAGTGCTTTGTCAAGCGCTGAATCGAGGCTGGAACGTGCCAAAATTGGCAGGTTGGATGCCGAACAAAATCATACCAGGAACGCACAATTGCGAGAGGAAGGGGTCATTTCTGAAGCGGATTTTCAGCCGTTTGTGACCACATTGGCCAATGCCGTTGAGGAAGTGCTTGCTGCAGAGGACAACCTCCGAATCATCCGAGATGGTGTGACGTCGCGCAACCAAGGCGTGAGCAATACCTTGATCCGTTCGACGATCGGCGGCATGGTGCTCGATGTGCCGATCAAGCGAGGCAATTCTGTCATTGAGGCGAACAATTTCAATGAAGGAACGACGATCGCCTCGGTAGCGGACATGGCGGATTTGATTTTCATGGGCAAAATCGATGAGAGTGAGGTCGAGAAATTGTTTGTGGGGATGGATTTGGTGTTGCGAATTGGAGCCATTGAAGGGTCATCTATCCCGGCAAAATTGGAATACATCGCGCCCAAGGGTTTGGAAGAAAATGGTGCTGTTCAATTTGAAATCAAGGCGGCGGTAAAATTGGATGAGGGCCAATTTCTGCGCGCAGGGTATTCTGCAAATGCGGATGTGGTGTTGGACAAACGCACGCAAGTGCCTGTTATGAGTGAACTTTTGGTGCAATATGACGAGGCAGGTTCGTTTGTGGAAGTAGAAATCGGCGACCAACTTTTTGAGCGTCGAAATGTGGAACTTGGACTTTCCGACGGCATTTCTGTGGAAATTCTGGGTGGAGTGGAAATGGAGGATCACATCAAGGTTTGGAATCAGCCTCAATTCGAGTAATTGCGGTTAACGGATTGGAGTAACTTGCGCCCTTCAAATCAAGCCATGGCCTTAATTGAAGAATTGGAGCAGAGCGGGAATTGGCTCTTTCGATGGAGGAGCTTTCTGCCATTGATTTTGTTTGTGGCTGCTGTCCCAGTGGTGATTTGGGGTGGACATGCGCAGCCAGATTATGCCGCTTGGCAATGGTGGTTGCCTTGTTTAATGGTGAGCCTTTTGGGCCAAATCATCCGGGCTATCACCATTGGTTACACACCCAGAGGGACTTCTGGTCGAAACACATCTGAAGGACAAGTCGCCGAAACGCTCAATACACAGGGCATTTATGGAACCGTTCGTCACCCGCTCTACGTGGGCAATTTCTTCATGTGGATGGGCATTGTGTTGTTCACGGGGGCGTGGTGGTTCAACCTGGCAGTGGTCTTGGCGTTTTGGTTGTATTACGAGCGCATCATGTTTGCAGAGGAGGCCTTTTTGCGTGGAAAATTTGGAGAGCGCTACTTGGAATGGTCTGCTCGCACACCGGCATTTGTCCCTCGTTTCGATGGATGGACGGCTCCCGCCGTTTCATTTTCGATGCGCAATGTCCTGAAGCGAGAATACAACGGCTTTTTCGCTGTGTTTGTCAGTTTTGCGATGGTGGATGTGGCCCAATATGTGCGGGTGAACGGCGGATGGGGTGATGATGCCTTGTCGGCGCATTGGGCATGGATGCTGTTCGCCAGTGGCTTGCTTTTTTTGACCTTGCGGACTTTGAAAAAGAAAACCAGAATCCTTGATGTCGAAGGGCGAGAATATGTCTGAATCCACTAAGTGACGGCAGCCTTTCGGACCAATCGCCTCAGCAAGCCAGGAAAGAAACGTGCGAGATATGCACCTAAGATTTCCGATTTGCCAATCAAAATCAAAGGTTTCTTGCGCTCCACAGCCCGAATCAAGCGTTCAGCACATACGTGTGGGGAGAGCCCTTGTCCAGTCTTTTGATCCATGGTTCCTTGTTGGCTTCCGTCACCGACCATGGCATTTTTCGAAATGTCAGTGTGTATGAAACCTGGACAGACGATGGTCACGTGGATGCCATCGCCATGATGTTCTGCACGCAAAGACTCAAAAAATCCATGCAGTGCATGTTTGGCCCCGCAATAGCCAGAACGCAAGGGAGACGAAAACAACCCCATGAGGCTCGTCACCACAACAAAATGTCCTTTTTGCCTGGAGATGAAATGGGGCAGGAGGGCTTTTGTCAACGCCACGGTCCCGAAGTAATCGATTTCCATGATTTGCCTGTCTACCTCGAGGCTGGTGTCTATCACGCGAGACCGTTGACTGATCCCGCCACAATGAACCATGACATCCACATGAGAAAATTTCGTGACAACAGCCTCTACATGGCTCACCATTTCATTTGATCGCCCCAAATCAAGTGGCAAGACGTGCATCTGATCCTTCAGGGAATCGGGGGCTGCATCTCGCACAGCTTCGAGGGCTGCTTTACGACGAGAGCTCAGGATGACAGTGGCTCCTTTTTTTGCCCATGCCAGGGCTGTAGATCGTCCAATGCCACTGCTGGCTCCAGTGATCCATACCACTTTTGGCCCATTGCGCTCAGGCATCGATGTTCGCGTACTTGGCGTTTTCTTCAATGAATGCCCTTCTGGGGGGAACGTCATCTCCCATGAGCATAGAGAAGACGTGGTCGCAAGCGGCTGCATTTTCGATGGTCACCTGACGCAAAGTGCGATTTTCGGGATTCATTGTGGTGTCCCAAAGTTGTTCTGCGTTCATTTCACCAAGGCCTTTGTATCGTTGAATACCGATGCCCGATTCACTCCCTGAGGACCCTTTGTAACTCGCAATCAATTCATCTCGTTCATCATCGTTCCAGGCATATGCGGATTTGCTGCCTTTCTTGACCAAATACAAAGGTGGGGTCGCAATGTACACGTATCCTTTTTCAATCAAGTCCCGCATGTGCCTGAACAAAAAGGTCAAAATGAGGGTCTCGATGTGTGAACCATCCACATCGGCATCACACATGATCACCACCTTGTGATAACGCAATTTGGTCAGGTTGAGAGCGCGTTCATCTTCTTCGGTACCTACTGTGACGCCGAGTGCAGTGTAAATGTTCTTGATTTCTTCATTGTCGAAAATCTTGTGTTGCATGGCCTTTTCGACGTTCAAAATTTTTCCGCGCAAAGGCATAATGGCCTGGAAGTTCCGATCCCTGCCTTGCTTGGCGGTTCCACCCGCGGAATCTCCCTCCACCAAGAAGAGTTCACAAACCGTGGGGTCTTTCTCTGCGCAGTCTGACAATTTGCCGGGCAAACCTGAGCCGGACATGACAGTCTTGCGTTGAACCATCTCACGCGCCTTGCGAGCGGCGTGGCGCGCTTGGGCGGCAAGAATGACTTTGTTTACAATGGTCTTGGCCTCATTGGGGTGCTCCTCCAAGTAGTTTTCGAGCATCTCGCTCACCGCTTGGCTCACAGGGGCGCCGACCTCATTGTTGCCCAGCTTGGTTTTCGTCTGCCCTTGAAACTGGGGTTCGGCCACCTTGACACTGACAACCGCTGTCAAGCCTTCCCGAAAGTCGTCGGCACTGATGTCGAACTTCAATTTGTCCAACATGCCTGAGCTTTCTGCGTATTTCTTCAATGTCAATGTCAGGCCACGCCGAAACCCTGACAAGTGGGTTCCACCTTCATAGGTGTTGATGTTGTTGACGTAGCTGTACAAATTCTCGGTAAACGAAGTGTTGTAGGTCATCGCCACTTCCACAGGAATTCCGCCTTTTTCACTTGTCAAATGAATGACATCACCAATCAGGGGCTCTCGACTTTCATCTAGGAAAGTGACAAAATCTTGAAGCCCAGCTTCACTGTGAAATTCTTCGTGCTTGAATCCGGTGTCGTTTCCCTCTTCATCTTGCACTTGAATGCGCTCATCGGTCAGGGAAATTCGAATGCCGCGGTTCAGAAAAGCCAATTCTCGCATGCGATTGGCTAGGGTATCGTAATTGTATTCGAGGGTTTCGAAAATTTCAGCATCTGGCTGAAATTCCACTGTAGTCCCCGTGCGGTCGGTGGTGCCAATTTCACGAACGGCATAGGATTCTTTGCCTCGGCTGTATGCTTGTTCGAACACTTTGCCTCCTCGGTGGACTTCTGCACGCAAATGAATAGACAGTGCGTTTACACAACTCACCCCTACGCCATGCAATCCGCCTGATACTTTGTAAGAATCCTTGTCAAATTTACCTCCGGCCCCAATTTTTGTCATCACCACTTGCAATGCCGAGACCCCTTCTTTTGCGTGTATGTCAGTCGGGATGCCTCGTCCATTGTCAGTTACTCGAATGCCGTTCTCACTCGTGATGGCCACAGTGATGGCATCGCAATGACCTGCCAATGCTTCATCAATGGAATTGTCCACAACTTCATAAACGAGGTGATGCAATCCCCGTACACCGACATCACCGATGTACATGGACGGGCGCATGCGAACGTGCTCCATGCCCTCCAGGGCTTGAATATTGCTCGCGTCATATTTTGTATTCTGGACCGGTTGTCCTTCCGGATTTTCAGGCTTGGAACTTTCCATCTTGTTTTGTCTTATTCTCCCGCAGGGTATATCCCTCGAAAATACGCCTGAATCCCTTGATGGGCCTGCATTTCACGCGGATAATTACGCCGATTTTTCCACATCTAACGAACAAACCGAATGCGGTTCACGAAGCGCGAAGCAAAATCGAGAAGAACGAAGTATTCAAAAGGCGTAAGTTGCGCCCAGCATGGCCTGAAATCCCTGGACGGGAATGTTTGGCGCAGCGAAATATTGCGCACCTGTGAGGTTCACCAACCGAACGAATCCACTCAAGCGTGCGGTGTACATGTATTCCACATCCAAATTGAAACGGACAGTGCGTCCCAGATCGAATCGATAGGCGTTATCTGGATCGCCTGAAATGGTTTCGTTGTTTCCGAAATTGACATAGGACAATCCCTGTCTTTGATCCGTGATGCGCACCCCGGCTCCGAAGTTGAATTTGTCTGCAAGGGCATAGCGCGCTTGGAAATCCATTTCCAATTGGGGCAAACCCCAGGGGTCGGACTGGTTCGATAAACCGTACGTGTAGGCAGTCACGTCACCAATCAACTCAAAGTGGTTCCCGAATCGCAATGTGGCCGTGCCACTAAATCCATTGGTGGTGAGGGTGTCGATGCGCGTGGTCAAAGGTGGACCTCCGACTGCGTGAATGCCCCCAAGTTCATCTGAAACGTAGGCTGCGCTGTCCAGGGCCCAATAGGCATGTTGTGCATTGCGCCGAGAGAACAATCGGATGTGATAATGGAAAGCAGAAGTGATGTTGCCTTTTAATCCAGTTTCCAATTCGAATTTGTTGTAGTCAGCTGGCAATGCTGATACGGGGTTGAGCCACGGCGTGTTCGCAAAAGCATGACGGTAAGGATTGGCGTTCACGCCTCCGTCCAAATGGGCGTAGGGCACAAGCAGGCCTTTCAACACCACCAGTTCTGCAGAAGCCTTCGGGTAAAAATGAAAGACCTGAGCCCCGCGTGCATCGACATAAATCCCGGCTCCTGCGCGCACACGCAATGGACCTTTCTGGGTTTCGACTGTGGGCTCAACACCCGCGACAAAGGTTAAACGGTTGGAATCGGGGCGCAAATGGAGCTGATCCTGGACAATGCTCAAGGCCAAACTCATTTCGTTGTCTTCCCGATAAGTGGTGTATGCGGCATCCAGTTGAAACAAGTGCTCACGAACGGTTGCAGTGTCCCTGAAATGATTGTAACGCATGTTTGCGTGGAAATGCCCATCCGTGCTGTCTTGACGGATGGTCCGAACACGGGTGGCCAAACCCCAATCTGTGAATGGCATGCTCGAAGCAATGCTGTCGGCGATGGGACTGAAGTAACTCACCAAATCCCGTTGGGCATTGGCTTCTCCACGCAATACCCAATTGCGATAATGCCTTTCACCCCAAAGTTGGATACCAGTTCTGGAAAAGTGCTGGGCCACACTGTCAGTTGGGACATCGACGAATCCACCCTTGGTGGAACGGGCGGTACCCATGGCGCCCCACGCACCTTTTCGAGAACGCAAATCGGTCATACTCGCTTCGAGCATGGGCGAAAGAAACCGGCCAAATCCAGCACGCAAATAACCTCGATAGAGTCGGGGAAGGGGTGGATCTACATGGAGGCGTGTGGGCCCGACAGGAATCATATCCGGCGCGATATTGAGTCGTTTGGGCAGAATGGAGTAGTCGAAAGTCGGTTTTTGAATGCCCAAATCTGCGGGTTCAGGCCACGTCAAGATTTTGTGTGCATCTTGGATCAAAAGCTCACGATCACCTACAAACGTGACATCCAAATCCAAGGTGTCCGTTGTTTGAGCGATAATGGTATGGGGGGGCACAGCCAAGAACCATGCAAAAATCACAAACAGGCTCTGAAAGGGAAATGAACGAATGATCATGGACGAGCGGGGTTCAGATTCAACGTGTCTTCACGAATTGGCGCCACGAATTGTGTGGTATCAGAGGGGGTGAGGTTTTCGGATTCCAATTGCTGTATTTGCTGCAATAGGTCTTCGGTTTCGACGGTGATTTCTGGCTGGTCCACATTGGCCAAAATGCTTTCTGCCGTGGCACGGGCCTGGAACAAATCGCCCAATCCGATGTAGACTTTGACCAGCAAAACAAAGGATTTGATCTTCCACTTGTCATAAGCGGTAAATGCATCGATTAATTCGAAGATTTCTTGCTCAGCTGCCTCGTATTGGTCTCGCTTGAATGCAATTTCACACATCAAGTATTTGCTTTCGGCACCTCTCGCCCCTCCGTATTCAGCAACTGCTGAAAGGTCTTGGTCAGATGAAACCCAATCTTCATTGTCGAAGGCAATTTTGCCGCGCCAGAACAAAGCTGTGCGCCGGATGTCTTCTGGGGTTCTATCGTCTGCCAATACCTGATCGGCATAGGCTTTTGCGGACTCGGGTTCTTGCAACAAATAGTGACATCTCATCAATCCGATTCGGGCTTCAAGGACATTTTCAGTCCGAACACTGACGGCTTCAAGCGTGGAATAGTGCTTTCGGGCAGTGCTCAAATCGGAAGCATTCCATGCCATGGTGGCGGCCCCCAAGGCGGAGGGTTCCGTGTAATCGTTTGTGGGTTGGGCCAAAACATATTCGAAAGCTTTCCTTGCCTCGGCATTCCGTCCCAAATCATAGGCGCAATTGCCCAAAAAGAAGTGGGCTTCTGTCAAAAATTTGCCTTGATCGTAGGAACGGATGTACTCTCCAAGGCGCATAACGGCTTTGTCGCAATTGCGTTCCAAGGCTTCTGTCCGCGCAGCCGTGTACAAGCGCTCTTCGATTTCATCACCGTCGAGACCCACCCCCGAAGGAATATCGTCCATCAATCCACGGTCGATCAGCAACGGTTCCACGACATTGAATGCATCTCCGGCGATGGCATCGTTGCCATATTCTTTTCGAATCCGGTCCCAGAGGTCCAAGACATCTTGCTCCCGGCCTTGTTTGAGTCCGATCAGACACAAATCTACAAGCGCATATTTCGTCTTTGGGCTATTGGGGTGTTGGGCGAGGAGGGCATCGAGGTGGGCTTTAGCCCGATCCAATTCTTCCTCTTCAATAAGCAATCTTGCCGCCTCGTAGCGCGCTTCTGGAACCAAACTGGAAGTTGGATAGTCCCGAACCAACAGGTCAAATGCGGCAATCGCGGCAGGTCGATCATCGAGGTATCCACGGCAAAGTGCGACTTGGAATTGGGCATAATCCGAGGCTTCAGAGGCGAGCACTGCTGAATAAGAATCGGCAGCTTGTGCAAAGGATTTGTTTGCAAAAAAACAATCTCCCGCCCGCAATTGGGCATCCAATGTTCTGCGCGGGCTTTTGCCATTGTCTACTTTCAGAAAAGAGCGGAATGCAGACAAGGCGTCGACATATTTCTTTCGTTTGAACAAGGTGTACCCCCGAGCGTATTCAGCTTGTGCGTAATAGGGACTGTTATATGCCCCCGGTTGCTCAATGAAGGCGCCATAATGTGATGTAGCCGTAGGGTAGCGTTTGAGCAAATAGTTCAATTCACCCTGCCAAAAGTGCGACTCCGCGGTCAAGACGGGATCAATGGGGTAAGTCCTTACTTCATTGAAGTGATGTTCGGCGTCCTCGAATTTGTCCGCCCTGAAAAGTTCTACACCGCGGTTGTAACTGACCAATTGCCAAGCTTTTCGCACCTCGATATTTTTGTCCTGGATTCGATCCAATGCTTTGAGGGCGCGATCATAATCCTTGGATGTCAGGTACACTTCGAGCAGAAAACCATAAGCTTCATCAGATCGCTTGGAGTTGGGGAATTCCTCGATGTAATGTTCAAAGGCCGTGATGGCATCATCAAAAGGATTGTATGAAAGCTCAAATGCCAGTTTGGCATGATTGAACAAGGCATCTTCTCGAATGTCCAAGTCATGGTTCATTTCTGCAGCTTTCCGAAAAGCAGTTCTTGCTTTGTCCTTTTCACCAAGCCGCACATAGCAATCGGCCATGTGATACAAGGCATTTTGGGCCAAATCATCCGCTTCCCTGGTTACAAGCGCAAAGGCATTGAGGGCTTCACGTTCATCTCCACCTTGGTGCCGGATGAACCCCATTTGGTAGGCGAAAGGCCTTGTGCGTTGGGGACCCCTTGTTGCTTTCCAAGCTTGCTCGAGCAATGGCCGCGCCAAATCATAGGTTTGCCGGCGGTAATGGGCGTCGCCAAGAAGATGGGCAACTTCGTCCTGTTCACTGATGTTCAAAGGACTGTCCTCTGAAAGTAAAGCGGGTGCATATTGAATCAATTCGTCAAAGCGATCGGTTTCGTGCAGCAATTGTGCGATGTAAATGGGAACGAGGTCTTCGAAGTCTTTCTTTTGGGCCAAATCCCTGAAACCCTGCAAGGCAACACCTGGCTTGCCCTGGACGTAAGCGATGTGAGAGAAGTAATATTTGGCGGGGTCGGCGTATGGACCCACACCCGATTGGACGGCGTAAAGGTCAGTTTTGGCTTCATCATACCGTTCCTCCTCAAACAGGGAGTGACCCCGTTTGAATTTTAGTTCATCTGACATGGATGCATTCAACCGCCTTTCGGCGATTTCATTGAATACATCCACGGCCTCTGACCAGTCTTTTTCCTGATAGAGGTGGTTGGCATGGTCCCATTTCGCTTGTTTACTGAGTGGGTGGTCCGGATGGGCAGCAGCGAATTTCGCAATCCGTTCACCGGCATCTTTGTGGTACAAGAAGAGGGCACATAGCGCTTGGTGGTATTCCGCTTCAATGCGTCGCGTGTGATCGTCGGGTAAGTCGCTGTTCGATGCCCATTGGGTATAAAGTGCTGTGGCCAACCCATATTTTTCTTTGTCGAAAGCATCTTTCGCTGCTGTCCAAATGGGGTCTTCGCCGTACCATTCCACACCCATGGGATATTGTGCAATGGCCAGACCAGAGGTTGCCAAGGAAGCGCCGACCAAAACGCTTCGAAAGGCCAGATTTGTCAAGTGGATACCGTTCACCATCATTGCGTCCAGAATTCCTTCGAAAGTAGCATGCTCACCCATTGCGTTGTTCGGGTTCTCTTCGGAGTTCTCAACGCCTCAATGTGCCTTATGCTTGCTTCGAGGGAATCCGAACATGAATGATTTTGGAAAGTTTGGGGAAAGCACAAAAAAACGGGAGATCCGCATGGACCTCCCGTTGAAGTTCTTCAGAAGAAACAGTTTACATCATTCAGTGACTGTGCACTTCGTGATCATGTTCACCGTGATCATGATCGTGGTGGTCAGATTCTTCATGATCATCGCCAGCCATGGGCGCTCCTTCGGGCACATTTTTGATGAGGACGCCTGCCGCTTCAATGGCAAGCTCGAATTTGGGTTCAGACACGGCATCGATGTCAGCTTGAGGCGCCCCAGCATCTTCTAACAAATGCTTTTGCATCTCCACGGATACCGTATCATGATATGCCTTTCCTTGAATCACTGCAAGATTTCCTTGAACCCCGTCCAAAGGAACGAAAAAGGCATGGTCCTTCATGTAGACCATGATGGTGTCTCCTCCTGGACCTTTTACATTCATCCAACATCCCATTTTGGTGCATGTTTGGACAATTTCCGCGTAAAAAGTGCCTTCAGCGCCGCCGTCGCTTTCCATTTTCTCGCCCAATTCGTCCATCGAGAGCGTGGTTTTCCGATTGACCTTGAAGGCTTCACCGTAAGCCGTCCAATTTTTTTCTTCTTTGTGGTTTGCACGAGACCCCTGATCTGCAGGTCCCTCACCACAGGCCACCAGGATCATCAGTCCTGACATAG
This sequence comes from Flavobacteriales bacterium, assembly GCA_049610385.1. Classification (GTDB taxonomy): domain Bacteria; phylum Bacteroidota; class Bacteroidia; order Flavobacteriales_D; family Sanyastnellaceae; genus JBMYZL01. The sequence goes on from JBMYZL010000005.1 coordinate 96,832, forward strand.
TGGCAATCATTGTGTTGCGAATCATGGGACGAAAATAACAAACTCTGTACGACGATTTGCAGCGCGGCCCGCCTCTGAATCATTTGATGCAATGGGTTTTTGATCCCCATGGCCTTGGGCACCAATTCGCAGGGGTTCAATGCCCTGTTCAATTAAAAACTGTCGAGCCGCATGTGCGCGGTCTTGCGATAGAATCACATTTTGATCCGGAAGACCTGTATTGTCGGTATGACCTTCTAGACGGACATGGTACTGCGGTTGTCGGGTCAAGTATCCGGCAAATGCTTTCAGAATCACTTTTGCAGAAGCATCGAGGTTGGATTGATCTGTGGGGAATTCAATGTTTCGCATTTCCAACGGCGCATTCAGCACCAAGGCCCGCGCCTGCAGGTCAGCTTTGGCAACCGCTTCTCCCACAGGGGCTTTGACTTCGATTGCATCAAATGCAATGCCGTCGCCTTCAGTGGACAACACCCAGGCTTCTTCAATGTCTGGTCTGGCAATGATGGTGGCAAATCGCCCGTCATCTTCACGAACTTGAAGTTCTTTTCGTTCACCCGAAGACCCCAAATTCTCCAGAGTGACTTTTGCATTCAGGGCTGGCATGCCTTCAGGTGTGAGAACGGCTCCCTGAATCAACAGGACGGCTTCGGGCTGAAACCGATCTGACAGGGGGAAGGATAAGATGTCCAGTCCTTTTGTTCCCGTTCGTCGTCCCGCGAAAAATGCGGTTTGGCCATCGATGTCCACGACCATGCCATGTTCGTCTTGCTCTGTGTTGACCGGTGCCCCGATGTTGACGGGTGAAGACCAAGTTCCCTGGGTATCCAAATGGGTCATCCACAAGTCATAACCGCCTCCGCCGGGCACGCGATCACTGGCGAAAAACAGGGTTTTTCCATCGGGGTGCAGAAAAGGAGATTTTTCGTTGTAAGCGGTGTTTATGGGAGGAGGGAGGGATTCAGGCGTGGACCAAATGCCGGCTTGATCTCGGTGGCTCACCATCAAGTCCATGGTGGGGTTCCCATTTTTGTCTGGGGTGGAGTGGGCGTTGATTTGGGCGAAATACAAACGCTGTCCATCTGCACTGAGTGCTGGCTGGGCCTCCCATCCGTCTGGTGTGTTGAGGGCGAGAGCTGGTTTGAGCGTTCCCCATTGGTACACGGGTGTGTGGTCGTGACCGATTTCAATCACTTCATAGTTGGTGACGAACAAGTCCACATTGTTCGGATTTCCCGATGTTGGATTTGAGGCAGCAATCCAAAGTTCTCGGTTGTCGAGAGATATGGATGCCCCTCCATACTGAGCGCCTTCATTGAAGGGACTTGGCAAGACATCGGAAGCACTAAAATGCAATGGAGTGGACAACCGTTTGGCCACTTCGAACAATTCAATGTCTCGGGTGATGACATCTCCTTTTGCTTTGTGCGGAGATCGCCGGGTGAAAAAAAGCATCGAACCGTCTGGGGACAATGCAGGCAAGAACTCATCGGCTTGGGTGTTGACTCCTTGGACAACGGTTGGGACAAATGCATCAGCATCGGCCCAGAAGGCCGCTTCGAACGCAATGGTGGGCAAGACTTCCCGGACCTCTTCGGCTTGACGTTGCAAGGACCGCGAAGGATCGCGAGGCAAAGAAGTCAAAAAGCGATTGAACGCACGCTGGGCATCGGTCCAATTTCGCTCAGCATAAGCCAATGCCCCGAGGATATAATGCATCTTCGGATGGCCGTCTGGGCAATGCGATATCACGTCAGTGGCATGTGAGCGCACGGCATCGGCGCCCTCCCCGAACCGCCTGAAGCGCGAAAACAACAATTCGGCGAGCGCGATTTGACAAGGCAGACATTCAGGATCTTCATCAATGGATTTTTCAAGCCATTCGACCCGCTCATCGGATGTGTATTTGTCCTTGTTCGAGCCTTTTTCGTAAAGTTTTTTTGCCTTGGCGGACATGCCCTGGCCACAATCATCTTGGGCCCAAAATGCAGGGTGCCCAATTCCGATGAGCAAGAGGATTCCGATTTTTTTCCAATTCAACAAAATCATCATGAGGCCCCGGCAACCGAAGAAGGCATGTCGATTTCATTTTCGCTGGCAGCAATCATGCTCGAGACGCCGGCATCACCTGTGACATTGACAACGGTCCGGCACATGTCCAGAATTCGGTCCACGGGGAAGATCAGTGCAATCCAAGCGGGGTTGAGCCCGACGCTTTCCAGGACAATGATCATCAGCACCAATCCCGCAGAGGGCACTGCTGCTGCACCAATGGAGGCCAAAGTGGCAGTCAGTACGATGACGGCTTGTTGAGCCAAACTCAAATCGACCATGTGAAATTGGGCCAAGGCCACTACAGCGACTGCCTGATAGAGGCTGGTTCCATCCATGTTGACTGTTGCGCCAATGGGCAAGACAAAGGATGTGGTGCGGGTACTGACCCCCAAATTCTTGTGTACACAATCCATGGTGACCGGCAACGTGGCCACCGAACTGGAAGTAGAAAAGGCGGTGATCTGGGCGTCTCGCATGCCTGACGCGAATCGTTTCCAAGAAATTTTCTTCACGGTGATGGCCACCAGGGCCGGGTAGAAAATGAAAATCATGAAGGCCAATCCGAGAATCACCACCAAGCTATACCGCAGCAAAAATCCGAGTAGCTGTTGAAACATCTCGGGGTCAGTGCCTGCGGCCTTGACGATTTGCCCTGCCATCAAAGCAAAAACAAACAAGGGCATGGCCTTCATCACCACCCAAACCATTTGAATAAAAACGTCATTGAAAGCATCAACAGCGCGCGTGATGGTCCTTCGGCGTTCAGCTGGAAGCCCGACCACAACCATCCCGAAGAACACCGCAAAGAAGATGATTTGAAGCATGGACATGTCGGCCAAAGACTGAAATATGTTTTTCGGGACCACGTCCACAAGGGGCTGCAAGGGACCACTGGATTTCGCATTCGCCGCCTTGTTGAGTTTGTCACTTACCCATTCATTGGCATCGGGGGTTTCGGCTCGAATCGCCGCCACGGTTTCAGCCCGATTTGGATCTTGGCTGAGTTGGAGATTGTCCAAGGTTTCGATGCCATTGGCATCTCGCCAAACTTCATAACGAATCCGGTTCGTTTCGAGCAACGCTGTGCTCGCACCATCCCCAGGGCGAATGAGGTTGACCAACAACAAACCGACCAACACAGCTGTCATGGTGGTCAGGATGTAGGTGCCCAGGGTTTTCGCCCCCAGGCGACCCAATTTCTTCACATCGCCCAAACTCGTTACACCACTGATGATGCTGAACAAAACCAGCGGAACCGCGATCAACTTCAACAGGTTGATGAAAATGTCACCAAATGGTTGAATGTAATTGAGTGTGAATTCATTCCAATCAAATGTCACACTGAGCCACGCATAAATGATCCCGACCACCAAGCCGATGATCACTTGCCAATGCAATTCCAATCCCTTCATGGTTGCGAATGTAAGGTCAAAGGCGGTTCGTGCGCGACCGTTGTGCTGCGTCTGCGAGGGTCAACAATGCCATGGATTCCACCAGTGGAACCGCACGAGGCAAAACACATGCATCATGTCGGCCTTTGCCCTCGACCTCTGTGGCTTCACCTCTGGCATTGACACTTTTCTGAGATTGACGAATTGTGGCAACAGGCTTGAACCCCACACGCAACATGATGTGCTCACCGTTGGAAATGCCGCCTTGGATGCCGCCGGAATGGTTGGTTGCGGTTCGGATTTGACCTTCATCTTGGACGAAGGCATCATTGTGTTCACTTCCAAGCATGTAAGTTCCCGCAAAGCCACTGCCAAATTCGATTCCTTTCACGGCTGGAAGCGAGCACATGGCATGGGCCAATGTGGCATGCAGCTTATCAAAAACGGGTTCTCCCCATCCTGGAGGCACCCCCTTTGCGATGCATACAATGGCACCGCCGAGTGTATTGCCTTCGCGCCTGGCCTCATCGATGCTTTCAGCCATGGATTTTGCAGTTTCTGGATGTGGACAACGGGTGGGGGATGCGTCCACCCTTTCGCGCTCGACAAAAGCAGGCTCGAAGGGAATACGGACATGGCCTATGCGTTCAACGTAGGCGCTGACTTCGACGCCTAGGGTCTTCAGCCACTGGCGGGAAAGGGCGCCACCCACAACTCTGGAAACAGTTTCTCGCGCACTGGCACGGCCGCCGCCGCGGTGATCTCGCAAGCCGTATTTCGCGGTATAGGTGAAATCCGCGTGAGAGGGGCGGAAGGCAGTCTTGAGGTGGTCATAATCTTGTGGCTTTGCATCTTCATTGAAAATGTGAAACCCAATGGGAGCACCTGTCGTTTGGCCTTCAAAGATCCCTGAAAGACATTGAACCCGGTCTCTTTCCTGGCGAGGAGTTGTCAATTGAGATTGTCCAGGTCGTCTCCGATTCACTTCCTCTTGGACAGCATCCCAATCCAGGTTCAAACCCGCAGGCAAACCCGTCAAAACGCCCCCCAATGCCAAACCATGACTTTCCCCGAAAGTGGTCAATTGAACGATTTCTCCAAAGGTGTTTGCTGCCATGGCCGCAAATTACGAAGCACTAACTTCGCCTTCATGCCAATTTTAATCAAAGACATCAAGGGTTTGATCGGTGCGTGGGAGAGCGATGATGTGGTTCCCCAATGTTTGAAGGGTTCTGAAATGTCTGAATTGCCTGTGCTCGAAAATGCCTGGCTGGCCATTGACGAGGATCAAGTCGTGGATTTTGGTCGGATGGAAGATTTTCCAGGCATTTTGGATTGGCGGGATTTGGAGGTGGTGGATGCGGCCCAGCGATTTGTGTGGCCGGCTTGGTGTGACAGCCACACGCACTTGGTCTATGCCCATGATCGGGCGGGCGAATTCATGGATCGATTGAATGGACTCTCCTATCAGGAAATTGCGGCCCGCGGTGGAGGCATCCTCAACAGCGCAAGGGCCTTGCAATCGACGGGTGAGGAAGATCTTTTGGCTTCTGCGGTTTCCCGATTAAAGCAAGTTCAATGGTCAGGAACAGGTGCCATTGAAATCAAAAGTGGCTATGGTTTGACCGCGGATGCCGAGTTGAAAATGCTTCGGGTCATCCGTCGCTTGGCCTCTTCAGAAGACTTGTCGATCAAAAGCACATTTCTGGCTGCACATGCCATCCCAAGTGGGCTGTCGGCGGCAGATTGGTTGGACATTTCCCTCCAAGAAATTTTGCCGCAAGTGGTTGCCGAAGGCCTGGCGGATTTCATTGATGTCTTTTGTGAGGAGGGGTATTTTGGTTTGCCAGAAACGGAAGCCGTTTTGCGGGCAGGACAGTCGCATGGGTTGCCCGCAAAGATTCATGTCAACCAATTCAACGCCATGGGTGGAGTGGAATTGGCTTTGCGGCTTGGTGCGTTGTCCTTGGATCACCTGGAAGAGTTGTCCGCAAATGATTTGCGGGCATTTTCTGAGGCGTTGAATCGCGGAGAGACACCATTTCCCACGGCACTTCCAGGTTGTTCACATTTTCTGGGCATCCCTTATGCGCCCGGTCGTCAGCTCATCGATGCTGGTTTGCCATTGACATTGGCGACCGATTTCAACCCTGGCTCTGCACCTTCCGGAAACATGACATTTGCGGTGCAATTGGCCATCGTGAAAATGAAATTGCGACCTTTGGAGGCCATCGCCGCAGCCACGTTGAATGGTGCCGCCGCCATGCATTTGGCGGATCGAGAGGGGGCCATCGTCCCGGGCAGGAAGGCAAACCTCATCCTCTCCAAGCCGATGACAGATTTGGTGGACTTGGGTTATCGGTTTGGTGAAGATCCTGTGGAAAACGTCTTGATCAACGGCCGTTGGGTTCGTGATTAGAAGGCTGGACCTTGGCCTATTTTCGCAAGCATGATGCAACGACTCATAGAATGCGTTCCCAACATTTCAGAAGGTCGCAGAGATGATGTGATTTCGGCGGTTTCCTCAGTGGTCAAATCGGTTCCAGGTGTTCAATTGCTGGATGTGGATCCAGGTCGAAGCACGAACCGAACCGTCATCACGTTTGTAGGACCACCCGAAACCATAGGGGAAGCTGCTTTTCGGGTGATCCAAAAAGCGTCTGAATTGATTGACATGTCTCAGCACAAAGGTGAACATCCCCGAATGGGTGCCACGGATGTTTGTCCCTTCGTGCCTGTGGCTGGCGTGACCATGGAGGAATGCATCGAAATCGCTCATGCTGTGGGAAAAAGGGTAGGTGAGGAGTTGAACATCCCAGGATATTTCTATGAAGCCGCAGCGAAATCTCCTGAGCGCAAAAATTTGGCACACTGCAGAAAGGGAGAATACGAAGGGTTGGAAAAATTGACCGATCCGGATTGGGTTCCTGATTTCGGTCCAGCGGCTTGGGATGATCAAGTGAAGCGAAGTGGCGCCACAGCTATTGGAGCCCGTGACTTTTTGATTGCCTACAACATCAATTTAAACACCACCAGTTCGCGCAGAGCAAATGCCATTGCTTTTGACATTCGTGAGTCCGGTCGGGTCAAACGAGAGGGTGGGCCAGGCACGCCCATTGTCAAGGATGATCAGGGGGTTCCGCTGCGAATTCCAGGTTCGTTGAAGGCGGTAAAAGGCATTGGTTGGTACATCGAAGAGTATGGAATTGCCCAACTTTCATTGAACCTGACGGACATCCACACCACACCTGTTCATGTGGCCTTTGACGAAGCGGTTTCACGTGCACAAGCCCGTGGCATTCGGGTGACGGGTTCTGAACTTGTCGGTTTGCTGCCTTTGCGTGTCCTTACAGATGCTGCGGACCATTACTTGCGCAAGCAAGAGCGGTCTTTGGGAATTCCCGATCGAGAAAAGGTGAAGATTGCTGTCAAATCATTGGGATTGGACGACTTGGCGCCATTTGACCCCAATGAGCGCGTGATTGAATATCGAATTGCAGCGGCAGGAAATGCGCCTTTGTTGAACATGAATCTCCGAGCTTTCAGTGAAGAGACGGCATCAGAATCCCCCGCGCCAGGTGGTGGGTCAATCGCAGCCTATTGTGGTGCCTTGGGGGCGGCATTGGGCACAATGGTGGCGAATTTGAGTGCGCACAAACGAGGATGGGATGACCGATGGGCTCGGTATTCAGCCGATGCCGTCGAGGGGCTTTCGATTCAGGAGCGTTTGCTCAGTTTGGTTGATGCGGATACGGCTGCTTTCAATGGCATCATGGATGCCTATGGATTGCCGAAAGGAAATGCAGAACAAATGGCTGTCCGGGATTCGGCCATTCAGGCCGCCACAAGACATGCGATTGACATTCCGATGGAAGTGGCCCGTTCAGCAATGGAGGCGCTTCCCCTTTTGCAGCGCATGGCTGAACATGGCAATCCGAATTCCATTACGGATGTAGGCGTGGGGGCCATGTCCATTCGGACTGCTGTGTTGGGTGCGATTTTGAATGCACGGGTGAATGCAGCAGATCTCAAGGACATGGCTCATGTAGCGGCAGTGCTGCAGGAATGTGATGAAATGAAACAAACCGTGTTCCGGGCAGAGTCGAACATCCTTGCTCGCGTGGATGAAGTGCTGGGCAAGTGACAATGTGCTGTGCCTGCCCGTATCCACATAAAAATGCCGGACTTCCCAGCCCGGCACTTTTCATCTAACACAATCACAAAAGCGTGATGATCAACTCGCCTTGTAGTGGCGCTTTTCTTTGATTCGAGCGGCCTTACCGGTGCGCTCACGCAGGTAATATATCCGAGAACGACGAACCTTGCCTCGCTTCGTCACTTCTATCGCATCAATGAAGGGGGATGAGATCGGGAACACACGTTCTACACCGATTCCCGATGCCATTTTGCGCACGGTAAATGTCGCCGTGTGTCCATGACCTTTCCGCTGGATCACCACGCCTTGAAACTTTTGCAAACGCTCCTTATTTCCTTCGCGGATTTTGATGGTAACGACCACTGTATCTCCCGCGTTGAACTCTGGCCATTCTGGCTTCTCGATGAGCTTGTTGGCAATTTCTTGAATGCGATCCATGACTGTAGAATTACGACCCTGTTTCGGGGGTGCAATATTACGAAGAAATTCTGTTCAACCTTCAAGTGGATGAGATTTCTCCGTCAAAAAGATCCGGCCGCCTCTCCTGGGTTCGTTTAACGGCTTCATCATGTTCCCAAGACGCAATCAGGGCATGATCTCCAGATCGCAAAACCTCAGGTACTTTCCAGCCTTGGTATTCGGCAGGACGGGTGTAGACGGGAGGAGCCAAAAGACCATCTTGAAAACTGTCAGACAGTGCACTCATTTCGTCTCCAATGGCACCGGGAATCAACCGCACGATGGCATCTGTCAAGACGGCTGCAGCCAGCTCACCCCCCGAAAGCACATAATCTCCGATGGAAATCTCCCGGGTTATGAGGTGATCTCGGATACGTTGGTCAATGCCTTTGTAGTGTCCACAAAGCAGAATGAGATTGCCTGAAATCGAGAGGCTGTTGACGTGGCTTTGTGTCAGGGTTTCCCCGTCGGGTGTGAGGTAAATGATTTCGGCATACGGCCTCAGAGCTTGAAGAGCTTGGATGGCATCGTGGATCGGTTGAATGGTCATGACCATTCCGGCTGCGCCGCCGAAGGGCACGTCGTCTGTTCGTTTGTGCTTGTCCGTGCTCCAGTCTCGAATGTTGTGGACTTGGATTTGGACCAAACCCTTGTCCGAAGCACGTTTTACAATGCTCCCTGCGAAAGGTCCCTCCAACAACTCGGGCACCACCGTCAAGATATCAATGTGGATCGGATTCATGTGTTCAGATTCAATAGGGTGGATGAACGGGTTTGTTGTCCAGCAATTCGTCGACTTGATTCATCACTTCAGGCGTCAGCAGGTCTGCGAAAGATGGAGATTTCAAAGTTTCTTCCAGCTGTTTCTCTTGGGAGGCACCCAAGATGACAGTGCTGACATGCTGGTTCTTGAGACACCAAGCCACCGCGAACTGGGCTGGCGTCATCCCCAAATCCTTGGCCAGGGTACAAACAGCCTTCACTTTGTCCAACTTTTCGGGCGTTAGCAAAAGATCGGCCAGCCAATCCAACTCCGACCTGTTCAAGCGGGCCGAGGCTTCGGGGCCCTCGAGATATTTGCCTGTCAAAATTCCAGAAGCAAGCGGACTCCAAATCGTGGTGCCCAACCCCACAGTCCGGTAAACATCGCTGTATTCAACTTCCACTTTTCGGCGAACCAACATGTTGTATTGGGGTTGCTCGACGACCGGGCCAATCAGGTGATGGCGCTCTGCAATTCGATGGGCATCCATGATTTCGGCGGCACTCCATTCGCTTGTGCCCCAGTAGAGGACTTTGCCTTGCATAATCAATTGGTGCATGGTCCAAACCGTTTCTTCCATTGGGGTCTGCTTGTCAGGACGGTGGCACATGAAAATGTCGAGGTAGTCCACTTGCAAACGGCGCAGAGCCGCTTCGCAAGCTTCGATGACGTGTTTGCGATGTAACCCTTTCTGAGTGGGCAAATGGCCACCAGCCCCAAAATACACTTTGGATGAAACCATCCACTCATCTCTGGGCCAGTTCCGCTTTTTGAGCAAGGCCCCCATGACTTCTTCGGATTGGCCATCGGCATAGGTTTCGGCATTGTCGAAAAAATTCACACCTGCTTCAAAGGCCAAATCCATGAGTCGACCGGCGGTGTTGTTTTCGATTTGGTTTCCAAAAGTGATCCAACTACCGAGAGACAGCTCACTTAACTGCAAACCTGTGGACCCCATGCGTCTGTATTCCATTCGGCAAAGTTACCTTCGCAGGTTATGCAGTCAACCCGAGACAAAAAGGAGTACAATCAGGTGGTGAGCCATCCGTTTCAAGTGTTCAACGGGATCTTTTTGACCCTTCCTTTGGATGGTATTCGTCAAACGGGATTGCGCGTTCCCTTGTTGCAAGAGGCCTGTGAATGGGGATTGAATCATGCACAGACGCCTTCGGATATACTGGCCGACTTTTTTCAAAAAGAAGGATTGGTGGAGACATCCGACCAAACTGAATTGCTTTTCCGAATCATCCAATATGTAGAACGCCAAGTGGTCCTCGTGGATGCATTGGAGGATGCACGCTATGCGCAGTTGAACGACATGGGCGGAACCGAGTCATTGATTTCCTTGATGCAACGCGTTCGCAGGCATGAGCTGGAGGATGAATTTCGCGAGCGTTTGAAATCCTATGCGGTGCGGGTGGTATTGACGGCACATCCAACCCAATTTTATCCAGGAAATGCGCTGGCGATTATCACCGATTTGGCGCAGGCTATGGAAGCGAATGATTTGGGTGGAATACGGAAATTGTTACATCAGTTGGGATTGACGCCTTTTTTTCAATCTGAACCACCGACTCCATACGAGGAAGCTGTGCGCCAAACTTGGTACTTGGAAAATGTGTTCTTCTATGCGGCGCCAGACTTGTTTAGCAAATTTGCTCAGGCCTTGGATGACCCCTCAGGAAGCAGTCTGCCAGATGAATTGGTGGGCATTGGTTTCTGGCCCGGCGGAGATCGGGATGGAAATCCATTTGTCACGGCAGAAACCACTTTGGAGGTCGCGCGCCGCCTTCGTTTGACGCTGCTGCGGGCCTATCGACGTGAAATCCGTCAGTTGCGCCGTCGCATCACCTTTCGGCATGCTTCTCCATTGTTGGACGGCCTTCAGCAGCGGGTTGAACGGGCCATGCAGGGAAAAAGCAACGCCTTGACCGCGCGAGAAATGCTTGAAACGCTGGGGAATGTTGCAGAGATTGTGGATTCAGATTACAATGGGCTGTATGAAGATCGAATCCGCGCATTGATTTTCAAGGTTCGCTTGTTTGGGATGCATTTCGCGTCCATTGACATTCGGCAAGACAGCCGGGTGGTGCAAGCGGCTTTGGACAGTGCACTGGATTTGCTGCACCCAGGAGGGCATGCGGCCTTACGTGCCTTGCCCAAAGCGGATCAAATTGGTGTTCTGTTCGCTTACACGTTGCCAGCGGATTCTTTAGGCTGGCACCACCAAATGCCCGAGGAGCGTCACCGCGATGTGATTGAATCCCTGCAGGCCATTCGACAAATTCAAGACGAGAATGGTCCTTTGGGATGTCATCGGTTTATCCTGAGCAATTGCAGTGGAACTTTGGATATTGCTGCCTTGTGGGCACTCGCCCGCATGAGTGGTTGGTCCGATGAGTTGGATTTGGATTTGGTGCCTTTGTTTGAGACCATTGACGATTTATCTGGCGCCAAAGCACAGATGGAGGCCTTGTATGACTTGCCAGTTTATCGTGCCCATTTGGCACGTCGACAACATCGTCAAACAGTGATGCTCGGTTTTTCGGATGGCACCAAGGATGGCGGATACTTGAGGGCCAACTTGAGTATCTACGAGGCGAAACAGGACTTAACAGCTGCCTCTCAGGCCGCAGGAGTGACCGTTTTGTTTTTTGATGGTCGTGGAGGTCCCCCGGCGCGTGGAGGAGGCAATACGCACCGATTTTATGCATCGCTGGGTCAAGACATTGAAAACACCGAAATCCAAACGACGATTCAAGGACAAACGATATCGAGCAATTTCGGAATCCCGCGTTCTGCTGGCTTCAACCTGGAACTGCTCCTAACGGCGGGGCTTCGTAACCGCCTTTTTGATGACCCGGGAACGCGCTTGACTTCGGTGCAGAAAACCCTGATGGACGGTTTGGCGACGATCAGTTATGAGAAATACGCTGAGCTGAAAGCGCACCCTTCATTTTTGACTTACTTGGCGACATTTGGAACCTTAAAGTATTACGGGGAGACGAACATTGCCAGCCGGCCAACCAGTCGAAAACCCGATGGCCCCTTGAATTTCAGCGACCTTCGTGCCATTCCTTTTGTGGGTTCTTGGTCTCAACTGAAGCAAAATGTGCCTGGGTATTATGGATTGGGCACGGCTCTGCAAGCTCTCGATGCCGAAGGCCGCCTGGATGAAGTCGCAGATTTGTATCAAAACAGTGCGTTTTTCCGAGCCTTGGTGGAAAACAGCATGCAGAGCATGATGAAGTGTGATTTCAGGTTGACATCTCATCTGGCGAAGGACGAGCGATTTGGATCTTTGTGGACCGATATTTTTGAAGAGTTCGAGCGAACGAAATCATATGTGCTTAAAATCACAGGGCAATCTCAATTGATGGAGAATCATCCTCATATCCGAGAATCCATTGCCTTGCGCGACGGCTTAATCAAACCTTTGCTGGTCATTCAACACTTTGCTCTCGCCGAGTTGGACCGGATGGCGGGTGGTGAGGTGGGACCATGGGATCAGGACATCCTCAAGCGCCTCGTGATTCGAAGCATGTATGGCATCGTGAACGCAAGTCGGAACGCAGTTTGACATCGCCTTTCAAAAGGGTGTATTGACAAACAAGACATCCACAAAAAAGCAGGGGTTGGCCCTGTTGAGCCAACCCCTGGTTCATGGGCACGTTTTTGCCTGTCGAATGGCCTCAGTTCTTTTGGTTTTTCAGTCGCTCCCGAATGGCTTTGCGCTCCTCGCTTGATAGCGATTTGATTTCTTCTTTGGTCATGCCTGTGATTTCTTCAATGCGACTTGGAGCTTCAGGGTCTTTCCCATTGTCAGGTGATTTTTCATCCCGTACCCTGGAACTACCCTTCACATGGCGTTTCCCTTTCACGAAATCCATTTCATCGATGAGGTTGTTTGCGCCCGCGTATTTGTCCAAAATCCACATGATGTAACGCACATCTACCGAAATCGTTCGTTGCAATTTGCTTTCGAATGCGATGTCACCGCTCATGGCTTCCCAGTTTCCATCGAAAGCCAGGCCAATTAAATCGCCATTGCTATCCATGACGGGACTGCCTGAGTTTCCACCTGTGATGTCTGTTCCATGGATGAAACAAACATGGAGTTCTTTGGATTTACTGTCCGCCCATTGTCCGAAATCACGTTCTCGAATCAACTCGTCCAACTGATCTGGGACAATGAATTCGGGATTGGAATTGTCTTTTTTCTCCAAGATGCCATTGGCGGTTGTGTAGTAATTGTAAGAAACGGCATCCGCCGCGTCGTACGGTCCCACCTTGCCATAGGTCATGCGCATGGTCGAATTGGCGTCTGGGTAATACAACTTGGTCGGATTCATTTCCCGAAGTCCGGCTACAAAAAGGCGATAGCCTTGGTCGTACTTGGCTTGAACGGGATCTGCCATGCTGCTCAGGTAGGTTTCGAGCAAGCTCAAACCAGCAGTCATGGCCAAATCTTTGTCCATCACTTTCTGACCGGGGTTGTTGATGAATTCCAAACATCGCTCCCGATCGACCAGTACACTTTTCGCATACATCTTGTCCGCGTATGCAGCGAAAGAGCCTTTGTATTTGGAGTCAACGGTGTTGAACAGGCTTGGCCAATATTCAGGAGCGATATCGGCTTTGTACTTGCCCAACATGTTGACAAACAAATCCCGGTCGGTGTCTTGATCGTATTCGTCAAAGAATTTTTCTGCCATATCAATCAAAGTCTCGCGAAGTTCTGCGACTTCCTCGGCATTTTCACCTAACAGTCCAGGAGCCATTCGCGCAAATCTGATGGCGAAGAGGGCAATGTCTGAACCCAACAATCCAGCTTCACGGGCATACACATCGGACAAAACTCTGTGGTTGGTCTCGTCATAGTATGACTCAATGAGATTCAAGGCCTCACCGTACTTGGCGATTCGCTCTTCTGAATGATTTACCCATTTGGTGAACTCCATTTCGATGGCCTCTTTTTTGGACTCGACGTCCAGTCGCTTCAAACCTTTGGATTGGCCGATGTAGTATTTCCAGTAGTTCGCTGTTTGTGCGTACTTGGCGGCATACTGAATGCGAACCCCTTTGTCAGCGTCCATGTGGGACTTCATGGTTTTCAGTTTCAAATCACGAACGTCCACAACTGCAGGGTTGTACAAATCCAATGCTTGTCGGATGCCCCAACTGCTGAGGAAGCGGTCGGTGGAACCCGGATAACCCATGACCATAGTGAAATCGCCGGGTTGAACACCGTCCAATGAAATGTTCAAATGGCGAGCAGGGGTGTAGGGGACATTGTTCTCTGCGAATTCGGCCGGGTTGTTGTCGGCATCTGCATAAATGCGCAACATGCTGAAATCCCCTGTATGTCGCGGCCACATCCAATTGTCCGTGTCTCCACCATATTTGCCCACACTTTCAGGGGGTGCGGCCACCAGGCGAACATCCATGTACGTCTGGTATTCGAACATGTAGTATTCGTTTCCATAGTAGAATGACTTCAACTCCAGTTCTTTGTCACCATCCGGATTCATTTCCTCCATCAAGGCCTTTCTGGCTTCACCGATGGCAGCGGAGCGTTCGTCTTCGGACATGCCCTCCGTGACGTCAGCGAGTATGCGGTCTGTGACGTCATCGATGCGACGCAAGAACGAAATCTCGAAATCTTCAATGTGCATCTCCTGATCCAGAGCCAAAGCAAAAAAGCCATCTGTGAGGTAATCATGCTCCGGCGCACTGAAGCCTTGAATGGCGTCATATGCACAATGGTGGTTGGTCAGTACCAAACCTTGACCCGAAATCACCTCTCCCGTGCACATCCCACCATTCAGCCTCACAATTGCATCTTTCAGCGAGGCTTCATTGATGTTGTAAATTTCATCAGGGGTCAGGTTGAGCCCCATTTTGTTCAAATCTGCATTGTAAATGCGCTGCAGCATGTGCACCACCCACATTCCTTCATCGGGGCGGGCTGAGTTGATCATCATGAAGGCCATGACCAACATAGCGAGTAGCTTTTTCATTTTCTCAGGTAAAACAGTTTAAATTGTTGTTATTCATTCATTTGAGGCTCCCATTCTCCATCGAGTATGAACAGCTCTATGGCCTCGTAAAGGGATTCCAAACCGGGACCCTCGTAGCGGTCAATGACTTCTACATCTCGAATTCGGGTTCGAATCGAAGGCAAGTCCATGATCATGGGATTATCGTAAGTCCCTCCGAGATTTTCAAAATCAAGTCGATCGCTTTTCTTCAGGATGGAACCCAAGTTTTGGACCTGACCATTCGATGCAACCATTTGGTAATCACCAACAGGTAATCTGGCCCCACGATCCTCGGGGAAAACTTTTTGCAACGACAAAGTGGCGGAGCCATCATCAAATACGCGCAACAAAAAAATGGGACAAGGGCCGAAACATGCACCGCGCTGGTGTTCAAGTATCAGTTGCGGTATCGTGTCAGATGATACAGGCGGAACAGTTCTACAACCCCAAAACCCAATGGCTCCGATGAAAATGAAAATCAATCCACGCATCACGAGCGCTTGTTTCGTTTGTTCTTGATCTCTTTCGTCCGCTTTTGTTGTTCCTGCTGCATTTGTTCCAATCGTTGCTGAAAGGAAGATTTTTTCTTGGGCTGTGCCTTGTTGGCCTCAATTTGTTCCCGAATCTTGTCTTCGTCGATGAACCACTGTTTGATGGCATACATCTGCCCAATGCTGATCACATTTGCAGCCAAATAGTAGAAACTCAGCCCCGCAGCAAATCGGTTGAAAAAGAACAACATCATGAAAGGGAAAATTTGCTGAATCGCTTGCATATTGGGCATGCCGGGTTGCTGCGGTTGAGGGGGTTGGTTGGCCATGGTCAACCGCATGTAGAAAAACGTGGATGCCGCCATCAAAATGGTGAATCCACTGACATGTGCCCCATAGAATGGAATGGAGAAGGGCAAATCCAAAATGCTGTCATATGCCCCAAGATCATCCGCCCACAGAAATGACCTTCCGCGCAAATCGATGTTTGCTGGAAAGAATCTGAACATGGCGTAAAGAATGGGCATTTGCAACAATGCAGGTAGACATCCTGCGAGCGGACTCACTCCGGTATCGCGGTACAATGCCATGGTCGCTTGTTGACGTGCCATGGCGTCGTCTTTGTGCTTGTTGTTGATTTCATCAAGTTCCGGACGCAATACACGCATTTTGGCAGAACTCATGAAGTTTTTCCAAGTGATGGGGGAGAGGGCCATCTTGATGATCACGGTAATGATCAAAATGATTAAACCTACATTGGTCAGGTTGCCATCCAAGAAATTGTAGAGTGGCAGGATCATGTTCCGATTGACCCATCCGAAAATCCACCAACCATAGTCAATGATTCGGCCCACCTCTTCGAGACCCGTGGTTTCGAGAATGGGCAAATCGTTGGGGCCGAAAAACCAGCGCAAAGTGAACCCGGATGCCGCTCCCATGGATTTCAGTGCCAAGGGCAGTTGCGCTTGATACCGCATGGTTGCAGTGGAATCCTCTTCCATCGGAGCGCTGGCCAACAAGGCTCCCTTTTCAAATCCGCCATCAGCTGTAACCAGAGCCGAGAAGAAATTTTGCTTGAAGGCCATCCAGTCCAAGCGTTCTTCGAGTTCTTCGTCGTCCTCTGCACCATCCCGGAGATAGTCACGACCCATGCCTTCTTCACGGTAATAGATGGCGCTGTGCTGACGCTCCCATTCGATTCCTTTTTCATTGGCCTCTCCGATGGCATCCCACAGAAAAAAAGCTTGGGGTTCCACTTCTCCAGCCAGGTTCAAGACGGCAAAATCACTTTTCAATCGATAGTCGTCCAACGTGTATGTCCAACTCAACTGCTTGCCTTGACCCGCATCAGCGACCAGGGTCAGCATGGTATCTGTGGATTGGCGAGCCGAGAAGTGCAAATCGGACAAACGCACGTCGCCGACACCCTTCACCTTCAGAACGAAGTCCATTTCGCTCGCATCAGAGCGCCACAGGGAGACGGGTTCATCATCGTGAAAACGGGTGAAGCCGTCCATGAGTGTAGCAGAATGCAACATGCCACCCCGACTGTGAATGACCAATTTGAGCACGTCGGATTGCAAAACATATTCTTGGTCTTGTCCACCGATGGCGCTGGCGAGCGATCCATATCTTCCTTCCAAGGCCCGAATGATCTCCTCGTTTTCTCCATTGGAATCAGAGATTTGTAAGGCTGCAGTGGCCTCTTCTTTCAGCAGGGCAGCTTCGTTTTCTGCTTGAACGATGCTGTCTTGTGCAGCTTGTGCTTTCAAGGCTTGCTCCTGCATGGCCGCTCGTTCTTCTGCAGAAGGTGTGGCCCAGAGAATGTATCCGATGTAGAGGACGACCATCAGGCCGATTCCGATGAGGTTGTTCCGATCCATAGTTGCGGTTGCGAAGGTAAGGTTTCCAAATCTTGCGGAGGGCTTCACCAATGATGGACCCCTTGAGCCAGCCAAATCCCCCTTTCCTTCATGACTTTTTCGAGGACATCGCGCACACAGCCTTGCCCCCCGCCCACGGGGCTGATGTATTGGCAAGCAGACAGCACTTCCGGAACAGCATCCGCCGGACACATGGATAGACCGCAGGATTTCAACACAGGCAAGTCAGGCATGTCATCCCCCATGTAAGCCAATTCTGAAATGTCAATTTTCCATTCCTCCTGGCACAAGCTATTCACCACCTTTAATTTGTCCCGGCACCCGAGATGAACATCCTGAACCCCCAAGGCGTTCAATCGTTTTCGGACGCTGTCCTCCTTGCCTCCAGTGATGAGGCTGATGGGCACCCCCTGGCGTGCTGCCCATTGAAGGGCATAACCATCTCGAACCGTGGATTGGCGGACTTGGCTGCCGTCAGGCATCAAGAGGATGGTGCCATTGGTGAAAACACCATCGTAGTCGAATGCAATTCTTTTGATGGAGCTGAAATCAGGACTTTTCATGGGAGAACGTAAGCGGTTCAATGTTGTGGAGTTCTTGGATGCTCCGAGACAAGACCTTGTAGACGTCCGCATGCTCGGCTGCATGATTCTTTAGCCAATCGAGGTGAACTTGTAATGTTCCGGAATCTCCGCGCAATGCAGGACCAGTTTGAGCAGCCGAGGAAGAGGAATTCAGGGCCGGCAATTGGAGGTTTTGGACCAAGGGGGAGAAGTCATTCCAATCCAAGTCGGTCTTTTTGATTAGGGACTGGGCAATGGCAAGCGTGTGATTGGCAAAATTTGCAGCAAACACCGCGGCAATGTGACCGCAACGCCTCTCTTCTTCGGACATTCGTTTCAATTTGGGAGCTGTGGTTTTTAAAAGACTGAGCAAGCGTTCATCTTCTGGTTGGTTCATCTCAAGGGCGCAAGGCAACTCCTCCCATTCAGTTGGGGTTTGGGCTTGAATGGCTTGTATGGGCCAAAAAACCGCCCCCGATGGCGTTGCAGAAACGCATCCACTAAAATGTAAAAATCGCGTGTCATCAGTGGCCGTTCGCGTCATGTCATTGATGGCATCATCTGATATCGCCAGCACCACCCAGTCCACTTCTTTTGTGTTTTTTGTCCAATCCGAAATGACTTCCCATCGCCCGCCAATCGAATTCCGCGTCTCCCGGGCTTTCTCAATATCCCGTCCCCAAGCCCAAACCACTTGTACTTTTTCAGGAATTTGAAGCCAACGTTCCAGGATGGCTCGGGCGACTTTGCCTGTTCCACAAATGCCAATTCGAAGCGGCAAAACGGGGTCAGAAGAAGGAGATGAATGGGACATGCCAGGACAAAGATGCGCGGAATGTTTGGAACACACTGCCCATCAAAAGCAAAATGTGAAGAACCACACCAGTGGCGACAATCCAGATGCCATAAAGCCTTTCCACAAAAAGGATGGCGGAATCATTGGAAGGAGCTTGCCAAACAATTGCGCAGCGAAGTTTCCCACTCACAGCTCGCTCAAAAGTCCGCAAGGGCTGATGGGGAACCCCTGGCATCCAGGCATCTGTTTTTTGAATCGACTCTCGCGAGGCATCGAAATCCAAATCCCACATACCAGCTTCCATATCCACGTTGAATTCATGAGGCTGATGGTCACGGAGGCATCGGTACATGGAGGAAGCGACGACAACCCGATCACCAGCTCGATAGGTCATGGGCTTTAGCTCCCAGAGAACTGCGGTACCGCCAAATTCTGCAGACCATTGGAGGACTGTATCATCGAAAACGGAATGACTTTCTGTTGTGACAGCGCCGCCGATTTTGGGGTTCAGCCCGGCTTGCATCAATTCGGAGGGTAGGGGGGTCAAGGGATGGAGTTCTTGTGATTCAAACCAATGAATGCCAAGTCCGACGATGCCAATCATAGCTCCCAAGTGAATCCAGTGACCGGTGGCCATGTGGTTGCGGCGGTACGCAAGCAGCCAAAGCCAAGTGGCCAAGGCAGGAAGGGCCAAAGCGCACCACCAACCCCAAGGAGAGGAAACATTCATCGTCGTCTCTACAGTCCATGCCGCAGCGGCCAGGAAACCGAACACGGCCAAAAGGCCGGTAGCGGAATCCTGTTTTGCCAACCAAGCGAGACGAATGGAGGTGACCATCAATGCGGAGGAAAGCATCCATGCGAGTGGGGCGTGGAACCAAGACACAATGGTGGGGTCATTCAAGCGAGCTCCTGCGAACCCCAGCCAAACAATCCACAAGATCATTTCCCCGATGGAAAGCCCCAAGCCAATCCTGCACATCAAGCCAAAAGCGACATGGGGTGAGCAACGGCTTGGAAAAGTCGCGCCATGTTGCGCGCATCTTCAATGGCACGGTGTTGGGTGCCAGCATATTGCAAACCCTCCAATTCCAAGGCGTTTTTCAATCCGATTTGGTTTTTGGATCCTTTCCATTTGCTGTAATGCTGTTGCAAACACGCATGGTATCGAAGCCATGGCAGCTCCATTTCGTGCAAATCAGCGTCTTGAAGAAGTTGTCTTTTGTCGAATTCGCCCCAACTCATCAACACCGTGCGGACTTCGCTGGGACGCATCCATTCTTCAAATTCCAAAATGACCTCGTCAAAGCCTTCAGCCCGATCGACGTCCGATTGCGTGATGCTCGTCAATTGCGTGCAAAATTTGGACACTTCAGGATGAAGCAAGGGTCGAACGAACGAACAAAACTCATCAATGACTTCGAGGTTTTCATCTACTTTGACTGCGCCGATTTCAATTACCTCCACCTTGCGCGGCCGGTGTCCACGCCAACAAGTGGCCTCCAAATCATAAATGATGAAATGACGATTTTTTTGCATCCATTACAAATATAATGGTTGCGGCTTGTCGTGTTTGTCCGCGAGGTTTTCATATTTTGGATGCATGCGGCATATTGTTTTTTTGACGGGCGCAGGGATGAGTGAGGAAAGTGGATTGCAGACCTTTCGCGGTGCGGGCGGCTTGTGGGAAGGACATCCGGTAGAAGAAGTAGCGACACCGCAAGCTTGGGCGTCCGATCCCGAAAGGGTGACACGGTTTTACAACGAACGGCGCCGGGCACTGATTGAAACCAAGCCCCACGATGGACACAAGGCCATCGCGGAAATGGAGTCCATTTCGGGCCTGCGGGTTTCAATCATCACCCAAAACGTCGATGACCTGCATGAGCGGGCGGGTTCTTCCAATGTTCTTCACTTGCACGGGGAATTGAGATGGGCACGAAGCACAGGTCCATCTGAAACTTTGCATCAAATTTCCGGTTGGGAATTGAAAACAACCGATTGCTGTCCTGAAGGATACCCATTGCGTCCCCACGTGGTTTGGTTTGGCGAGGCTGTGCCAGCGATGTCAATCGCTTGGGATCTCATGGCCACGGCTGATGAAGTGGTGGTTGTGGGCACTTCATTGCAGGTTTATCCGGCAGCCAGTTTGTTGGATGCAGTGCCGGCTCATGCCAAAACTTTGGCCATCGATCCGCATGCAGATGAATTGCCCGTTTGGCAAGCCACCAAGTGGAAAGTCTCCGCCAGTCAAGGGTGTCGGGAATTTTTCAATCTTTTAATCGGCCACGAAGCTTCCAACGGGAGGGACCTTGGGCCTCAGTGACTTGGGTTGGAGTCTGGGCAGTCTCTCTTCTCACCAACTCCATTCCCAACCGAGCAATGGTCCATTCATCGAGGTCAAGGTCTCCATCCAGCTGGCGCGGATCGAAATGTTTTTGGACAAAATGGGTGTCAAAATGGCCGCTGCGGAAAGCCTCATGGTCAATGGCCACTTTTCCGAAATCCAAGGTCGTGGGCACTCCATGAATTTCATAAGCATCGATGGCACGAATGGCGCGGTCTATAGCGGATGATCGGTCAGGACCGTGGACCACCAATTTGGCCAGCATGGGATCGTAATGGATGCTCACTTCAGCACCTTCTTCCACACCATCATCAACGCGGATGCCTGGTCCTACGGGGGGGCGATAGCGTCGCAATGTCCCGGTCGCAGGCAGGAATCCAGCACGGGCATCCTCGGCATAAACACGCAATTCAATGGCATGACCTTGAATGCGCAAGTCTTCCTGCCGAAATGACAATGGATGGCCTTCTGCGATTCGGATTTGCTCACGAACCAAATCAACACCGGTGATGCACTCCGTCACAGGATGTTCCACTTGCAGCCGGGTGTTCATTTCAAGGAAATAGAAAGACATCTCATCATCCAACAAAAATTCCACCGTCCCGGCACCGATGTAATCGCAGCTTTTGGCCACTGCGATTGCACATTCGCCCATGGCATTTCTGAGTTCCGGTGAAAGCACGGCAGAAGGAGCTTCTTCAACTACTTTTTGGTGACGCCTTTGAATGCTGCACTCACGCTCAAACAGGTGAACCACGTTTCCATGAGAATCAGCTAGAATTTGAACTTCGATGTGACGAGGAGAGTTGACAAAACGCTCCATGAAAACCGATCCATCCCCGAAAGCATTGATGGCTTCGGACACTGCACGATCAAAGGCTTCGGCCATTTCTTCTGGGCGCTCAACAATGCGCATGCCCTTTCCTCCGCCTCCGGCACTGGCCTTGATCAATAAGGGGAATCCAATTCTCTCGGACTCCTGCATGGCTTCATCGGGGTCGATGACTGCATGCGCTGTTCCCGGCACTAGGGGGACATCATGCCTCATGACGGCATCTTTCGCAGCCAATTTCGACCCCATGGTTTTGATGGCCGAAGGTTTTGGGCCCACAAATTTCAACCCTGCGGCTTCGACTTGTGCAGCAAATTCTGCGTTTTCGGACAAAAAACCGTAGCCAGGGTGGATGGCATCTGCACCCGTCTCGCGCGCAGCCTCAAGAACCCGATCGATGCGCAAGTATGATTCGCTGGATGATGCAGGACCGACCACTCGCACTTCGTCCGCAAACCTCGCGTGAGGCGCTTGGACATCGATTTCACTGCAAATGGCCACAGTTTTGATGCCCATTTCCTTCGCCGTTCTCATGACTCGCAGGGCGATTTCACCGCGATTCGCCACCAGCAGCTTTCGAATGGGTTGAATGTCCTTTGTCATCTTGGTTGTTCTTCAGTGGAAATCAACTGCCCGAATCGAATTTAAAAGCAAGAAAAGGGGCAAGCGATTCCTGTCGCACCGCTACAACCGCCTGCCCTTGCTGCCTTCCGGCCCTGGGGGATTCAGCGGGAGCTGGTCGCAGGAGACTTGCCCCAAGCCACAAAGTTAAGTGGAAATTTCTCCATGCACTACCTTGGCGGCATGAAAAGTATCAACTCATTGGTATGGCAACATGGCCTGATTGCAGGCGGTTTGACGGTGGTGATGACCCTCACGGCATTTTTAATTGGCCCCACAGCCATGGTCAGCACACCCATGAGCGTAGCTCAGTTGGGCATTGTATTGGTGACCATGGTGGTTTCTGGACTCGCCATTCGCAGAGATGAAGGTGGCTTTTTGATTTGGAAACGGGCTTGGTTGCATTTGATGTTGGTTGTAGGGATTTTGTCCGTTGTGGGGGCCTTGTTTAACATCGTGATGTATGAGTGGATCGCTACGCCGGATTTTTTGGATTCGATGATTCGGATCACGAAAGAGAAAACGGTGGAATCGATGAGTGCATTTGGCGTGCCTTCGAGCATGGTGGAGGAAATTGAGACGGGAATTGAAGCTGAAATGTTGAAATCACTATCGCCGTTGGGTTTGATCAAAGGGGTATTTTGGAGTGCATTGATTTGGGCGATTCCCGCCATGATTGTGGCTTTGGTGATTCGCAGAAATGACCATGCTGAATATGCCTGAATACTTGGATGGGTCGGATTTGGAACCTTTTGCACTTCCCAGCGTAATGGAGGATATGCAAATGCCTATGGACAAACCATCCTGCGATTTGAGCATCGTGATTCCCCTGTATAATGAGGCGGATAGCTTACCTGAATTGTATGACTGGATTGCGCGTGTTTTAAACGGGCGGAGTTATGAAGTCATCTTTGTCGATGATGGCAGCACAGACAACAGTTGGGAGGTGATTCACGCTTTGGCTTTGCGTGAGCCGGAACATGTTCGCGGCATTCAGCTGGCCCGAAATTATGGAAAGAGTGCAGGATTGAACACGGGTTTTCGCGCGGCTCGTGGCCAAGTTGTGTTGACCATGGATGCAGATTTGCAAGACAGCCCAGAGGAGATTCCTGGGTTGGAAAGGAGAATCTTGGAAGACCAATTGGATTTGGTTTCCGGCTGGAAGCAAAAGCGATATGACCCCTTGAGCAAAACGATTCCGACCAAATTGTACAATTGGGCCACTCGGAAAATCAGCGGCATTGAATTGAATGACTTCAATTGTGGCCTGAAAGCATATCGTTATGATGTGGTGAAAGCCATTGAGGTCCAAGGGGAAATGCACAGGTATATTCCCATCTTGGCCAAGGACGCAGGGTTCGATAGAATCGGTGAGCAGGTGGTCCAGCACCAATCGCGGAAATATGGCACGTCTAAATTTGGAATGGAACGGTTTGTCAATGGGTTTTTGGATTTGATGACCATCGGATTCATGAGCAAATTTTCTCGGAAACCCATGCATTTGTTCGGAGCCATTGGAACACTGATGTTCTTGGGCAGTTTGTCAGGCTTTCTCGCCCTTGCGGCCTACAAGGTTTGGTGTTTATGGAATGGATTTGAAGTTCGGAACATTGCGGATTTATCGGTTTTCTTCATCTCCTTGACCGGGATGGTTCTCGGTGCGATGTTTTTCTTGACCGGTTTTCTGGCCGAAATGATTTCACGAGTGGATCACAAAAGAAGCGATTATCAGATCTCTGCCGTGCGGAATTTCAAACAAGATCCCTCCTGAGGGACTGGAGGTCTGGACTTGAAAAAGCCCCTTTCTTGCTGAGGGTGAAAAAGGGGCTTTACGGTGGTTTGAACTGCCTTCTTATCGAATGATTGCAAGGTTCCCCGTCCCCATAGTTGACCTGATACACCTTCGATGGTATACTGCCCGCTTGACAAGCCTGAAGCATCGACCCGGACAATTCGAATGGGGAATTTCATTTGTAACAACAATCCTTTCTGTTCAATTTTTCAGACAGCGAATTAGACAACTCCACAAGGAAATGGTTGCTTTGCGATCATGATATGGATACATGGAGCGATGGAGCCCCTTTATTCGCGACCTCAATCTGAGATGATGCCGGATCCGATGCACTCATTTTCATCATACCAGGCGGCATATTGTCCTGCAGCTACACCCATTTGGGGAGACGAAAACTGCATGTAAACAAACCCATCCTCGGCTTGCACCAATGTCACATCTCGCAGCGGCTGACGGTAGCGGAAGCGTGCCTGAAACTGAGCTGAATGATTGATTTTAAATGTTTCGTGACAATCTGGCCGCAACCAATGCATGTCAGATGCCTTCATGCGTAAACAAGATTTCAAGAGGCCTGGGTGGTCTTCTCTTTGCCCGACGTACAATGTGTTCGTCTCCATGTCCCGGCCGATCACGAACAGTGGGTCCGCTTTCCCTCCGACATGAAGTCCTTTGCGTTGACCGATCGTGAAAAAATGCGCGCCGGGATGTTCTCCAACGAGGTCACCATCAGTGGGTTGCCAAGAATGGCTGATGGCGTCTCTCAGAGGATTTGTTTTTCGAAGTGATTGCGCAGCGGCAAATTGTGGATGGTCTGCGGGAATCTCGACGATGGGACCGATTTTGACTTGAAGTTGCTGTTGCAGGAAAACAGGGAGTTTGACTTTGCCCACGAAGCAAAGCCCTTGGCTGTCTTTTTTCTCAGCGGTTGGCAAACCCAGTCTTTTCGCAATTTTCCGAACCTCTGCTTTTTGTAAGTGGCCGATGGGAAAAAGGGCTTGTCGGATTTGGTCTTGGTTCAATTGACAAAGGAAATAGCTCTGATCTTTGTTGGCGTCAGCACCGGCAAGCAATCGATACACGGTGCCATGCTCAGTTTGGATTTCGCCTTTCTGGCAGTAATGGCCGGTGGCAACGGCCTCCGCACCCAAATCCAAAGCCGCCTCGAGAAAAATGTCAAATTTGATTTCACGGTTGCAAAGGATGTCTGGATTCGGGGTTCGACCGGCAGCGTATTCCGCGAACATCACATCCACGATTCTCTGTTTGTAGGCATCAGACAAGTCGATCACTTGGTAGGGGATGCCCAAATGCGATGCCACCAGCATGGCGTCATTTGCATCGTCAATCCAAGGACATGCATTGTCAACGGTCACGGTTTCATCGTGCCAGTTGCGCATGTACATGCCGATGACCTCGTGCCCTTGTTCTTGCAACAAGGCAGCGGCAACACTGCTGTCTACACCACCCGAAAGACCCACGACGATTCGCATACCACAAAATTACAATATCTTGTGGCGTAGAATTTGATTGGGGGACAGGCAACCTTTCCGGAATGCCCTCGTCTCACGAGCGGCGCAGTTCATGCAGGATACCATTGTTCAGCAACACATTCAAGGGTGCCAGAATGGCAACCGATTGTCGCAACGCTGGGTTTTTGACCGTTATTATCGGTTGATGTTCGGGGTTTGTATGCGATATGTTTCGGACAAGGACGACGTGCAGGATGTTGTGCAAGAAGGGTTTCTGAAGGTGTTTTCCAGCATCGACAGATATGCTTCGAAAGGTTCTTTTGAAGGTTGGATTCGTAGAATCATGGTGAATACCGCCATCGATTTTGTTCGAAGAGAAACACCCGGTCGGGTTCTGAGCGAAGATGAATACCCCATTCATCAAATCGAAGCCGCCACGGATGAACATGAAGAAACAGCTTGGGAGGGATTGACGGTTCATGATGTCATGAAAGCGATGCATGAGTTGTCCCCAACTTACAAAGCGGTTTTCAACATGTATGTCTTCGACAACATGGAGCACGCTGAAATTGCGGAAGCACTCGGCATCTCCAGCGGAACTTCGAAATCCAATCTTGCAAAGGCGAGAAGAAATGTAAAACGAATACTACTGGAAACAAGGAGAGATCGGTCGGGAGAGAATGCAGGTTTGAGTGAAATGAGCACAACAGAATGAGCAAAGAAATTTGGGAAAAGCAATTGCAACGATTGTTCGAAGGATTTGAGCCCGATGTACCCGTAAGTCGGTTTGAAGATTTGGAGCCCGAGTTGCAAAACATCGATGTCAAACGAAATTTGATTCAACAGGCTCAATTTGCCCGGCGCCTGGCCGTGGGAGCTACTGTGGTGGCCGTTGGTGCCTTGGGCTGGACTTCCGTCAGATTTGTGGAAACTGAAACCGAAGATGTCTCCGAGTTGACAACTGTTGTGGCGGATTTCGAGCAGTCGGTTGCCGAGGGCACGGAATCACACGCATCTGTGATGACATCTGCTTTGAGCAAGGATGTAGAAACTTCTGGTGGCGCGGCGAGGACGACCACCAAATTTCGGATCGACTCAGATTTGGTGGATGAATCGGACGCATCTGCGGATGAAACGTCACTTGATGCGTCAACAGGAAGTGGAGATTCGCAGACAGCAACAACCAGTCTGATTCCGCACGCGAAAAGGGGCGATGAGTGGAATGATAAGGTTGCTGGTGAACACCTCGAGCACGCGGAGAACGAACCGGCCATTGAAAATGAAGATCATGCCCCTCGTGATGAGCGCGCCGCGGATGTTTTCGTGGATTTGGCGTCTTCTGTCCAAGAAGCTTGTGAGGGTACTGAAGTGTCTTTTTCTCTTGGCCAAACAGAAATGCAAGGGTCCGTGCTCTGGAATTTTGGGGACGGTAACTTCAGCAATTATCCTTCACCGACGCACATTTTCAAAAGTCCTGGAACGTATGACATCACCATTTCTTTGCGTTCTCGAAACGACGGTGTGATCCGAACCCGCACAGTTGAAAACATGATTGTTGTAAGGCCCAAACCTGAAGCTCAGTTAACATGGGATGCACACTTTGACCGAGACAACGGAGATTTGGTTGTTCACTACAACGATTTGACCGAATCCACTTCAAGTTCAACTTGGTTTGTGGATGGAAAGATTTTGGATCGTGGCGAACAACGGTTTGATGACAAAGGCGAGCATGTCGTGCAATTGGTTGCAAGCAATGCATATGGATGTCAAGACACAGACGAGAAAAAGGTGGAAATAGGTGACAGAAAAAAGGCGAAAGCGCCAGCACTCTTCTCACCGGATGGAGATGGTCGTTATGACACTTTTCTGCCAGCGGTTGTTCATGAAACAAATGACGGCTGGACTCTTCAAATTGTGGACGAGGACGGACAAGAAATTTTTGCCACATCAAGGGCAGATCAACCATGGCGTGGTGAACTGATGAATGGTGAACTGGCGCCAGCAGGGATGTTTTATAAGTGGCTTTTAACTGTGAAGCAACGTCATCGCTTGCCGGAGTTCTATTTCGACAAAGTCAGGATTGAGCGTTGAACCCGAAGAGCTTAACCAGTCCAACTTGGATTGCGATGGGGTGCCGACAAGTTTCTTTGGACGGCACCCTGTTTTTTGGTGCAACCTTTCGTCCAATTAGTTGTCTTTTCTTTGCAACCTGAACCTTGAGGAATAACCATTAGATGAACCAAAAAACACATTTTGCTTTCATCCACTCACCTTTGTGGTTGGTGATGTTGATCATCCTTTTGGGGAAAGGAGTGGTTCTAGCTCAGATGTCATTTCCCATGGAAGATGGCATGGTGCAGACCTGTGAAGGCATTTTTCGTGATGACGGAAACAATGGTCCCTACTCTGGAGATGAGCTGGTCTTTACCATTTGCCCTGATAATGCCACTGATTTTATCAGCATTGACTTTTTGGCCTTCAACATTTACTCCAATCCCAACCCGAACAACAGCGATTATTTGCTGATTTTTGATGGAGACAACACAGGGGAAACATCTTTGGGCAGTTACACTGGATCGCAATTACAAGGATTGCAGGTGTCGTCCACTGTTAACAACACATCCGGTTGCCTGACCTTTCAATTGATTTCGCCCTCCAACAATGTGGACGGCCTCGCGGGTTGGGAGGGAAATATTCAATGTGGTACGCCTTGCGCAAACCTTGTTTCTGCTGGAGGGCTGGTTGGACCCACAGATTTGGTCAACAACATCCCAGCGGCTTCCATCTGTGTGGGTGATGAGGTCACTTTTGAGGATTTGGGGAGCACAGTCGACCCTGGCTACATGATTGAGAATTGGACATGGATTTTTGGTGACGGAGACACTTTGACCATGGAAGATGACAGTGATGTATCCCATGTGTTCGTTGATCCGGGGGCTTATCCGGTCCAACTTTCAGTCAGTTATCCGAATGATGGTGGCGTTTGCACATCGTTGAACCTGGACCCGATGTTGGTCTTGGTCTCAACCTTGCCATTGTTCAATACGGAGTTGGAGAGTCCGATTTGCACGGGAACGACAGCTGTAGAAGGGGTCATGGATGGCACTCCGGTGGGGTCCATCATTTGGACGGATGCACCCAGCTATGATGCACCGACCATTTCACCGACTGGATTTGACGGTGGCTTTACTTACTGTTCACAGCTGGAACTCGATGTGTTTCCGGCGGGTTCGGTTTTGGAATCTTGTGAGGATTTGATCCAAATTGACGCCTACATGGAACACAGTTATCTCGGTGATTTGGACATCAACATCTCTTGTCCGAATGGAACGACGGTAACCTTGCAAACACAAGGAGGGGGAGCCACGTTTTTGGGCGAGCCCGTGGACGTTGAAGACGATTTGACAGAAGGGGTTTGTTATGGATACGGCTGGAGTGAAAATTCCACTTTGGGCCAAATCGAAGATCCCGCCAATGCCACGCAAGTTTTTTACACCGATGCCTTGGGCAATCCAGAGTCAGGAAACATTGTGAACCCAGGGATTTATGAGCCAGAGGGCTCGCTGTGCGATTTGGTTGGGTGTCCACTCAATGGTACTTGGGAATTTTGCTTCACGGATTATCTGGGGTTGGACAACGGATTTGTCTGCACTTGGAATTTGATTTTGAACCCGGACTTGTATCCCGGTGCCATCGTCATTGAACCTGAAATTGTAACAGCCGAGTGGGACATCAGCCCCTACATTGGATCGACAGATATTGATGTAGACATGAACCCTGATGACCCGATGATTTTGGACATCAATGCGACAACGCCTGGTACTTATCCATTCACATTCAACATTGTGAATGACTTTGGTTGCGCGGCTGATACAACAGTTGTCCTCGAAGTCCTCGATCCACCTGTGGTTTCAGCGGGGCTTGACTTCACGATTTGTGGTGATGGAAATCTACAAGCATTTGTCCCAGGTTTGCCTGAGCCAGTTTGCAGTGATGATGCAGGTTCTTATACCTTTTGCTATCCGAGTGGGTCCAATTCCTCTTTCACCTATTGTCCGGATGAAGGGGAAGAAGGGAACACATT
This sequence comes from Flavobacteriales bacterium, assembly GCA_049610385.1. GTDB lineage: Bacteria > Bacteroidota > Bacteroidia > Flavobacteriales_D > Sanyastnellaceae > JBMYZL01. The sequence goes on from JBMYZL010000005.1 coordinate 126,575, forward strand.
CATGACGGTTCAGTTTTTGTCTGGGGGTGTGGAGTGGTTTTTTGACGAATTCTACGTTTATGATGGTCCAGACAACACGGGCGACTTGTTGGTGAATCCCCCATTCTACGGAAATGAAGGTGACCTTAGTGGTTTGTCTTTCACAGCTACAAATGAGACGGGATGCCTGACGCTAGAAGTCGTGCCAGACTTTGTGATTGACTGTGAGAGTTCAGAAAACATCGCACCATGGGAATATGTCGTGGGATGCACAAACACAGGGGATGTCCAATGGAGTTGGACGCCAGAAGAATACTTGCAAAGTGCAAACGGCCCCTCTCCGGCCTTGGGTGATTTGGGTTTTGACCCCATCACTTTCGAAGTGTTCGGGGAATGGTCTTTTTTGCCGGGCTGTGGCTCAACAGATCAAGTAACGGTCGGAACGGGATACAGCATGAATGTATCAGGAATTGACCCCACTTGTTTCCAAAACGATGGAGAGATTACTGTCGTTCTCGACGTATACAATTCAGATGGGCCTTGGAACATCACGTTGTGGGATGCGGAAACTGGGAATCAGGTGACCCAGGCATTCTCTGCAACCGGTGCAAATCCCATTGTCTTTTCCGGTCTGGTATCTGGCAATTACGAAGTGGTTTCAGCGGACCCCACTTGTGAAATTGTGGAGGAATGGGTGCTCACGGCGCCAGAAGTACCGGAGTTGATTGTTTCAAATGACACCACCATATGTTTGAATGGTGAAGCTGTACTCAGCGCCTTTTTGGAACCTGCCCAGCCCATGGAGACTTTCGCTTGGTCCACGGGCCAATCGGGAACTTCTATCAGCGTAGGTCCCAATGGTCCGGCCTATTTCACAGTTCAGGCCACTTATGATTTGGGCTGCGTTTCAGAGGTGGGTACCATTTGGGTGGATTTGCATGATCCATTGAGTTTGACCCTTGAGCCTGGTGGCGCTGTATGTCCGGAAGATTCGATTTGGGTCGGTGTTCAAGCGGTCACAGGTGGATTGCCATCCTACAACTACAGTTGGTCTGGCCTGCCTGCTCCATCGGGTGATGGATTTTGGGCATCCCCTGAATTGACCACTGTGGTGTGCGCGACAGTGACAGACGCCTGTGAGACGCCCGCTGTCGATGCCTGCGTTGAAATCTTGGTGCCGGATCCAGTCAATGCTGATTTTGCAGCAGACACCTTGGGTGGATGCCATCCATTGGTGGTCAACTTTACATCCAATGCCATGCCCGGGAATGATGGAATTGCCCAATACAATTGGACTTTTGGAGATGGAACGGTGCTCAACAGCGGTGTTTCACCTGAAGCGGCTCACAGCTACCTCGACAATGGATTGTTTACAGTGACCTCCATTTTGACAACGGAAGCAGGATGTCTTTATGAATACACTGCAGAAAATCTGATCGAGACTTTTGAACCACCAGTGGCTTCCTTCTTGGGTGAACCCTTGATTACTTCGCTTCCTGAGACGCGTGTTGAGTTTTTTAATTACAGCACTTTTGCGACTTCTTTCCTTTGGGAATTTGGGGATTTGGATACGAGCGAGATGTACGAAACCGACTATACATTTCCGGACAACCAATCAGGGGTTTACGAAGTCACGTTGCATGCCATGAATGATTGGGGCTGTCACAGTGAAATTTCCCGAAATGTGTTGATCAACGAGAGTTTCACCTTGTTTATTCCTTCTGGATTTACACCGGATCAAGATGGTCTAAACGATGGGTGGGTTCTCGCTGGTTTGGATGTGGATGAATCCGACTTTTTGGTCCAGGTATTTGATCGTTGGGGAAATGTGGTGTATTCGTCGAATGATATACATGAGGTCTGGCAAGGAGACAACCAACAAGGTGATTATTTCGTTGCGGACGGAACCTATACATATATGGTCATTACACGTTCTCTGGCTACAGGCGATCGAAAAGAAGTGTTTGGAACGATTACTTTAACACGTTAATCATGAGTTGGAAGGTTTCCAGTTTTTCCTTGTGTTTTTTGGTGTTGCTGGCGAATTCCCAATCCTTGGGTCAAACGACGGTTTTTACCATGTCCAATGCGACCGTTACGGCATGCGCGGATGAGAATTCGGTTTATTCATTTTTCGATGATGAGGAGCAAGAGCCATACTCGGATGGGAGTTACACGATGACCATTTGTCCTGATGATGAGAATGATGCCTTGATTGTTCAGTTTTATGCGTTTTCTCTGTTCCAATCTGCGGTGAATGGGCAGAGTGATGTCTTGAGTATTTTTGATGGACCCAACACATCAAGCCCCTCTTTGGGATCTTATACTGGGGATGATCTCCAAGGCATCACCATTTCAGCCACTTCATCAAATGATGGTGGCTGCTTGACGTTCGTGTTCAATGTGAATACCGGAAGCGGCGGAAGTGTATTTCTGAACGGATGGGAGGCAGAGGTGACCTGCGGAACGCCTTGTGAGACACCGTTTGCCGATGGCCAAATTTTGAGTGAATTTGAGGAAATTGACGGGATACCGATCATTAAATTGTGCATAGGAGAATCAGCAACTTTCGGCGATGAAGGGTCAAATGTGCCAAGTGGATTGTTTGAAATTGAAGAATACATCTGGGATTGGGGCGACGGCACAGTGGATACCTTGAATTCTGCATCCAATGCGACCCACACGTTTAACGATGCTGGGGCATACAACGTTGATTTTTCTGTTTCCTATTTCAATGGGACCAATGACTGTGTTTCTTTGAATTTGGAGCCGATGGTTGTTTGGGTAAGTACACCCGCTCAATTCAATACAGAAGTGCTGTCACCCATTTGTGTGGGACCGGGTTCATTTTCTGCTGAGGTCGACGCGAGTCCGGTTGCATCCGATTTGTGGACAGACGCTCCGAGCTTCGATGCGCCATCGATTGCATCAACTGGATTTGGAGCGGGTGTGACCTACACATCAGAAATCACCTTCAATTTTTTTGAACCCGACGCAACCCTAGAGGATTGCGATGATCTGATAGCCATTCATGCGGCCATGGAGCATTCATATCTCGGTGATCTCGACATCTTCATTGAATGCCCAAATGGAACCCAAGTTTTGTTGCAAGATCAAGCCGGTGGCGGGACATTTCTGGGCGAGCCTGTTGATGTAGAGGCTGATTTTACAGAAGGTTTATGTTATGACTACGGTTGGCAGGAAGGTTCGACATTGGGAACGTTAGATCAAGGTCCGACAACATTTACAAATTACACGAACACGAATGGGATGGCGGCTTCTGGCAACATTTTGGACCCGGGTCTTTATACGCCATATGAATCCTTGTGTGATTTGGTGGGTTGTCCCTTGAACGGGACATGGCAGTTGGGATTTACAGATATGCTTGCATTGGACAATGGGTTCATGTGCACTTGGAGTTTGGAATTTGACCCCAGCTTGTTGCCTGGTGTGACGGTGATTCAACCTCAAATTGAATATTTGAATTGGGACTTCACGAGCATCTCTTCTGATGACTTGGAGATTACGGTCAATCCAAGTGACTCTGCATTTTTGGACATCCAGGCTTTTGAGGCAGGCGTTTATCAAATCGGCTTGGAGGTGGAAAATGATTTTGGTTGCTCTGCAGATACCACTTTGGAAGTGGTTGTTTTTGACCCCATTGAAGTCAGTGCAGGTGGTGACCAAATCTTTTGTTCGACGGGTGCTACCCTAACGGGTTCAGTGGTTTTTGATCCTTCGGAAGGCAACTGCGATAACGATGGAGGAGAGTATTCCTATTGTTATGCATCCAATGACAACACTGCCTTCACATATTGTCCAGATGATTTAGGTCTTGGGGCTAAAATGGTGATTTCATTTTCTGCAGGTGAAATGGCTGCGGGCGATCAAATTGTAGTTTACGATGGTTCTGACACCAGTGCCCCCATTTTGGGTTCAGTTTCAGGTGATCTTACAGGGGAGACGTTTGTTGCAACGAACAATGACGGATGCATCACACTGGCGTTTTCTTCGGACTGGTGGACCGATTGTCAGTTCGGCGCAATGCCTCAAGCGGAATGGTGTGTGAGTTGTTTGGGAGGCTCAGATTGTGCGTTCAACTGGGATTGGACACCATCAGTTGATTTGGCTACGCCAAATGCAAACCAATCTGCGGTCAATTCCTTTTCTGGTCAACCCACTGAGTATACATTGAGTGTCTATCCAGATGGGTATCCTGGGTGCGTCGGCAGCGATGTAGTCCAGGTTCTTCCAGGATTTGAATATACAGTTGAATTTGAACAACCCAGCTGCTTGTTGAATGATGGTGAAATCTCAGTGGAAATCACGGAAGATCCAGCGAATGGGCCCTGGTCCATTTATTTGACTTCAGGCGGCACGTTGTTGTATTCGGTGAATTCAAATGGCGGCTTGGAAACTTTTGACAACCTCGTTCCCGATGATTATCACTTGGAAGTGTCCGGCGATGCTTGCCTTTATGAATTTGACATTGTTTTGGAAGATCCGCCGGCCCTGACCTTGGAGGTATCCGCGGACACGACCATTTGCATTGATGGAACAGCGGTGATGCAAGTTTGGTCTGAGATGGATCCAGATCAGAATTGGATTTACACTTGGGACAATGGCCTGGGGACGGGCATGACGAAGTCTGTCAACCCCGCTGCATCAGCGACCTACAGTGTATCCGCTGTGGATGAAGACAATTGCCCTTCGGAAACGGAATCCATTGAGGTTTTCGTGCAGGATTCACTCTCTATTCAGGGCTTCTTGGGAGCGGATTTGATTTGCACAGGGGCCGCGGCTCAATTGCAAGTAGAAGGAAGTGATGGAGGGTCAGGTTTGGGGTATGCATATGACTGGGATTGGCAAAACATCCCGGTGGGTGCGGATGATACGGAGTTGACTCACTATCCTTCATCAACGGGCACGTATTGCGTCACCTTGACGGACAATTGTGAAACTCCTCCCATTACAGAGTGCTTCGAAGTGGTGGTTGAAACCCCGATGCCGCCCACTTACAGTGTGGATACAGCTAGGGCATGTGTACCCGGAGTGATTCAATTCACTTTGGAAAATGACACCAGCGAAGTGCAAAGTCAGTTTTGGTTCTTTGGGGATGGTGAGGGTTCTTCGAACCAAGATCCTGCCCATGCCTACATGGAGCCAGGCTCCTATGATTTGACCTTGGAGATCACTTCGAATTTGGGTTGCACCTATACGGCAACGTTTGATGGCGCTATTGACATTTTCACGCCCCCGAGTGTGGGTTTCACGGCATCACCGCAACCGGCAACTGCACCCGACACGGAAATTGAATTCGAAAGTGTCAATTCCTCCAATGTTGTGGGATGGTTCTGGCAATTTGATACGGTGAGTGATTTGGGAGTTTCGATGCAAGAAAATCCGATATTCAAGTTCCCCATTGATCGTGGCGGTCTTTACCCTGTCACACTGGTGGTCACGGATGAAAATGGTTGTTCCAATCAGGTCACCAGGTACGTCGAAATTTTTGACTTGTACAATTTGTTCATCCCCACCAGCTTCACGCCCAACAATGACGGGGTCAATGATGCATTCAAAATTGAAGGAACGGACATTGACCCAGATCGATTCTTGCTTCAAGTATTTGATCGCTGGGGAAGCAAGGTCTTCGAGACCACGGATCCTCAAGCGGTATGGCACGGTCCAGCATCTGGTGATTCTGAATATTTCGTTCAGGACAATCTGTACACCTATCGGGTGATCGTTTACAGCTTGTCTCTTTCAGGCAATCGCCGGGAAATCACGGGTTACGTTACTGTGCTTCGTTGAACCCAAGCAAAGGGTCCATCGTGCCGGTCGCAACGCTGTGGTAATTGGGGCGTGCTTTCCTGTAGATGTCCATGCCCATTTCCAATTGCCCAGTTTCTTTCATGGCTCGGTACAATGGGGTGAGGTACTTTCTGCGTCCAATGCTGACTAGGAATTTTTCCAACCGTGGATAGGCTGTTTGGTATCGGCTGTGTATGGATTGCTCCAACCAGGCGAACAACACCTCGTTGTTTCCAGTTTGGCTGATTTCCCATTGCTGATCCATTGCTGCCATCCGTGAAGCTGATGTGGTGTCGGGCAAATTCGAAAGAAACCGATACTTCTCCTGGTAGACCCACTCCGCCCAAGGCAGATCTTTGGTGGCCAATCGGCCTGCGACCCATTCGTTCAATGAGGCGTCAACCCGTTCAATGCGTTCGCTACTGACCTTTGGACAGTTTTCAGGCAGACCTTTTCCATAAATCCATGCGTCCAATTGAATTTGCTCTGCCAAGGGCTCCCCATTCAAAGCGGGTTCTAAGAGCAATGTTCTTTCGAGATATGCGATGAAACTTTCGGTATCCATGACTTCGAATGCGTGCGACGCGAAATATTCCTTGAGGAATGCATCAAAAGTCTTGCGGCCAACCTTTTCTTCCAGAAGTCGGAGAAAGAAATACCCTTTGTCATACGCAATGGCCGTCATGCCGTCATCTGGATCTCTGTTTTTGAGGTGCAGTTTGAGGTGGGTGTCATCTGGATTTAAATCCATGATGGCCTCCACTTCGTCCACAAGTCCCTGGTAGCTCAATGTGGCCAGCATTTCACTGATTTCGGCACCATAAACCGCTTCCATGATGCGTTGCTCGAAGTACACAGTAAATCCTTCATTGAGCCAGAAATCATCCCATGTCGCATTGGTCACCAAATTCCCGGACCAGCTGTGGGCCAACTCGTGTGCCACCAAGGCCACAAGGCTCCGGTCTCCTGCTATGATGGTAGGCGTTGCAAATGTCAAACGCGGATTCTCCATGCCCCCAAAGGGAAAAGCAGCGGGCAAAACCAGCAAATCGTATCGTTCCCAGGCGTATTTGCCGTACAAGGCCTCCGCAGCCACCAACAAGTCTTCCATCTCAGCAAACTCCCACGCTGCGGCGTCGATCAACTCTGGTACGGCGTAGACCCCTGTATGCGCTCCAACCGATTGAAATTGAACATCGCCCACTGCCATGGCCAGCAAATAAGATGGAATGGGCTGATTCATTTGGAAGTCATAGTGGCCGTCTGGGGACTTTGCTGTTGGGTTCTTTGCGCTCATGAGGGCCATCAACCCAGGAGGAACATCCAAATGTGCATCATAAGTAAATCGAATCCCTGGACTGTCTTGGCAGGGAATCCAAGTCCGAGCCAAAATGGCCTGACTTTGCGTAAAAACGAAGGGAGATTCTCCATCGACCCAGAGGAGTGCTCTGGCGGATGGTGAAGTTTGGTAGGTGATGGACACCGATTGAGTGGCTGGAGAGATGGGGATGCTCAATGAAGATCCGACAAATGGCATGGCAGGTCCCATTTCGAATTCTACAGCTTTTCCGTCCACAAAGACCTTCTGGATATCTAAACTCTCTGTATCGAATAAGATTCGCTTTGCATTGGAAGCCGCGGTCACCTGGTAGACAGCTTTTCCCTGGATGATCTTGGATTCGAAATCAATGGATGCAGTCCAGTCCAAGTGTGTGACACGCGCTTCTTCAGGCTTGCTAAATGAATGGTGATCTGTTGCCCTTTTCATCTCGGCCACTTTTTGGCGCTTTCCATTTGAAGAAGTGTTGCCTGATGGATTCGACTCGGAGCATGCCACAACAAGCATCCAGATGGCAACCATTGAACCAAGGAGGTGAGAATTTTTCATGATTTGAGGGATGTTTTGGGGTGGGCGGACGTTACAATCCTGGCTACGAGAGCAATCAATATGGCCCCCATGCCACTTTTCAGCAGCAAACCGGGGACTGTCCATTTTAAAATCGCAACCAAATCAGCTTCGATCGCGTCGAGTTGAAATTGCCATGTGAGACCCAAGGCGAGAATGATGCCTTGTCCGAGGATCATCAGGACCCCACCTTGTAACGCGTGAAACTGTCGGATTCGACCTGCGACCGCTCCTGTGACCACAGCAGCGATGGGAAAAGCCAGGAGAAAACCGGCCGTGGTTCCTTGAAATTTGACCCATCCTGAAGAACCACCGGCAAATACAGGAAGCCCCATGCCTCCGAGCAGGAGATAGGCCAGAATCAGGACAAGCCCCAATCTCCATCCAACAAAAATGGGAATCAAGATGACGACGAGGGATTGCAGTGTGATGGGAATGCCTTCAACGGTTTCCAGCCGAATGGGGCCGGCAATGCACAACAACGACAACAGCGCGACGGTGAGTAAGCCCTGCTGGAGGCGGGTGCCTCTCCAAATGTGTTTCTCGAACATCAGTTTCTTTCAAAGGACTGCACACAATTCCCGCACAGTTCGATGCGGTTGTTGTTGCGATCAACATCGGCCATAAAACGCTTTGAATCTATTTCCACACTGGTGACTTTTCGTCCCATAGCGGGGATGTTCAAGGTGTAATTGGGATCTACCCATGCCCAATCTTCTGCCAAATTTTCTTCCGAGGACAGTGGGCGATTTCCGCGCATCATCACCAAAGGAATGTGATAATGTTCAAGATCGCCATTATCGAAAACAATTTCGACATCAATGGGCATTGGCATGCCACCGATGCGAACCATATTCAGTGCAATGGAATCCCCTTGATTGAGCAAGGATTGAATGCCATAATCGATGGTGTGGGTGGTGTTTACGAAATATTGGAAGTACCAATCCAATTCCAATCCTGATGTCTCCTCCATGACCCGCTTGAAATCATTGATGCCTGGATGCTTGAATGACCATTGTTGAAAATAATTCCGAAGTCCTTCATCTCGCGCTTCAGTCCCGATGACGCCAGCAAGTTGGGCCATCAGAACCTCGCCTTTGGAATAAGCTCCGATGCCGTATGCTCGATTCGTCGTATAGTGGTCGGCGTGTGTAATGAGAGGCTCTTCGTTCCCACTTAGGGCTTGATTGATGTAACCGCCATAGCTATATCGGTGTGGCCCCCCCATACCGTCTGCAAACAAGTGATCCATGCACAATGATGTGGCATAAGAAGTAAACCCTTCATCCAAAAATTCATACAGACTTTCATTTGTGGCAATCAAGGCTTGAAACCACGAATGCGCCATTTCATGAACGGTCACACCCACCAGACTTCTCAAACTTCTGTTGCCAGTAATCAAAGTGGCCATTGGGTATTCCATGCCACCATCTCCGCCCTGTATCACGCTGTACTGGGGATAGGGATAGGCCCCGATGAGGTCTTCAAGAAATTGAAGAGCACGTGCGGTGTACTTCGGCAGCTGAACCCACGCAGCATCATATGCCGTATCAGGTTGGTGGTAAAAATTCAGTACTGTTCCATCCACAACAGTGTCTTGATGCAGATAGTCAGGGTCTGCAGCCCATGCAAAATCAATGACATCATTGGCTTTGAAATGATAGTGAAACCGACCGTTTTCAGTGGCGACCGCTTCCTGCATACCTGTTCCCCCAACGACGTACCCTTCCGGTACATCAATGTCAACTTCATATTGGGACCAAATGCCGTGAAATTCACGTCCGATGTAGGGATCTGTATGCCATCCATCGTGGTCGTATTCGCAAAGTTTAGGATACCACTGGGTCATGGAGTATTCGATGCCCTCTTTGTTCATCCAGCCTGAACGGCGAATTTGTCTGGGCACCTGAGCCTTCCAGGTCATGGTGAAAGTTGCCTTTTTTCCGGCTCGAACCACGTTTGGCAATTGAACATCCAGAATGGTACCGTCGTGGACAAAATCGGCGGGTTTTCCGTTGACGGTCAAAGTCTGAATTTCCAACCATCCCCATTCTGATTCTGGCAATGTTGCGATTCGATCTCCAACCCGGGGGTCAGGATCGGAAATGGTACGGGACCGGACATCCATCATGCTGCCAGGTTGAAACGCATTGAAGAACAGGTGGAAGTATGCACGGGTGTGATCGTCCGGGCTGTTGTTTATCCATTTCAATGTCATTTCGCCTGTGTATTGATGCAAGGCGGTGTCCAATTGAATTTGCATTTCATATTCAGCAGCCATTTGCCAGCCCGGGTATTGAGCATGAACAGAGGCGCACATCCAAACGGAAGTGAGGAGGACAGCCATGGTTGCTGTCAAACCGTGGTTCATCTTTCGCATGCTCGCGAAAATACGCCTCAGCGGAACAAGGCGCAGGAAGAATTCAACTGCTCGTCATACCATCGCGCAAGAACTGTCGCAAGGGTTCGGCAGTTCGAGCCCAAGTGGTCACAGTTTCCATCAAGTCTGAACGCAGGAGGACCTGCGGTTTCAATGAACTCATGTAATAGAACTGTTTCAAAAACAAATCAGGATTTTTTTCTGCCAAAGGCATCAGTTCTTTGTCAATCCGTTTGTTGCGTTCACCCAAGACTCGACCATATCGCTTCACAAAGTCCGGGTTTTCCACCAATCCTCGCCATCGGTTGGTCTCATTTCCAATCTTTTCTCGCAAGAAAAACAGATCTTCCTTATCAATCATGTAAGCACCTCCACCCACAATCAATTCCTTGTGAGAAGCTTGTAAGTACAATCCCGGAGTGGTGCCTTTGCGACCACCTGGCCCCATGGCTGCAGAGACTTGTGTTTTGTAAGGTGTTTTGTCTTTTGAAAATCGTATGTCCCGATGGATTCGGAAGATGGCATTCTTGGGTTGCAAATTCTCAGCAAAAGCCGGGTCCCAATCGGCCATCATTTCGATGCAAGCTGAAACGAGTGCTTTCCATGGTTCTCTGACATGGGCTTCATAACGATGGCGATTCGCGTCAAACCAGTCGCGGTTGTTGTTCTGTTCAAGCGCCTCAAAAAAACGCAGGAATTCTTCGTCAAACCATTTCATTCAACAAACCTATTCATACAGGGATGAATGAGCCACTTCATTCGATGAGTGCAGGTGGCTTTTTTGTGTTTGCGCAGGCCACATCGTCTTCTACGCGGTAAATCATAACGCGTTCTACGGAGTTCAATGGATTGAGCCAATGGATGAAGCGATCGAGTCGGCTGGGGGCAATCTGACGGACGTAAGTCAAACCTGGCCATGCCGCTTTGTAGGATTTTACGGTCTCTCCCAAATGTTCATCACCGTAGAAGAGCAAGTAATTCGGGAAGGTGCGGTGATTTTTCATTCGACAGACCAAGTTCAGCCGTTCGGCAGGGTCGTCATCCGCTTCCGCCACATAGTAACGGTCCCAAGATCCGCTGTAAAATGCAGGGACTTGTGGGGAACTGTCGACATAAACGGCCATGAAATTGTCCAGATCTCCGGCTTCCCATAGGGCATACATGGCATTGACGCGGGAGGATTTGGCCTGTCCAAAGGTCAAGATTCCCAATGCCATACTGTTGAGGGTTAACGCAAAAAGGAACAAACCGTTGCGGAAGCGCCTGTGGCGGCCCCAAAAGACAGATGCCTGCTCAAATCGCACCCAACCCGCTGTGCCCAAGGCCAAAATCAACGGCAAGGCTGGCAAAATAAAACGTTCTTGCTTGTTGGGATACAATTCATGGAAAAGCAAAAAGACGAGCACAGCACCTACCCATTCTGGCCATCGCTTGATTTCCCTGAACATGCCCCATATCAATGCGAGTGAAAGGGGGGGGACCATCAGTCCGATCAGTGTCAGGAGGAATTGCCCAGGTGGGCCCTGGGGGTAATTCAAGGCGTGTGTGGTGTTGTATCCGAAATACGCCATCAATTGGACAAAAGGTCGGCCCCAGATGAACACATCTTGGATTTGGCTTAAGGAAAAAAAGGCCAAACTGAATGCGCCCGTCATCAGCACCTCTCGGAAAGCGGATGCGGAACATCGGGCTTTCCAGAGCGAGCCAGCTGCCCAGCCCAAGGCCAACAATCCACATTGAAACCGAAAGCCCGTGGCCAACCCAAATCCCAGACCGACCCACAGAGCGTTGCGCCAGCCGGAACGGCCATACAAAGCACGTTCAACGGCCAGCAAGAGAGGGGGAATGCAAGCCATTTCGACCAATTGGTGAACAGATAAAACTGGAATCACCGCAAATGCGGCCATTCCCCATCCCGCAGCCCAAGATGCTCGACGATCCCCCAATTTTTCAGCAATTCGGTAAACCAGCCAAACAGCCAAAAGACTATACAAAGCATGAAAAAGTCTCAGGACAAGGGCAATGGTTTTTGGGTTGGAAATTCCCAAGGTTTTCAGCCCATAGATCAGGACAAATTGGGTGCCGACATAGGCGAAATTGGCGGGATGCGGACCCACTGGAAGTCCTTCTTCTTCCTGAGACCAGGGGAACCAGTTGTTGTAGTCTTCTCCGTCCACCCAACTGGCGGCCGCCTCCAGCACCAAGAAATGATCATCGTGCATCAGGTAGCCTTCGGAGAACCAAGCTGCAGCCAATCGCAGTGCGAGAGCCACCACGAGTATGGGGGCCAGAGGTCGAACCCAGAAATCAGATTGCCACCACTTTTTTCCCATGATTGCCCTTCAATCCAGCATGCCTACACCCCAGTCTGCAAGTGAATGACCGCCAGGCTGGTTTTGGATGGATTCGCGAAGCTTCATCATTTGCAAACAAGCTGCTGCAGCCTCGACCCCTTTGTTTCCGAGTGCTCCACCGGAGCGTGCACGGGATTGGTCGATGTTGTCGTCGGTGAGCACACAGAAAACGGCCGGCTTGCTTGTTTGCAAACCGATATGTTGAACGCCGTGAGCGGTCGCGCTGCTGACATATTCGAAATGCGCGGTTTCTCCGCGAATGACGCAAGCAATGCAAACCACACCATCGCATTTGTCAGATTTCAGCAACCACTGAGCTGCCAATGGAGTCTCGAAGGCTCCAGGTACAGTGTGGACCAGAATCTGATTCGCATGAATACCAGCTGCCTGAAAGACTTCGATTGCGCCATCTCGGAGCGCGTGGGTGATTTCAGAATTCCATTCTGAAAACACAATGCCCACTCGAAAGTGGGCACTGTCCTTGAGCAATTCAGGGTCGAAAGCACTCAAATCATTTCCTGATGTAGCCATGATCAGCTGTTCGCCAAGCTGGCTTTCATGCCGACAGCACTGTTGAACTGCTGGCTGTCAGGATAATCTGTAACAATTTGACTGAAATCAGACTTGGCGCCTGCCAAATCTCCCGTTTCCATCTTGGCAATACCCGATTTGTAGAGGAACATGGGTGTCAAGACATTTTCCGCCAAACTGGAGGCCCCACGCGCTGCCGCGGACTCAAAGTGCTCGATGGCTTCATTGTAACGACCCAATTCAATCAAACAATCGCCAACGTTGCCTTCGCTCAAGGCACCGATGACATCGTCAGCAACGCCGGCTGATTTGAAGGCTTCTATGGCTTCTTCGAAGCGGCCGCCATCGCGATAAATGATGCCCAACTCATAAGAGGCACGCGATGCGGCATCCGTTCCACTGTGGTTGTTCAGGATTTCTTCCAGACCGGCGTCATATCCATCGCCAAACTCTGCGAGGTCGAGAGAATCCATCTCAAAATAGTTCTCGGCACGCCAAATTTCTGCTTCCGCTTGGGTCTCAGCCGGACCTGCCACAAAACTTTGGTAACCCAAGGCTGCCAAAATCAGCACAGCCAATCCCCCCAATCCATAAGTCAGTGACTGTCGGTTGTCATTGACAAACTGTTCCATCTTTGTGTATTCCTCACCGAGATCGGCGAACAATGGTTCGTCGTTTTGATTCTTTTTTGCCATCGAATAGAATTTGTTCTGTTCAGGTGGGCGCAAAAATAAGGAAATTCGCATCATGCGCTTGCAACAACTTCATTTGCTTCATTTTCGCAATCACAAGTCCTTGGATTTGGCATTTGGTCAACAAATCAACTGCCTTCTTGGTCCCAATGGCAGCGGAAAAACCAATGTTCTGGATGCCATTTTTTACCTCTGCCACACCAAATCTTATCTCCATGCAAATGATGCATTGAACATCGAACATGGTGAGGAGGAGATGTTTTTGCGCGGGCAGTTTGAGCGTCATGATGCCCGTGAAGTCGTGAGTTGTGGCGTGCGCAAGGGGGTGAAAAAGGTGTTCCGTTTGGAGGACAAGCCATATGAACGAATTGCAGATCATGTTGGTCGGTTTCCTGCCGTCATGATTGCACCTGACGATGCGGCTTTGATCCACGATGGGTCTGAAAGGCGCAGAAAATGGATGGATGCAGTGATTTCCAGTTTTGACAGGCGTTATTTGGACAATTTGATGGATTACAACCGTTGTCTGTCGCAGCGAAATGCGCTTCTGCGATATTTCGCGGAGAATCGAACATGGGAGGAATCCTTGCTCGATCCGTGGGATGACCGGATGGCGACTTTGGGCGCTGACATCCGGTCGAAACGGGCCGCCTTTTTGGACGATTTTACCCCGCGTTTTGCTGCGATTCATGCCGATTTGGCGAATGGATTGGATGAAGTGGGGGTCGCTGATAGGACGCAATTGGAAGCCGATGGACGCTTCATTTTGGACCAATTCCGCTCCACCAGAGATGAGGACAGGCGCCTGCGTCGCACCACACGAGGCGTTCATAAGGATGATGTTGACTTTCTGTTGCAGGGGCGACTGCTTCGAAAATTTGGTTCTCAAGGGCAGCAAAAGACATTTCTCATCGCCCTCCGACTGGCTCAACTGGATTACCTTGAAAGTGCGACTGGCGTCAAACCCATCTTGTTGTTGGATGATATTTTTGACAAAATTGATGATGAACGAGCGCAGTCACTGATGAAGCGGTTGAGTGAGGAGGACATGGGACAAGTATTTTTGACGGATACCAGTTCAACACGGATGCCGGATTGGCTTGAACCCACAGGAGCAGATGTACAAGTGTTCATTTGCCGAAACGGTCAAGTGGAGAAGCAAATCCCCACAGAAAAAACGAGAAGATGAATCGGAAAACACATCGAACGGCGCCTCGTCGCAATGACGGAACATCGGATGCCATGCCCTTGAAGGCAGCCTTGGGCACCTTTGTGCGCTTGCACAACATGCAGTCAAAGTTTGATGAAGTGGAAGTTGTGAATGCATGGCAGGCGTGCTTTGGCAATTTGATTCACGAGAAGACCCGAAAAATTGGGCTTCGAGCTGGAGGGGTGCTCTGGTTGACATTGGACAGTGGGCCGCTGAAAGAGGAGTTGGTCATGTCTCAAACCGAGGTCATCAAGCGCTTGAATGAGCATTTGGGGCGCGAGGTGGTGCAATCCTTGGTCATTCAATGAGCGGCGCCCCTTTGGTTGTTGTAAATTGCGGCGACCGGCATGAAAAGACAATCTTGGATTTGGGGAATGGCCCTGGCTTGTGGAGCATGGGCGTTGATGGCTGCGAATGAGCGTCCTGAGTTCTTGCATGTGCACACCCGGCCGGAGTTGACGGCCCATCACCGAGCCACCTACGGCGATTTGCCTGACACCTCAAACAGTTTGTTCACAGGTTCGGGAAAATGTTCTGGATGTCATGCCAAGGATCCGAATCATTTCGCCAGCATTGCCGGGCAATCATATCCTGCGGTGCCCATGCCAGACGGTTGGGATGTGAATGTCACGGATGATTGGCGCAGTTCATTGATGGCGAACAGTGCGAAGGATCCGTTCTGGCGCGCGAAAGTGGCCCATGAGACAACAGTGAACCCAGCAAATCAACTGGAACTCGAAGACAAGTGTACATCTTGCCATGCACCGCTCGGCCACTTCGCTGCACATCATGATGGCGCGGAGTTTTACACCATGGCGGAGATGGTTTTGGACAGCTTGGCATTGGATGGAGTTTCCTGCAATGCCTGCCATCAGCAAGATCCTGGATTGACGGGCACGACCTTCAGTGGTGAACTCCATTTCACAGAGGACACGTTGTACGGCCCATATGGTGGTTCGGAGGATGATCCGCCGATTTACGATCTGCCCATGAATACATATGTGGGGTACGAGCCTGTCTATGGGGCGCACATGGCGAAAAGTGAATCCTGCGCGGGCTGTCATTCATTGATCACCGAGACGGCGGATTTGGAGGGCAACCTGACAGGTGGTGAATATGTGGAACAAGCGACTTATCACGAATGGCTCAACAGTCGTTATGCGCCCGATGAATGGGAGGGAAGTACAAATGGTCTTCGGCAAGAATGCCAAGGCTGCCACATGCCGTCCATCAACGACCCGGTCATCATCTCAAGTGGATATGTTTTCTTGGAGCCCCGCTCACCATACGGACTTCATTATCTGGTGGGAGCGAATGCGGCCATGCTTCGGTTGTTGCGGGACAACGTTGAAAATTTGGGGCTGACGGCTACGACTGCACAATTTGATTCCACCATTTCAAGGACGCTGGACATGTTGCAGAACGAATCTGTGGACATTCAAGTTGAAGCCCAGTATGATCCTGAGATGCTGGCTGTAACTGCGGATTTGATTTTGACCAACTTGGCGGGTCACAAGTTCCCTTCAGGTTATCCTGCTCGTCGCTTTTGGCTGGAGGTGTCATTGCGCGATCCCGATTCGGGTGCTGTCTTGTGGCAGAGCGGATCCCTCACCGCTGACGGCCTGTCGATTGTAGGTGCAGATGACAACGGACTGAGTGGATTTGAACCTCACTACACTTTGATTGACGCGGAAAACCAAGTCCAGATATATGAATTGGTGATTGCCGATGTGACTGGGGCCCCAACCAATTTGCTCGAACGGGCGGCTTTTACATTGAAAGACAACCGCCTCCCGCCTTTGGGATTCTCCACGACACATTCGGCTTATGACACGACGGCTGTGGTGGGGGCGGAGGTTGAAGCAGACATGGCATTTGGCGACTTCAATCGGTCTCCAGAAGGCATCGAAGGAACGGGGGCGGATGGCATTCGGTATCAAATGTCTCTGCCAGCAGACTGGAATGCGGAATCGGTTCCGGAAGTTGAGGTCAATGTGTGGTACCAAGCCATGCCACCTCGGTGGGTCGCGGACATGTTTGACGTTGAAGCGCCCGCCATTGCTGACTTTGAGTCCCTGTATTGGGATTATGCGGCGCCTGATTTGGTGCAATCCCTCACGGTGTCGCCTATCAATTTGTCCACTGGTCAGGGAATCCAAGGTCCTGGGGATTTTGTCGTCTTCCCCAATCCAGTGACACGTGGAGGAGTCCTTCACATTGCCTGTGAGTCTTGCGCGAATGATTCTTGGTCCATGTGGTCCATGATGGACAGTCGCGGTCGCACTGTGGCCCAAGATTGGTTGCCTACATCTCCTGGCGGCCTCATTCAAATCAGTGTACCGAATCAATTGTCCGCTGGGAACCACTTCCTTCAAATCGAAGGGATGGGTGTGGTCCGGGTTTGGATTCAGTAACCGGAATTGGGCTCAGAGATGCCGGTTTGCGAGGTTGGCAAGTGCCGATCTTTCTCCTTTTTCCAGGGCAACATGGGCATACAGGTCTTGGCCACGCAGGCGGTCCATTACGTATGCCAAACCATTGGAATGTTCATCGAGATAGGGCGTGTCTATTTGTCGGACATCTCCCGTCAAGATGATCTTGCAGTTGTCTCCAGCGCGGGTGATGATGGTCTTGACTTCATGCGGCGTCAAATTTTGGGCTTCATCAATGATGAAAATGGCATTTGAAATCGAACGTCCCCGGATGTAGGCCAGCGGACAAACCGTGATTTTGTGATCCCGTTTCATCTCTTCCAATACCTTGGCCTTGCGTTCATTTTCGCCAAATTGGGACTGAATGAATCGCAAATTGTCCCATAGCGGTTGCATGTAGGGGTTGATTTTTTCTTCGGCGTCACCAGGCAAGAAGCCCAAATCTCGGTTGGAAAGAGCAACAATCGGTCTGGCCAAAATGATTTGTTCATAACGATTTCTCTGCTCCAGAGCGCCAGCCAAGGCAATGAGGGTTTTGCCAGTTCCAGCCACCCCACAGAGCGTCACCAATTGGACGGAAGGATTCATGACGGCGTGAAGTGCGAAAGCTTGTTCAGCATTCTTGGCTTTGATGCCATATGCATAACTCTTCTCAATTCGCTCGATGGTCCGGTTGGCTTCTGAAAAATACCCCATGGCACTGGACGAACCGCTTTTCAGAATGTAATAATGGTTGTTTTGGCGGTGGGGGTCCAGTGCAGTGATTTTTCGGCTGCTTCCGCTGACGTATAACTTGCGGATAACTTCGGGGTCAACATCTTCTATTTGGGTCCGTCCGGTGTGCGCGAGTTTGGCCTGTCGCACTTGACCGTTTTTGTAATCCTCTGCTGGGAGTCCCAAAGCCCGAGCCTTCAACCGAAGGTTGATGTCTTTTGTCACCAAAATCACCGGGCAATCGGGTTCTTCTTTCTGCAAGTGAAGCGCAGATGCCAAAATCCGGTGATCATTGGTCAAATTTTGGAACCATCGAAGGGCTTGTCCAGATGTGTCTTGGTCCTCCACCACGACCTTCAGTTGACCGCCATGACCATTCTGGGAGTCACACCACTCCGTGGAATCGCAGTCGCTGAAAATTTTGTCGAGCATTCGGATGCATGCGCGAGCTTCGAAGTGTCGTGCTTCACTGCCCACCTTGAAGGTGTCCAGTTCTTCTAAGACCGTCAAAGGCAATGCGAGCTTGTGTTCATCGAATTGGAGGAGGGCTGAATGGTCGTGGAGTAAAACGCTGGTGTCCAGCACATAAGTCTTGGTTATGTGATTGGCTTTGGAAGTGATTTTCGAAACGGCCTCGGGTGAGTTGAGGGTCATGAGGAGAAAGTGAAAGTGATGATGAGTACCAAGCTATGTGACACTTTCGTTCAATCCCATCTCAATGGAATGCAGTTACGAACACTTCATTCTGAATGAATCTTTCTATGCTTCATCGTCATCATCGACCTCTTCACCTCCATTCAGATACAGGTCTAACAATCCGGGTGGCAAAGGAACTGTGAGCGTCTGCATTTTGCGATTCACTCGAACCATCAAATGATCGGGCAAAGGCACAATGATTTCTTGATTTAGCTCCGATTGAATCATCAGCAGGGGGTAAGGTCCGTCTTCACGAACAACTTGAATCGTACCCAATTCATCCAAGCTTTGGGCATCGATGCAACGCCATCCCTTGACCTCATGGAAGTAAAACGTCTCATCATCCAATTCGGGCAATTGATCCAGGGGCAAATAAACTTTGCACGATGCCAATGCCTGAGCGGCTTGTAGGGTCGTAACCCCTTCCAAAGCGATAACAAAGCGCTTGCCATGTGGACGCATGCTCTGAAGAAAATAGGGAATGAGGCGCCCCTCACGCTCCACAAAAAAACCATCTAGACCTTGATAGGAATTGGGTTCATCAGCATCAATAAAGAGCAACAGTTGACCTGAGATGCCATAGGGTTTGGTGATGGCCCCCAAATTGAAACATTGTTCTCGATTCATGGCTAGATGCTTCGGGTATTTTGGATTGAAACAAACACAAAAATGGGTGATTCCCCGAGGAGAA
>JBMYZL010000006.1:0-130503 GCA_049610385.1 Flavobacteriales bacterium
GATAAGGCGTCCTCCCAGTGTTCACGAGCCTTGGTCCGCAAATGGTCAAATGATTTGCCACAGGATTCAGCCTCAAGGTTGGCCAAAGCCCCGTCGGCATCCACCGCAGACAAGGCCATTCGAACCTCCACCTGTTCAACTTCCCCGAAATTCATCCACATCCGAACATCTCGACCCGCGAACTCTTTGAAATTCTCGTTCTCGTTGAAGCGGCGATAAAATCCGTTGTAAGCCAGTGGCTGATGCCTTTTGAACTGCCATGATTTCAAAGGCTGAGACAGTCTCATCGCAAAGTACATGCGTCGCGTGCGAGCCCATCCTTGGGTCATTCGCCAACCGGTCAGGGTGCTGTCATTTTCCACACGCAGGAACGTCCACAGGTTTTTGCTATCGTGGTGGTATATGTTGTATCCCAAATCCAAAACCAAACCGGCATCCTCATCCGCAGGGTAAGAGTGGCGATGCACCCCTGTTCGGGATGTGGCGGTCAGTTCACTTTTTACGCCCCACCGCTCCAATTTGACTTCGTAATAACCCGGTTCTGCCCTTTCTGTTTCCTTCCGGAAATCAGAGGCCAATGAACGGGTTCCTGACACCAAATTGGGGGCTTCCAAATTCACCTGCCCCACCACTGGCATCACCAAAAAGTCCCCCAAATCGGAATGCCCTGTTCCACTAAATGCCGTGTGCGCAAAACCCAGAATGGTTGAATCCAGGTATTGATAACCCGCGCAATACTCATATGTCCTGGGGTTGTACTTGCCCGCCGAATCCAGGACGGGCTCAAACGCAGTTTGAGGGACCACTTGAACCCCACCCCAGGGCACCGTCGCCCCCGGGTGGGTGTGGCCCATTCGGCTTGTCCCCGTGAAGACCTGGATCTTCTGGGTGAGATTGCGCCCGGATCTGATCTCCTGTTTCGAGACGGCTTCCGTCATTTCTGCAGGTCGACATGCAAAAAGGGCTGTGCAGCCTCCAATCAACGCAGTCCAAAACCACCACGTCTTTTTGCTCTTCCATTCGGCTTCCATGCTCGCAAAGAAAAGACAGTCGCGGAATCTTCTAGCCCAGGTCATTGTGAATCCTTCCGGCCATCGGCTTTTGCGAATCACTCCACTGGCGTTCAACTGCGTTTTGGATCCCCGACCCGCCGGATAGTGCACAAAAAAAACCGGCACAATTGCACCGGTTTTTACTGATTCAAGCGGAGAGACTGGGACTCGAACCCAGGCGACGGTTGCCCGCCGACAGATTAGCAATCTGCTCCGTTACCACTCCGGCACCTCTCCTGAAATACCACGCTTCAATTGAAGCGGCGACAAAGTTACACCTTTCTATTGCGCAAACAAGAAATTTCATGTATCTTGTTGCATTGAAAACAAACTTAATCTTAACCACATCTCTTCCGTTATGAAGAAAATTTTGATTCTCAGCGCTTTCGCATTCTTTGCTTTTGCAGCAAACGCCCAAAGCGATGCGTCTACTACTTCATCTAAGTCTACGACGCAGACATCCAAGAGTTCAGCCATCGGTTCGACCGCTACCTCTTCGAAGTCCGAAAAGACTACTGAGACCAAGTCCGCTGATGACAAGAAGAGCGGTGAGTGCACAAAGAGCAAAGAGTCCAGCAAGTCTGCAGGTTGTTGCAGCAAAGGTGGCGAGAAGAAAGAGGCATGCTCTAAAGGCGGTGAAAAGTCTGGAAGTTCTTGCTGCAGCAAGGACAAAGCCAAAGGTGACAAATCAGCTTGCAAAGGAAAGAAAATGCCTGAAGGCAAGACTGAAGAGAAAAAACAATAAGACCAAATCGCAGCGTCGCAAACCAGTTTTGGCATGCGGCGTGAATCCTTGCCAGCGACTCGATCTTTTGAAGCCGTTCTCCCCTGGGAGAGCGGCTTTTTTCATGCGGTGAATAGACGCTCCTCGGCCAAATCAGCCACATACCCCCCTATAGCCAAAGCCGCTGTCGCAGCAGGTGAAGGTGCATTCAAAACGTGAATGCTCCGATCGGTGTATTCGATTCTAAAATCGTCTTTGGTATCGCCATCTGTCGAAAGCAAAAGGGCACGCACACCACTGCGTCCAGGTCGAATGTCCGCGTCTTCAAGGCTTGGAATCAAGCGCTGAAGGGTTTTCAGGAACAACCTTTTGGAAAAAGCCCTGCGATACTCGTTGATGCCAAAGGACATGTTGTTGAAGAACAGCTTCCATGTCCCTCCGTATCCCAACGCCTCCGCCGTATCTCGCAAATTGAAATCCGTTTTCCCATAGCCCTCCCTTTTGAAGGTGAAAACGGCGTTGGGCCCACACTCGATTTCACCATCTGTCATGCGTGTAAAGTGTACGCCCAAAAATGGGAAATCCGGATTGGGGACCGGGTATATCAAATTGCGCACCTTGTGCTTCGCGTGATCTTCCAATTCATAGTAATCTCCACGGAAACCCACCACGCGCTCTCGCAAAGAAACGCCATCTTTTCGCGCCAAGCGATCGGCTTGAAGCCCCCCACAAACAATGTAGTTCCTCGCCTGGTAAACCCCTTTATTTGTGCGAATCAATGTGCCCTCCACCCCATTTTCAAAAGCCTGAACCTCTTCTCCCAACCGCAACTTGCTTTGGGACTGGATGCCCAGGGCCACCTCCACCATTTTCTTTGTGGCCGCCCGATAATCAATGATTCCGGTGACAGGGACCCACAAGGCTGCGGCACCGCGGCAATGGGGCTCGATGTCTCGAAGCTGTTGGGCATCAATGCGTTCAAGGCCTTCGATTTCATTCTTTTGTCCGATGCCATGAATTTTATCCAGCATCGGAAGTTCTGAATCGTCCGCAGCAACGACCACTTTGCCACACACATCGTGCGGAACTTGATGCTCCTTCGCAAATGCCACCAAGGCCTTTCTTCCTGCCACACAATTCTTGGCTTTTAAAGAACCCGGTGGGTAGTACAAGCCCGAGTGAATGACCCCTGAATTGTTCCCGGTTTGGTGATCGGCCAATGCAGGCATTTTTTCAATGAGCAACATGCTGGCATCCGGATGCCTCCGTTGCATTTCGTAAAATGTGGCTGCACCCACGATGCCCCCACCAACAATCACCCAGTCAAACTGTTCCATGCGGGCGCAAAGGTAATTCTGATTCCACGCCGCTCCCTATCTTGGCCCTCATGTCATCATCTTCGGGCTCGAAATTGGCACATCCTGTCACCTACAGCAAGCGTGTGCAAAAGGCTTGGGCCCTTTACGACTGGGCAAACAGTGTCTACTCATTGGTCATCACAACGGCCATCTTTCCGATTTTTTACAATGCCCTGACCACGAAGACCCTGGCGGATGGCAGCACATCCGATGAGGTCCAGTTTTTGGGAATGGAGTTCATCAACACCCAGCTCTACAGCTATGTTTTGGCTGCCAGTTTTGTCGTGGTCATCATTGCCAGTCCCCTCCTCAGTGGAATGGCTGATTTTGCCGGCAAGAAACTCATGTTCATGAAGGTCTTCTGTTATGTCGGCAGTGCATCTTGTGCTTCTATGTTTTGGTTCAATCCGGAGCACTTGGAATGGAGTATGTTGTCCCTGTTTCTGGCAAACATTGGGTTTTGGGGCAGTTTGGGCTTTTACAATGCATATCTCCCGGAAATCGCTCCCCGAGAAGAGCACGACAAATTGGGCGCCCGCGGCTACATCATGGGTTACATCGGAAGTTTGATTTTGCTTCTGGTCTGTTTGGCAATGATCATGGGCGTTGGAAATCATTTGACGCGTTGGTCTTTTATTTTGGTTGGGGTGTGGTGGGTGGTTTGGGCCCAAATCCCCTTCAAACGATTGCCCGCAAATCCTTTTGGTCGAACGTGGGAAGAAGGCAACATTTTCCTCCATGGGTTTCGCGAATTGCAATCCGTGGCAAAAGACTTGAAAGCACAGCCCATTCTGATGAAGTACCTCATCGGGTTTTTCATCGTTTCGATGGCCATTCAAACCATCATGCTGATGGCATCTTCTTTCGGCATCAAGGAGGTTCAATTGGAAAGTGGAGAGCTCATCGTTGCCATCATTGCCGTGCAACTCCTGGCCATCCCTGGGGCTTGGCTTGTGTCCTGGATGTCAGGAAGGTTGGGCAACATTCAGACCTTAATCCTTTGCATTCTGGTGTGGATTGGGGTCTGCGTTTATGCATGGGCATTTGTCACCGGCAAAGCCGGATTCTATGTGGCCGCAGGAATCATTGGATTCATGATGGGTGGAACCCAGAGTTTGAACCGCTCCACCTACGCGAAGCTCTTGCCGGACACGGAAGATCACGCCTCCTATTTCAGTTTTTACGAAGTGCTTGAAAAAGGGGGGCTGATCATCGGCATGTTCAGCTGGGGATTCATCGAAGGGCAGATGGGCTCTATGCGCTCCAGCATTCTCGCTTTGATTCTTTTTTTCGTGGGCAGTTTGGTCGCTTTCTTCAGCATTCCAAAGTTGGCCAGGACCACCAGTTAAGTCAATCGATGGGCAGGAATGCGTGTTCCAACAATTCAAATTCAACACGCCGGTTTTGTCGTCTTCCATCTGGCGTTGCATTGTCCGCCGCAGGCAATCGGCTTCCGTGGTATGACAACCTCAATCGATGTGGGTCTACCCCTTGGCGAATCAGGTGATTCATCACTTCTTGAGCGCGCCGCTCACTCAAGGCCAAGTTGTAGCCATCTGGTCCCGTGATGTCGGTATGACCATTCACCTCCATGACCACAAAACGGTTTTTACGCATGGTTTCAGCCACCCCATCCAACAGGGTCATCGCCTCCTCATCCAACTCGAAAGAATCAAAAGCGAACAGAACACTGGACAATTGAATCCGGTCTTTGAGAAATACCTGCCACGGTGGATCTGTCACCTCTTCTGCATAAGATCGATTGAGGCATTCACAATCTTCTGGGTGATGGACTGGTTTCACCTCCACACCGTCGATGTACACATAGGACCACATGCTGGTTTCCTTGGGTGCATCCGAGCGCTCAAGCACCCGGGTCTCCGTCCGATCCGAAAAACTTCCAAGGGTCAACCAGCGTTCTCCCCCCGTGGATTGATAGACATCGCTGAGTCGGATCCAGGAATGCCGATCGCTCAGCATATGTAGGCTTGGATTTTGCATGGCTGGTGTGACATCTCGCAGGGGCGCTTCGTCTTTTTGCTTGGGTACTTGGGGGGTCAATGCAGCTCCCATTTGGTCGGAGACCAAGCGACCTCCATCCGCCGAAATCACCCACATCGCGAGGCACACCCATTCTCCGGGGGACAATGCGCGCGAGAGCTTTGTAGTCAAATATTCCCTGTAATTGGGTTTGGAGGCGGAATACAACACCAAGCCTGCATACCCCTCTCCATCTACTGGTGTTGCCTGGCCAAAGATGTTTTTGGGCACACCTGCCTCTCGACCACTTCCTGCACACCCATCGAAATGATCCGGTGTTCCTTGGGTCGGCTGGGACCAGTGTTTGAGCGTTTTGAGTTGGCCGAGGTTGTAACTCGATGGGCACCACTTTCGGGCTTCAAAGGACCCATCTTCCAGCAAATTGTTCGCCCCATCAAAGGCTTGGGCGCACACCCCAGCACACATCAATGCGTATAACCCGGTGAGCGCCCAAGTCCTGATGCCTGATGGGCCCAATGCCTTCACGCTGGATTTCAACGAATGACCTCGAAGGTCACACGGCGGTTTTGCGCCCGACTGATTTCAGTGTCTCGTGTGGAGGCGGGATCTGTGTTTTCCCGGGCTTCCACTTCTACCCGATCCGCTCCAATGCCTTGCTCCGTCATCAGACGAACAATGTAGTCAGCCCGCTTCTCACCCAATCCTTTGTACCGCGCGTTGATTTTGCCCTCATTGAATTCATCATCGTCCGCATGGCCCACCACACGTACACGCATGGATGGATTTTCCTTCATCAACGCCACCAATTGGTTCACAGTCCGCGTTCCCGCAGCAGTCGGAGAGCGCTTCAAGAAAGCATAGTAAACGGATGAGCCTGAAACGACATCAGAAGGTTTCATGTTTTCATCCACTGCAAAACTGGCCCCATAAACCAAGTCCTCTTTGACCTCAGCTGCAGCGCTGCAGACGCACTGGCTCTTGGCCGTGATGGGATACACCTTCACGTTATCAAGAAAGTAGTAGGCATCATTGGTTTGGCTTCCGGAAGCGCCAGTAGGCCGACCCATTTTTTCATCATCGACATCCCGGTCACCCATAAAATTCCCAATGATGAGGAATTCCTCTTGACCGGTGCCAATCACAGTTCCACAAACGGTTTCCCAACCATCCCGAAAACTGTGGACTTTCTTTGTTTCGTGAATCACATCGGCATCACGGACCATCAACCCCGTGTTGTTCTGGGTCAATTTGCGGTCACTCAACACGGCACCAATGCCATTGACAGCATAACGGCTCATATCCGCAAGAGAAATGTCAAACGACACACAGTACAGCTGATTTTTGGACAGCTGATCATTCAATTCCACCTCAAAATAGGTACGGCTCGAGCGGGGATCTTTCGTGTATGCATTGAACCCAGCACAAACCATCCCTTCCGCGGGTTCTATGTTCCCGCGTTCGTTGTTTGGCAGGCTCACCTTCTCACTCTTCACTCCCTCAGCATACAGGTCCAAGGGTGCTGCAGTCGCGGCGAACCAATCTTCGCAGTACAACTCCAACTCGCCAGGTTTCTTCAAACGCTTTAAATCCGCATTTTCAAAACTGCCATTGGGCACCAAATTGTCTCCATCATCTTGTGAGACGGCTTGCTCCCCGGGCCATGCTGCCATGACACCCATCATCAACAAGGCGCCAATTTTGAGGTTTTGCTTCATCGTTTCAAAGAGGTTTTGCTGTTCCATATTGGGTCAAAAGTAAGGTTTGTGTGGGAGGTCTCCACAGGATTTTTTTTGGAATGCCTCTGAGCCGTCCTGAGCATCTGGAGCAAGATGCATGCCAAATCCTTGAAACCGCTTCAATGCAAGATTTTGAAAACCGCCTCCCGCAACAACATCCCATTCGAAGTCGTTGCGTTTTGTTGACCTTTCGATTTGCGATCGGCTTCCCGCAAGTATCCAAAGATGCGTCCCACCTTGGCCATGTTGTAATGCCTTGCAGCCGCCGCGTATTGTTTGACCGCAAAAGGAGCACATTTCATTTCTCGCGCGGCCGACGCTGGATGTTTGTCCTTCAATCCGTGAAAGACAAAGAGCTTGTTGAAAAAACTTCCCAAAACCGGAAGAATCATGGCCACCGGGTGATCTTTGGGATTGGCTTCGAAATAATTCACAATGCGATTCGCTCGTCCCACATCCTTGGCAGCAATGGCATTTTGCAACTCAAAAACATTAAAATCCTTGCTGATTCCGATGTGTTCTTCAATGCTCTCGGGTGTCACTTGCGCGCCTGCGGGCATCAGAATCTTCAGTTTGTTGACCTCGTTGACAATCTTCTTCAAATCATTGCCCAAATGATCGGCAAGCAAGGCGGAAGATGAAGCATCGATTTTCAGCCCCTGTTCGTTCACATGTTGGTGAATCCATTCAGCCAATTTCCACTCCTTCACCTTTTCACTGAGGAACAAAACTCCATTTCGGCTCAGCAACTTGACTGCTTTCAAGCGAGAATCCGCCTTTTTCCCTTTGAAAGCAAAGACCAAAACCGTCGTGGACACCGGGTTCTCGGCATAAGCTTCCAATCGAGCCAACTCATCCTTGCGACGCCATGCCGCCAACTCCTGAGCTTCTTTCACCAACACCAATTGTCGGTCTGCCATCATCGGAAACCGCCGAGCAGCATCCAAAATGTCTCCCAACTCACTGTCCTTTCCATAAAAAACAGACTGGTTGAAATCCTTCATTGAAGGATCCACGACTTGACTCTCCATTGCAGCAACCAACTCATCAATGAAATGAGGCTCCTCCCCGTGCAACAAATACATGGACTTGAACTGCCCGGACGCCATTTCGCGAAGCAATTGTCTGTGTGGCATGTTGCGAAGATACTGTCGCTAACTTGGCGGCGTCATGTCTGGATCCGAGAATTCACAAATGCCCCCATTGCATTTGCCGATTTGGTCGAAAGCGCCCACCTGTCGGGATGGACAAATCTTGTGCTCAGTTCGCAAGCGATTTGTGAAATTGGAACCAGAAGAATGGGTTCGACAACACTGGTTGGACTTTCTGGTTCACCACAAAGGCTATCCGGGAGGCGGCATTTCCGTGGAACATGGTTTGGTTTTGAATGGGATGAACCGCCGGGCCGATGTGTTGTGTCATTCTCCGGAGGGCCAACCCTTGTTGCTCTTGGAATGCAAAGCCCCGGATGTCAAACTGACACAAAGTGCTTTGGACCAAATTTGGCAATACCGTTTGGCATTGAATCCCCCGCCCTTGGTTCTGGTCTTGAGCAATGGTCTTCATCACCAAGCCTTCGTCACTCAAACGCCAGGTGGAGGTCCTCAAGTGCTTCATCAATTGCCCTCCTGTGCAGAGGTCCGACGAATGACGGCCGACTTGCCTTAATTTCGCCAGCGACATGATCATTCAAAAAATCATTGCCATTGCAGGCAAACCCGGCCTCTATGAGGTTTTGGCGACCAACCGGAACAACCTTGTGGTTGAATCCATGCTCGACGGCAAACGCTCGAGCCTACCCGGAGCCAGTCGCGTGAGCAGTTTGGGAGACATCACCATGTACACCCAAAAAGAGGACATCTTGTTGATGGATGTCTTGAACCGCATGCATGAACACACTGGTGGCCAAGCAGGTGTGTCGCACAAGGGAAGTCCGGGGGAAATCCGGGCATTTGTGGATGAAGTCATCCCTGAATTGGACTACGATCGCGTCTTCAATTCAGATTTGAAAAAGTTGGTGCAATGGTTCAACATTTTGGTTGACAAAAATGCCTTCCCATTGGTTCCTGAAACTTCAGAAGAAACTGAAGTCTCTGAATCCTCCGGCGAATCAGAAGAAAAAAAGGAAGACGAGCCAGCAGCCAAAAAACCGGCAGCCAAGAAACCAGCAGCCAAGAAACCGGCAGCCAAAAAGCCAGCAGCCAAGAAACCGGCAGCCAAGAAGACCACTGCCAAGGCCACAGCTACCAAGAAAACAGCCGCCAAAAAGACCACTGTGGCCAAAAAAGCAGGCGGATCTAAATGACCTCCAGCCCCTTCGACTTCGCCTGAAAACTCCCGTTGAAATGAGCAACATTGCAGTAATCGGTGCTGGAACCATGGGCAATGGAATTGCTCACGTTTTCGCACAATCTGGCCACCAGGTCATTCTGGTGGACATTTCCGAAACAGCGCTGGAAAATGCGCTGAACACCATCTCCAAGAACTTGGATCGCATGGTGAAAAAAGAGAAGATTCGCCCCGAAGACAAAGCGGCCACCTTGGAACGCTTGACCACGAACACGGATTTGAGCGTGGGTGTGGCCGAAGCAGATTTGATTGTCGAGGCGGCCACAGAAAGGCTGGATTTGAAACTGAACTTGTTCCAGCAAATGGACGCTGCTGCGCCTGAATCATGCATTCTCGCGACGAACACTTCGAGCATCAGCATTACCCAAATCGCCGCGGCCACCCGACGTCCTGAACAGGTCATCGGCATGCACTTCATGAATCCTGTACCCGTGATGAAGTTGGTGGAAGTCATTCGCGGTTACGCGACGTCAGATGCCACTTGCCAAACGGTGATGAACATGAGCGAGGCCCTCGGCAAAATCCCCGTTGAGGTGAACGATTATCCTGGATTTGTGGCGAACCGCATCCTGATGCCGATGATCAATGAAGCCATCATCTCGTTGCACGAGGGCGTGGCTGGTGTAGAAGAAATCGACACCGTGATGAAATTGGGCATGGCCCATCCAATGGGGCCGCTTCAGTTGGCCGATTTCATCGGGTTGGATGTTTGCTTGAGCATCCTGCGGGTCTTGAAAGATGGCTTGGGCCTCGACAAATACACCCCTTGTCCCTTGTTGGTCAACATGGTGATGGCTGGAAAATTGGGGGCCAAATCTGGTGAGGGTTTTTACATTCACACCCCAGGCAGCAAAGACCTGACCGTGGCACCCGGTTTTCGTTGATTCATGTCCGATTCAAAAGCACCTTGGCGGAACCGATGGCATGAAGTGATTTTTGAGGCGGAAACGCCCGCAGGAAAACGCTTCGATGTCTGGCTTTTGGTGGCCATCGTTCTGAGTGTTTTGGCGGTGCTGCTGGAGAGTGTGCCCAGCCTATCAGGCCGCTACAGCGATGTCTTCGCCTCACTGGAATGGGCATTCACCGGTCTCTTCACGTTGGAGTACGTAGCCCGCATCGCCGTTGTTCAGAGGCCCTTGCGCTACATCTTGAGTTTTTACGGTCTGGTGGATTTGTTGTCCATCTTGCCCTCTTTCATCGGGCTGGCTTTGCCGGGTTCATCAAGCCTCCGAGTCATTCGCATTCTGCGCCTTCTGCGCGTGTTTCGCGTGCTCAAACTTGTGGGTTTTTTGCAAGAAGCCCAAGTGCTCATCTCAGCGCTGCGTTCGAGTCGAAGGAAAATCATGGTGTTTCTGTTTGCTGTGTTGGCCTTGGTCACCATTCTGGGCACTTTGATGTACATCATTGAGGACGAAAATGCCGGTTTCAAATCCATCCCGATGAGCATTTATTGGGCCATCGTGACCGTGACAACAGTGGGGTACGGGGACATCGCGCCGGCCACAGTGCCAGGGCAAATTTTGGCATCAATCATCATGATCATCGGTTACGCCATCATCGCTGTGCCCACCGGAATTGTCGGAGCCGAATTGTCCCGAAGTCTCCGGAATCCAAACCAAATCAGCACTGAAGCCTGTCCCTCTTGCGGTCGCGATGGTCATGACCCGGATGCCGTCCATTGCAAACATTGCGGAATGGCCCTTCACCCCGAAGATTAAGCCCGCACTCATCCGGCTGAAATCCATCCAAACGGATTGTCCTCGAAGTTTTCCACAAATGCCGAAGAAGGGGAGGGAAGCCTTAAGTTTGAGGTGCATCAAAACTTTCTCCTGACATGACTCAGCCGACTCGTTTGTTCGATTTCCCGCGTTATGCCTTGGCCAACCACCCCAAAGATTTGTTCATGACCATGCCCAATTTGGGCAACCCTTTGACCTTCACAACTGAGGCCTTTGTGTCTGCCGTGGATCGCATGTCACGGGGTCTGATTGCCAAAGGGATGGGGGCAGGTGACAAGGTGGCGCTCATCGCCCACAACAACCGTTGCGAATGGAATGTCATGGACCATGCCATCATGCAAGCAGGAGGCATTGATGTGCCGATTTATCCCACCATGACCCCAGATGATTACATCTACATCCTCAATCACAGTGAATCCAAGTTTTGCTTCGTGAGCAATGAGGAGTTGTATCATAAGGTCAGCAGCATCCAAGACCAAGTGCCGTCACTTGAAGGCGTTTACACATTCGAGCGCGTGGACGGTGCACCCCATTGGTCTGAAGTGTCTGAATCCGGTTCAGATGCTGAACAAGGGGAACTCGACAGCCGGTCTGCAGCGGTGAAACCCGAAGATTTGGCCACCATCATTTACACTTCCGGAACCACAGGAAAGCCCAAAGGAGTGATGCTCAGCCACAACAACATTGTGCAAAACGTCCTCCACAGCATTCCTCGAATTCCATTGGTGGAACCCGGCGTTCCCTACCGCGTTCTGAGCTTTCTGCCAGTTTGCCACATTTTCGAGCGCATGTTGCACTACCTCTACATGTACGTCGGGGCGGAAATCCATTTTGCAGAAAGTTTGGAAACGATCAAGGAAGATTTGGCGGCCTCCCAGCCCACCGTGTTCACGGCGGTTCCTCGTTTGCTCGAAAAATTCTACGACGGCATCGTGGCCAAAGGCACCGCAGCCGGTGGTGTCAAAGCTGGCATTTTCAATTGGGCATTGGGTTTGGCCCTGCGCTGGGAACCGGACGGCCAAAACGGCGGTTGGTATGAATGGCAATTGGGCTTGGCCAGAAAGCTGGTCTTCAGCAAGGTCAAAACAGCTTTGGGCCTCGATAACATCCGCGCTGTTGCGAGCGGTTCAGCAGCATTGGCACCGCGTTTGGCGCGCTTCTTCAATGCGGCAGACATTCCGGTTTTGGAGGGGTACGGCCTCACCGAGACTTCACCTGTAGTTTCTGTGAACACCGTCAACGGCAAAGGCATGCTGCGTGTGGGATATGTGGGAAAACTGATTGAGGGGGTCGAGGTGAACTTCATGAATGATGGTGAAATCACGGTGAAGGGGCACAACGTCATGATGGGGTACTACAAGGATCCCGAAAAAACCGCCGAAGTGCTCAAGGATGGCTGGTTCCACACAGGCGACATCGGCATCATGGAGGATGGATTCCTGAAAATCACAGACCGGAAAAAGGAGATGTTCAAGACCAGTGGGGGAAAATATGTCGCACCTCAGCTTTTGGAAAATGCATTGAAAGCCTCCATTTTCATCGAACAAGTCATGGTGATTGGGGAAGGCGAAAAACACCCATCTGCCCTGGTAGTACCAGCTGCAGAAGCAGTCGAAGAATGGTGCAAACGGCACAATCATCCGTATCCCGGAATGGAAAACTTGGGTCAAGATGAACGCATCCGATTGCGCATCGAACAGGACGTGGAACGCTTGGTCGAGCCCTTTGCGCAATGGGAACGTGTCAAAGTCATTCGGTTGCTTCCAGAACCCTTTAGCATTGAAGCTGGCGAATTGACGCCTACCCTCAAATTGAAGCGGAAGCCCATCAAGACGCGATACGCAGACGTCATAGAGAGCATTTACCGGTCCTGAACGCAGGGCCCTTTCCGAGTTCCGCGTGTACGATCAACTGATTGAATGGGATTATGGTTTGTTTCGGTTTCTCAACCAACCGTGGCCCGGTGGTGATGAACTGATGTGGGCGGTGAGTGGGATTTGGCTCTGGATTCCCTTGTACCTTTTCTTGCTCTGGAAATTGTGGGTGAAGGCCAAGAAAAGGCCCACGCGCATGGTGGCCATAGTCTTGGCGCTTGGCATCTGCATTGGAGGTACCGATTTGTTTTCCGCCCGCATCATGAAACCGGGATTCAAGCGGTTGCGGCCATCGCACCGTGCGGAGTTGCGCGATGACATTCATTTGGTTACGCCCAGTGGACATGCCAACCCGTACAAGGGAGGACCATTTGGCTTCGTCAGCTCACATGCGGCCAACCACACAGGGATCGCTGTTTTTGTGGGGCTTCTGCTCGGTGCCGGACCCTGGTTGTGGGGGCTGCTCGTTTGGGCGGGTCTGATTGGTTACAGCCGCGTTTATCTCGGCGTTCACTTCCCATCAGATGTTGTGGTTGGTAGCCTCGTCGGCGGGATATGGGGCATGGGCTTGTATTGGGCTTCACGACCCATTGCGAGGCGTGCGCGGGCTCATCAATATTGGTACGGGTCATGAACTTGACTTCCATTGCAGCTGTCTTTCTGGGCGGCGGACTGGGCAGCACAGCTAGATATCTTCTGGGCTTCGGCATCAACAAATGGTCTGCTGTGATGCCTTGGAGCACACTGGCAGCAAATGTCTTGGCCACAGGGATTCTGGCCTTGATTTGGAAACATGCTCCTCACTTGTCCCAAAGCACATGGGGGTTGCTGTGGATGACCGGCTTTTGTGGAGGCTTCTCCACTTTTTCCACTTTCAGCTTGGACACCTTTCACTTGTACCAAAATCATGGATGGAGTGTCGCCTTGCTCAATGTTCTCTTCAGTGTTGTTGCCTGTTTGGGTCTTTTGGCTTGGGTCTTGTCCACACAGGTTGAAGAAGGAGGACTTGGGAATGGCTAACTTCGTCTCGCGTTTCTCGAACCGCCATTTTTCATGAATCAAAAAATCGCCATTGCTTGGATTTCAGCCACCTTCGTGCTGGGATATTCTGCCAACTCTTGGGGCCAAAACGACCTGGGATCCCGTCCAGCACTTGTGGTGGGAATCACCGTGGATCAAATGCGCGCCGATTATCTGTACCGCTTTTGGGATGACTTTGATGCGGGTGGTTTCAAGCGGATGGTGGAAGACGGCTTTGTCTGTGCAGACCATCATTTCGGATACGGTCCCACCTACACTGGACCCGGTCATGCATCGATTTATACAGGCACCACCCCACAATTCCATGGCATCATCGGCAACAACTGGTATGAGCGGGCCAGTGGCACCAGTGTTTACTGTGCAGGAGACAGCACGGTTGACGGAGTCGGCCCCGTGGACCCGGACTACTACGCGGGCAAAATGTCTCCCCATCGACTTCGAACCAGCACAATAGGTGATGAATTGAAACTGGCATTGGGTCGCAAGCCCAAAGTCATCGGCATCAGCTTGAAAGACCGTGGGGCCATCTTGCCGGCGGGCCATTCTGCCGACGCGGCGTATTGGTATCACGGCAAAGATGCTGGCAGCTTCATCACAAGCACGTATTACATGGACTCCTTGCCAGATTGGGTGGAACAATGGAACCAGAGAACCCCAGCGCGGGAATACCTCGAAGCCGGTTGGGAGTTGTTGCATGCACCAGAGGTGTACAATGAATCATGGGAAGACAACAATCCATATGAATCGCCTTTTCGGGGTTTACTCCGACCCGTTTTCCCTTACGATTTGAAGACGCTCAGTGATCAAAATGGAGGAATGGACATCCTCAAAAGCACGCCATGGGGCAATACCTTGGTGGTGGATTTCGCCCTAGAGGCCATTCACCAGGAGAAACTGGGCACCGATGCAGCCACCGATCTGCTGGCAATCAGTTTCTCAGCCACGGACTATGTCGGTCACCAATTTGGCGTCCATGCCATGGAAACGCAGGATACCTACCTGCGATTGGATTTGGATTTGAAGCGTTTGTTCGATGCGTTGGATGCTGAAATCGGCAAAGGGAAATGGCTGGCCTTCTTGACCGCTGATCACGGGGCTGCCAACGTTCCCTCTTTGGCGGCAGCCCAAAATATGCCCACAGGATATTGGCGTCCCGCCACCATCGAAACCGCCATTGAAAAAAGGCTCGAGATGGCATACGGGCCTGGCAACTGGGTTCTTTCCATCTCAAATGATCAAATATTCTTGGATCGAGAAGCCCTCAGTGCAGCCGGTCACAAACTTGAGGATTCCCAGGAACTGGCGGCTGAAGTTGCCCGCAACCACCCAGATGTCGACCGCGCGGTCACAGCCACTGAACTGAACCGCCAAGGCGGTTTCGGCAACGACGTGCTATCACGACTGGCCTGGGGTCATCACAGCAGTGCATCGGGAGATGTGATGTTGGTTCCGGCACCGGGCTGGCTCGACTATGGCCCCAGTGGAACCTCACATGGCTCACCTTACGCTTATGACACCCACGTTCCCGCTCTTTTTTTAGGCTGGGGAATTTCCCCCGGAATCACGCACAAGCGCACCCACATCCGAGACATTGCCCCGACGATTTCTGCGTTGATTCACAGCCCCCTTCCAAATGGATGTTCGGGCATGCCCATCCTCGATCTGCTGGACTGATGGGGCAAGTCGTAATCATTATACATCGCGATGACGCGGGTGGAGAATGTTTGCATTTTGAAGCCTCTTTTCCTCGCACTTCAAAAGCTTGGGAAGCTCAATTGCCAACTTGGCGACCAGGCCGATATGAACTGGGGAATTTCGCCAAAGGCATTTACCGCATGGAGGGGCGTCAACCCGATGGCCGATGGATTCGACTGAAGAAAGTCAATTTGCATCGCTGGTCAGTGCCTTCAGGCGTGAATACCCTTCGGTGGACAGTGGATGCGAGAACCCTGAATGCCGGGTCCACCTGCGTCGATCCCTCAACAAAATTGATGTATGTCAATCCGGTCAATTGTGTGATTTATGATGTGCAACGACAGCACCTCCCCTACCGCATTGAGTTGCCTGACGTGCCGAGTGATTGGCCCATTGCCACCCAACTTCCGTGGAGATCCAACGCCTTGCAGGCCCGAGATGTGCAACATCTCATGGACAGTCCTTGGATGACTGCACCGAAATTGGGTCACATGGAATACGAAGTAGATGGCGTGGCATTTCATTTGTGGGCGTACGGCGATACTTTGCCCGATTCGGATTTGTTTTTGCTTCAACACATCCGATTCACCCAGGCCCAGATGGCCTATTTCGGCAGTTTCCCAGTCGAATCCTACCATTTCATGTATCTCTTTCCTGAACGCCAAGTTCGCCATGGCGTGGAACACGAGGCCTCTACGGTCATTGCACTGGGGCCTTCCGAACTCACGGCCACGCCCGCGGGATTCGATGAAATCATCGGGATTGCCTCACACGAACTTTACCACACTTGGAATGTCAAACGCATTCGGCCCATCGAATGGATGCCTTATGACTTCACACAGGCTTGTCCCAGTGAGTTGGGTTACATCGCAGAAGGGGTGACCACGTACATGGGCGACTTGTTCCTTTTCGAAGGCGGTTGTGTGGACCTTCAGGGCTGGTGCCGATTGATGGAACGGTTGCTGGACAGGCACCTGAACAATCCTGGTCGACTCAACATGAGTGTTGCTGCTTCGAGTTATGACACTTGGTTAGATGGTTATGAAACCGGTGCGCCCGGGCGCAAAGGATCAATCTATGTAGAGGGAGCTGTTCTGGCCTTTTTGTGTGATATCCGGATCATGACCCTGACCGATGGAAAGGCATCGCTGAGCACAGCCATGAAGACCCTTTGGGAACGTTTTGGCATGGATTCCATCGGGATCAGCGCAGAAGATTATTGGTCCATTTTGAACGAAACCGCAGGCAAGCCAGGGGCTTTGAGCGATTTGCGAGAGCGATTTTGTGAAGGCTGTGAGGACACATGGGCAGCATTGGTCGAATCCATGTCGCTGCAGGGTCTTGAATTGTCACGATCCCATGATCCTGAGTCAGGATTGCAACGAACTCACTTGGAACCGCTGAAATGACCTTTTGAATTGGATGAATTCAGAACCATGCCCCTGACAAGGCATACGTGATGAGGTTCACCCCCATTTGAAGCGCTTCTCGCCGGACGGATTCCGGATCTCGATGGACAGACCCATCTTCCCACCCATCGCTCAAATCACATTCATAATCGTAGAAGCAGACCAAGCGGCCATCCACAATCAATCCATAACCACGTGGCGGCTGATTGTCATGCTCGTGAATTTTTGGCAGGCCTCGATCGAAGTCAAAGACTTGGTGGTACACGGGGTGGTCGAAGGGAATTTCCACCCAATCCGATGTGGGAAACACCTTTTTCATCTCCCGACGCACATAGGGGTTCATTCCGTAGTTGTCTGATATGTGCAAAAAACCGCCGGAGCGCAGCCATGTCCGGATGTTTTCAGCTTCTCGATTGCTGAAAACCACATTGCCATGTCCTGTCATGTGCACAAAGGGGAAATCCAACAATTCAGGGTCGCCAACGCCGACATAGTCGACCTGCTCCGAAATCGCCATGCCCGTTTGTTCATTGGCAAATGAAATCAAATTCGGCAGCGCCGTGGGATTGGCATAATAATCACCACCCCCACGATATTTCAAAACCGCAAAAGAATATTCCCCGGATTGAGCATGAACCTCCCCGCCAAGAACCAACATCATGGCTACCCATGTGCCCGAAAGGGCCCAAGAATTCAAGGACAAACGCAACATTGAACAAAGGTAGTTCGTAGGACTACACACCTATAAAATCGTGTGCGGAAATCAGTTATATTTGCGCCCCTGAAAATACCTTGCGTTATGCAAAATAAAAATGCGGTCCTGTTGTTTACGGTTTTGTTGTCTTTTGCAACTCTTTATACACTGAGTTTCAATTGGGTAGCAAATGGCTTCGAAACTGAAGCGAACAAATACGGCCAATATGTTGCTGACTCTCTGTTGAACACTGGTGAAATTGAGGAGTCACAAATTGAGGAGTATATCGGACAGGCTTCCAGAGAATATCTGCGCGACAGTGCAAATGCAGAAATTTATCCCGTTCTCGGGCACACCTACCGAGAGGTAATTGAGCAAGAACTCAACTTGGGATTGGACTTACAAGGTGGCATGTCAGTCACGTTGGAGGTCAGCATTCCCGATTTGATCATTGCGCTTAGCGATTATTCAGCCAATCCAGATTTCCGGCAAGCCCTGGCAAATGCCAAGGCAGCTCGCAGCAACTCCACAGGTGAGACCTTCGTGGATTTGTTCGAACAAGCTTGGAATGGTTTGAGTAGCGACGTGGAATTGTGGCGAATTTTCCACAACATGGAGAACAAGGAATTGTTCCCCGCCCAATCCACAAATGAGGAGATTTTTGCCATCCTTCGCACGGAGTCGGAGACGGCCATTTCCAACACCGAGAATATCATCCGGAAACGGATTGACCAACTCGGAGTGGCACAGCCCAATGTTCAGAAAGTCAGCGGGGGTCGGATTTTGGTCGAGTTGCCTGGCATCGACGACAGAGAGCGCGCCCGGAAGCAATTGAAATCCACCGCCAACCTCGAATTCTGGGAGACGTGGTTCAATGATGAAATTTTCCAACGCGTCACCGCGGCAAACAACGCACTCGGACGGGCCATGTCTCCTGAACTTTATGGAGAAGATGCACCTGCGGATTCAGCACTCACCCTCGAACAACAGCGTGCCAAAAATCCCTTGTTTACTTATTTCCAGCCGGAAATGCAGCGCCGTTCGTCCGTTGTGGGTTATGCCGCAATCAGCGACACAAACCGAGTCAATGACTTGTTGAAGCGACCGGAAGCCAAGCGTTCATTGCAAAATGATTTGCGCCTATTGTGGGAAGCCAAACCCACGCAGCAATTTGCTGCGCTCTACGCCATCAAGGACGAGAGCGGAAAGGGTAAGGCCAAACTCTCTGGCAAGTCCATTGTGGATGCGCGGGTTTCTTACGATGAAATTGGTGATGTGGTGGTCTCCATGACCATGGATTCAGAAGGAGCAGGCATCTGGGGTCGCATGACGGAAGCCTGTGCTGCTGACAACCAGCGGGCCGTCGCTGTGGTGCTTGACGGGTTGGTCTTCAGTGCACCCAGCGTGCAATCTGCCATCAAGAACGGCCGGTCCCAGATTTCTTTCGGGTCACAGCAAACCACCGAGCAGAAGTTGGTTGAAGCCGAAGATTTGGCTGGATTGCTCAAAGCAGGCTCGCTCCCCGCACCTGCGCGCATCGTAGACGAAGTATCCGTTGGACCTCAGTTGGGACAAGAAAACATCGATGCGGGATTGAGTTCGTTTGTGATTGCCCTCGCGGTGATCCTCTTGTACATGATTTTCTACTACAAAGGCGCAGGATTGGTCTCCAACTTGGCGTTGATTGCCAACCTGTTTTTCCTCATTGGTGCGTTGGCCTCTCTTGGGGCTGCATTGACCCTGCCTGGCATCGCTGGTATTGTATTGACCATCGGCATGGCCGTGGACGCCAACGTGCTGATATATGAGCGGATTCGAGAGGAAATGCGGAATGGCAAGGGGCTGAGCGGCGCCCTGAAAGAAGGCTACAGCAAAGCATACAGTGCCATCATCGATGCGAACCTAACCACCTTGCTGACAGCATTCGTTCTTTACAGCTTCGGTTCCGGTGCCATTCGCGGATTTGCAACCACCTTGATCATTGGTATTTTCACTTCACTGTTCAGTGCCATTGTGATTACCCGCTTGGTGTTCTTCTCGCGTTTGGAGAACAAAAAACCCATCAGCTTTTACACCGAAACCACCAAGAATTGGTTCACCAATTTGGCTGTGGACTTTGTGGGCAAGCGGAAGCGCTTTTACGCGCTGAGCGCGGTGGTCATTCTGCTCGGCGTTGGCTCGTTGGTCACGCGTGGATTGAATTATGGTGTTGAATTCTCAGGCGGAAGCACGTTTGATGTGAATTTTGAACAGGCCATAGATGCCCAAGACGTTCGTGATGCCTTGTCCGTGGCTTTCACCGAAGACGGTACCCCCGGTAACCCCGTGGTCCAAACCCGTGACAATGAGAACAGCCTGCGGATCATGACCAACTTCATGATCAACAGCGATGCGGAAAACCAAGACGAAGCCATCCAACAGGCACTGGCTGATGGTTTGGCTACTGTGGGCATCGGATACGATGTTGTGCAATACAACAAAGTGGACCCAACCATCTCAGATGACTTCCGCGATGGCGCCAAAAATGCCACTGTGTTCTCTCTCATCATCATCTTCTTTTACATCTTCTTCCGGTTCCGGAAGTGGCAGTATGGATTGGGGGCTTTGATTGCCATGGTTCACGATGTCCTCATTGTACTGAGTTTCTTCAGCATTTTCTGGGGCATCCTTCCCTTCACGATGGAAATTGACCAAGCCTTTATCGCCGCGATTCTAACGGTCATTGGTTACTCCATCAACGACACCGTGGTTGTTTTTGACCGGATTCGTGAGTACGTCCGACTTTTCGGCAGCAAGCATTCCGACGAACAAGTCATGAACAACGCTTTGAACAGCACGTTGAGCCGAACCATCAACACGTCCTTGTCTACGTTTGTCGTGTTGTTGACCATCTTCCTGTTCGGTGGAGACAACATCAAAGGCTTCATTTTCGCATTGATGATCGGTGTGATTGTGGGTACTTACAGCTCGATTTTCATTGCGACACCAAGCGTCTTGGACATGTCGAAGAAATTGAACGCTTAACCTACTGAACAGGCTCAAAGAGCCGTTTGAAAGGGTTTCCTTGACATCATTCAGGGAAACCCTTTTGATTTTCGTTGGGTTTCAATTTTGGTTTTGCAAGACCTGACGAGCAGCACGAAATGGGCTCAAATTTCGGAGGTTCAGAACCACCGAAATGGCTTGCCAAGGATTTTCTCGACGCTGCCCAGCTTCCATGACCCACAAAGGGATTCCAATCTCAACATCTCCGTCAGCTGCCGGCCAGAGCAGTCCCATGGCCCAATGTCCATCTTTCAAAACGGAATCACCCAAATCCACCTGGCGCCAAACCCCACCCACGTAAGCGGAAAGACCGAAAACAGAAAGCGCGCAGTCCAAACGAGCGGATGCCATAAAGCCAGTACGAACCAAAGGTGATGCCGTCGTCACCCGGGTGCCATAAACCCCGCCTTGCAAATTCCCCAACCAACCTTCATTCGCTGCAGATGCAAAAGACTCTTCGCGATGGGTGAAGAAACCATCCATCAAGTAATCGTGACTGGCACCAATCCCCGTTCCGGACAATGGGAGCAAATTCTGAGCGGGTTGACCATCCGATGTGCCTGAATATCCCAAAAAAGCCCGCAACCCCCAGGTGTCTTCATCCTGATTGAAAACTTTTCGGTACTGGTGTGTCCAAGTGAACTGGTGTTGAGTTCGTTCGAAGGACGCCAACAAAGACGTGGGTTTGGCGAAGGATGCAGATGGGTTCAAAGAAGCCAAGCCCCCAGCGACTCGAACACCCAATTGAATCCGTTGCGTCTGTATGCCTTGTCGTTGTCGAATGTCCCACTGAAGAGATGCCGCTTGTCTTTGGTCATCAGCCATCGGAATGAGTGGAGCCGTGTCATCATCGTTCCCATCCACAATCCTCCTGAGATCCAGCAAGGAAAAATTCAGATGAGAAGACCAAGCCGAAGTTGGGTTTTCGTTGAGTCTTCCACGCAAACGAAATTCATTTCGATAGTTGATGTGGAACAATCCTTCGGTGGCTTTGGACCCAAATCGACTGGTCTCGATGTTCAGATGCCAGCTGGGATGTAGCCGAAAGCCCCATCGGGCGACTCCTGTCACATTTTTCGATTGGAACCCATACATCGGCATGAACAGCCACTCTCGATTCCGCAAAGGCAAAGTAGAATTGTGAAACGCCATGCCCAGCATCCATCCATCCCGGGCATTCGCCCCAACAACCGGAGACCAAAAAACCTGCGTGAAATCCGAATCCTCTATGCGTGTCAAAAAGCGAAAGCGCAGAGGCTCAACTTGGCGGGCAACCCCATGCAGGCGTCTTGTGTCATTCGTTCGGTTGACTTCCAAGGTGGATTCGGTTGGATCCAGTCGAATCCAATCCCATTCCGTTGTTGCATCTTGCCCCGTCAGCGGGATGTGCAATGTTTGACTTCCGCCCTCCGCATTCCATGGAAGCGTCCAGCCCAATCGTGTCCACGTAGAATCCGAGGCCGTTCGCAACCCAATGTCCACCGGGGCTGATAAACCACCCAAACTCTTCAACTTCACATGCAATGATTTGTCACCCTCCTTTTCCACAATTCGGGCCTGTTTCAGTGAAACATCATATTGCGCCGTGGTGGGCACCAAGTCATCGAAAAACCAATTCAATTCCGCTCCGGATGAAATCGCCATGGCTTCATGCAAATCATCCGGTTGGGGATGACGGAATTTCCATTGATCGAAATAGAATTGCATGCCTTCATCAAAACGCGGGATTCCGAGAAAAGACGCCAACCATTGAAAAGCCGCTGCCGATTTCTTGTAAACCACTGTGCCATAATTCAAACCCACATAGTCATCTGAGTGGCATTCCATGGGTTGATCAATTCCCATTTGGGTGGTCAACAAATAAGCCAGCTGATCGCGCTTGCTGTACGGCAAATTCTGCAAGTCCAACTTGCTGACAATGGGCGCTTGCGAAAAACCCACCAAACCCAGTGAATCCCCATATTTCCATTCAAAGTAACGGGTCTCGTAGTATGAATTGATGCCCTCGTCCATCCAGGCCGAAGCCCGTTCATTGGATCCCAGAATGCCATAGAACCAATTGTGACCCACTTCATGCACAATCACCGTTTCAAGTTCCAAATCGGATGATGAACTGCCAATCACGGTGACATTGGGATACTCCATCCCCCCTCCTGCACTGATGGTGCCATCCACCGCTGTCACCTGTTGATATGGATAATCTCCAATCCAACGGCTGTAGACCCTTGTGGCATCCCCCAGATACGTTGAAGCTTCTTGCCAAAGGGGCCACGCTTCTGGTGTGAACATGGCCCATGTGGTGACTTGGCGGCCGCTTCGTTCCAAGATGACACTGTCTTTTAAAACCCACCAACTGGCGTCTGCGAACCACGCGAAATCGTGCACGTCCGTCTGATGATAACGGAGGGTTTTCCATGCGCCATCCTGCGCCTTTCCGGGGAATTCATCCAAAATGACTTCTGGATCATCTTGTTTCAGTTGTCTGCGGGTCCACGCATCGATGGCGTCCAAGCGTTGCGCTTCGGCCGC
Source organism: Flavobacteriales bacterium (assembly GCA_049610385.1). Taxonomy (GTDB): domain Bacteria; phylum Bacteroidota; class Bacteroidia; order Flavobacteriales_D; family Sanyastnellaceae; genus JBMYZL01. Next base: position 23,247 of record JBMYZL010000006.1, read on the forward strand.
ATTGTCTGCAGCACCTGCTACAAAATCGCCAGTCGCACCCACGGTGTAGGACGCGGGCAAATGCAACGTCACATCAAACGAACCATATTCCGAGTAAAATTCACCTTGATTGAGGTAAGGCATCTCATGCCAACCTGAATCATCATAAACAGCTGGCTTGGGATACCATTGCGTGATTTGATAACTCTTCCCAATGTGTCCCAATCGAGAAATTCGACCACTGGGCAGTTTCACCCGGAAGGGTGTGCTGTATACCAACCGTTCTCCAGGCAGCAGAGGATCCGGCAATTCCAACCGCACGATGTCCAAATGCTCCGGGTGAAATGACCAAGCCGCCGGCTGGTTCTCCACTTGAAAGGCCAAAGAATCCACACCTCCCAAGTCCCTTTGCATGGCCCAAAACAGAATGGAATTGCCTTGTCTGAGTTGTTGTTTGGCAAGGGCAGTCTGGCCATTTGCATAGGCATTCGGCCAAACATGAATCCACAAAAAATCCAATGTATCTGAGCTGTTGTTGCGGTACTCCGTTCGAATCCCTCCATGCAGCATATGCCGTTCATCATCGAGCGAAACCTCAATCTCATGATTGACCTCTTGCTGCCAAGCGGTGGTTTGCGCAAACATCGCATCCATGGAAATCAGCCATCCGATGCCCAAGAGCATGGACTGGACAATTCGGCGGTTTGGGCATTTGAAATTCATGTTCGAAAGTTAAGTGTGAAGCTTCATGTCTTCTCCCGCCAAGCCAAACTGTTGGAGTACCTTTGTTGCAACGATGGGCACGACGGAAATCATCTTTATCCTCATGATCTATCTTCTCCTGTTCGGGGCGAAGGGCATGCCGAGTCTGGCCCGTTCATTGGGTTCGGCTGTGCGCCAATTTCGATCCGCCACAGATGAAATTCAACGAGAAATCCTCGCCACCGATGCCCAACCCCGCAGGCGAAAGCCCGCACAAAGCACCAAATCGACCCCATCAGATGCCCAGAAGGACGAAGATTCCTCTACACCCGAAACCCACACCGAGTGATGGCCTTTGTCTTGTTGATCGGCGGCTTGGCCGTTCTGGTTTTGGGGGGAGAAATCCTGGTGCGAAATGCCGCTGGATTGGCCATCAAGGCCCACATTCCTCCTGTGATTGTCGGCCTCACCATCGTCTCTTTGGGCACCTCTGCACCCGAAGTTTTCGCCTCCGTCCGTGCAGCTTTGGATGGCCATCCAGGTCTCGCCGTTGGGAATGTTATTGGATCTAACATTGCGAATCTCGCCTTGATTTTGGGCGTGACGGCCTGGATTCACCCAGTTGCCGTGGACCGCTCATTGATTCGGTCGGATTGGCCCGTGATGATGGCCTCGACGCTGGCCTTTGTCGTCATGGGATGGGATCATGTTTTTTCAGCCATTGAGGGGGTGGTGTTGCTCTGCGGTGTGCTGATGCTTCTGGGTTTTTTCTATCGCCGCAGCGTTGCTGCGCGCCAAACCGAGGAGCCAGATGACGACGGCGAAGAATTCGACGCATTCGCCCATCGTTCTTTCGCTTTGCTGGGCACCCTCATCGTGCTGGGTTCTGTGGGCTTGAGTTATGGCGCCGAATGGTTCATCGCAGGTGCACGGGAATTGGCCCTGTCCGCGGGTGTCTCCGATCACATTGTGGGGGTCAGTGTCGTGGCATTTGGCACCTCGGTTCCCGAATTGGTAGCTTCGGGCGCCGCAGCCATGAAAGGAGAATCCGATTTGGCATTGGGCAATTTGGTTGGATCCAACATTTTCAATATCCTTCTGGCCCTTGGCTTAACGGCAGTAGTCCATCCAGTCGACGTGACCGCCGAAGCCATGCAATTCGATGTGTGGTGGATGGTCGGAATTGCCGCTCTCTTGCTTCCCCTGATGTTGCACAAGCGCTTGATCACACGATGGAAAGGCCTGATCATGTTTGGGCTCTATGTCGTCTACATGTTCTGGGTGATTCAGACGGGATGGATGTGATTTTCGAAAAAGATGATGCGGGGGTATATCTCGCCAAACGAGAATTCGCCCACGAATCCCTTTCAAATTGGCAGGAGCGCGTGTCATGGCAGGTGAATTCCATTCAGATGTTTGGGAAATGGCATTTGGAACCCCGCCAAACAGCTTGGTTCGGGCCGGCCTATCGATACAGTTCGGTGCAATGGCCTGGTCAGCCCTTGACGCCTGAACTCAGCCACATGGCCCGACAAATACAAGGAATTCTAACCCAAAACCCATGGGGGAACGTGGTTTCCGATGACCATTTCAATTCCGTTTTGCTGAATTTGTACCGGAATGGACAGGACCACATGGGTTGGCACCGCGACAATGAACCTGAAATGGACCGGCGGTTCATTGCCAGCGTGAGCTTGGGTGAGTCTCGTGACTTCAAAATCCGCCACCGCGCTAGTAAAGATGCCTTCACCGTCAACCTCGCCCATGGAGACCTGTTGTTCATGCGAAATCTGCAAACAGATTTTGAACATGCCTTGCCCAAGCGCACTCGAGTGAAGGGTCCACGGTTGAATTTCACATTCCGAGCTTGCATGGCGGGGTGTGGCGCGAGGTGAATTCGCCTGCCAGCCTTACCTTCGTGGGCATGTCAGTCCACAGAGAAGCCAAGCGCATCACAACTCAAGTGCTGCACGACATGAAGCAAAATGGCGAAAAAATTGCCATGCTCACGGCCTATGATTATTCCATGGCCACCATCGTTGACCAAGCCGGTGTTGACGTGATTTTGGTGGGTGACAGTGCCTCAAATGTCATGGCAGGACACGAAACCACCCTCCCCATCACACTGGACCAGATGATTTATCATGCCTCATCGGTGGTCCGGGCTGCCAAGCGGGCGCTCGTTGTGGTGGATTTGCCATTCGGCACTTACCAAGGCAACTCTAAAGAAGCGTTGAACAGCGCCGTCCGCATCATGAAGGAAAGTGGTGCACACGCCGTCAAGCTCGAAGGAGGTCGAGAAGTCAAAGAGAGTGTTGAGCGCATTTTGACGGCCGGCATACCGGTCATGGGGCATCTGGGATTGACGCCACAGTCCATTTACAAATTTGGTACATATACCGTGCGAGCGAAAGCTGAGGCCGAAGCCCAACAGCTGCGCGAAGATGCCATGATGCTCGCGGAAACAGGTTGTTTTTCCATCGTATTTGAGAAAATTCCAGCCCAGTTGGCCGGCGAGGTTAGCCGGGCTGTTCCTGTGCCCACCATCGGCATCGGCGCCGGTGCAGCATGCGACGGGCAAGTCCTCGTGTTGCATGACATGTTGGGCATCACTCAGGCGTTCAGTCCGCGGTTTTTGCGACGGTACTTGGACATGGGAGACCAAATGTCCAGCGCCATCAGCCAGTACGTTCGCGATGTTCGAAGCACTGATTTTCCCAGCGAGGATGAGCAATACTGACCGGAGGACAAGCAGCGCAGGCCGGGATTGGTTAAAAAGGCCCAAAGCCCCCATTGTCATGAGCACTCCGGACAATCTCCAGGTGCTCTACGAAGACAATCATCTCATCGCGGTGAACAAGCGAAGCAGCGACATCGTTCAGGCCGATCACACCGGAGATGATAGCCTTTGCCAAGTTGTTGGACAATATGTCAAGCACAAATACAACAAGCCAGGTGCAGCCTTCATCGGAACAGTTCATCGACTCGACCGACCCGTTAGTGGGGTGATTCTGTATGCCAAAACCTCGAAAGCCCTGAGTCGCTTGACCAACTCATTTCGCATTCGCGAGGTTCAGAAAACGTATTGGGCGGTCGTCCGACCGGCCCCCATTCCTGCTGCAGGAAGGGTAATCAATTATTTGGCCAAAAATGAACGGCTCAACAAGAGTTTTGCGCATTCCGAACCTGGCAAAGGACGAAAGGAATCGGAACTGACCTATGAAGTGCTCGGGGGGAGCGACCACTATTCATTTGTAGAAGTACGGCCCAAAACCGGGCGCCACCATCAAATTCGTTCCACCTTGTCCAGCCTTGGCGCGCCCATCAAAGGCGACATCAAGTACGGTGCCAAGCGCACAAATGACAACGCCTCCATACACCTGCACGCCCGGCGCATCGACTTCATCCACCCCGTACGAAAAGAACCCATGCGCATTTTCGCACCGCCGCCAGAGGATGTACTCTGGAACGCATGGTTGCGCCTGGATCAGGGATTGGCAGATTGAAGTCCTGGCAGATTCAAGTTGAAAATTGCCCCGCCTGAGATGTCTTCTCGATGCCCGAGCCGGGGTTATCTTTGCCGTCATGAGTACGACACCTGAACACGTCAAATGCCTGATCATCGGATCGGGACCTGCGGGATACACCGCTGCCATATATGCCGCTCGCGCTGACCTCAAACCCGTGATGTACCAGGGCATGCAGCCAGGCGGACAACTCACAGAAACCACGGATGTAGACAATTTCCCCGGTTATCCAGAAGGAATCAATGGTCCACAAATGATGCAAGACCTTGAAGCCCAAGCCAAACGATTCGACACAGATGTCCGCACTGGCTGGGTGACGGAAGTCAATTTTGAAGGACCCGTTCACAAAGTTTTTGTAGGTGAGGGGGACAGCCGACAAGAAATTCATGCGGACAGCGTCATCATTTCCACTGGCGCTTCAGCCAAATGGCTCGGTCTGGAAAGTGAATTGCGCCTTCGGGACATGGGCGGAGGTGTGAGCGCCTGCGCGGTTTGTGACGGCTTTTTCTACCGCAATCAAGAGGTTGTGATTGTCGGAGCCGGAGACACCGCTTGTGAAGAGGCGTCTTACTTGGCCAAACTCTGCACCAAAGTCACCATGCTGGTTCGTCGCGACGAAATGCGGGCCTCGATGGCCATGCAGCACCGGGTGAAAAACACAGAGAATATCGAGATCCGCTGGAACACCGAGACCCTGGAAGTTTTGGGTGAACATGGCGTAGAAGGAGCGCGGGTCAAAAACAACATCACCGGAGCGGAAGAGGTGATTTCATGCACCGGATTCTTTGTGGCCATCGGTCACAAGCCCAACACGGACGTCTTCCGCAATTGGATTGATTTGGATGATCAAGGCTACATCACCTATGCCCAGCCGGGAACGGCCAAAACCAATCGAGAAGGGGTGTTTGTCAGTGGTGATGCTGCAGACAAAGTGTATCGCCAGGCGGTCACGGCAGCAGGGACCGGATGCATGGCGGCCCTTGACGCTGAGCGATATCTCAGTGACAAGGGCCTCCATTAACAGTCAAGTACAGTTTTTTCAATCGAAGGGAAGGGTTGGCCATTCAATCCAAGGCAGCCTGTAACCGGTGATCAGTCACAGGATTGCCCATAGAATGGCAACCATTCCAAGAGGTCGGCGATCGAAATCAAACCGTCCTCGGTGAAGTCAGCCTGGCAAGTGGGCTCGGCGCCGGTTTCCCCGTCCCAAACACAAGTGTTGGACGCGGAATCCCAAACGGTGCCGAAGCCGCAAAAGTCTTCACCATCCAGCAGACACGAGCCGTCATCGTCCGTGGCCGCTGGGTCGTAATTTATTGCATCTGAATTGGTACATCCGGGCACTTCAAAGGCATCGCAAATGCCATCTTGATCTTCATCGGCGAGGCAATTGCCATTGCAATCATATTCCGCCGCTGGGAATGCACATGTGCCGTCTTCATCTGTCGCTGCAGCATTGTAGTTGCAAGCGGATTCATCTGTACAGCCAGGAACTTCGAAGGCGTCACAAATGCCATCCCCGTCAGAATCCACCAGACAATTCCCGTCACAATCGTATTGATCCTCTGCGAATTCGCATGTTTCGGGCGCATCGTCGGTAGCCTCCGGGTTGAAATTGCATGCCGCAACATCCAGACACCCTGGGATTTCATCGGCATCACAAATGTCGTCACCATCGGCGTCTGCGAGGCAATTGCCATCGCAATCCCGCCCAGGCATTGGGAATTCACAACTGTCATCGTTCACGGCTGCCGAAGGATCAAAATTGCAGGCTGTAGGTTCTGTACAACCAGCGATCACCGCAGGAGATTCAAAGCTCTCTGTGGCCAATTGAACATTGGCTGGATTGCCCTCGATAAACACCTGCATGTTAAAGGTGCCTGTAATTTGTCCCGTGGTGGTGAATTGGCCCAAAAGCACTTCCAAATCATCGCCTGCAGTGCCATTTGTCGCACCCGGCAAAGCATAATAACTGCCACCAACTTCAGAGTTGAGCAAGAAATCTGATCCCGCTTCAAATACACCCAATTCGGTGCTCATTCCAATGGAACTGATGGGTTCCTCTCCTTCCTCACCTGCCTGAGGTGCTGAATCCAATCCAACCGTGAACCAGCTGTCATAAGCCAGTTCTGGAAAGACAGAGAGAAAAGTGGAATTGATGCCCGTGGCAAAGGCCGAACTGGCAATGGGTGATTGCCAAAATTGAGTTGTGGTCGCAATCTCCAGTGGAAGTTCGGCGCTGCCAAAGACGGCTTGGACCAAATCTGTTGGGGATGTCAATGTGGCATACAGCCGGTAAGTCGTGTGACCGGTGAGATCGGACGTTCCGACCGTGCCGGTGTGAGCTCCGACGGGTTCAATGTACAGGCCAGTGACTTGGGCATTCGCCTCAGGCATAAAAGCACTGGTGGCAGCCACAAAGGTCAAGCCCGCGCATAGGCAGTTTAGCACCTTCATAGGGGTGGGTTTTGGAAGTAGACGTTTGGTAAATAGGTCGCTCTAATATACGAATTCTTTTCCAATAATCTTTGCTCAACGATTTTATTTTGACGTTTATCGATGTTTTGATTCATTTAGGACCAAATGCATTTTCACCGAAGCAACGGTCTCACGACTCCATACCTCCCTCACCTCCTGGATGGATTCACAGGAATGGTGCCAAAAAGAAAAACCCCGCGTCATGCGACGCAGGGTTTCGATTGGGTGACTAATGGGATTTGAACCCACGACCCCTGGAACCACAATCCAGTGCTCTAACCAACTGAGCTATAGCCACCGTTTTTCCCAAAGGGAGCGCAAAGATAATGGGATTCGAAAAAATCTCACGCCCCTGCCACAACTTTTCTGTTTTTGAAGCCGTTGGGTCATCTTTGGCAGAGAATCATGAATGCAAACAGCCCATCGTCGAGCCATGCCATGCGGGTGATTCACGTGGCGAGTTGGTATCCGAGCGTACTGCACGGTTCCTTGGGCAACTTCATTGAACGGCACATCCGGGCCATCACCGCCAGCGCACAACAAAATGCCTTGGTTCTTGCAGCCATCCCAGTTCCATCTGATTCTGAACACCGAGGACTGATCGGTTCGACAGAGCGGAGTGATGAGGTGATTCGGTCGAGCGTCCTCACCGTGCTCCGGACTTTCGTGGCCGAACGACCACCGGTGGTTTGGCGAAGCTCAAGCGCTTTGATCCAGGCGGCCAATCGATGGATAGCTGAGGAGGGCCATCCGCCCGATTTGATTCATCTGCATGTGACCTACCCTGCTGGCACAGCCGCACGAAAATTGGCGAATCGATATGGAATCCCCTTGGTGATTTCAGAACACTGGACCGGACTGAGTGGAGGGCATTCAGCACGAAACATTCCGATATGGCAAAAGCAAGCCATGCTGAAGACTGCCCGGCGCGCGGCTGTCCTTTGTCCGGTCAGTGCCGATTTGGGTAGGGGGATGAAGCGGTTTGGGATGAAAGGCCAGCAGCAAGTCATCCCCAATGTTGTCGATGTCCGTCGGTTTTGTCCACCCACAAAAAAGACGCATCTGCGCCAGAACCTATTGCATGTCAGCTCCATGCTCGATGCCCAAAAAAATGTATCGGGCATGCTGGAAGCTTTCGCCCATGCACTTCCAAATCTACCTGAAGGCACTCAGTTTGTTCTGGTGGGTCAACAGGAGACCGAGCATCACCGATCCACCGCGCAACGATTGGGCATCGAAGCATCGGTCGTTTTCAAAGGCGGCCTAGATTCTGTCGCAGTTTCAGAGGAGATGCGTCGGGCTTTTGCTTTCGTTTTGTTCAGCCGTTACGAGAACTTTCCTTGTGTTTTGCCGGAAGCTTGGGCCAGTGGATTGCCCGTCATCGCTCCAGCGGTTGGCGGCATCGGAGAAGTGCTTTCTTCCCGCCCAGATCGCGGCATTTTGCTGGACAAATCCGCCACAATCGACGACTTAAGACGGGCCATGTTGGATGCATTCGGACAAGTTTGGAACCGAGAAGCCATGCGAACCTTGGCCTTGGATTGCTTCAGTGAAGAAGCCGTCGGGCGTGAATACAACGACGTTTACCTCAACTGCACCGCATGATGAACGCCAAAATCACTTCGATTCGAAGCGATGTCGGACATTCGACAGGGTCTCGATTGGCCTTGCTTTTGGCTTCAGCAGCCATCATTTGGATGAATGCCCGAATCCTGGGCCCTGAAGGACAGGGATTTGTCGCGTTGTTCAGCTTGGGTGTATTGACCATTTCGTCAGCAGGTGCCTTCATCGCGGGTGGGGCTGTTGTCTACTTGCAACAGCGAATCGATTTGCGAGATGCCTGGTGGCCTGGTGTCCTTTGGCTCGCAGGAGTTGCCACAGCAGTGGGCATCCTCGGATACATCACAGAATGGCTTCCCGTCTACTGGGCAATCGAAATTGCAGTAGCGGGATTCGTCCAAGGACTCATCATTTTTCATGCGCAATTGGCCCTGGCTGTGAACCGTGTGGCCTTGTACAATGCGGTGACCGCAGGCCAAACAACGCTCCTCGCTTTGTTCCTCGCCACCTGCTTTTATGGGGTGGGCTGGCAAATGGTAGATGCCTGGGTGATGTGTCTGGAAGTCACGCTTGTCCTCACACTCATGACCTCATGCAAGGTGTTTCGAACTTTGGGGAGACCCCGATTTCGGCTCTCTTCTGATCTCTGGCAATTGCTCTGGTCCTATGGCCGATTGTCGGCATCAGGGGGTCTCTTGCAAATGTGGACAAACCGGGCGAACATTTCCATCCTGGAAAGGACAGGAGGCATTGGACTTTCCGGTGCTGGTGTGTATTCAGTGGCGTATTATGGTGTAGAGGCCATTTGGGCTTTCAGCCGAGGACTCGCTCCTGTCCTGCACAGCCGAGTCGCAAGTATGCACGAAGAACAAGAGGAGCGCCTGGCCCTGACCTTGAAGTTCACCCGTTGGAGCATTTGGGTGACTTTGCCTTTGTCTCTGATCGCCGCAGGACTGCCGGACAAGGTGTACTTGGCCATCTTCGGATTTCCAGGGATTGCTAACGTACTTCGGGCACTTTTTCCTTTGATGCTCACCGGGGCCGTTTGCAGCGTCTGGGCACACCATTTAAGCGGCGTTGGTGGACACAAATGGAATGCCTGGTCATCCGGTGCCGGATTCGTGTTGTTGTGTGCATTGGCACCTGTAGGGATTGCAGAATTCGGCGTTTCGGGTGCGGCAATAGTCGCGAGTCTCGCGGGGGGGATTCAGTTATTGGGGTTGGGATTGGGATTGGCCCAAACAGAAAAAATCCGTCTGCTCCCCTGGCTCTTCAGCCGCTCTTCACAACAGTGAACGCAAATCATCGACAGCTGGAGGTCGCTGACCTTCGAATCCTTCCCCCAAGTGCAATCCGGCCAAACGGCCCATGGCCAGAGACCGGCCCTTGACTGTTTCAAGAAATTCTGGTGAACTGATGGGGGTTGCTGGTTCCTCATCATTCGGCTTTTCCGCGTTGTGAAATTGAGACTTAAAAGCCAAAATTGCACGTTCCTTTACCCTTTCAAAACCAGCGATGTCCACGACAAAATCTGGTTCCCGCCAACGGTCTTGGATGTAATGCCATACGGCTCGAGGGCGCCAAGCCTCCTGCGGCATATTCGTGTGCTTATCCAAAGTGTCAATTTTGCGCAATCCACTGAGGAAACAGGCACGTGAAACCAATTCGGCTCCACGTCCGTGGTCTGGATGCCTGTCATCCAACGAATTCGCCAAGACAATCTCCGGTCGCAACCGCCGAATCACTTCGATGATGGTTTTGAGGTGGCGCTCATCAACCGAAAAGAAACCGTCGGCCATTTGCAAATTTTCTCGGTGTGAAAGCCCCAAAATTTGAGCCGAAGTCTGTGCTTCTTCCAGTCTCAAAGTTGCCGACCCCCGGGTACCCAATTCCCCTTGGGTCAAATCCACAATCGCTGTCTTGGCGCCTGATTCAGCGAGCTTCGCCAAGGTGCCACCAGCTGACAATTCCACGTCATCTGGATGCGCACCGAAAGCACACACATCTACTTTTGTTCCCGCCATGCTACAAAATAAACTCGCTTTTCTTAAAACTCATACCCGATTTTATGCAATTTGAACAATTAAAATGTGCATCTTGTTCCTGAAATATGACTTCTCATTCCTCGACTGAACGTACCCCAGGTCAAGCATTGGTCATCGGCGCTGGTTTTGCTGGCATTGCGGCAGCAACTGCCATGGCCGACCGTGGGCTGGATGTCCATGTTTTGGAGCGTCATGAACTTCCCGGCGGCCGTGCTCGGGTGTTCGAACGCAACGGATTCAAATTTGATATGGGCCCCAGTTGGTATTGGATGCCGGATGTTTTTGAGGCCTATTTCAAACGATACGGCTCAGATGTTCACGAAGAATTGGATTTGAAAAGGCTTGATCCCAGCTATCAAGTTTTTTTTGAAGATGGCCCCGTGGTCATTCCTGCCAGTTTTGAAGAGCAACAGGCCTTATTTGAATCCATTGAGTCCGGAGCGGGTGCTCAATTGAGCCTTTTCATGGAAGAGGCCCGACGCAAATACGAAATCGGCATGGGGTCATTTGTGCAACGGACGGCTCACAGTGTCATGGAGTTCGCACAGTGGTCCACCTTGAAAGATGCCACTCAACTTACTTTGTTCACCTCTTTTACCGATCACGCAAAAAAATACTTCTCCCACCCAAAGCTGCTGCAGCTCATGGAATTCCCTGTGCTGTTTCTCGGTGCAAAACCGGAAAAAACACCGGCGCTGTACAGCCTCATGAACTATGCAGATAGCCGCTTGGGAACTTGGTACCCCATGGGAGGAATGCATGAAATTGTGCGCGCCATGGTTCGCGTAGCTGAGATGAAGGGGGTTCAGTTTCATTGCAGTCAAATCGTTGAACATATCGAGGCCTCCTCAGACCAAGTCACAGGCGTTCGGACGGCCTCTGGGAAAATATGGGAAGCCGATGTGGTCGTGGCCGCTGCGGATTATCACCATGTGGAACAACATCTGCTTCCCGAAAAATGGCGACGTTACACCGCGGATTACTGGGAAAACCGAACCATGTCTCCCAGCTCACTGCTTTTTTATGTGGGCTTGGACCGAAAGGTGCCGGGATTGACCCATCACAACCTGTTTTTCGATTCCCCATTTGGTCCACATGCCGCCACGATTTATGACACCCAAACTTGGCCCGACAATCCGCTGTTTTATGTCAGCGCACCCTCCAAAACAGATCCTTCCGTGGCCCCAGAAGGACATGAAAATCTCTTTTTCTTGATCCCCTTGGCTCCAGGCTTGGCCGATGAAGAGGGCATTCGAAGTCGATACTTCGGTGAGATGTGCGATCGATTGGCAGCATTCACCGGGGTCGACATCCGGCCACACGTTTTGTACAAGAGAAGTTTTGCCCATGAAGAATTCATCACTGATTACAGTGCTTTCAAGGGAAACGCATACGGATTGGCCAATACCCTCCGTCAAACAGCGTTCATGAAGCCCAAAATGCGGAGCAAGCTGCCCGGCCTGTTCTTTGCCGGGCAACTCACGACCCCTGGACCGGGGGTTCCACCCAGCATCATCAGTGGAGAGGTGGCAGCGCGGGAGGCTTCAGAATACCTCCGCAAAGCAAGAAAAAGAGTGCCATCCGTTGAACCCGAGACGGCTTCCGTCGGTTAATATGCCAGCCATGACCGGAATGCAACTCTATGACCGCGTCTGCAACGAATGCAGCGTTCGGACCACAAAAGCCTATAGCACTTCATTCTCCATGGGGATTCAATTCCTGGGCCCCACGCTGCGTCAACCCATTTACGCGATTTATGGTTTTGTTCGATTCGCCGATGAAATTGTGGACACCTTTCACGACTTCGACAAGCGGCGTCTTTTCGATGAATTCAAAAAGGACACTTACCGAGCGCTGGAAGATCGCATCAGTTTGAATCCCATCCTCCATGCCTTCCAGCAGACCTACCACCGCTATGGCATCGACAAGGAACATGTGGATTTGTTCTTGCGCAGTATGGAATGGGATTTAGATCGTGAAGCTTACGACCGAGATGGTTTCGATGCTTACATCGTGGGATCAGCGGAGGTGGTGGGACTGATGTGTCTGCGGGTGTTTGTGGATGGGAACCAAGGGATGTACGAAAAACTGGTCCCCTCCGCCCGGCGTTTGGGGGCTGCCTTCCAGAAAATCAATTTTCTGCGTGATTTGCACGCCGACTTCGTGGAAATGGGTCGGACTTATTTTCCAGGTTTTGATTTGGCCCATTTTGATGATGACACCAAATCAGCCATCGAACAAGAAATCGATGAGGATTTCAAAGCCGCGTATCAGGGGATTTTGCAATTGCCACGCCACAGCCGTCTCGGCGTCTACGTCGCTTACATCTATTACACCCGATTGTTTGCCAAAATCCGGTCACTTCCCAGTGAGCGAATTTTGGAAGAGCGCATCCGGATTCCGAATACGCGCAAGGCGACTCTGCTGATGAGCTCGTATCTCCGGCACAGTTTCAATTTGCTCTGATGTGGTCTTTGGGAGGTGCCAGCATGTTGTGCTTGACAGCCCTGTTGGGGCTGGGAGCGGTGCCATCAACTTGTGACTTGGACGTTTGCCGCCAACGCTACCACGAGACGTGTTTGGATTTCAGAAATCAGAATTTGGTGGAGGGGTTCCTTTCGGACATGCGCGAAATTGAAGCCCAGTGCTCCACTGACGCCCGCATCCAAGGATACCTTGCAGCGGCTGGCATGATTCACGCCGGTTTGGGGTGGAATCCCATTGAAGCCTGGCAAAAATTCAATGAATGGCAACCCCAGCTGGAAGATGCCATAGCTCAACTGCCACAAGACCCCGATTTGCGGCTTCTCAGACTCGGCGTCCAATCGAACGCCCCCACCTTGCTGGGCTACCATGAGAACATCGAAGAAGATCTTGCTCAAATTCGAGACGCCCTGAGGGCCGGTTATTGGAAAAATAACCCCGCATTTGAGGCCTTTGCACAAAAAACTGTCACCACCTTTGTCCCATGACTGAAGCAGGACAGGATCATGTCATTCTGGTCGATGAGGAAGATCGTGAGTTGGGGACCATGGAAAAAATGGCCGCTCATGAGCAAGGGGTTCTTCATCGAGCGTTTTCCATTTTTGTCTTCAACGCCAAAAACGAGTTGCTGATTCACAAACGTGCAAAATCGAAATACCATTCGGGGGGGTTGTGGACGAACACATGTTGTAGCCATCCCCGCTTGGGAGAAACCGTCTTGAAAGCGGCGCACCGCCGTTTGCAAGAGGAGATGGGCATGGAAACAGATTTGGTCTCCCAATTCACCTTCATATACTTCCAAGAATTGGACAAGGGATTGACCGAGCATGAATTGGATCATGTCCTCTTCGGTAAATCCGATGCCCAGCCTCAACCCAACCCCGATGAAGTGGAGGCATGGCGCTACATCTCTTTCAGCCAATTGCAGGAAGAGATGACCAACTCGCCAGATGATTTCACCGCGTGGTTCAAAATTTGTTTTGAAGCCGTCGCGGAACGCTGGTCGCCATGAAAACCCACCAAAGACCATCCTTGTCTGCAGTGGTGATCGGCAGCGGTGTGGGGGGAATGGCGGCGGCCATTCGCTTGGCCATGGATGGACAACAAGTGACGCTTTTCGAAGCGGCAAAGGGCCCGGGCGGCAAATTGCGCGAGAAATGGGTGGGTCCTTATCGGTTTGACCGGGGTCCTTCCCTGTTCACGTGGCCTGATTTGTTGATGGAATTGGACCAATTGGTCCGGTCCTCTCCTTTCGTGGACGCCACACGACTTCCAAAATTCGAATGGGAGACTTTGGATCGCTCAACCCACTACTTCTGGGAAGACGGGAATTCCTTGGTGGCTTGGGCGGATTCCCATCGATTTGCAGAAGAAGCCGCCAAAGAAATGGGCATTGCGCCATCCATCATCCAACGACACTTGCGCGCCAGTCAACGCAACTTCGAAGGCACACGTGGGGTGTTTTTGGAACAACCGCTGATGGATGTTTGGCGCCACGGCCCACGCAATGGCTGGTCCCCATTGCTCAAGGCATTGCCTCGCCTGCCTCTTTTCGGCACCCTCCATGGTTTGAACCGGCGTCGATTGGCTGGAAACCCAAAATTGGTGCAACTGTTCGATCGCTATGCGACGTACAACGGTTCTGATCCTTATCGTGCACCCGCTATGTTGGATGTCATCCCACACCTTGAACACGGTATGGGAACTCACTTTCCGAAACGCGGAATGTATGGCATCACCGAGCATTTGCATCGTTTGGCGGAGGCCGCAGGTGTTCGATTCATCTTCAACACCCCTGTTGCCCGCATTCTGCATCACCGAAACCGCGTTCAAGGTGTCGAATTGACCTCCGGACAAATCCACAAGGCGGAATGCATCATCAGCAATGCGGATGTTCATCCCACCTATCGAAAGCTGCTGCCCAACTTGCCGGCACCAGAAAGAATTTTGAGCCAAGAACGATCCACCTCCGGTCTCATCTTCTACTGGGGAGTGAATCGGACCTTTCCAGAATTGCACCTGCACAATATTTTGTTCAGTCGCGATTACCAACAAGAATTTCGCCGAATCAAAGAAACCGGCACGCCTGGAGACGACCCGACGGTTTACATCAACATCACGTCCAAACTGCGCACCGAAGATGCCCCAAAAGGAGGTGAAAATTGGTTCGTTCTCATCAATGTTTCGGCACAACCAGAACGCTTCGAAGAGGCGATTGAGGTGGAACGGATGAAACAACAAGTCCTCGGAAAAATTGAACGAACCCTTCAATTGGCCTCAGGTTCCTTGATCCGGCACATCGAAGAAGAGGACATCTTGCGCCCAAGTGACATTGAACGCAAAACATCCTCGTGGTTAGGTGCGCTCTATGGCGCCAGTTCCAACTCAGCCTTTTCTGCTTTTTTGCGCCACCGCAACCGCTCGAAGGATTTGTCTGGTCTGTATTTTTGTGGTGGAAGTGTTCATCCCGGTGGAGGCATCCCCCTTTGTCTGCTGAGCGGAAAAATCGCCGCAGAATGTGCACATATGGACTCACAAATCAAACCCATGGCCACATGACCACACCCACCGCACATCGATGGGCGTTTGCCGTTTTGGTCATCTTGCACGCGGTGGGGGCCATTGGCACCATCCTCGGTTGGGGGGAACACTTGCTGCCCCTGAGCGGCCTGAATTTGCTCATCGCAGGCCTCATTGTCATCACCTTGAATCGCGTGCATTGGCATTTGTGGTGGATTGTAGCGCCCATTGCAGGGTTTCTCTCTGAAGTCATCGGTGTCCAGACCGGTTGGCTGTTTGGGTCGTATAGCTATGGTCAAGGGTTGGGGCCGGAAGTCGCAGGTGTGCCCTTGCTTTTGGGTCTGCTTTGGCTGATGATGCTTTGGGGCAGTTGGTCGTTAATCGCTTGGCTCCAACTCCCGGCCAAATGGATGCGTGTTCTCCTCGCTGCCACAGCCATGACTGCACTCGACGGACTCATCGAGCCTGTGGCCATCCGCGCTGGGTGGTGGGCCTGGAACACAACAGGAGGGGAAGTACCTTGGTCCAATTACCTCAGCTGGTGGGCAGTCGCTGCACTGCTTTTGGCCTTTGCCCCCACGCCCAAAAAAGAATCTGAGAGCCAACGCCAAGGAACATCCCTCGCGGCTCGCCTGTTACTCATATTCACTGTTTTCTTCATTTTGCTGAACTTGTTCCCATGGACGCCCTGACCTTGTATTTGCTACCTGCTTCAATTGTTTTGGTCACTTTCGTCACCATGGAAGCGGTGGCGTGGCTGGCCCACAAGTACCTCATGCACGGATGGATGTGGTACTTTCATGAAGATCACCATACCCACGGGCCAGGGTTTTTTGAGAAGAATGATGCCTTCTTCTTGATTTTTGCTGTCCCGAGTGCGTATTGCTTCATCAGTGGAAGTTTGGCCAATGATTTTCGTTTTTGGATTGGAGTAGGTATTTCACTCTATGGATTGGCTTATTTCCTCATTCACGACGTCTTTATTCACCAGCGATTTCATTGGTTTCGCAGAACGGAGAATGCTTACTTCATGGCCATTCGAAAAGCACACAAAGTTCACCACAAACAATTGGGGAAAGAAGACGGCGAATGCTTCGGGATGCTTTACGTCCCGCCCCGATATTTGAAGGAAGCGCGTCAAGCTTTGGCCGCAAAACGCTCCAACTGAACTGTGTGCCATGCCCCTCTATTTGATTGTCAATATCCTGGTTCTTCTGCCACCTCTCCTCTTGAGCTTTGACAAAAAAGTGCATTTCGCCAGCCGGTGGAGGGCGCATTTTCCTGTGAATTTGACGGTCATGGCCGGTTTCATCCTCTGGGATGTAGCTTTCACAGACATGGGCATTTGGGGCTTCAATCCCGTTTATTTGATTGGTTACAGTCTTTTTGGCTTGCCCCTCGAGGAGTGGCTTTTTTTCATCACCATTCCCTACGCATGTTCATTCACTTATGTCACCCTCCAAGCCTACATTCGGCGCAACCTATTGGCTGATATGGCCGGCGCCATCACGTTTATTTGCTGGTTGATTTGCATCGGCTTGGTTGTGCACCATCCTGGGCATCTTTATATCCAATGGGCAGCAGGTTTGTCTGCATTGGCATTGACTTGGGCCTTGATCTACATCCCAGCTTGGCTGGGGCGGTTTTGGATGGCGTATTTCGTCCTGCTATTGCCTTTTGTCATCTCCAACGGCGTTTTGACTGGCATTTCGTTTTGGGAATATCCATTTCTCCATCACCATGCAGAGGCCATTTCAGACCAAATCGTTTGGTATGACCCGAACCACAACACCGGTTGGCGTATTTTTTCCATGCCCGCCGATGATTTGGTCTATGGCTTCCTGCTCATCTTCCTCAACATCGCTGGGATGGAGGCCCTTCAAGTCCGTCAGAGTTACCAGCGAAAAGTGGCCGCAATCGGCCGGTGATCACTCAGCGACACATCCACCGTTCGAAATTCCTCAGGCACCAGTTCCGGACTGGCCATGAGGTAATCAATGCGCAGCATGGGCAACCGTCCGACATAAGTGGAACCCATGCCTGTTCCCGCGACAGAAAACGCATCCCGCAGCACCCTGCGAATCCGATGGGTGGCATAGGACACCGGACCATCGTTGAAATCCCCGGCCAAAATCACCGGGTAAGGACTGGCCTCTACAGCCTCGACAACTTGTCTGGCCTGCAATGCCCGCCGAATCCAAGTGGCCTTCAATCGATCCCAGACCCGCGCCCTTTCATCCGCATCCGGTCCGCGTCGAACCGCTTCGAGATCAGCCTCATCGAAACGATTGGAACTGAAATGCACATTGAAAACCCGCAGGGTATCGCTATGGATCAGGATATCCGTGACGATGCAAGCATTGCTGGAAGCATCGTTATCAAACCACATATCTTCAGATTTCAGGATGGGATGACGGGTCAATGTCGCCAGTCCAACATGTTGAGATGGATCCCCAGCTGAGCCAAAATTTCGATGCCAATTCGCAGATCCCGACGCAGACCACAACTCAGGCCGTGTCAAGAATCCTGTTCGAACATAAGCCTCTTGTAAACACAACACATCTGGGGTCTCGTCATGGATGCACTTCAAAATCTTGGCCATCACCTCTGAATCGTCCAGCCAGCCATACCGATTGAATTGACGAACATTCCATGAAACCACCTTCGCCACATTCACCTCAGAAGTGGCTTGTAGATTGGCAGCTTGCAAGCCCCCCCAAGTGGCCTGAATCTCAGGCCAAACAAGGATGCAAATCACGACCGGCAACATCAGGGACTTCCAATGACCGTCCGCGAGTCGAATCAAAGTGCCCGACACCAAGAGCACCCCAAAAACTGGAAACAGCAATCCAAACGGTGCCAAGCCAACAAAAGATTCCGGGCTGATCCAAACCGAAGCCTTTGCCAGCAACATGCCCAATCCTCCAGGCACCAACAGGAAAGTTGTCCACCCCCCCCATCGTGTCCTGAGGTTGTTGTTGCGTTGTGGAGTCCTCCCCATGTCCAAACTCCGTTAGCCTTTGTTGGAAGCGTCGAACAAAAATCTCTTTTCTTCCGCAGTCAAACTGTCATATCCCCGCTGAGATATTTTGTCGAGGATTCCATTCAGCCGATCCGTGTTCGCCTTCTTTTCTGCATTGAACTCGTCATCGGATTTGGGGCGCGATGTTGAAGTGGCCTTCGACTTTCGACGTTTGAACCATCCCCCTCCTCCTTGAACTGCATGCATGCGGTTTCGCCCCTTGGAACCGCGACGGGAAGATGAACCCCAGGTGGCCAACGCATCCAAAAAGCGTTCAAACCCTCCACCCAACTCCACACCCTTCGCATGCTGGCGCGCAAAAACAAAACCGTACAATGCTCCACCCAAATGAGCCAGGTTGCCGCCTGTATTGTCTCCATTGCTCAGCGCGAAGTAGTCCAACAACACATAGCCGATGGCCAAATATTTCAGCGGCACCGGGCCAATCAACAACAACCCCATCGGCCGATCGGGTTCCCGTGTGGCCGCCGCTGTGAAGATGGCCATCACCGCAGCACTCGCCCCATAAGCCCAAAGCGCCGTTTGCAATCCCGGAAAAATGTTCGAAGCCACCACATAGAGGCCCCAACCTGAGACCCCCCCAAGCAGGTAGGTCGCCAGCAATTTTCGCGAACCAAACTGACTGACAAACAAGGATCCCATCCACCAAAGAAGCAACATGTTCATGGCGATGTGCCAAACATCATTGTGCACGAACATGTGAGTCAGGACAGTCCAAGGCCTTTGCATCAGAACATCCAGTTGCCAAGTTGTGGCCAAACCCATGGCTTCCGCTCGAACGAGATTGTCCAGCCCCCCCTCAAACCCCAGGAGCAAAATCAACCGAATGGTGGACATCAAAACAAATGCTGCCAGATTGACATAAATGAGCCGCATCAGCATGCCGCCTTTGTGCCAACTGGATTTGAAATCATCAATCAACGCCATGTGAATCTGTCGCGTCTGTTAGTGGCGGGCCATGCCATCCGAATTCAATAAAAGCTTCCACGGTCTTGTTGCCATCGCTTGAGCAGAAAGTAACCAAAAAGCATGCCACCCAAATGGGCAAAATGAGCCACCCGATCACCTTGTGCATTTTGCAGCGCGAGCAACAGTTCTATGGCACCGTATCCAAACACAAAATACTTCGCCTTGATGGGGATCGGTGGAAACAGCAACATCAGACGGGTGTTTGGAAAAAGCATTCCGAACGCCAGCAGCAGGCCAAAAACTGCACCGGAAGCGCCAACCACACGGCCATATAAAATCTCCATATAACTGACCCGATCCAACGGTGAAACCCCTTCAGGAATCAACGCATCAATGGCGGGAAAAAACGACCCGTAATCCTGGTACAAGGCGTAACCAATGAAAAACTCATGCAACAAAAACCCACCCAAACCACTCACCAGGTAATAATTCAAGAAACGCTGAGACCCCCACAAACGCTCCAATTGGCTGCCGAACATGTACAAAGCGAACATGTTGAAAAAGATGTGCCCCAATCCACCGTGCATGAACATGTGGGTGATGATTTGCCATGGCTTAAAAAAGGGAGAACCCGGATAAGTCCCGGCAAACATGCGCATGGACTCCCCTTCTCCAATCAACCCCGAACCAATGTAGAACAGGATGTTGATGATGATCAGGTTGCGAACCACATGAGGTGTTTGCTGTAACATCAATGAAGCTTTTTCAAAATCTCTTGCTCGTCAAAGGTAGCAATCACAGGCCTCCCAAAAGGGTCCAATCCTGGCTCCGAACAGCCAAACAACGCATCCACCAAGTCGGTCATTTCCTCAACAGTCAATCGCCTGCCGGACTTGTAGGCCATCATGCGGGCCAGCCGGGCTGCCACCAATTCCTCCCGGGTGACTTGATCTGGAGGTTCCAAGCCATCTTCCAATATGGCTTCAACCAAAGCTGCTGGTTCGTCCTGCACTCCCGAAGGAACACCCGTCACCTCAATGCCTCCATCTGCCATTTGAAACTCCAAACCGAAATGCGCCAGAACAGACCTGGATTCTTCGCAAACCGCACGATCACCATTTGGCAATTCCACAAACTCTGGAAACAACAGCTGCTGGATGGAGACGGGTCGAACACCGTTATCCAGTTTTTGGACATAAGCCTCAAACAACACCCGTGTGTGCGCCCGGTGTGCATGAATGACAAACAGACCAGAAGGCAAGGAGGTAACAATGTACTTGTTGCTCCAATTCATCACAGGTCGGCGCTCCTCGACTTGGATAGCCACGGGCTGGGTTTCCGGTTCTATGGCATCAAATCCTCCTGAAACCCTGGAGATGGTGGACTGCCCTTCGGAAGGGCTACTTTCCGATTTCACTCCACCACCTGTGCTCCATGCGCCATGTGCATCCTCTGCAGCTTGCTGCAATGCCGTTGTCCAGACTCCTTTTGCCGAGGAACTCGGTTGCCGGGTTGGCTTGTGAAATGGATTGTAATCCTTGTTCACAGCAACCTTTGGGGCTCGGACGCCCTCGACAGGCGGCTGTTCGGAAATGTTGAGTGAAGTCTCTTGATCAAATTCCAAAGCCGGTGCAACCGCATGCCGGCCAAGTCCACGGCGCACAGCGGGTTTGAGCATAGAGAAAATCACCCGGTCTTCTTCGAATTTCACTTCCACCTTCGTGGGGTGAATGTTCACATCCACTTTGCAGGGATCCACCTCCAAAAACAAGACATAGAGGGGATGGTGCTTTCCATCCAAAAGACCGTCATACGCATTCATGATGGCCTTGTGCAGCAACCCATGACGGATGAATCGGTTGTTCACGAACAAAAATTGTTCACCTCTTGATTTGCGAGCGAACTGCGGTTTCCCTACAAATCCTGCGATATGAACTGCATCTGTTTCTTCTTCCACCGGCACCAGACGCTCATCGTATTTGGGTCCAAAAACGGCCACGATGCGCTGCCGGCGGCTCCCAGGGGACAAATCAAACACCACACTCCCGTTGTGCATCAGCCGAAAGGAGATGTTGTGATGTGCCAAGGCGACGCGCGTGAATTCATCGATGATATGCCGCAACTCCACTGCGTCTGATTTCAAGAAATTTCGACGTGCCGGAACGTTGTAGAACAAGTTTTTGACGGAAAAGGACGTGCCGGGCTTCACAGAGGGGTCCAGCTCTGGAGTGCCCGCAACTGAACCCTCCACCCGCATGCGGATGCCCAACTCCTCATCCCGTTGCCGCGTTCTCAACTCCACATGTGCAATGGCAGCAATGGATGCGAGAGCTTCTCCTCGAAAACCCTTCGTACCGATCCAAAACAAATCGTCCGCAGATTTCAGTTTCGACGTTGCATGGCGTTCAAAACACAATTGGGCATCCGCTTCCCGCATGCCGACCCCATCATCCACAACTTGAATCAGCGTACGACCTGCATCTTTGACAATCACCTCAATCCGGCGACCTCCAGCATCCACAGCATTCTCCACGAGCTCTTTCACCACCGATGCTGGCCTTTGGATGACCTCCCCCGCGGCAATCTGATTGGCCACATGTTCGGGCAATCGTGCAATCACCCCGGTTGTTTTCACGGTTTCTTGTTCACTGTTCACTCCGTTCTGATTTCCTCGTTCTGTTTCAATTCAAACTCAATTCCAACCACCCCGGCCATCAACGGGCCTTCAAAGCATCCAATACCCCACCAAAATCACTGGCTTCAACCCACTTCAAACCTTCCCAAGCCGCCCAAACCAACAAAATGGCAATGATCAGGGCACGAATCATCGCCTTGCGGGCGTCGCGAATGGAGGACTCCCTGCGCAATCGACGCTCTTCCGCGGCCGTTTCCATGGGCTTTCCACCTCTTCGAAATCGAATGGATGCTGGACCCGAATCTGCATCTGCTCCCCAGACCTCCTGTTCCACCCGTTTTTTCCGCTCTTCCCACTCCTGTTTGGTGTCGGGAAGATGTCTTGATTTGAACACAAACCTTTTGGGCTCGGTTCGTACGTTCCTGAACATGCTTCGCAGTCGGGGCGCTTCCATAGTTAGCGAAGGTAAGATTTGGACTGCGGAAGCGGAACTCAAACCGCCAGAGAAGTCTCAAAATCCTTCAACACTTCATCCACAGGTTTTCCACCGGGATAACGGGCGAGGAGCTCTTGAATCACCCGCTCCACTGACGCATCCGGACAAGATGCCCCGCTTGTCACCAAAATCGTGGGAACGGGATCCGATTCACCTGCCTCTGGCCAAGGATCCATCGTCTTCCGTATGGCACCCGTGCGCCAATCACAATGTTGAACCGACCCATCGGATTGAAACTCCAATTCATTTCGAATGAAAAAAGTGGGCATTTTCTCCTCGCACAATTCGACCAAATGAGACGTGTTGGAACTGTTGTACCCCCCCACCACAACGGCAAGGTCAGCATGCCCTGCTTGCAGCGCGCCCAAAGTCGCCTGCTGGTTGTCATTCGTGGCGTAACAAAGGGTGTCGCGCGTGTTGGCAAATGCTGTCGCATCCGGCATCGCCTCGCGAATAACATCACTGATGGCTTGGGTTTCTGTAGCCAGCATGGTGGTTTGATTGACGACGCCCACCCGCTGCAAATCCCGAGTCGGATTGAAGTCAGGGGTATGCCTTTCTGCTGGGAAAACGGCTCCAAATTCAGACCACGCACGCTCTCCTTGCAACATTGCTGCCAAGACCTGGGCTTCTGCCATGTTTTGGATGACCAATGCGTGACCCTTTTCAGCGGCGTGACTGAAGGTCGCGCGGGTTTCCTCATGCGAAGGCTTGCCATGGATCACCGTGGTGTATGCTTTCGCAGCCAACGCTGCCGATCGTTTCCACACCTTCTCCACAAAGGGACACGTCGTGTTGTATCGGGCGACGTCCACACCCAATTCTGTGAGCTTGGCCTCCATCTCCAGCGTGGTCCCAAAGGCTGGAACAATGACCACATCGTCAGGCTGCAATGTGTCCAAAGGTGTCATGGTGCGGCCCTGCGTATCCATCAAAAATTGAACCCCGCGGCTCTCCAGATCATCGTTCACCTCGGGATTGTGAATCATCTGGGAAAGCAGAAAAATGCGCTTTCCTGCATTTTCCGAAATGGCGCGGTAGGCAATCTCAATGGCATTTTCAACGCCGAAACAAAAACCGAAATGCCTCGCCAAAACAATGCGCACAGTCCCGAAATCCAGCAAGGTGGGACTGAAGTCTTGCTTTCGGGCGTCTTGAGCCTTGCGAGCCGCTTTGACACGGGAAATCAGGGGGCTTCGATAAAACGTAGGGATGTCAAATGTGCGCATGGGACAAAATTGGACCAAATGATTTGAAACCTCATCGCAAATCCGCGCGTAAGGCAATGCATGTTTTTGCGTTTAACCGCCTTCGTCTTGTTGATGTTCGCCAGTGCCACGAGCAGCTTTGTCCTCGGATTCGTGGGCTGCTGATCGGATTTTTAATTTGTGGACTTCGAATGCTTGCGCCAAATCTGGGCGCCACAAAGCTGAACTCCGACGCGCCATGCGGCGCAGTCGTCTCCTCATTTGGTCTTCCTCAATGGCTTTTCCCCGCATGTGCTGTATGGCGTGAACTTGAACCAACGGCCTCGCCAATTCAGGCGCCACGCTCAACTCAGGCCAATCCTCCGTTTGGATCCGAACCACTACATCAGAACTTTCAGAAACCCACTTGAGTGTCAATGCATCGATGGCGACTGTTTTTTCCAAACAGTCGTCTAGCCCCATGTGCGTTCGCCATTCCAATGCTTTGAGCACCCAAGCCGCATCGGGCTCTCCTTTTTCAGGCCATGCAGGTGCGCCCCAGCAAGCCCAACAACCCAAACAGATCCAAGACCACATCACGACTCCACAATTCGATGCCTCTCCGTGAATTGAATCCCCATGGAAGCCAAACCCGGAAGCAATTTCTCAAAATACACGGGTGCGAAAGGCGCCTCAACCCCTGTGCGGCCAAACCCTTCACCCAACATCACTTCCGCAGCCAACACCAAGGGAAATCCAACCGTGTCCGACATCGCCGTGAGTGTGCTGCTCCTGCCTTCCATCCGAAGTGTCGCAATGATTTCTTCGGTCTGCCCCGCACATTCGAACCGCAATCGATGCCACATCACAATCATATCACGGTCGTGAGGCTCCAATTTCCAACGCGTCTCAATCAACCCTTGCAAAACCTGAGCGGGTGTCCCTGAAAGCTGATCGGGCCCCTTGTCTTCGCGCATCAAACCCAACCATTCAATGGGTCCCAAATCCACATCATCGCAACCACTGACTGTTTGGATGGCTTGCGCCAAGGGAAGGCCTGCAGTATCTGCCGGCAAAAAAGTACGCATCCAACCCGCCCAAGAAGTGCCTTTGGGCCACGTAAGCTGCGCATCGTCACGAACGCAACCCAGTGCAACCAAAACATTCCAAGCCCCACAAAACCCTTCCCCTCGCAAGGTTCCACGAATCAATGTGTCCACACCCGGCAAGTCATAAAGTTCTTCGTAGGCCAAGGAATCTCGATTGGGGTAACCTTCGAATGCCATGCCTTCAACCTCCACTTGCCGGACATTTTGAAAGGCGCGGTGCGGCGGCACCACACGATTGCGGCCCCCATCGCGGAAAGTGGCAGCCCCCCCTTGTCCAGCAAGGACCACATTCCGTGGATTCCAGCTGACCTTGTAATGCCACGGATTTGTATCCGATTCCGGTGCCACCAAACCACCACAATAACTTTCGAATTCAGTGATCTTGCCACCACGCTGCCTGACTTGTGCCATCATTTGGCAGGCACTCAGGTGGTCGATGCCTGGATCCAAACCCAATTCATTGAGCACCAAAACCCCTTTTGCCTTGGCTTCTGCGTCCAGAGCCATCATTTCCGGAGACAAGTAGCTCGGGGTCAATACAGGAACCCCAGCGTGAATCGCTGTCGCTGCAATTTCCGGATGGAGGAAAGCAGGCACCATGGAAATGACCAAGTCCGCCGACGCAATCTCCGCATTCCTTTGGCTCAAGTCGCTGGGGTCAAGCTGGAACGGACGGGCATGTGCTCTTCCTTGGCATTTGGCCTTGGCCAACTCTCCATCCAAATCTCCGACCACAACCATCCATCGATTGGCCTCAGCCCGGCTTGTCAATTCATCAATCAACGAGGAGCTGGAGCGGCCAGCACCCAAAATCAAAATGGTTTTCAAATCGTTGTTTCGGTTCATGGATGGCTCAGGTTTCGTCAGCGCATTCAATGGCCCTCGAACGGCGACGGTGGTGCAAGGTACAAATCGCAGGATGGAAGCTCCTGAAGGGATATTGGAAAATCAGGCACGAAATTTGGAACACTCCCAATAACTTGCACCACCAATCGCAAAATTGAATTCCGTTATGCGTTTCTCTTTTCTTCTCCTATCGATGGCCCTGATCCCACTGCAGAAGCAAGGACAAGGGTCTTTCGAAATTTTCTCTGAAATGGGAGAAGATTTCACGGTTTATTTGAATCAAAAACAAATCAATGCTGCCCCAGCAGCGCGCGTGACAGCATCCGATGTGGAAGTGGGATTCTACCACATCAGGGTCGACTTCGCCGATCCCGCTCTCCCCGATTTTGCCAAAAACAACATGAGCATCGAAAACAAGATGCGTTCTGTTTTCATGGTCAAAATGAATCGGAAAGGAGCCTATACGATGCGCTTCAACGGCACTTTCCCCATTGAATCGGACATGGCAGAAGTCGAGGTCGAGCCTGCACCTACAAGACCCGTTGTGGTGAATGCGCACACCCAAGGTGTCAACAAGCAACACCCTGCATTCGGTAAGAACACCACCACTGAAAATGTCCAAGTGAACATTTCCATGGGCAATGCCTTTCAAACCTTGGACGCAGCCGCGAATTCCTCAAGAACTCAAATGGGCGAGACTGGAGCCCGCAACAGCATGGACGTTTCCATTACCGAATCGAACACGACTTCGACCTCATCCCAGGGTTGGGATGGGGCACCGCAAGATGAACCCGTGGTTCGCGTCTCTTCACGCCCCATGTCATCTTCGGCCTTCACAGATTACCTTCAAACCATCCGAGAAAAATCGTTTGAAGGCAGTAAACTCACAACCGCCAAGGCACCTCTGCACAACCAACATTTGACTTCAGAACAGATTGCACAGGTGATGCAGGCCTTCACCTTTGAAGACACCCGGATTGAATTTGCCATTGCCGCTTACAATCGTTGTGTGGATCCCGACAATTACTACAAAACACACGGTGCGCTCAAGTATGAACTGAGCATCGAGGAAATCGAAGAAGCCATCGGGCATTGAATTTGTGCCTTCTATAATTATGTGATGAAAAAATACAGTCGAAAATCAAACAGAACCCTTCATGGTGTGGCCATTCTGTGGCTGTTGTTCGCGGCAGTTGCTGTGGGATGCAATGGTTCTAAAGCCTTGGCCAAACGCGCTGTGAAATTGGAACAAGCAGGGCAATTTGAGGCCGCTGCAAATACTTTTTACACGGCTGTTCTCAAGGACCGAATGAATCCCGATGCAACCGCTGGACTCCAGCGCACGGGCCAATGGGTGCTGGAAGATCGCTTGCAAGCCTTTCAGGTTGCTGTCACCACCCGGAATCGATCCCAAGCGGTTAAAGCTTACGAGGCCGCTGATGCCTACTTCGAAAAAATCAAACGCGCAGGCGTAACACTCGATTTCCCTGAACCCTATCGCCAACAATTCGCCCAAGTACGTGACGCTCACGTAAAAGACCTATACGATGAGGGTTTGGAACATCTGGAGACCGAACGATTCGAAGACGCGTTGACCGCTTTTG
Organism: Flavobacteriales bacterium; assembly: GCA_049610385.1. Lineage (GTDB taxonomy): Bacteria > Bacteroidota > Bacteroidia > Flavobacteriales_D > Sanyastnellaceae > JBMYZL01. The sequence goes on from JBMYZL010000006.1 coordinate 50,371, forward strand.
AAGAAGTGATTCGCTTGAGTCCAGGTTTTGAAGACGCGAAAAGACTCGCAGATGCAGCATATTGCGAACCACGCTATCGGCAGGGTTCTGCAGCCTATGAAGACAGCCGATTCCGAAGTGCTTTGGAGGCCTTAGATGAAGTTTTGGCGCGTGATGCGGCCTTCAAAGATGCTGCTGACCTGAGGGCAAATGCACTCAAAGACGGGCTTTATACCATCGCAATGGTTGCCTTCGTCAATGGTTCGAGTCGACCCAACATGGAGAACAAGTTTCGCTCATTTGTCCAGCAGGAGTTGTCCAAATCCAAGGACCCCTTTCTCAAAATCGTTGACCGCGAAAACCAAGAGCTCATTCTGCAAGAGCAGCAAATGGCCCTCAGCGGGGTTCTCGATGAGTCCAGTGCCATCGAAGTCGGTGGTTTGCTCGGTGCCAAGTCCATCCTCAAAGGCACGGTCGTCAGTTGTGAAGCCACAACCTCGGAGCTGAACAGACGTCGAAAAGCTGGATTTGAATCTTACAAAGTGGAAAAGATCAACGATGAAGGCAAGAAATATTATGAGACCCAATATCGCAACACGGAGTACATGGAGTTCGAGCAGTCCAGGTCGGTCGAAGTCCAATTCAACTTGGTTCTGATTTCCCTCGAAACGGGCGAAACATTGGCCTCAGAAATGATTGAAGCGCGGCAGGATGATTTGGTCCGTTATATCAAATACAACGGAAACGCCCGGAACTTGTATCCAAGTTCACCTTCAGGCAATGTGGTGCGAAGCGGAAATGGCGAACTGAATGGTCTTATCAATGCGCGGAAGGCATTGAAACAAGAATCCGCCATGGTCAATGATGCCGTTCAAGAAGCCGCTGTCCGCATCCGTCAATCCATCGAAAACCAATTGCTCACCTTGGTACCCTGACCCCTTCAATTCCTGAACTCTACGACATGAAAACAGCATCCATGCACCACGATTCTGCCCATCCATTGAAGCCCTCTCGAATGGATGCAGGGGCATGGTTGTTTGCCTTGATACTCTTCGGACTGTGTGGATGCAAAAGCGGTCAGAACATACAAGCCTCGGCACCAGAATGGACCCAAAATTTGCCCATGGACCCCGGCTATTATGTTGGCATCGCTTCGGCCCCAGAATCCAGCTACCCAGGACGGGCGCTTGAAGTGGCGAAAGAGCGTGCTCTTGGCGATTTGGCGCGAACCATTTCGGTCAAAGTGGAAAGTTCCAGCGCTCTGAACACCCTCCAACAAGACGACCGCATCCGCTCCTCATTCCGGGAACAATCCCAAAGCACCAGCAACGCCGATTTGGAGGGTTATGAGTTGATGGGCACCTGGGAGTCCGATGCTTCCAGTTGGGCCTATTATCGCCTCAGTCGGGTCAAGTGGGCTCAAATTGTGGCGGCGCGGAAAGCCGCAGCCATTGAAATCGCCATCGGATTTTACGAGTCAGCCCTTCAAGCTGTACAAGATGGTGATGTCCTTACGGGCATCGACCGCTACCTCCGTGGGATGGAAGCTTTACGGGCTTATTGGGGTGAATTGAATGAAGGAGGCACTTCCTCAGGAGAGCGGATTGTCGTCGACCGTGCCTGTCTTGATGGCATCACTGAGATCCTCGCCAGTCTTCGCATCGAACCCAGTAAAAACTCCCTTGAACTGTCTTTTGCCAACCGTTTCCAAGAGGAATTGACCGTTCAAATTTTCAGCCATCATCTCGCCGTGGCGAATTTGCCAATCTCCTATCGATATCACCGCGGAACCTTGCCCCGAACAGGCACCCTGACGACCAACCCCGATGGCCTCGTTGCCATTCCTGTTCAAGGTTTTGAGCCTCAACTGTCTCATTCATCCATCGAAATTCGTTTGCGCTTGGCTGAAACCCTTTCCGAAGGGCACCTCGAAGGAGCAGCCATGATGCTCGAAGGGCTCTCATTGCCCGCACTCGACATTCCCATCTCCCTGATGAAACCAGTGGTGTGCATTCAATCCCGTGAGTTCATTTACAACCAGCCGATGAATGGAAATCGACTGGGCATCACCGATGCATTGGCCGAGGCCTTACATCAACAGGGGTTTCAAGTCACAGAATCTTGTCGTGATGCTGGACTGGTCTTGGAAATCGAATCGGATACTGAACGACATGGTTCTGCCGCGGCTGGCGGATTTCACACCGCCTATTTGAATGCACGGGTTCGGGTGATTCATGGGGAGAGCGGCAACTTGATTCTTCAAAAAAACCTCGACCGCGTCAAAGGCGTTCAGCTCGACTGGGATGCTGCCGCAATTGCCGCCTACGACAAAGCCGCACGAGAAATCAAAGGGCGTTTTGTAACGGATTTGGTGGAATCACTCTACCGATGAACGGAGCAAGAAAATCCCGAGCATGTATGGCGACCATTGCAGATTGGTACGTTTTTTGTTCTACTATCGCATACAAGAATTGAAAGTGAATCTTAAATCGCAAAACATGAAAAACAACATCATCAAAGGGAGCGTGCTCATGATGGGATTGGCTGTCCTGTTCACCGGATGCAAAGACAAGGAAGAAACTGTGAGTTCAACGCCTGTAACTCGGGGAGAAGTTGAGATTGTGGAGTTTTGTTCTGGACCCGAGTTCCTAACCAACGGAGAATATTTCCGAGCGTCTGCGACCGGAACCAGTCCTCAGCGTGAAATTGCCAAAAAAATTGCTCGCCAAAATGCGGAGAGCGCTTTGGCCCGATCCATCGAATTCACCGTCGAAGCGGTTGCCGAGAACCAGGCCACCCAGTTGGGGTTCAACAACACCGAAGAGGCGACAAGCAAATTCAATGAACTCAGCCGCACCATTGTGAACAAAAAAATCAATGGTGCAGTGGTCATTTGCCAAAAATTGACACAGACCCCGGAAGGCAAGTACATTTCCTACTTGGCCATTGAACTCAGCGGCCAAGAAATCGCAGACGCATATGTCAACAGCTTGCAATCGGAGGAACGAATCCGCGCTGAATACAATTATGATCAATTCAAAGACACCTTTGAAGAGGTCATGTCCAAGTACAGGGAATAAATTTTGCAGTCCGTCCGCCATCTGGCACGGCACTCACAACATTTCATCCAACTGCTGAGCCCCGGGACCCGTCACGTCTCGGGGCTTTTGTGTGTTCTGGAGAAATTGCAATCCATCAGCCCTGTTTCCGAGCCTGCGACTTTGAGTACCTGTTGACCAAACCACACCAATTCCGCAGGAGTTGACGACCGGCTGGAGTCAAAACAGATTCGGGATGGAACTGGACCGCTGCAATCGGCAACGTGCGATGAGCGAGGGCCAGCGGAAGGCCCTCTTCATTCCGCGCGGTTATGATCAATACTTCAGGGAAGTCCTCCTCATCGACCACCCAACTGTGATAATGGCCCACAGTCATCGGCACTTCAATGCCATGAAAAATGCCTGAGCGATGGGGCAGTTCATGGATTTGAGTGGTTCGGCCATGCAAGACATCATCCAGGTTTCTCAGGGTCGCCCCGAAATATTCGGCGATGGCCTGCATGCCGAGACAAACACCCAGCAACGGAATTTTGTGCGCTGCTGCTATGGGAATCAGTTGCATCAATCTCCCTGCATCCATGGGCAAACCCGGTCCCGGTGAGAGAACAATTCCGTCGTAGAGCGGGACATTGGCCAAATTCACTTCATCATTTCGATGCACATCCACCCGTACATCCGAAATGCGCTCCAGATCATGGTGCAGGTTCCAAGTGAACGAATCGTAATTGTCCAAAAGCAAAATTCTCACGGGCGCGAAGGTCGTGGTTTTCTGCCTACTTTCGGGTCATGTCCAAGTCCATTTCTACCTCCTCTGCCGCCGCACCGGTAGCGGCCTACAGTCAAGCGGTGGCTGCGGGAAATTTGGTGTTTGTTTCAGGCCAAATCCCACTTCATCCCGAAACCGGTGAACTCATCGCAGATGAGATTGAAGCGGCGACGAAACAAAGCCTTTCGAACATTCAACGGATATTGAATGAGGCGGGGCTGGGCCTTGAGAACGTGGTCAAGGCCACCATTTTCTTGATCCAATCGAAAGACTATGCGGGCATGGATTCGGCATACAGAGAGGTCATGCCTGAGCCCTTCCCCGCCAGAGAAGCGGTTTTCGTGGCGGGCCTGCCGAAGGGCGCACGTGTCGAAATTTCGGTCATCGCCCATCACGAAGACTGAGAATCCATCGGTACCTTTGTCCCATGCTGTTTCAGAAGCTGATTTCTTATTTGAATCCGGCGCCTTTTTTCCGCCGAGGCAAAGACCGTGAATCCAACATCAACCTGCGCATGATGCACGGTGTCAACCGATTGAGCATCTTTATGTTCTTGTTTTGCCTGGCCGTGATGTTGATTCGTTGGCTGGCTCGCTGACCCGGAGGTCGACCTGCCCCTTCTGTTCTTGCCCTGTACTCTGATATTCAGAAGAGGGCTTCGCCTGCATTGCGCCGGGCTTCAATTTTCAAATCGCGCAACATCGATGCCTTGATGTTCAAGCGAAAAGACCAGGATTTCTGGAATCCCGTGGGAATCCAGTCAAACACAAATTCCCAACAATGCATGTCCCAGTACAGGTGGACATCGGTCCGGGTCAATTCGAGGGTTTCGAGGTCATACCCCATCGCCGCGTCAATGCTCCACTTGTCGAACAACTCCACGCCTCCCCGCGCGCTCATCGTTTGGACTGTGGTGGACAGGTCGGCTTGGAGTGCAGTATTCCAGTTGCGGCGAACGGAGATGTTGTAATCCAATGAGATGTTGAAGGGGAACTTGGCCTGCTGTCGAGAGAAGGACGTACGAACCGCAAGATTGGCCCGTTCCAATCGCGCCCAACCTTTCCCCGTCTCAGCGAGAAACACATCCACCCTGTTGCCCGATGAATCCCGATCATACAGATTGTGTGTGGCACCTGCAGTAATTCGGAATTTATTGAACAAGGTGGTGAACATGCGGGTGTTGATCGAGCTCCACCGGAGGGAATCCGCAATGAGGTTGCAATTCGCTGACGTCGAAAAATTGTCAATGATTTTGACTTTCCGGAGGTTGCCCGTGTCGCGGTCCCGGATTTTCGCTTCGAGGTTTTGGGACAAACCCAAATTCAAAGAACCCGCTGCCCGAATGTCACCGGGCGTGAAGCGGCTCAAGCTGTATGGATTCCATGACAACGTCTCTCCTCCCAATGTATCAAGCAGCGTTCGGTTGCGTTCAGGGGTATAACTGAGGCCCAGACTGGGCGACAACACGTGTCGAATGGCTGGAATGCGGCGATCTGTTCCCAAATTGAAGATGCCGTAAAACCGCGTGGATGCAGTCGCGGACAAACGCCAATCTCGGGTGGCCGAAAAGCCATTCAACGTGTCCGTTACGGTCTCAATTTCTCCAGGCGAAATTTCCTCCAAGCGGCTGTTCACGGACTCGAAGGCCCAGAATTCGTTGAACGTGAAATTGGGGGTGATGCTGATAAATCCAGCCCGAACCTGGGAACTGGCCGTGAGGTTGTGCTTCAGTCCATTCCGGAATTCGAGGGCATCCCAATCGCCTGCAGCGATGATGCTGTCCCCCGCGCTCAAGGTCTGTTCAAACCGCGTGGATCCAGCAATGGCGATTTCGTCCAACCATCGTCCCTTTCTGCCTTCGAGCGACATCAATTTGCGCAGCGATGTTCGGGTCAAATTCATCGTCAACGCAGGCAGGGTCAAATCTACCCGTCCAGTTGTGGAGTTCTGGGCATGTCGGGCACTTGCGGCGAAATTCAAAGGTTTGCCCGGCAAGCTGCCCGACCATTGCAACGAACTTGTGAAGGTGTTCGTTAAAAAGTCCTCTCGGCTGCTGTTGAGTGTGTTGACAAAGTTACTGGAACTCCCCAGGTTGACATTTGCACTGAATCTGGAGTTGGGACGCGCCTTGGGGTCTTGGCTGTGGCTCCAGCGAACAAAAAAAGTATTGGACAAAGACAATGTGGGGGTGTCTGCAAAACCTACCCGCCGCTGCTGAAAGCTCAAATTGACCGATCCCGAAGCCTTGTATCGGTATCGATAATTGGTGGTGCTGCGCAGCGCCCAACTCCCTCCCGTATACAAGTCAGCCTGCAACCGGGTATCAAGGTGTTCCCCAATGGGCAAGTAATAGCCCAAATCTTTCAAAAAGAACCCCAAGTTGCCCCCGTCCCCATACCCAGGCATCAACAGGCCATGACTTTGCTTTTCCGGCTTCTTTGTTGGAAACCAACCAAAAGGCAACCCAAGGGGTGCCGGCATTTTCCGGAATTTGAGATAAAAAGGGCCGCTCACCACTTTCTCTCCAGGAATCATCACCGCTCGCCGAATGTGAAAGTGATAATGCGGGTTGGGGGCGTCACATGTTGTGAATTTGGCCCCTGCGACGTGAATTCGCTCATCCGCCTGACGCTTGGCCACACCCGCATGAAAAACGGCCTCGCCCTGAACCGTGACTGCTTGTCGACTGATGCCCCGCTGGGTGGATAAATCAAAACACAAGCTGTCTTGCTCAAAGGTTTGGTCCCCCTGTTCCAAAACTGGGCGCCCAAGCAGCACCCCCAGCGTATCCAATTGGCCATATGCGCATGCTTGTTGCAAAGACCGGTCATATCGAATGTATGCGGCTTCCAGCCTCACCTTTTCCGCTGGCATTTCCACCCAAGCCGATCCATACAAATGGGCAATTTCCCGCGTGGCATCCATCCAGCTGCTGTCCGCAGCTCCCCATTCAACAGGCCCGACGTCATCCCCTTGCCCCCGTGCCCAGTGGCTTGTCCACAAACCGAGGAGGATAATCAACCCTTTGCAAGCAATAGCAGCCGAGAGGACGGAGTTATTTTTGGACAAAGCCATGAACGTGCATCCAAAATTACGGAAACCACTCATCCTATCCGGCATCTTGGTTTGGATTGCCGGGGCCATCAGTTTTGCACCGGCTGAACCCGAAATGGTCCTCGTCATTGATGCGGGTCATGGGGGCAGTGATCCTGGAAATTTGGGGACGGGAAGATACACGACCACTGAGAAAGACATTACGCTGGATGTGGCATTGAAACTTCAGGCCTACATCGAAGAACGCATGCCTGAGGTGAAAATTGTCATGACCCGAACCGATGACTCCTACCCCACCCTGAAAGAACGGGTGCAAGTCGCCAACAGCCATCGTGCGGACCTCTTCATCTCCATCCATTGCGATGCCTTCACAAAGCCCAGTGCCTTCGGTTCTTCAACCTTCGTCATGGGGATGCACAAGAATGAAGAAGCCCTGCGTGTGGCCCAACAAGAAAATTCAGCCATCTACCGTGAAGCAAATCACGAGGAAGACTATGCTGGATTTGACCCCAAAGATCCGGACACCTTCATCGCCTTGGCACTGAAACAGTCTGTTTATCAAAATTCCAGCTTGGGGTTGGCCGCAAAAATTCAAACCCAATTTCGCGATCGAGTGAGCCGGAAAGATCGAGGTGTCAGGCAGGCGGGTTACTATGTTATCAGTTTCACCCAGATGCCTTCGGTTCTCGTGGAATTGGGGTTTTTGACGCATCCAGGTGAGGAGGATTTCTTGAACCAGGAGGAGTCCAAATCGTACATGGCATCAGCCATTTTTCGCGCTTTTCGGGATTGGCGAGCCGAACGTCACATCGCCTCCCATGTTCCTCCCGAAGTCCACCCAGCTCCGGCGATGCCTTCTCCAGCCCGGTTTCCGTCACCATCACCTGCCGATGGGAGAACGTTCCGAGTGCAAGTTTGTGCCTCCGAAACCCCATTGTCAAAAGAGGATGAAAGGTTTCAAGGCTTCACAACCGTCGTTGAGTATCTTCGTGGCGGACTGTACAAGTACGCCATCGGCCAATCTTCCTCTCGAAACGAAGCTGAAGCCCTGAAAAAACAGTTGCGCGCAGGGGCATTCCCAGATGCCTTTGTTGTGGAATTTGATGGGGACAGCCCGAAATAAGGGAGGATTGCACCGGTGGCAACGCGTCAGCCCGAGACACAAAACGACACAACAACCCGAGCATCGTGGGGAACATCACACAGGAGTTCAAAATTGGTGTGCTGGTAACAGCGGGAATTGCGATGCTCATTTTTGGGGTCAGTTATCTCCAAGGGTTCAATCCGTTCAAGGAAACCTTGCGGTATTACGCCATTTACGAAAAGGTAGATGGCTTGGCGGTCTCCAATCCGGTCCTGGTGAACGGATTCAAAGTGGGGCAAGTCACAGAAATTGCATTTTCGGATGCAGGCGATGGCTCCCTGATGGTGTCGTTTGATTTGGTACAGGAAAATCTTCGAATGCCGAAAGACACCCGGGCGAAGATCACATCCAACGACCTCTTCGGAACCAAATCCATTGAATTGATCGCAGGCAAGGCACCGATTTTGGCCGAACCCGGGGATACCCTCATCAGCGACATCGAAGTGGGCATTGCCGAGGCCGTCCGCGTGGAACTCATGCCATTGAAGAACAAGACCGATCAACTCATCGATGGTGTGGATGACATCTTGGAAAATCTCAAAGCCGTCTTTGAAGCTGACGCCACACTTGGTTTGCCCTCTGCATTTGAAGGCATCGAACGCACGGTTCGTTCCCTCGAATCCACAAGCACGCAGTTGGATTCACTGGTGACAGAAAATCGCTCCAGCCTACGGAGCATCATGACCAACATCAATGCCATCAGCCAGACCATTCGCACACACAACGACGATTTGGCGAATGTGATGTCAAACGTATCGCAGATCTCTGATTCGTTGGCCGGAGTTGAGTTTGGGGCCACCATGGCTCGGGCAGATCGAGCCTTGGAGGATTTTGCGACCATCATGGAAAAGGTCAACAATGGCGAAGGCAGTTTGGGGGCATTGATCAACACCGATTCGCTGCACGCAGGTTTGATGCAAACCAATTCTGAGTTGCAGTACTTGTTGAACGATCTGTATCTCAATCCATGGCGTTATGTGAAAGTCTCTGTTTTTGGCAAAAAGAACGAAAAGAAATTGTCCAAGAAAGAACTCAAACGTTTGCGGCAGCTCATCGATGAGCAATTGGATGAACGAGGGGTTGAGGGACAATGAAGCAAACATCAATTCAGAAATAGACTGAAACATGGCGTGGTTGAGCTCTTTGATTTTCGTGTTGACTCTCGGTGTGGCGATTTTCCTCTTCACACGTCGCATCGGTGTCATCCGTCGGAACATCCAAATGGGAGGAGAGGTCAAGCTCGAAGGGTCCGCAGCCGAACGCTGGGCACTCATGGCAAGGGTGGCTTTGGGCCAAGGAAAGATGACCGCAAGGCCCGTTGCGGGTATCATGCACATCATCATTTACCTTGGATTTGTCATCATCAACATTGAGATCCTGGAAATCTTGATTGATGGTTTGTTTGGAACGCATCGTGTGTTTTCCTTTCTCGGTCCTGTTTACAATGCCCTGATCGCTTCCTTCGAGGTTCTCGCTGCCGGGGTTTTGCTCGCTTGTGCAGTTTTTTTTGTTCGTCGAAACGGCATGGCCATTGCCCGATTCCGCTCACCAGAAATGGGAGGGTGGCCCTCGTTGGACGCCAACATCATTCTGGTGGTCGAGGTGCTGTTGATGTTCGCCTTTTTGAGTATGAATGCAGCAGACTGCATCGCCCAATCCCGAGGTTTGGACGCTTACGTTCAAGCGGGTGCTTTTCCCGTGAGCCAATGGTTGACTCCCCTGTATTCAGGATTGAGTGATGCCGGCATCGTGATGGTGGAAAGGGGCATGTGGTGGTTTCACATTGTGGGCGTTTTGGCCTTTTTGGTTTATGTGCCCTATTCCAAACACTTCCACATCTTGTTGGCCTTTCCCAACACATGGTATGCCTCCCTTCAACCCCATGCAGCCCTGAACAACATGGCAGCAGTGAAGAAAGAAGTGGATTTGATGATGGATCCCAACGCCGATCCGTATGCAGCTGCGCCAGCTGGAGATGAGCCTCCAGCACGGTTTGGCGTGAAAGACGCGTCGGACTTGACTTGGATTCAACTGATGCAGGCCTACTCATGCACCGAATGCGGCCGATGCACATCCTCCTGTCCTGCCAACCAAACCGGCAAAAAACTGTCCCCAAGAAAAATCATGATGGACACGCGTGACCGCATAGAAGAAATCGGCAAATCACGCGAAGCCGCAGGAGGAAAATGGGATGGTGACGGCAAATCACTCCTGGGCAACTACATCACCGAAGAAGAACTGTGGGCCTGCACAAGTTGTCAAGCCTGTGTCGAAGCCTGTCCCATTTTGATCAGCCCCATGGGCATCATTTTGGACATGCGCAGAAGTTTGATTATGGAGGACAGCAAATCGCCTGAATCCATCACGTCCATGTTCAACAACATCGAAAACAATGGCGCACCCTGGGCCTTTCCGGCTGCAGGACGCGGGGATTGGCGAACCGAATAATGGAAAAATAATGAGCACAGGTTTCACAGTACCGACGATGGCGGAATTGACTGCTTCTGGAGAAAGTCCTGAAGTGCTGTTCTGGGTTGGATGTTCTGGGAGTTTTGATGATCGGGCCAAACGCATCACCAAGGCCATTGCCAAAATCCTTCATGCCAGTGGAACGTCATTTGCCGTGCTGGGCAGTGAAGAAAGTTGCACTGGAGATCCGGCAAAACGGGCCGGCAATGAATTCTTGTTTCAGATGCAAGCGGCTCAGAACATCGCCACATTGAACGGCTATGGGATTCAGCAAATCGTGACCGGATGCCCGCATTGCTTCAACATTTTGAAGAATGAATACCCAGAGTTGGGTGGAACTTACGAAGTGATGCATCACACCCAATTCATCCGCAAATTGATTGAGGATGGTCGACTTCAAATGGCCGATGACTCGCCGTTCAAAGGCAAACGCATCACCTTCCACGACCCTTGCTATCTCGGGAGAGGCAATGGCGAATATTTGGCTCCAAGGGAAGTGATTGCTGCGCTGGATGCTGAATTGGTGGAGATGCGCCGTTGCAAACAAAATGGCTTGTGCTGTGGCGCGGGCGGCGCACAAATGTTCAAAGACGCCGAACCCGGAAATCGAGAAGTCAATCACGCACGAACCGACGACGTGATGGAGGTTGATCCTGCTGTGGTCGCCACCGGTTGTCCATTCTGCAACACCATGATGACGGACGGGGTCAAACATGCGGAGCAAGAGGGAAACATTGTGGTCAAAGACATTGCCGAATTGATTGCGGAAGCAGCAGATTTGGTCTGAAATCTGCCTTGGAACCTGAACAAACGAAAAAAGACGAAAGCACAACATGCAACTCGAAGGAAAAGTCGCCATCATCACCGGGGCCTCCCGGGGCATTGGCAAAGCCATCGCTGAAACATTTATCGCTGAAGGCGCCAAAGTCGCCTTCACCTATCGTTCCTCGGCAGAAAAGGCTGCTGCGCTGGAAGCCGAGCTCTCCACAGGTGGAGGCGTCGCCAAGGGATTTCAATCTGACGCCGCCAGCATGACCGATGCTGAGGATCTCGTGACACACGTTGTCGAGGCATTCGGTACCGTCGACATCGTGGTGAACAACGCCGGCATCACGAATGATACATTGATGATGCGGATGACCGAAGACAGCTGGGACCAGGTCATCGATGTCAACTTGAAGTCTTGTTTTGCTTTGACCAAAGCTGTTCTCCGCACCATGCTGAAAGCCAGATCCGGCAGCATCATCAACATGAGTTCTGTAGTGGGGGTACAGGGAAATGCTGGCCAAGCCAATTACGCCGCGTCCAAAGCAGGCATTCTCGGATTCACCAAATCGGTTGCCCTTGAACTCGGGTCCCGCAACATCCGATGCAATGCGATTGCTCCTGGTTTCATCGAAACAGAAATGACGGAGAAATTAGATGAGGCGACTGTGCAAGGCTGGCGTGAAGCCATTCCCCTGAAACGTGGAGGAACCCCGAAAGACGTGGCCAACTTGTGTGTTTTTCTGGCCAGTGACAACAGCAGCTACATCACCGGACAGACCATTCGGATTGATGGAGGCATGATCACGGCCTGATCGATGTGGGAAACCGGCGGCACGACGATGCTGGTGCTTGATGCACCATGGTGGACTGGGGTCTTGGGTGGCATGGCTGCTGTGGTCATGGGACTGCTGCTCTATGGCTGGGGAAATGTCCCTGGGCTGAGCCGGGTAGGCCGTTGGGCGCTGGGGGCGTTGCGCACCTTGGCGGTGACTGGCATCATTATGCTGCTCTTGGGTCCTCTGGTGAAACACTTGGCACAGGAAATTGAAGCCCCCCAGGCTGTGGTCTTGGTCGACCAATCTGCCTCAGTTGTCCTCGATCAAGACTCTTCAGCCACACGGGCCCTTTCCGCATTTATTCAAAATTTGGCGGATGAATTGCGGTCAGCGGAATTCACCACTTCTGTGCTGCCATTTTCCGACGAATTGAACAGCCCCATTGCGTCTGGCGCAACCTTGTCATTCGATGGCAAAAAGACCAACCTCGGTGGAGCTCTCGAAAGCGTGGCCTACCAGTATGAAGGTCGAAATTTGGGGGGGGTCGTGCTGGTGACAGATGGACGTTCAAATCGGGGAGTCAACCCCGAGTTTGGGGCCAAACTCCCTGGAGCACCGTTGCACAGCATTGGATTGGGTGACACCACACGCCGTTGCGATCGATCCGTCGACCAACTGAATTGGAACCGCATCGCTTACTTGGACAACCAATTTCCGGTGGAGGCCGTGGTGGGTTTGCACAGAGAACAAGGCGCGGGTTCAGCCCGGATTCGTTTGGTCGTGGATGGCCAGGAGGCTGCAAGTGAACTGATCCAATGGGACGAAAATGGGCCAAGGAATCCCATCCAGCGGATTCGATTTCTTGCTTCTGCAGATCGAGTGGGAACCTTGCCATGCACTGTGACCGTGGATCCCAGCGATTCAGAAACCGTCCTGGACAACAATCGCCAGTCATTTTCCATTGAAATCTTGGAGAAGCGGCGACAAGTTCTTGTGTTGGGCGGGGCTCCACATCCCGACATTGGGGCTGTGGTCAGTTCTTTGTCAGGAAGCGATCGTTACCAAACCCAAGTGCGAATCGCGGGCATTTCACCTGTCAGCGGAACATCCGGCAATTTGGGAGCGGCAATCGAATCGGCTGATGTTTTGATTTTGCATGATTTGCTCTTGGCCGGTGTGCGTGGAAACGAGTGGCTGGGTTTGGCCCAAAATGCCAACAAACCCATTCTTTACATCCAAACTCCCGCTGGTGCGGACCTTGCGCAGCCTGAAATTGCAGGAATTGAATTCTTGGCCAATGGACTCACCCACGCTGTCCGTCCGGGCGTGTATGCAGGTTTCGATCTGTTCGAAATCCCAGAAGGATTTCAACGTCCACAAGAAGATATGCCCCCTATCCATTGCGCGATGGGGACCTTGCGATTGAGCCCAGCTTGGCAAGCGGCCTTGCACAGAAGCCTCGGGGGATTGGTCACTGATGACCCCCTTGTCGCTTTCCGAGACGCCACAGGTGACGCACCAAAAATGGGTTATATGGCCGGAACCGGATGGTGGCGACTTCGGACCACATCTGAAGCACAAGTTCACCAAGATGAACGAAGCGAGGTGAAGGTCCCCCTCGATCAATTTTTGCAAAGTGCGGTTCAATTTCTGACATCAGAAAAAGATGTCCGGCAGTTCCGCGTGACAGGTCCACAGGAGTTGGATGAAGATTTGGCCATCCGTTTCAGGGCCGAAGTCTACGATGCCGCATTGAACCCCAAGGTGGGAGCCAACATTGGATTGACCCTCACATCCACAGATCGTCCGAATGAAGTTTACGAATTTGTGTTCTCCGAGAGCACAAGGACTTCAAGTCAAGACTCTGAATATTCGCTGGACTGCGGGCGATTGCCTCCAGGCCGATACACATGGCTTGCAAAGACCCTCTTGAGTGGAGCTTGGGTGGAATCCAAAGGGGAAATTCAAGTTCAGGCCATCCAAGTCGAATTGGCTTCAGAAGCGGCAGATCATCGGCTGCTGATTCGACTGGGAGATCGGACTGGTGGAAACTTTTTTGGGGCGTTTTCAAACGAAAACTCGCCACAGATTCAAGAGAACATTGTCAGGTGGTTTCAGAACAACCGCCCCCCTGATTTGATGTTTGAAGAAATCACCTTGGATGAGATGATTGAATGGGAGTGGATTGGCGTCATCATTATGGCATTGTTAACCTCCGAATGGATTTTCCGACGACGAACTGTGGGCTATTGACCCAAGTCATGCATCAATTGTTGCCGCCTAAAATCAGCGGCAACCCATCCTCACCCGATCCGATGACCACCACCTTGGCATTTTGAGACCCCGCCAGCGCTGAAGTCGCTTCAATTCCTTTCCATCGCAAAAGTTCATCGCTGATTCCACTGGACACGATTTCTTGGAAATCGCGAATGCCCTCGGCCTCAATCCGTTTCCGGTCCGCCTCCTTTGCCTCTTTCTCGAGACGAAACTCATATTCCAGAGATTCTTGCTCTTGTTGGAGCTTTCTTTCAATGGCTTCTTCCAATTTGCGAGGCAATTGAATATTCCGAATCAAAACATCATTCAACTTGAGGTAGTTTTCAGCTAGTTTGACGGTCAATGCAGAATCGATTTCGGCCTGAATCTCTTCTCGACGCGTTGTGTTGAATTCCTCTGGCAAATAACGAGCGATAACTTCCCGTGCCACCGAACGCATCGAAGGTGTCACAATTTTGTCTTCATAATTTCGACCCCGCTCGATTTCCAAACGCCCCAAGTCCTGATAAATGGGCTGATAAAAAACGGTCATGTCCATTTCAATCTTCAGCAGATTGGAACTCAAGACCTCCAACTTTTCGAGGCGTTCCTTTTGACGAACTTCATACTCATACACTTTGTTCCAAGGAGCTTTGAAGTGAAAACCAGCGCTCAGGGGTTCTTCCGCGGGATCCACCCCGCCAGCAAACGTGTGAAAGACCAGTCCCGCATAACCCGATGGAACCGTTACAGTCATGCTCGAAATCAAAATGAGCAATGGACCAATCAAGATAATGGCCCATAGCAAGGCGCGAAAGTTTGTGGGAGGCTGTTGTGACATGGGGTTCAAAGTCGTTGGAGATTTAATTCCGATTCCACCACGAAGTTAAGCTGTGATTTCAATCTGGCATGCATGGCCACAAAAAAGGGCCTCCAAATGGAAGCCCTTGCGTTATCAGATGGAGGATTGAAATCACTTCTCAATGAAAATCCCTTTTTCCTTGGCCTGTGCAATTGCCGCCTTCACACCGAGTTTGTTGATGGTCCGAATGGCCGAAGCCGAAACCCGCAAAGTCACGTATGTACCATCTTCTTCAACGAAGAAGCGCTTCTTCTGAAGATTCGGGTAGAAACGACGCTTGGTTTTCCGATTTGAGTGGGAAACGTTGTTTCCGACCATGACCTTCTTTCCGGTGATTTGGCAAACACGACTCATCGCTCTACAATTTAGGGAGCGCAAAGAAACGATATATATCTTTTAAGTCCAACTTGTGTTGGACACTTTTTTTATCCCAATCCCACTTGGGTTCTTATGCCCCACGTCAGTCCGGAGATTCGTCCATGGCCTTGCGCAGCATGTCCAACGCTGCAAGAATGGTTTGACGAATGTTTCGTTCACGGTTGCCTGCAAATTGAAACCTTTTCGATTGCGTTCCCGTCGGACCTGCGCAGGCAATCCAAACTGTGCCCACTGGCTTCTCCTCAGAACCTCCTCCAGGACCCGCCACCCCCGTAGTTGCCAAAGCCCAATCCGAACGCAACGTCATTCTTGCACCTTCTGCCATGGCCCGTGCCACAGCATCACTCACGGCACCGTGTTCCTTCAATTCTTCCATGGATACACTGAGCAGGTCGACCTTGGCCGAATTGGCGTAGGCCATGATGCCCCCAACAAAGTAGCCACTTGAGCCTGGAATGGCTGTTATCGCAGCTCCGATGCCCCCACCCGTGCAAGATTCTGCAGTGGCCAAAGTCTGTCCCTTGGCAGCCAATCGCCGACCCAATGCCGCCGCTAGGGGTTCATCTCGGTCCGAAACCAACCATTTTTTGGCCAATTCTCGGAATTGGGCAACTTCAGCCTCCACCCGCATGCGCGCTTGGTCGGCATCCCAGTCCACGGCACTCAATCGCACCCGAACCTTACCCGGTGAAGGCAAATATGCGATGGACACGTCCCGTTCAGCCAAACGGGATTCCCACACGCCAAGTTGCTCGCTCAAAAAAGATTCACCGATGCCAGCAGTAACCAGGGTTCTGTGATAGCGTGCTGGGGTCTCGAAATGGCCACGCAATCTTGGAATCACCTCATTTTCCATCAAGCCCTTCATCTCATACGGCACACCAGGAAGGCTCACCACCACGCCACGTGAATGGTTGAACCACATGCCAGCAGCTGTGCCGATGGGGTTGGGCAGAATCACACAACCCTCGGGCAACCAAGCCTGCTTTCGATTGACTTCCAGCATCGGCCGATTGCGACGAGAAAAAAATGCTTCGATGGCTCGCAAGGTCTCGGGATGCTTTTGAAGGGACATGCCGAACAAATCTGCCAACGTTTGTTTCGTCACATCATCCCTTGTGGGACCCAAGCCACCAGTGACCAAAACCAAACCAGAGATGCTCATGGCCTCCTCAACGGTCTGACGAATGACTTTCGGCGTGTCTTGAATCGATGTGATTTGCCGTATTCCAATGCCCTCATCAATGAGCTTCTGGGCCATCCAAGCCGAGTTTGTGTCGATGGTTTGTCCGAGAAGGATTTCGTCCCCGATGGTGATGATGTCAGCCAGCATAATGCAAAAATACCGCGGCGGGAACCGAACATTGTCGATCCCCGCCGCGAATTCAATTCAAATCTGAGATCAGTGCGCGATGGACAACTGCTTGACCAAGCGCTGGTCATTTTGCTGCACCTCAATGAGGTAGAGACCGCTGCTCCAATCTTCTACATGCATGCGGTGCAATGGCGCATTGATTTGGTTTTCCATGACCAAGGTCCCCAAAGGACTGAAGACACGGACCCATACTTGACCTTTCATGTTGAGCACCAAATCCACAGCATCTGTCGCGGGGTTTGGAAACAATCGGACATCTTCATCGGCCCAGATTTCTGTGACCGATTGGGGATCGAGAACATCCACAATTTCACAATCTCCCAAACCATCCGCCGGGATGCTCAAATGAACAATGTCGTTGAGATCCGGTGCATCCTCATCTCCTCGAACATTCAAGCCAGGCTCAAAATCCCGCTGGTAAATCAAGTGGAGTTCGTTGTTCTCAACCGTGGGAGACAAACACCCGAAAACGCTTTCAAAACCATCATATTCACTGTCTGGTGTGACATCGCAAGCCGCGTCCGTGTTCCATGTGGCACCGCTATCCTCACTGTGCACCAGATAAATGTGCCGGTAATTCTGTTCCCCTGAAGTGTAATCCTCCCGAATCGCTGAATAACTCACAAACAGTTGCCCATTCTCATCTGAGGCCATGCTTGGGAATCCACTCAAGCTGACGTAGTACAAAGCAATGTTGTCCTCCAAATCCAAAGTTTGGCTTTCATCAATGTCATAGGCATAAGCAATGGTTTGGACAGAGTCCTCACCCAAGCTCTCATTCCAGTAGGCCAGACCATTCACGCCCGGGAAGTAACTGAAAGTGCCACCATCCGTGGTATCATCATCCATGTAGTACATCTCACCAAATGTCACGTGAACATCGTCATTCACATCGATGTGCACGGCTCCTGCTCCATCAGCATTGAAAAACTCAGAGAAAATACCATCATCATTCCAGTCATCACCGATTTCAGGCAATCCGTCATCAATGTTGTACAAATCCACAGGGAAGTCAACAATGATGTGCTGGGTCCAAGTGTCGCCGTTGTCTTCAGAAACCATAACGAAGGTGTCTGCGAAGTCATTGAAAACGGCGAAAGCGACCGTGTTTCCACGGGCGTGAATGGCATAGGAGTCTCCACTGAAGCCATTGAATTGGCTCGAGTCCAATTCTGCAAACTGATGATCTGTCACATCCCAAGAATCGCCCCCATCGGTTGAACGGTAATACAGCATGCCCCCATTCTGACCATTTAGAATCGTACCTCCATTGCCTTCTGGCGTTGAAATGCAAATGATGTGAAGGGTGTTGCCATCGGCACCACCGGCTGCCATCCGTGGCCACAATTTCCCCACTTCTACATCGGAAGGAATGTCGGCCTCTGACCAAGCACCCGAACCACCATCACGCCATGTCATTCGGAGAGGGGTGTCAATTCCAGCATGATTCACAACCACCTCGCGGTCGGAGGCTGTTTGCGCAATCGATGGCCATCCCGTCCGGACACTCTCAATGCGCTCATAAGGCTCCTCGCCCCAAGAACCATCAGCCCAACGGTTGTAACCTGTGCCGCGATCGGTCCATGGGGTCAACTCCAAACTCATGGTCCAAGTCGCCGCCAAAGCGTCCGATGTTGAACCCACAAATCGATTGTCAATGGCTGCATTTGATTGGAGATCATACTGCGTCAGGCCGATGACATTGGAGGTCACCACCAAGTCGCGAACCACCTCAAATGTGGTCTCTCCCAGATTTCCATCACCATGTGGCAAACGAGGGCCTTCTTCTTCACCTGTGAATGCGAAATGCGTGGTTGAAAGTGGTATTCGTTGTTCCGGAGCAATCTGAGGAATATCCGTCAAGCGGTGGCTTGCCGTTTGTGCAGATGCAGAGGCCCATATCCCAAAGACCAGCGCACAGAGCGTCAAATGTTTCATGATGTTCAAGAGTTCAGTTGAACCCGAAAAGTAATCCCAAAAAATCAGAAATTCAATCGGGCAAGGACATCCACCTTGCCCTTCACCACGTCCCCTATTTTCACCTTGACTTCAGCGTCCAATGGGAGAAATACGTCAATACGACTACCAAATTTGATGAATCCCACTTCATCTCCTGCTGCCACAAATTGCCCTGGCTCCATGTAAGCGCAAATGCGGCGGGCCAAAGCACCAGCGATTTGTCGAAACAAAACGGTGCCATGGGGCCCTTCGATGACGTGCGTGCTTCGCTCGTTCTCTGTGCTGCTTTTCGGATGCCAAGCCACCAAATATTGACCTGAATGGTGCTTGGTGTATTTGACTTCTCCATCCATCGGTGCCCATTGGGCATGAACGTTCAATGGACTCATAAAAATGCTGACTTGGATGCGTCTGTCCTGAAACCATTCAGGCTCATCGACCTCTTCGATGACAACCACCTTCCCGTCACTCGGGCACAAGACATCCCCCAACTGTCCACCACGCACTCTGCGATGTGGGTATCGAAAAAAGTTGATCACGATAGCGAACAACAACAACGCCAACGCGACTGCAGGCCAGAGGGCCCAATCCGGCAAGAAGGCATTTGTTATCCACAACAAGATGCCATCGAACATCAATATCACGGCCAATGTGGCCCAGCCTTCACGGTGAAAACGCATGGGTGCAAATCAACGATATCCAGATGAAATGTGCTCAAAAAAAACGCCCAGAAATCCACATCCATAACGTGAATGCAGGCAACGCATAAAGAAACCCATCAAAACGATCGAGCACCCCCCCATGTCCAGGCAACATTTGACCCGAATCCTTCAACCCGCGGCGGCGCTTCCAAGCACTTTCTGTCAAATCACCTGCTGTGGCCAGCACCCCCGTCAACCCACCGAGCCATGACATTTCCCACTGACCTGTCCAAATCCATGCAAGACCGCTCGCACAAAGAACACCACCCCAAAAGCCCTCCCAAGTCTTTCCTGGACTGACACTGGGCATGAGTTTGTTGCGCCCCAAAAGCCGACCAAAAACATAAGCCAGTGTATCGTTCGTCCACACCAAACCCAAAAACAGGAAAACCGGTTGTGGATCATAGATGCCTCCACTCATTTGTGGCAGAAACCACATCATTCCCGCCAAGGATCCAAACAAGACGACCCGGCCCACCATGGACATCCACGATGCCTCAGGTGTGTGTTTCCTCCATTCGAACCACGCTCCAAGCCCTATGGCTATCCACAAGATCAATTGAGTCCACCCCCCCATCTGGGCTGCACCCAAAACGACCAAAACGAATGCGACCCCTGACAGAGCACGAACCGCGGTTTCACGATCCAAAAAAGTGCGCGACATGGGACATTAGGATTCCGGCGCAGGAGATTCCGATTCTTCGGCCTGCTGACTGCTGGATGTTGCCTCATCCGAAGGGGGGTTATCTTCGGCAGCTGCCTCGATCACCGGTGCAGTCGAATCTGCCTTGGCAAACGGCCGCGCACCGAGGATTCGCTCCACATCTTCTTTGAAAATGACCTCATTTTTCAGCAATGATTCCGCAAGATCCGTCAACTTCTCTCGGTTCAAACGCAGCAAATCCTTGGCCCTTGCGTAAGCCGCTTCAATCACCTTGGAAACTTCTTCATCAATGATTCGAGCCGTCTCCTCACTGTAAGGCTTGGTGAAAGTGGAATCACCACGGCTGTCATAATAGCTCCGATTGCCAATTCGCTTGTTCAGGCCATACACCGAAACCATAGCATATGCTTGCTTTGTCACCTTCTCGAGATCACTCAGGGCACCTGTGCTGATTTTGTCGAAGACAATTTCTTCTGCGGCTCGCCCCCCAAGGGCCGCGCACATTTCATCAAAAATTTGCTCGGTGGTCGTGATCTGCCTCTCCTCTGGCAGATACCAAGCAGCCCCCAAAGACTGCCCTCTGGGAACGATACTCACCTTCACCAGCGGCGAGGCATGTTCCACCAACCAACTCACAACGGCATGGCCCGCTTCGTGAAACGCAATGGTCTTTTTCTCCGATTCGGAAATGATTTTCGAACGCTTTTCCAAACCGCCAATGATGCGATCCACGGCGTCGAGAAAATCCTGATGCGTAACCAATTCACGACCCTTCCGCGCTGCGTAAAGTGCAGCCTCATTGCAAACATTGGCGATGTCCGCACCACTGAAACCGGGTGTTTGACGCGCCAAAAAATCAACATCAATGGTGTTGTCCACTTTGATGGGGCGCAAGTGCACTTCAAAAATCGCGTGACGTTCGGTCAAATCAGGCATATCCGCATAGATCTGACGATCGAATCGACCCGCACGCATCAGGGCCTTGTCCAAGATATCGGCACGATTCGTCGCGGCCAAAATGATGACCCCGCTGTTCGTTCCGAAGCCATCCATCTCTGTGAGCAGTTGGTTGAGGGTGTTCTCCCGTTCATCATTGGATCCCATGGAGACATTTTTGCCTCGTGCCCGGCCAATGGCGTCAATTTCATCAATGAAGATAATGGCCGGTGCTTTCTCCTTGGCCTGTTTGAACAAATCCCGAACACGAGAGGCCCCTACGCCCACAAACATCTCCACAAAATCCGAGCCACTCAAGGAGAAAAAAGGCACCTGCGCTTCGCCTGCAACGGCCTTCGCCAACAAGGTTTTACCCGTTCCCGGAGGGCCCACAAGCAAAGCACCTTTGGGGATTTTGGCCCCGAGGTTCGTGTATTTTTCCGGAGCCTTCAAGAAGTCCACAATCTCTTGCAATTCTTCTTTCGCTCCATCCAGTCCCGCAACGTCCGCAAACGTGACGTCCGTGCCCTTGCCTTTTTCGAACAATTGCGCTTTGGATTTGCCAATGTTGAAGATTTGACCACCTCCCGCTCCACCACCGCCAAGGCGGCGCATCAAGAACATCCAAACCCCAATCATCAAGGCGAAGAAAATGACATACATCAAAATCTGTTGTCCCCACTCGTTCACAGGCTCATAGCGAAAATCAAATGCGTATTCTTCCGACAATTCCTTGATGTCCTCTAAATACACATCACCTGCAGGTACATTGAGCCAGTAATCGCTGGACCTGTATACAGTCTCCAGCAATGCATCTTCATTTCCTGAGGGATTCATGGCTTCGCGAACAGAATCCTTGAGCAGAACACTGGCCCTGGCCCCGTCAAACACCACGCGATCCACGTCACCGTTCTCAATGCGCTGCTTGAATTCAGCCCATTGAATCTGTTGTCCTTCGCCACCAGACCCAAGCAGCAGCATCCCGAGAAACAGCAGACCTATGATGCCGTAAATCCAGTAAAAATTCAGTCCACCTGGTTTGGTGCCTTTCCCCTTGTCTCCCCCTTTTGATTGATTTTCTTCCATTTTTTTCTTCCAAGGTGGCCGCTCAGTCTCAGCCTTTATGCAACTTCTTCAATGATTTCCAACTCAGCGTCACCCCACAGTTCCTCCAAGGCATAGCGGGGTCTAACGGACTCATGGAACACATGGACGACAACGTTGCTGTAGTCGAGAATGGCCCATTCACCATTTCTTAAACCTTGTTTCCCCCAAGGACGTTCACTGAGTGCTTCACGAACTGTCCTTTCCACAGATTGTGCCAAGGATTCAACTTGGGTTCGGCTGGTGCCATGGGCCACCACAAAAAAGTCTGTAACGGCGTGGTCAATTTGACGCAAATCCAAAACGTGAATCGCCTTCGCTTTGACATCTTGCAGGCCGGTAATGACGGCATCCAAAAGTGGCTTCGCAGGCTGGTCGGGGCTTGATTGCATGCAGTTTTATTCGTGAAGACGAAGGTACTAATTTTGGCGCCAGGTCATGAATAAACTTCCTGCTTTCCCTGGGTTTGAAACGATTTGGTTGGAAAGTTGTTCCAGCACAAACACAGTGGCCTCCCATTGGCTTCGTGAGACGGACAATTCGGCAGGCGCCGTCATAATGGCAGGCGAACAAACAGCGGCACGGGGTCGGTTGGGCCGCTCTTGGCGTACTGTGGCCGGACAAGATCTCGCTTTTTCATGGGCTTGGAAATTCGGCAACTCCTGTCATTTGGCTGCCATCCAATCCGAATCCACTGCGCTCAATATGGCGCTGGCCATGGAGATAAGACTGGGCTTGATGGACATTCTCAGGAAATCAGATTCGAAAGATTCAGCCTCAATCCTGATCAAATGGCCCAATGACTGGGTGGTTTGGGCACAAACTGAGTTCCGAAAAGTGGGCGGAATGTTGATTGAACCGCAATGGTCAGGCGCTCATTTGCGGGGCTGGGTCATCGGCATTGGAATCAATGTCAACGCTCGCCATTTGCACCGCCCACACCGCGGCATCAGTCTGATGGAGGCGACAGGAACCTCATTTTCAGTGAAAGAAGTGGCTCAGGTGCTTGGAAATCGTTTGGTCCAGCGATTCGATACAGTCGAAAGGGAAGGCATCCTTTCCGACGAGATTTTGGCAGCTTATCACCAAGTGCTGGCATTTGTCGGGGTTGAGAGAGACTACAAATTCCATGGAGAGACGATTCGAGCCGAATTGATCGAAATTCATTTGGATGGAACGGCCTCTTTTCTCTTCAACGGGTCTGTATGCCGCTGGTCTTCTTCGGACATTCAAGGGATGTTGTGATCAGACGGGAAACTTCGTCACCAAAGCTTGGGCAATGTGATCAAATAACGCTTGAAGCGGCTTCTCTGCCATCATTTTTGTGAACGGATTCAAATCCGCCTCACACACAATTTGACCTTGGGTCATGCCTGACGCTGAGGGTTCAAAATGGATGTCCAAGTGAAAACGAATCGGCGTGCCTTTCTTCGACACATACCGAATCACACCGGGCTTTTCACCCGGCTCAACACCCAAAACAATCCGAATGCCACCGGGCAAAGTAAAATTGAGTTCCGTTTCCGTGGCCTGGAAATTGGAAATCTTATCCGCAGGAAGCAATGATTCCAGGTTCATCGGATTGCCTGAAAATTCAAGAAGGGCTTCCGGCGTACCACCGATGATGACCTGCGGGCTTTTGATGGTGGTCATTGGGCCATGTGGGTTTCACTCCATTGCTGAGGGTCTCCCGACCAAGTTTGGAGAATTTCAGATTGACCTTCCGTGATGTACCCCTCTGCAAGTGCTTGATCCAACATGATGGGGTAATCCGTCAAGGTTGCCCAAGGACATCCTGCAGCCTCGAACGCGGCTTTTGCCTCTGGAAAACCATAGGTGAAAATACCGACCAGTCCCTTCACTTGAATCTTCGCTTCGCGCAAGCACTCCACAGCTTCCAAGCTGCTCTTTCCTGTGGAAACCAAATCCTCCACTACAACACAATTTGACAGCACGGATAAATCCCCCTCAATCCGGTTGCCCATGCCGTGCCCTTTTGCTGAACTCCTCACGTAAACGAATGGCAATCCCATCTCCTGTGCCACAAGTGCCCCGAGGGCAATGCCTCCAGTGGCAACCCCCGCAATGGCATCGATGTGACCATACTTTTGTTCAATCAGCTCCACCGCTTGTTGGCGGATGAATGTTCTAACTTGCGGATGAGAAAGCGTCTTGCGGTTGTCGCAGTAAATGGGTGAATGCCGTCCGCTCGCCCAAACAAAGGGATTTTCAGGCCTCAGCTGAACAGCCTTGATGCGCAACAAGAATTCCGCTACTTTTCGACGACTTTCCAGAGAGTTTGCCATGGCGCGAAAGTATGAAGTTTATATTTTGAATCGGCCAGTTTGGTTTTCCGATGAACCATCGGAACCTCAAACCGGCTGGATTGTGCGGAATCCCGATTTGGAGACCTTATCCCAACTCCCAAATTGGATTCGAGACCGCCCCGAATTGACACGAATTGAACTCGTTTCTGAGGATGTAGAAGCCCTGTGGATCCAATTCTGCACCCCCTACCAAGAGGTCCTTGCGGCGGGTTGCATCGTGGAAAATCAGGATGGCCAGCGCTTGTGGATGGAGCGAAACGGTCGATGGGATTTGCCCAAAGGCAAAGTCGAAAGCGGCGAATCCATTGAAAATGCCGCATTGCGCGAAGTCGAAGAAGAAACCGGCATCTCAAACCTCACATTGGGTCGGTCCTTGGGCCCCACTTATCACACCTACGAAATGCACGGAGTGACTTATCTCAAAACCACATTTTGGTTCGAAGCACATCACCAAGGCTGTGACACGCCAGGAACGCCGCAGACGGAAGAGGGCATCACACAAGTCGCTTGGTTGCCTCGTTTGACCCCAGGAGACATCTTGCTAAATACCTTCCCGAGTTTGAAGGGCTTATTGGAACGGTTGGATTCCCTTCCGAATTGATGGTGTAATCCTTTCAAGGCAAGGCCTGGGTCATTTCTTTCGCCAACCCTTGGCTAGGCAGGGATCGAATTTGGGAAGAAATTTGACCATCCGGTTGCAAGGCGATCACCATGGGCATGGAGACAATTCCCCATTGATTCCAAATTTGGGGGTTGCCGCCAATCCATCGGGTCTGCTCGCGCCGATTCTCTCGTTGATGAAGGGTTCTTGTCCAACCCTGCTCTGTTGCATCCACGGACACCACCACAAAACGAAGATCTTTTCGTTTCTCCCATTGTTCGATGATGCGCTGAAAGACCCGACGTTCGGCAGTTGATGTAGCTGACCCCGCTTGAACCACAAGGGCAACAAGCCAACCCGTTGATTGAAATTCACTCACCCATTCCAAGTCGCCCGAAGGTGATACCCAACGAAAGTCATCTGGCATGCTGCCGGGCAGACCCTGTCTCTGATTTTTTCGCAAGTCATTGCGCAATTTGGCCAACGACTCCGAAAGCGGAAATTCGTCCAGCACCTTTCGGGTCCATGCATCCGGCGCATGTTTTTCTTTTAAAAGCCAAGCAGCTAGACAAGATTCCAAATGCTGATTTGACTCCTGACAAGGCATGGCTTTTTTCAACGCAACAGAGTCCAAGTTGTGCACCGCCAATCGGATTGAATCCCAAGCCACTTGCGGTCGTTCCCACCAATTCAAATGGATCGACTCCCAGGCCTGCATGTTTCCGAAATCATCGTCCCGCCAATCCACTTGACAAGAAAACCCCAAATCATGCCGAAAGGACTTCTGCACAGCTTGAAGCATCTGTGAAATTGGCCACACATCTTGGAAACCCTCTCCCAACTCGGCCCAAGCTTGGGCAAAAATGCTGTCGGATGTTGCCCACACATCCAAGTCAGCAATTCGGTCACCGCCAGAGACAGATCCCGTGGCCAACATCAAATCGAAAGAGATTTTCCGCCGCAATGAATCGGCCACTTCTCGCAGGGCATCCCGACGAGTCAATGGATGAGTTGCATCTGCCGCGGAAACCAAACCAGGCATTGACTGCAAACGTTTCACCGGAATTGGATTCGGACGAAGAACATAGGTTTGTTCAGCAGCCGAAGCTCCAGCCCAGGACCAAACTTCCCACTCCCAGGGCACAGCCGCAATTTTCAAGACTTGTAAAGCTTTGTCTTCAGGGTTGGGCAAAAGAATGCGACAAACGCCATGCTCATCCACCAAGCCTGGCTCCAACCATTTTTCACCACCTGTCAGGGGTGACATCCACTCAGCCACATGCAAAACCGAAGGTCTTTCTTCCATTCCGAATCCTTCCAAATGCAGTTCAATTGCCGTTTGGGACCAACCGGAACAACAAAACAAGAAGAACCCAGCTGCGCTTGCCCAGTTCAACCCCATCCGCATGCATCTGAGATGCCTATCCATTCAACTGTGAAGAGTCATTTCAGTCGCAATGGCCTCCGGCACAAAGGCAGAAGCATCTCCACCATTCCGGATGATGTCGCGGACCACCGTTGAATGCATGTGTGCGAAATCTGGATCGGTGAACAAAATCACGGTTTCAAGCTGGCGATTGAGGGCCTTCATCATTTGTGCAATGGTTCGTTCATATTCAAAGTCACCACCATTTCGCACCCCGCGTATCAACCATTTAGCGTCCTCTCGGTCACAAAAATCTTTTGTCAATCCCTCGAAAGATGCCACGCGAACTTGCGGTGCGTCTGCAAACACCCGACGTAGCCAATCCATCCGCTGTTCCAATGGAAACATGGGCTGCTTACTGGCATTGACGCCGACGCCAATCACGACCTCATCGAACAAAGGCAAGGCTCTGCGCAGGATGTTCTCGTGTCCGCGGGTGATGGGGTCGAATGAACCTGGGAAGACTGCTCTTTTCATGGCAAAATCAATTTCAAACTTGGGATTCGGGTTGTTGAAACAAACTGAAGTGGACTTGCCCGTATTTCCTCATTTCGAGAAAGCCCGGGGCAGAAGCCAAATCTGTCCGATCACCGTGTTCAACGATGAACCAATTGCCCAACGAAAGCACACCGGATTTCACAATCATCGACGGCAAATTGGCCAATTCAGTCCAATCATAAGGAGGGTCAGCGAAAACCAAGTCAAAGGATTGCGGGACGCGATTCAAAAAAGAAACCACGTCGGCACGAACGGTTTGGCAAGTATCCATTCCCATGTCGTCAAAAGTCCGTTGCAAATGTCGCATGGCCTTTGCATCCGCATCCACAGCATGACATGAAGCCGCTCCCCTGCTCATGAATTCCATTGAAACAATGCCTGTACCCGCAAACAAGTCCAAAATATCCAAACCTTCTAGATCCACCCGGGTCCGCAGCAAGTTGAACAAACTTTCCCGGCCAAAATCCGTGGTGGGCCGCCCCGGAAACCCTTTGACAATGTTCGGCCTTCTGCCCCGCAATGATCCTCCTGTTATGCGCATGCTGTCAGATTTGTCAAAGACACCCACCGTTCTCGTCGCACATCGTGCTCTCCCCATTGAATGGAGCGAAACCCTGGGTGCATTTCCATTTGAGGAAAGAAACGCGAAAAAAGCGCCCATCGTGTCCCGTTTTTGGCCACTTCTCCACTCCACCGCACCACAAACTTTGCGGTGGCTGGCTCAAGTCCCTCCCTGTGAAGTGCATTGACCACATGGTATAAGATGCTCTCGGCGTCTGCATGGGGAATGATTTGCGCTTGCACCAAGGTTTTTCCTGAAGTCCGGACCATCAAGGTTCGTTGGTGACCAACATCGAGGTAAATGCTATTGGCCCCCAATGCACCATCTTGCCGATGAGCCGCTTCCACCCAGCTCTGCACAGCGCTGACACGTCTGGCCTGTGGCCAAACCGCTTGTATGACCTCTGTAACAGAAGCATAATGCGGTTCCACCAAGCTGTGCTCTTCCCCCATCACAGAAGCATTGAAAATTTCTGTGCTTTCTTGGACCCAACCCTTGTGTTCCATGTGGAAAGCGTCAGCCGCCCTCTCCCCCACCAAAACGGCCGGCCAAAATGAGAAGGGCGGACAACGATGCGCCCAAATCACCTGATCTGCATCGAGGCCTTTGCCCTTGAACTCGCGACACACGAACTCCAATTCCTTCACATCTTTGGCTGGAGACTCACCCAAATTGTGCACCACCCGATTGGTTCCGATCAGCCATTGCAACCTCAAACCATCCCATTGCAACAACAAGAAACCCGCCAATCCGATAGGGCTCGATTCGGAATCAGTTGCGCCAGTTGCCATCTGTATTCGCGTCGGTCAGTGAACCGAACCGCAGGGTGTCTTTCTTGACCTTGTCGCGGCCGAAAGGGGTGGGATCCTGAACCAAAATGGTAGACTGCATCACGCCGCCTGTCTCCACACTGTCTGTTTTCAAGACAAATCGCTCTCCTGTTAGTGGATTGAACCACAAACTGTCCAGCGAAATGGCGGGAAGCTTCGCTGCTTTTCGGGCATCTGCGCTGAAATTCTCGTCGTAAAAGCTTGTATAAAGCGTATCACGTACTTTATAAGGAGTCAGATCTTCGATGATTTGATCTAAAAAATCTGCTTCCGTTTGGCCAAATTTTTCCGCAATCATGGCCACGTCAGCACGTTTCAAAATGTATCCTTCCTTTTGACTCTTGGCTTCTGGCAACGTATCGTGAAAAGAACCCATGTTGAAGCTTACAGGGATTACAGGCTCATGGAGAAACACCTTCAGGGAGTCAAAATTGTCGGCAAATATCCCGTAGACATCACGATAAGCTTCCTGTGCATCCCGAATATCCTTCAAACGCTGAACGGTCATTTCTTGGACTCGTTTTTTCGTCTCCTGGAATTCCATTTCACTGTCGACGCTATCAAACACCTCGTAGGACAACCAAATGGCTCCCAATGTGCCCACAGCCAGTATGATTTTGTGGGCCTGGACATTCAGGCGTTCCAAAACCACAGGCAACGCCAAAGTGCCCACAATCAGCAACGCCAATGAAGCAAACAACATGCCCTGAGGCTGGCTTTCCAATTCATCACCACTCAGGTATTTGGCCAAAAAGCCGACACCTGCGAAGAAGAACAAAATGGAGATGACATACTTGTTGATTTCACTGAAAAACTTATCCATGTCAGAAGGGTGTCCTGGGTGAATCGGTGTTCAAATTGTGTCGGCACAAACCACTGCCGATCGCGATGCGAATCTACAACATCCCTTCCATGCCCCCAACACCTTCCAGGAGTACCTTCGCAGGGAATGCATGAAAGCCCGGTCATAGAATTGTTGGAAGAACAAATCCTGTCGGCTTTTCCGCATGCACCGACTTCTGGTCAAAGCGAATTGATTCATGCTTTTGCGCGGTTTGTTTATTCTGGAAAGCCACGATGCTCGTTGGTTGTAAAAGGTTATGCGGGCACGGGAAAAACCACAGCCATAGGGGCTTTTGTCCGGGTGCTGGCAGAAAGGCAAGTGCCTGTTGTTTTGCTGGCGCCCACAGGTCGGGCGGCCAAGGTGATGCAATCCTACTCGGGCATGGAAGCTTCGACCATCCACCGCGCCATTTACCATCCCCAAAAAACCCGCGATGGCGCTGTGGGACAAACCCTGGCACCCAACCTAAGGCGCAGGGCCATTTTCATTGTAGACGAAGCATCGATGATCGGTGAAGGTGGTGTGCGGGGTGCAGATGATTTCGCTTACCGGAGTCTTCTGGATGATCTCATGGAATATGTCTACGGAGGCGAGGGATGTCGGCTGGTTTTGGTGGGCGATGATGCGCAGCTCCCACCCGTCGGTGCAGATGAAAGTCCGGCCTTGCAATTGAACCGATTGCAACGTGAATTTGCGCTGACGGCAGCTTCCATTCGGCTGACCGACGTGGTTCGTCAGGAACTCGACAGCGCCATCCTGTTGAATGCCCATCACCTGCGCTTGCAATTGGAAGCAGACCAAACCGGTTTCCCCCAACTCCACCCCGGTGTGGGTTTGGTTCGCCTCAATGGGAATGATCTACAAGAAACCCTGGAAGACTTGTACAACCGGCATGGCCAGGAAGGCGTCGTTGTGGTGACCCGATCCAACAAGCGTGCGAACTTGTTCAACCAACAAATCAGAACGCGAATTCTGTGGCAGGAGGGGGACTTGACAGGTGGTGATCGGTTGATGGTTGTGCGGAACAATTACCATTGGCTTTCGGGGAATGACCAAATTGACTCTTCCCTCATCGCCAACGGCGATGCCCTGGAAATTGTGCGCATTATTCGCCGTTTTGAGCGATACGGCGCCCAATTTGCTGATGCCGAAGTCCGCATGCCCGATTGGCCCGATCATGACCCCTTTGAGGTTTGTATCCACTTGAGTTTGCTCCACGCTGATTTGCCAGCCATCCCGCACGCGGAAATGGAGGCCCTGTTCCATGCCATCTCAGAGGACCATGTTGATCTCGGAAGCCGATCGCGCATTCGGAAGGCTGTGCAGGGCGATCGCTGTTATCAAGCGTTGCAAGTCAAGTTTGCTTGGGCCCTCACATGTCACAAAGCCCAGGGAGGACAATGGCCTGCCGTGGTGGTCGATCAAGGGTACATCACCGAAGAAATGCTCGATCGTTCCCTGCTGCGTTGGTTCTACACGGCCTTCACCCGAGCCCAGAGCGAACTCTATTTGCTCAATTTCCACGACTCCTTTTTTGAAACCAGCGATCATTAAACAGCCTGGACAAGAATCAAAAAAAACGGCACCCCAAGGGATGCCGCTTTCGCAGTCTGCGTTTCAAGAACGAATCAGGCCAACTCGCGAGCACTGAAGTAAAATGAGCCTTCAATCGCTGCGTTCTCATCGCTGTCCGAGCCATGCACTGCATTGGCAGCAATGGATTCCGCGAAATCCGCACGAATGGTGCCTGGGGCAGCTTCCGCAGGATTTGTGGCGCCAATGAGGTCACGGAAATCCGCTACGGCATTGTCTTTTTCAAGAATGGCAGCGACGATGGGTCCGCTGCTCATGTACTCAGTCAATTCACCGAAGAATGGACGCTCGCTGTGAACAGCATAAAATGCCTGTGCATCAGCAAGGGACAATTGCGTCCACTTCATTGCCTTGATGGAGAAGCCTGCTTCGATGATGCGATCAATGATTTTGCCTGTATGACCAGCGCCTGTGGCGTCTGGCTTGATCATGGTGAAAGTCCGATTGGTGGCCATCGTTTTCGTTTTTGGATTTGCTTTTTTGCGCGGCAAAAATACATTGAACTCCAGCGAAATCCATGGAATTCGCAGATTCTTCTATCTTGGCCTCATGAGTTCCAACCGACATGTGCTTCGGAGGCCCCGTCATGGACGGGCCATCGCCGGGGTTTTGGCTGGCATCGCTCGGTTTTATGGCATTGGGGTCACACCGTTGCGGTTGCTGGTGTTCATTTTGGCCTTGGCCTTTGGCACAGGCATTTTGGCCTATCTCATCGCTTGGGCCATCATTCCCGAAGAATGATCGCGGGCATTCCCGACCCACCTCCACCGAGTAAGCGCCTCACCTTCAGCCGTTGGGACATCCGTGAAGATGCAGACCGACTGGCTTTCTTTTTGATGTGTTGTGACGCCGAGGTGATGAAATACGTGGACCCCGGGCGACGCCATGCCTCCGTGCCAGATGTTGTTTCTATGCTTGAAAAAGACCCGCCCTTCGAAGCATTCGGATATGGCTTCTGGATTGTCCGGCTGCGCGAAACAGGGCAGATCATTGGCACGTGTGGCATGAAGCGGCGTGAAATCTTGTTGCAGGACGAACCCCGCGAAGCCATGGAAGCCACCGAGTTCGGCTATCTCTACAAACGGCAATTTTGGGGAAACGGTTTTGCCACAGAAGCTGCAAAAGCTGTGGTTCAATGGGCGGATGAAGCGGGGCTAGAAACCTTGTGGGCCAGGGTCTTGCCACCTCATCACAAAAGCATGCATGTGTTGCAAAAGGTGGGATTCGAATTTCACCAATTCGGACCGGCTAGTTTGGATCATGAACACATCTTTCGTCGCCCACGTTGGGGCGCCAAATGAATCCGACAATGCGCCCTATTTTTGTCATATGCAGCAATTGAATTCCGCCGAATTGATGGCCCTGGAGAACAACCACGGAGCCCACAATTACCATCCTCTTCCCGTTGTTCTGGACCGTGGCGAAGGTGTTCATGTATGGGATGTAGAAGGCAAACGTTACTATGATTTTTTGAGCGCGTACTCTGCTGTTAATCAAGGACATTGTCACCCTCATATTGTCCAAGCCATGGTCAGGCAAACCCAGAAGCTCACCCTGACTTCTCGTGCATTTTACAACTCCAAACTTGGGCCTTACGAGAAGTACATCACCACCTATTTTGGCTATGACAAGGTGCTGCCCATGAATTCAGGTGCTGAAGCAGTCGAGACAGCTGTAAAAATCGCCCGCAAGTGGGCCTACGATGTGAAAGGGATTCCGGCAGGTGAAGCCAAAATCATCACCGCCCAGGAGAACTTTCATGGCCGAACCACGACCATTGTGAGCTTCAGCACGGATGGGGATTCGACAGGTGGATTTGGCCCCTTTACCCCCGGGTTTGAGGTCATCCCGTATAACGATACTGATGCCCTTTCTGTCGCACTAAAAGATCCGAATGTTGCGGCTTTTTTGGTGGAACCCATCCAAGGCGAAGCTGGGGTCAATACCCCGAATGACAGTTACATGCAACAAGTGGCTGCGCTTTGCAAGGAGTCCGGCGTGCTGTTTATTGCAGATGAAATTCAGACAGGCATTGCGCGCACCGGTGCCTTGTTGGCCACATGCGGCGAATGCAATTGTGAGGGACATTGCGAGCAACAGCCCGATACTTTCGCAAAGGCGGATATTTTGATTTTGGGCAAAGCGCTCAGCGGAGGCGCATACCCCGTTTCAGCCGTGCTTGCCGATGATGCCATCATGGGGGTCATTCATCCCGGCCAACATGGCTCGACCTTTGGCGGAAACCCTGTGGCTGCCGAAGTGGCCATCGCCGCATTGGAAGTGGTACAAAATGAACACCTTGCCCAAAACGCACGTCAGCTCGGCAAGAAGTTCAGAGCCGCGATGCGAGCATTGATGAAGGAAACACAGATGATTTCTTTGGTGCGGGGCCGTGGCTTGTTGAACGCCATTGTCATCAATGATTCCCCTGACAGTTCAACCGCTTGGGACCTTTGCGTGGCCTTGGCTGAAAATGGTTTGTTGGCCAAACCGACACACGGCAACATCATTCGCTTCGCCCCGCCATTGGTCATGACGGAAGCGCAATTGGATGAATGCATTGACATCATCAGGAAAACCATCTTGGCTCATCCAAAAGCTTGACCCCATTTGACTTCTGAAACACATGCCCCCAAGCGGTAGCTGAGTTCACAACCACCCGTGTGATTGCATCCAATCATCGTTGTAGACCTTCCCTACGTAACGGGAGCCGTGATCATGAAAAAGGCAAACCACGACATCCGTGGGCCGAAGTTTGCTCTTGAGTTGACGCAGTCCTTGGAAGGTGGAGCCACAAGAATACCCCAAGAACAGGCCTTCCTGACTGGCCAATTCTCGAGCGGCCAAAGCACCATCCTTGTCGGTGACTTTCTCGAAATGATCGATGACATCGAAATCCACATTTTTCGGAATGATGTCCTCACCAACGCCCTCAGTAATGTAGGGGTAGATTTCAGATTCATCGAATTCCCCCGTTTCATGGAATTTCTTCAGAACGCTTCCGTAAGAATCAATGCCCCATATCTGGATGTTCGGATTTTTTTCCTTCAAAAATTTGGCGGTGCCACTGATGGTGCCGCCCGTGCCCACCCCCACTACAAAGTGCGTGATTCGGCCCTCCGTTTGTGCCCAAATTTCAGGGCCTGTGGAGAGGTAATGGGCTTTGCGATTCGACAAGTTGTCATACTGGTTGCACCAGAAACTGTTTTCGATTTCAGCGTTACAACGGGCAGCGACACTGTAGTAACTGTCGGGATGTTCAGGTTCAACAGCAGTGGGGCATACATGAACTTCAGCCCCCATTGCCTTCAAGATATCAATCTTCTCTTTCGACTGCTTGTCACTCATGGTACAAATCAACTTGTAGCCCTTGACAGCGCAAGCGAGGGCCAAGCCCATCCCAGTGTTCCCACTGGTGCATTCGATGATGGTGCCCCCTGGACGAATCAAACCCGAAGCTTCAGCGTCCTCAATCATTTGCAAGGCCATTCGATCCTTGACACTGTGACCTGGGTTGAAATACTCGACTTTGGCAAGGATTTCACCCGGAATGTTTTCTGCAATGCGGTTGAGGCGAATCATCGGGGTTTCGCCTATGGCCTCTAGGATGTTGTTCAGAATGGGCATGAATGCAGTCGAAAATCAAGACAAAGGTAGGGCGAACTCAGCGCATCCTGAGGGTTTGAGCAGGGTGGATTTGGGCGGAAGCCAAACCCGGAAGCCAAAGCATGGCAGCGCTCACCGCAAAAGCACCAAACTCCATCGCGAGCAACGCCGAAATTTCCAATTGAACGGGCACACAGTCCAAGTAGTATGCCGCTGCATCCAAACGCACAATCCCTGTGGAAGCCTGAAGGCCCACGAGGCCAAGACCAAGGGCATTGCCAAATGCAAAGCCCAAGCCCAAAATTCGGATGCCCTTCCAAAAAAAGATTCGTGTGACATCGCTCACATTCATGCCCAACGCGCGCAACATGCCCACCATCGGCCGCCGCTCCAAAATGATGATGAGCATGGCACTGGACATGTTGATGACCGCAATGAGCACCATCAAAACGATGATGATTTGGACATTCAGATCCAACATGCCCAACCAAGCAAACAAATCGGGCGAAGCAGCGACCACCGTCTTCGTTGTCCATCCAAAAGGCAAGGCAGAAAATGCTGCATCATCCACGACTTGCAAATCCTGAAAATCAGCAATGCGCAATTCATAGCCACTGGCACAGCGTTGCCATGCCCCCCCCGCATGCGTCACCTGCCAAATCCCATCGAGCCCTTTTTCCACCCAAGCCGTGTCCTGCCCCCAGCGTTCACCGCCATCCATCACCACCTCCAAACGAGTCCCAGGGGACAAAATGCTGCCATCGAAAGGACCTTCCCCTTGCCAAAGAATAGCTTCCTCCCCTGCGTGGCGCCAAATCACTTCCCCACGACAGGAACCGATTCCACGCGCCTGTATTTGGTCTTCAGAAGCAGTCACCAAAAGTTCCACGCCCCAACCTGCAGCCCGCTGTATATGAGCCTGAGGAATGAAGACAAATTCCTCATCAAACTCCAGCATGCCCGTATCATACAGGGCAACCAAGGTCAAAGTCCTGGGCCGGACATCCCCCCGATCTGAAATCAGGTAGACGGCCACACGATCCCCAAGCTCAATGCGCAACTGCTGGGCCAAAACACGGGAAAGCACCACCTCCTCCGCATCCACAGTCACCGGTAGGTTACCGGAAATCAAAGCGTCCTCGAGAAGGTGATTGTGGGCATCCGGGCCGATGCCTTTCAATATGACCCCTGAGAGCTCATCTGTCGTTTCACAAATCCCAGGGATGGTTGTGAATGGAGCCACATCCACGATGCCCTCGACTGCTGCCAATTGGGCCTCAACTTCTGCATCACGAACAATCCAAGGCCGCGAAACATCTCCGTTCAAGACCGTGATGTGCGATTGGAAACCAATGGCCAAATCTTGAATCTCCCTCTGGAATCCCGTCACCACAGCCAAAGCCAAAATCATCAACGCCACCCCCAAACCCACTCCAGCTGTTGCGAGTTGTACCACAGGACGCGACCATGACTTGGTGTTTTGTTCCTGCGACAATCGCCACGCAATTTTTCGGGGCAGGCCCGATTGAATGCGTCTGTCTCCTCCCTTGGGATGATCTTCTTTCACGTGCCGAAAATACGCGGACACAAAAAAAGTTGACTGGACAATCCCGGACTTCTTGTTGAACGTTGCAATTTGCATCATGGACATGTTCTCTATCCTTTCGCGCAATGTTCAGTGGCCATCCCGGCGAACCTTATTCAAGGTCGGCTTGGGGCTCTGCGCCGGGTTGTGCTGGAGTTCGCCCCTGGCATGGGGCCAATCCATTCATGTCAAAGCCCGTTCAACCCCTGCTGGACGCGTGGGTCTGGGTCATGAGCAAATCCGTGAAATTTACACCGCACTCGGCAGCGGCCGTGCTCCGGTGGCAATCGTCGCGAACCACACTTCTGTGCTCTTCGCTGACATCGAGCATCGCCAGCCTGTTCATCTCGTGGACACCTTGCTGGGCCTGGGCGTGGATGTTCGCAAGGTGTTCGCCCCAGAGCATGGTTTCAGAGGAGATGCCGCCAATGGGGCGTTCATCGAAGATGGTATCGATGAAAAAACAGGTCTTCCGGTGATTTCTTTGCACGGGAAACACAAAAAACCCACCCCGGAGATGTTGTCCGATGTGCGCGCCATCGTTTTTGACATTCAAGACGTGGGCGCCCGTTTCTACACCTACTTGAGCACTTTGGCCTTGTTGATGGAAGCTGCAGCGGAAAACGACAAATTGGTGCTGGTTTTGGACCGACCCAATCCCCATGCCCACCACATGGTGGGGCCCCTCCTCGAACCCGAAATGCAATCCTTTGTAGGCCATCTGCCCGTGCCCTTGGTTCATGGCATGACGCTGGGAGAGATGGCGCAAATGATCAACGGAGAAGGTTGGCTGCCGGGCGGAATCGCGTGTGATTTGGAAGTTGTTCCTTGCAAAAACTATGCCCATAGTGACATTTGGTTTCCTCCGATTGCTCCGAGTCCGAACTTGCCTTCTGCGGCCTCCATCGCCTTGTATCCATCGCTGTGTCTGTTCGAAGCTACAGCTGTCAGTGTGGGTCGAGGCACCCCATCACCATTTGAAATCATCGGTTACCCAGGTCATGCTGTGGGGTCTTTTGCCTTTGTTCCCGAGCCCATCACCGGTGCCGCTCCCCACCCGAAACATGAAGGTCGACAATGTACCGGCATCTCCCTGAAAACCGCTGGTGAAATCGCAATGCGCGAACCCGATGGTTTCTCTTGGTCCTGGTTGCTTTCCACCTTTGAACAGTGGTGCCTTGAAGGCCGTTCCAAAGAAAAGTTCTTTACACAACCGGATTTCTTTGACAAGTTGGCCGGGACCCAATCCGTCCGCAACGCTTTGGAGGAAGGCGATGACTGGACGGCATTGGAATCCCAGTGGCTGAGCGCCCTCCAAAATTTCGACACCCAACGTCAACCCTATCTGTTGTATCCCATGCAACGCAATTCCCCTTGACCGCGTTATCTTCACGCCCTCAACCTCGTCGCATGAAGAAGATTCTGCCCCTCCTCCTGATCGGCCTTGCGGTCACTTTCTCCGCTTGTTACGAAGCGGATGAATTTGTGAATCCTGTGTTCAATTGCGAATGTGGAAGCATGACATACAATGGCACAGAATTGCCGCTGAAGATGGCTGAAGCGATTGTACCCGACTCGCTGAATCCACTTTCACGCCGGTACCATTTGGTGGCCGATTTGCGCTCGGAAGCGGAGGTCAAGGAGCATGCCCCTGCGCGGGATCTGACCGTTTTCCTCCAGGTAGACACTTTGGACCAAAATGTGTTTTACATCCCCGCTGATGGCATTCCGAATTTGATTCAAGAGATCGACCGCTCGGACACACTATTCGGCGGCGTGCGAGATTTTGTTGTGACCAATGGTGTGATTCAGGTGACTCCGGCCTATCTGGGTGGAGCCGAGCCGGTGAACTTTCAATTTGAAATGCGCGAGGTGATTGATGGCGAACTCGTGGGCTTTGTGGTGCCTTTATCAGGCACCTTCACCGTTGAAATTTGAGGTCGACCCCCGGGGCTTCTCCTCTCCGCTCTCACTCCCTGCCCAGCGCCACGATGGGGTCCAGTTTGGCGGCTTGTCTTGCAGGCATGTAACCGCTGGCAAGGCTCGTGATGAATGACAACACAACACCAAGGACCATCCAACCCCACGGAACCACAAACGGGGTTTCCAGAAACGAGGCCACCAGATTGCCCACCAACAAGCCCAGCAAAACCCCCACAATTCCACCCAACTGGCCGATGATGATGACCTCCACGAGGAACTGAGTCCGAATGGCTTTAGGTGAGGCCCCGAGGGCTTTTCTGGTTCCAATTTCACGTGTCCGTTCCGCCACACTCACCAACATGATGTTCATCAACCCGATCCCAGCACCGAACAAAGTAATCAGGCCAATCACCGTCGCGGCCATGGTGATTCCACCTGTGGCTTCTCCAAGCGTTTCGACCATGGCATTGGATTGACTGACATCAAAAGAACTGTCTTCACCCGGCCGATCACCACGAATGACCCGGAACAACCCAGTGGCCACCTCAGCCTGAGTTGCAACGTCCTGGGCATCCTGCACTTGACAGGTCAGTCTGTAGCTCCTCCCCTCATCGGAAAATTGGCGACGAACACATGGGATGGGAATCATGCACTGGTTGTCTTGTGACATGCCAAACGCACGACCGCGCATGGCAAGCACCCCAACCACCACATAGCGCGACGACCCGATGAGAAAATCCGCCCCTACCGGATCTTCCCAGGGCTCGAACAACTCAGCAGCAATGTCCGCTCCGATGAGTGCAACCTGGGCCCCCGATTCGGCATCCAAATCATTGATGTTTCGGCCATTCGAGACTTCGTAACCACTGATGGACAAGTAGTTTTCATCCACCCCCAAGATTTGGATATTCGGATTGGTTCTTTCGCTGCCTCGGGACAACGTTGCGGTTCCCGAACCGTAAACGTTGTATGCCACCTCAAACTCAGCGTCCGCCTCTTCGGCCAAGGCCGCAAAACGTCGACAATCGCGGTATGTGATCACCTCCCCACGAACCACACGCATGCCCCGTCGAAATCCACCTTCTACCTTCTGCCGAATGGTGAAGGAGTGGGTGCCCAATGAAGAAAACTGTTGCTCCACATTGGCCTCCAAAGACGAAGTGGCTGTCGTCATGCTGATCAACGCCATGATGCCCAGTCCAATGATGGCCACTGTCAGCCCTGTCCGAAGCAAATTTCCTCGGATGGAGCGCAAGGCCACAACAATCTGTTCTCTCAGGAGCTCCACAGGTGTAAATGTACTGCTTACATTTACAGGCCGAACTGACCCTCTAACAGATTCACGGAAGATGATTTTTGACATTGATATGATCCGCGCGGTTTATGAACGCTTTCCAAAACGTGTTGCCGCGGCGCGAAAGGCCACGAACAAACCCCTGACCCTCGCTGAAAAAATCTTGTACACCCACCTTTGGGCTGGAGAAGCGGAACAAGCCTTTGCTCGGGGTGCAGACTATGTGGATTTCGCACCGGACCGGGTCGCCATGCAAGATGCCACAGCCCAAATGGCCTTGTTGCAATTCATGCAGGCCGGAAAGGCAAAAGCCGCTGTGCCTTCAACGGTTCACTGCGACCACTTGATTCAAGCACGCACTGAGGCCAATTCTGACCTTCAAGACGCCATCAACAAGAACAACGAAGTGTTCAATTTCTTGGAATCTGTTTCCAACAAGTACGGCATCGGATTTTGGAAGCCTGGCGCAGGCATCATTCACCAGGTGGTTTTGGAAAATTATGCTTTCCCCGGGGGCATGATGATTGGTACGGATAGTCACACCGTTAATGCCGGTGGACTGGGCATGGTGGCCATTGGGGTCGGAGGTGCGGACGCCGTGGACGTCATGGCCGGCATGGCTTGGGAGTTGAAATTCCCAAAACTGATTGGCATCAAATTGACAGGCAAACTCAGCGGTTGGGCATCTGCCAAAGATGTCATCTTGAAAGTCGCCGGGATTTTGAGTGTGAAAGGCGGAACAGGCTGCATCGTGGAATATTTCGGTGAAGGGGCCAAATCCCTGAGTTGCACAGGAAAAGGAACCATTTGCAACATGGGAGCGGAAATCGGTGCCACCACGTCCACCTTTGGTTACGACGCTTCCATGGAACGATATCTGAGAGCCACAGGGCGCGCGGACGTGGCTGATTTGGCCAATGGCATCCAAGAACACTTGACCGGTGACCCTGAAGTCTACGCTCAACCCGAGAACCATTTCGACGAAGTCATTGAAATCAACCTGAGCGAATTGGAACCTCATCTCAATGGCCCATTCACCCCAGATCGTGCAACCCCTATCAGCCAAATGCGGGCTCAAGCTGAAGCTCATGGATGGCCGACAAGCATTGAATATGGCCTGATTGGGAGTTGCACCAATTCCAGCTATGAGGACATCAGCCGGTCCGCTTCCATCGCAAAGCAAGCCGTTGACAAAGGTGTCGCAGCCTCAGCGACATTGACCATCACACCCGGATCAGAGCAAGTTCGTTACACCATCGAACGGGACGGCTTCACCAGCATATTTGAAGCAATGGGTGGGAAGGTCTTCGCAAATGCATGCGGTCCTTGCATCGGTCAATGGGCGAGAGAAGGTGCAGACAAGAAAGAAAAAAACAGCATTGTTCATTCATTCAATCGAAACTTTGCGAAACGTGCCGATGGCAATCCGAACACACATGCATTCGTCGGTTCACCGGAATTGGTCACCGCCATTGCCATTGCCGGAGATTTGGCCTTCAACCCACTGAAGGACACATTGCGCAATGCCGAGGGAGAAGAAGTGATGCTTGAGGAGCCACGCGGGGAAGAATTGCCTACAGCCGGTTTTGCTGTAGAAGACAGGGGGTATTTGGCTCCCGCGGCAGATGGAAGCCAGGTGGAAGTGGTTGTAAAGTCTGGAAGTGAGCGATTGCAACTCTTGGACCCCTTTGCGCCTTGGAGTGGAGACAACCTGACTGGGGTGAAATTGTTGATCAAGGCAGCGGGAAAATGCACAACAGATCACATCTCGATGGCTGGGCCTTGGTTGCGTTATCGTGGTCATTTGGACAACATTGCGAACAATACGCTGACAGGTGCCGTCAATGCCTTCAATGGGGCCACGAATCAGGTGAAAAACCAACTCACAGGTGAATACGGCGAAGTACCCGCCGTACAGCGAGCTTACAAGGCCGCTGGTGTACCTACCATCGTGGTTGGGGACTCGAACTACGGTGAAGGAAGCTCACGTGAACATGCGGCGATGCAGCCAAGGCACTTGGGCGTCCGTGCCGTTTTGGTGAAATCATTCGCTCGGATTCACGAGACGAATTTGAAAAAACAAGGCATGTTGGCCCTGACCTTCAGCAATGAAGCCGACTATGACCTGATTCAGGAGGATGACACAATGGATTTCAAAGATTTGGCATCATTCGCTCCTGGAAAACCGTTGACGCTGGACATCACCCATGCAGATGGTTCTCGTGACAGCATCCAAGTTTTGCATACTTACAACGCACAACAAATCGCTTGGTTCCGAGCCGGTAGTGCATTGAACCTCATCAAGCAAGAAAACACCTAACCCCATGAAGACGCAATCATTTTTCGTTTTGGTCTGCACTGGCCTGTTGCTGACAACATTCAACCCACTTCAGGCCCAGCTCGATTCCGGAGAACCTCAGTTCAAGGGAACAATCAAATGGAATCCCCTCGGGATTTTTGCGGGTCAATATCAATTCGGGTACGAGCACATGCTCAACGACCGCATGTCGGTTCAACTCATGGCTGGGTTGGTCAATCAGCGTACGGATCAAGTTTACCAAAACTTCGTTCTCGAAGAACAGTACCGTTATGAGCAACTCAAAAGTGGGTTCATTGCCATACCCGAATTCCGGTATTATGTGTCACCTCAAGATTTTGGCGCACCGGAAGGCCTCTTTGTTTCTGCATTTGCACGCATCCTCAACCTCACTTACGATTTAGACGATACGGCAGATGAAGGGCAATGGGGGGACTTGAGTCGAATGGATGAACGCTTGGTGATTGGAGGCGGATTGGTTCTTGGTTACGGATATTACTTGGACAATGGCTTGATGTTGGAAGCTTTTATTGGACCGCAGTTCAAATCTGTCAACTTTGACCGGACATACGACAATCCAGATTTGGATGAAGAAACGGGTGATGCGAGGTTTGACGAAAAGTTCGTCGACATTTCACTCGGCAACATTGACAACGATGGCGGAGGCGTCCGATTTGGCATCAACGTCGGCTTCGCATTCTGATTGAGAAGCCCTTCAACATGTCGGGAACCGCGGATCTGACTTGGACATGGGCGGACCGCGAATTGTTGTGGAAACTGCTCCCTGAGCGGGCCGTCTGGGATGCGCATCATCGAACGTTGATGGTGGCTGACGTGCATCTTGGAAAAGCCGGACACTTCCGCAGCCAGGGAATTGCCATCCCTCCGGATGCGAATACAGAAAACCTCGCGAGGCTCTCACGTCTTTTGGATAGCCACAAGCCTGAAACCTTATTGATTTTGGGAGATTTGTTCCACAGTTGGCTCAATCAGGAATGGGATCAATTCGTGGATTGGCTGGAGGAAGAGCGGTTGCGAATTCCAGGATTGTCGGTTCACCTGATCACAGGCAACCATGACATTTTGCCCACATCCGCCTTGGATGCCGCGGCCATCACACACAGCTCCAATCTGCGCTGGAAAGAATGGGGCATCTTGTTCTCTCACGCGCCCGAAGACCGTGCACAAATGTTGACCGCACAAGACGCACTCCACATCTGTGGCCACTGGCACCCAGGTGTCAAACTTCGTGGCGGTGGTCGACAATTCCTGCGGCTCCCGTGCTTCTACTTTTCAGAACAAGAAGGACACAACCAATTGGTGCTGCCCGCTTTCGGTTCATTCACCGGACTGCATGTCATTAAGCCCCAAAAATTGGACCGCGTTTTCGTCATTGCAGACGAAGAAGTTTTACCGATCCAGTAAACCTCAGAGATTCTCTTTCAAGAAATTGTCCACTTCAAAGGCTCGTGTCGGTTTCAGAACAATCTTGCCTGTGTTATCCAACAAGAAATAGGTGGGCGTGGCCGTCACCTTGTAATCCTTGATGACTGGGCTGTTCCATGCTTGAAGTTGGGAAACTTGTGGCCAAGTCATGCCTTTCTCCTCAATGCCCTTGCCCCAAGCGGACCGCTGTTGGTCCAAACTCACCCCGACAATTTCTAACCCTTGAAAATTGTATTTGGCATAAATCGGGCCCAGATAAGGCGCCTCCTGCTCGCATTTGTGGCACCAAGAGGCCCAAAACATGACCAGTGTATATTTATTCGCCTTGCAGGTTTCCATCAAATCAAGAGTCCCCCCATCAAATCGTTGAATGCGGAAATTGGGCGGGGTTTTGCCCACCTGCAAATTGATGATGCCTTCCGCACGAATCCGAATCGCGTCACTCAAATCAG
The DNA here is from genome assembly GCA_049610385.1 of Flavobacteriales bacterium. Lineage (GTDB taxonomy): Bacteria > Bacteroidota > Bacteroidia > Flavobacteriales_D > Sanyastnellaceae > JBMYZL01. The sequence continues at coordinate 93,925 of JBMYZL010000006.1, forward strand.
CACCACAGTCTTCATCAAAAATGTAGTTGTCCAAAATGTATTGACAAATGGTCTCCTTGCCTGTGTTATAAAACCCCTCCAACATGCTATACAACGCTGATTCGAGGGTGGTGGGATTGGGTTCAAAATGCGCTTTCACCAGATCGATACATGCCAAAAAACCGGGGTCGTTGCCTCCACTGTATGTCACCATGAATTGCTGAATGCGGTCACTGATGGCCATGCTTCGGACTGCACTGTTGTCCAAGGGGTCGAGGCCTTCAAAAAACCGGCCTTTGTCGTTCGGGTAAGGAGGATTTTTCCAAGACATCAATTTTGCCAGGTAGGTCCCCGGGTTGTCCTCAATCAACTGGTGCTGAAGCGTCACCAATTCCATTTTTTTGTCATCAATCTGCTTTTCAACCCGTGCACGAAAAGCTCCTGCATCCTTCAATCCTTGAGCCAACTGCCTCACTTCCTGTTGGTTCCGTTTGTCAGCTGTGGTGTAGGCGAAGAGTCCCTTGTTCTCCGCACTGGTTGTATTCTTTGTGCTGCTCAATCGGTTGGATGTGAATGACACTTCCACGTCAGGTTCGTCCGGATTGAGGATGATCTCCGTCGAATTGGTTTCTGTTCCATAAGCCAAGATGTATACCCCGCGACCCACTTCCAATTCCCCGAAGTCAAATTCGCCGCCATTCGTGATTTTCGTACGAGCGATTTCCGATTTGTTGCGGGCCTCTGTCTCATAAAGGATCATGTCTATGGGTGCACCTCCCCGCACACTTCCATGCAGCCGAACTTGCCCCACACGATCACCGCGGTTGGCATCCGTGATGCCATCCTTGAATTTTGGAGACGTCGTCGTCGCCGTTTCTTGTGCTTCATTTGTAGCCATCACGGTCGTCTCCGTTTCTGCTGCCGCTGTGGAATTCCCGGGGCCATTGTCTGCTCCACCACAAGCCATGAAAAGGGCACTTATTGCCAAAGTCGCAATCGTCATCATCTTCATATCAATCCTGTTGTTCTTACAAATTTATGCATTCATCCCGGCAACTGACTCTGACAAAATCACATGTTTCCACTATCTTCGTGTGGATGGATGCCAACACAGCACGCACTCTGCTCGGAGTTCAATCGAACGCTGCGCCAGAGGAAGTCATGGAACGACTGGACGCTGAATCTTTCGCGGTCCGCGATCACTTCATTCGCCAGCCCATTGTTCCAGCAGTATATAGCTCACGGGTGGACCGTCTGGTGCAATTGAGTGACATCGCCAATGCACTCTCCATTGAACCGCTCGGTGCCCCCGTTGAACTGCCTGAATTGGTTGAATTGAATTCAAGCGTTTTGACAGATTTGGTGGAAGGCCAAATCGAAAACATCCTTCGCCTGCGGACCGCCATGGCGGGGACGTTGGACCCAGACGTTTTGGCTCGATTTGGTCAAACCTTGGTCAACATCCAATTGCGTTACATGGAAGCCTTCTTGGCTTTGACCCAGGATCACCCCGCAGACAACGAAGTGGTTCCAGCGCGCGAAGAATGTGATTGGCAACTGCTTTTGAAAACCATTCGGCAACCCGGTGAAATGATTTCAGCCTCGGTCATTGCGAAAGAACGCAACCGAATGAACGCCTTGCTCAAGCGCAGCAACGAAGTGGAACGGTAACTCCCTCAGTGTGATGGGATGGCCTCGCTGTTCTGGAACAAGTTCAAAATGATGCCATCGGTCAATCCAACCTTGGGAACAATGATGCCTTTGCAACCGGCCAACTCCATCACCTTCATGTAAATTTCGCCAGCTGGCAAAATGACGTCGGCCCGATCTGGCTTCAACCCCCATTGTTCAATTCTCTGCTCGTAAGAAAGGCCAGAAAGCGTTTTGTGCAGTTTGGCCAGTTGCTTGAGCGAAACAGGTTCACCCCGGCCTGCACGACTCAATCGATGATAACGGTTGATATTGCCTCCAGTGCCTACTGCAAGCATTGCTTTTTCTTTTGTGACTGCTTTTTCGGAAAAAATGCTGCCCAAAAAAGACTCCACAGCCACCCATTCGTTGTCCGGCGTCATGCCTTGCATGGAGCGCACGGTTCCGAGAAGAAAGGAAGCGGAAAGCGCTCGTTGACCGGCTCGCATCAGGGTGATCTCTGTCGATCCTCCACCTACATCGATGTACAACAAATCCGACTGCAGGTATTCGTTCAACAAATCCGAAGTGCCCAGGGTGGCGAAAATGAGGTCTGCTTCTTCCTCCCCTGGAATCAACTCAATCCGCAAATTGGCATCCCGAAATATGTCGTCAGCCACTGCCTGCCCATTCAAAGCTTCACGCATGGCACTGGTAGCGCAGGCCCGGAAATGCTCTACACCATTCAAATCCATCAAATACCAAAAAGCCTTCATCGCCTTGGACAAAGCCGCTGCTTTTTGTTGGCCGATAACCCCGGTGGAAAAGACATCTTCTCCCAATCGGATGGGAACCCGCGTGAATGAAATCTTTTTGCGATAAATCTGCCCTTCTTCTTGGCGGATCACGTCCTGAATCAACAACCGAACGGCATTCGATCCAATGTCAATGGCCGCCAATCTCATTCGGGGTTGTTTTTGTAGAAGGTGAACATGGCATCTTGCGCATGGATGCGAGGTTCGCCTTTCTTTCGTTTGACAAATTTGTTCGCCATCGCAGCATCGATGATCCGTGTTTTGGTGTTGTCTCTCAACTGCACGTCCAGATATGCAGCACATTCAGATTTAAGTTGAGGATCTCGAATGGGCACACTGACTTCTATTCGCCGATCTAAATTTCGCGTCATCCAATCGGCCGAGGAGATGAAGTATTCGGGGTTTCCACCGTTGCTGAAGACCAACAATCGGGCGTGCTCCAAATACCGATCCACAATGCTCTTGACTTCAATGTTCTCACTCATCCCAGACACCCCTGGAATCAACGAACAAATGCCCCGAATAATCAATTGAATGCGGACGCCTGCGCAACTGGCTTCATAAAGCTTTTCAATCATCTCACTGTCCACCAAATTGTTCAGTTTCAAAATCATCCAGGCCTCTTTTCCTTTAGCCGCATGGTCCATTTCTCGTGCAATCAGCTTGCTGAACTTGCGCCTCGTACTGTATGGACTCACAATCAGATGGCGGAATACTGGGCGTTCGTAATTGTTTGAAAAGAAACTGAACAACCGTTCAACCTCTCCTGTGATACCCGGATCACTCGTGAGTAAACCCATGTCACCATAGACTTTGGCCGTATTCTCATGGAAGTTACCCGTTCCAATGTGAGCGATGTATTCCTGCTGGCGTGATGACTTGCGAGAGATCAAGAACAATTTGGAATGGACTTTCAATCCCGGAACACCAAATTCAACCTGTGCACCTGCCTCCTGCAGAACATTGCTGACCTTGATGTTGTGGGTTTCATCAAAGCGGGCAGCCAATTCGATGACCACCTGAACAAATTTCCCATTCCTCGCCGCATTCACCAGTGCATTGATCACCTGAGAATTGGACGCAACCCGGTACAAATTGATGTGTATTCTGTCCACCCTGGGATCCATGGCCGCCTCTCGAAGAATGTCCACGATGTAGGCAAAGCGTTGGTAAGGGTAATGCAGCAAAATGTCTTTACGGGCGACCTGATCCAACAAACTGGTGCGGCGTCGCAAACGTGGATGGGGTCTGGGAGGCTGCTTGCTGTAGATCAAATCGGAGCGACCGAAATCCGGGAATTTCATCAAATCACGGCGGTTGTGGTATCGGCTGCCAGCAATCAAAACCTCCTCTTCCTTACCCAGCTTGAGCTTCTTTTTGATGTAAGTCAGCATGTCCTCAGGCATCCGCGCATCATAGAGGAATCGAACGTAATCCCCTTTTTTCCGCCGCGCAATGCCCCGGGACATTTTTTCCATCAAGGACCGGGACAAGTCATCGTCCATATCAATTTCAGCATCCCGTGTCACTTTGATGGCATGGGCATACAACTGCTCAGGTTGAAACAAGGCGAAGATTCGACCGAGTTGCAATCGAATCACGTCATCAATGAACATCACACCTTCCCCGAGTCCGGAGGGTGGCAGGACCAAAAAGCGAGGCAAATGGCTGGGGACTTCAATCACCGCAAACCGGGTTCGCATTTGGCCCAAATCGTCGACCATTTTCAATCCAACCGCAAGGTACAAGGCACCATCTTTCAACTCCGGAAAGGGCACCCCGCTGCCCACCATCACAGGAACCAAAGTTGGACGTACAACAGAATCAAAGAAGTCTGCAGCAAACACTTTTTGGTTTTCATTCAATTCATGCTCATCCAAAAAATGAATGCCCGCTGCCTTCAACTCCATTTCACAACGCTCAAAAGCCTGGTTGTAATCAGCCTGCAATTCCAAGACTTTCTCCGACACTCGCTCCAAGGTTTCTGCAATGTCAAATCCCAAGGTGGTGGTCATTTTTTTTCCCACCAGGAGGGCACGCCGCAAATGGGCCACACGAATTCTGAAAAATTCATCCAGGTTGTTTGAGAAAATCCCCAAAAAACGCACGCGTTCAATCAGCGGAACGCCATCACTGACTGCCTCTTGAAGCACCCGATGATTGAACGCAAGCCAACTCAACTCCCGGTTGATGAACTTGTCTCCTGCATTTTTTTTTGTCGCCACACAGCGAAGATAACCCAGCAGATATCTTTGCACATTCAAACAGCAATTCACAGCGCAAAATCAGAACATCATGTCAGTACTCGTCGGCCATCCCGCCCCAATATTCGTTGCCCCTGCCGTCATCAATGGTGAAATCAAAAAAGACTTTTCATTGACCGATTACATCGGCAAGAAATATGTTCTGTTGTTGTTCTACCCCAAGGACTTTACTGGCGTATGCGGGTCAGAATTGTTGGCATTCAACGAGCGTCTGGCAGAGTTTGAATCACGAGATGTGGTGGTGGCGGCATGCTCTGTAGACTCAGTGGAGTCCCACAAAATTTACACCCAGTTGTCTCCTGAACAGGGCGGCGTTGGCCCCATCAAATACCCGGTAATTTCTGATTCTACGAAGAGCATTGCCACAAACTACGATGTGCTGTTCGGCGATTACGAGTACAGTGATGATGGGCAATTGCATGCCAACGGCCCCATGATCTCCCTTCGGGGCACCTTCATCATTGACAAAGAAGGGGTCGTTCAACACCAGTTGGTCAACAATTTCGTACTCGGACGCAGCGTCGATGAAGCTTTGCGCATGATTGATGTCGTTCGACACTTCAAAGAAAATGGCGCCGTTTGTGAAGCCAACTGGCAAAAAGACTGAGACGTCCCACCACATGTCGTCCATAAGTTGATGGATGCGCAGCTGGTCCTCGGGAACTGGTGGGTTCGAGTTCGTAGCCATTCAGAAACCGAATGACCATTCGATGTAAGCTCTTGCTCCTTCAATTGGAGCATAGATGCGGGAGGCGTCAAAATCATCGCTGAATGGATCATCTGCGGAAATCAAGGGCAATGGTTGACTCGTATTGGTCAAATTTTTCATGCCAATCCACATCATGTGATTCCCCAGCTCGCGGCCCAGACCCGCATGGACAAGCCCATATGGGGTGCTATCCCAAGGCAATCCGTCCACAATCGGCAACCGCATGGGCCCCACAACTTGTGCTTGCAGCTTGAATGCCCAACGCCCATGCTGGTGCGAGACATCAGCATTCCCTGTCCAGCGCGGTGCAAATTCAAGCGGATGAACTTCATTGGACTCATCTTTTTGAATTTCTGACCGCATCCACGTCCCACCCAATGTCCAACTCCAGCCCGATGCCAGTGTACCATGGCCATCCAAGCCCATCCCGCGGGTCCTACCCAGCCCAGGCAAATTGCGATAAACAATCGCGTTGGGTTCCGAATTGAAGTCGGCGTACAACCGATTTTTGAATTGCGTGGCAAACAAACTCCATGTCCAATTCGAGACTCTGTTTTCGGTTCCCAGGGTCCAATTCGCACTCCAATTTGCATTCCAAGACAGTTCAGGTTTCAAAGACCCTTGCACTTGAATCCGGCGACTTCCATCCAAGGATGCATGCTCTTCAGTAAAGAGATGGATGCGGCGATATCCTCTGCCAACATTCAATCTGGAATCCAATTGGGGCAAAAGAGCCCACTTCACATTTATTCTCGGGGCCAAGATGGGCAATGTGGGTAAATCGCTGTCCTCAACAAAATCAATGGGTTGCTCAGCTCGGACACCCACAATCCATGACAAATCATTGGATTTTCCGGATTCCTCCAAGAAGAAGGCAGGCAACAACCAGTTCATGTCGGATGACACCGCGGTTTCATCTGCATACACATCCCAAAGCAAGGAGACTCCGCCCCGCAATTGCTGCTCATCACTGATTTCCCAGCCCGACCACAACAAATCCACATTGGATACCCACTCAAAGGCATTGAAATGAGTGGTACCGTAGGTGCTGTTTTGGCCATGCCAAGCGCCACCTCCAGCCAGTCTCCATTTTTTATCGGGGTCAACATTTTGACCAAAAATCAATTCAGCTCGGAGCAAATCAATTCGTTCACCATAGCGCAGGGTTCCACCGCGATCATCCTCTTCGAATTCAACCTGTCCACCAAATCTTTGTTCCCCCATTGCACGCAACAGCCATCGTGTGCGGCGACTCCCCTTTTCTCGCACGTGGCGAGCAGTCAACACCAATCGTTTGATGTTTGGGGCATCGGTCATGCCATCTCCATTGTCATCTATTCTCCTGAGAAATCGCTGGCCATCTGCACCAAACTGCCACGTCTTGCCGGGATTGCTCCACACGGCGCTCGTCACAAGTCTGCCGTGCGCATCTTGCCGAAACCGAAAAGCGGGGCGGCCGTTTTCAACGGGTTCCAGCATCACATTGATGACACCACCTACAGCTTGGCTGCCAAAACGGGCACTGGCCGGTCCTTGAATCACCTCCACGTGTTGCACCATGGACAGCGGCAAACCATCCAATGCATAAGCAGATGCCAATCCCCCCAACAACGGGACCCCATCCACCAATACCAAGGTGTACACCCCCTCCAACCCATTGATATGGATGTCTTGCGTTCCGCAAACCCCACAGCCAATGGATTCACGGATGCCATTGGTGAAATCCAATGCCTCCAAGGCATCATCCGCCGGCATTTGCCGGAGCGATTGACCGGAAATGACTTGTGTCCGGATGGGACTTTCCTTCAAGGACATCGGAGCCAAACTGCCCACGACAGAAGCTCCGCTGAGCAAAATCACGTCCGATTGAAGGTGTATGATTTGTTGTTCTCCGCACGGGAGCTGTAAGACCTGGGCCTCGTAGCCAATTGCGGAGATTTTGATTTGGATGCTGTCAGTGCATGGACCTGCATGTTGCCAAACCCCTTTTCCATTTGTGACACCGACGGGGCGGTCGGGTGAAGAAAGCCCCAGGTCCACTTGAAAAATGCTCGATCCCGGAATGGGCTGCATCTCAGCATCTAAGACCAACACTGAAGTTTGAGCCTTTGCGAAGAAAGCAACAAACGCAAAAATCCCCATCAAAACCAACCGCTTTCTTTCCATTGAATGCGAATCTACATCAGGAAAATCAGGCACCTTGAAATGCCATGTGTCGAGCGCATCTCATGTGGAAACGATGGAGGCATATTGGATGCCCTCTTCAGCGCATCTCGCGTCCGATTTCAGCATCATTGACAGGAGCCAAACTGCCCAAGTAAAACAAGAACATCAGAAACAGAAATGCAACCGTCAAAATCCGCATCTCCTGGCAATGCGACGATGCACCGACAATTTTCAGGGTTCCATACCGTCCCCAGATCACAAGCAAGGGCCATGATTGCGGAATCGGGACATTCGGAGTCTACGGGATCTTCCAATGGATCACCAACAGGCTCAATGAGGACATAACTCCAATCATTGACATCAAATTGTTCAGCACTGATGAGGTGGGTGATCCGTCCCTCCTCTAAAATGAGGTGAGGACGAGCTCTGGCACTGTAGGTTGAAGTCCCGTCGGCAAACTGAACCATCGCCCCTGCTGCCTCACCTGTCCAAGTCCAAATTTGTCCATCGGCAGACCAAGCATGTGCAAGACCGTCATAAAATTCATTGGCACCATTTACCGGCGTCATGTTGTGCATGATGGCGTGCCAAGTTTGTCGAATGGGATCATACCAAACAAATGGATCTTCAACCCCTTCTGGCGTTAAACCATCATAGGGAGCCTCAAACAGGGGCATCTCGTCGTTCTGCCATACATAAGTAGTCGGATCCAAATAATCAGTCGCCATGACCCAGTGCATCTGAGAACCCGAAGGATAAGTTCTCCAAAGACCCACCAAACTTCCATCTTGGGCCACCGCGGCAGAAAAATTTGCATCGATGCCATCCGCCAGTTCAGATGGATTGAGCAAAACCAAAGGATCAGACCAAGGTCCATCCGGGCTTGTCGCTGTGCAAACCACAGTTGCCGCCTCACTGTTCTCTGAAACGCAATCGCCCGGAGGTTGTTGGGTGGATGGCTCACACGAGCAAGGGGGGCCATATTCAGATGGCCCCAATTGACCGTCTGCAGTGACACCGGCCGTCAGAAAAGCCACCCAGTTTCCTCCAGGTCCACGCTTGACATCCACTGCATGCGCCATCACGGGAAATGCATCACCCACCACGGCGTATGGTCCCGCCGGTGAATTGCTCGTCGCATGCACCACCTTCGAATTCCGTGCCCAGTATTCGATGTCACAATTTCCATCGATGACACTGACCCACATGTGATAAATTCCTGTGGCCTCGTCTTTGAGCACTGCTGCTCCCCAAGCATCCGTCTGAAGGGGGGCAAAACCCGTTTCAAGCATGGCCTCGCGCACATCCAACACATTGCATTCAGGCCCCGTCCATCCCTCATCGCATAGGCACGAATTGCTGACCGAATCATAACTGCCATTCAAACTGCATGGCCCAGGTTGGCCGAAATATTCCTTTTGGAAGAAAAGGACAAAGAAAAAAAGAGCCAGAATTCGAATCATGGTGATGAAATTTACATCAAGTCAATAAATATTCAGTTCAACGCCTCTCTATCAAAGACAAATTTTGTCTTCCAAGGGAAATGGCATGCATCCCCGGTCAAACATCATCTGAAAAGAAATTGAGCCAAGCTTCCAACTTTTGCATGCGATCGTGAGGGCCTTTCAGAAGAACCCAATCGTCATCCATCAAGTTGTGAATTTGAAGAAAGAACTCACTTGAATCGATTTGTTGAAGCGATTGAATGGTGAATTGACCCTTTTTGAAGGGGATTCCGTAAGTCTCCAATTGCACCCGGAAATACAGAATACATCCGCCTTCAGTGCGTTGAAAATTGCCCCATTTCAAAGCGGAAGTTTGCCGAATCAAAGGGGACAATTCTCGGTCACTGGTGTCTTCGAGGAGAAATTTGGGGGAACCCGTCGATTGGCCAGCAAACCCGGACTTGAGCGATGCCCAAAGACCCAAAGGCGGACCACTTAACGCGTAGACCTCTGCCCATCGGTTGGGGTCGTTGTATGTCAAGTTCCAATGCCTCATCACACAGGATTCAACAATGTAGGTTGAGACCAATAAGCGACGTATTTGCCATCCGGATCATAGCGCTCGGCCTGGCTGCGTGTGTTGAATTTCCGATTGGGTCTCGGATCATTTCCCACACCTGCGATATATGCCCAGTTGCCCCAATTGCTGGCTGGATCGTAATCGATGAGTTGTTGCTCAAAATGCGCTGCACCCCACCTCCAATCAACCCCCAAGTCATGCACCAAATAAGAGGCCACATTTTGCCGTCCTCTGTTGGACATGAATCCAGTTGCTTGCAACTCTCGCATGTTTGCATTGACGAACGCGTCTTGGGTGTGGCCCGATTTCCAAGATTCAAAGGCCCTCATGGCTCGGTTGTCTGACGCTCCAGGGCCCACATCTCCTTTGCGGTTTTCGACCGGTTTGATGCCCGATTTCCAAAACAATCGAGGACCGTGGCGCATGGCCACAAATCGAAAATAATCCCGCCACAGCAATTCAAACACCAGCCAATAAGTGCTCTCATTGCGCTCCACCTCTTCCTCAAAACGTTGTATTTCATCATACACCTCTCTTGGGCTGATGCAACCATTCGCGAGCCAAGGACTGAACTTGCTGCTGTAGTCTGCGCCCAAAAGGCCGTTCCTGGTCTTTTTGTAAATCGACAAGCGCTTCCTTTTCCAGAAATAGTGCGTCAAACGGTCGTGCGCCGCTTTTGAGCCTCCTTCAAAAGGCCAAACTCCCCTGGAATCGTCAGATAGGGCCAAAAATTCAATCTCATCCGACCTCCATTCATTCGGCGAGAAGATGGATTTTGGGGCTGGAAGGGTTTCACAAACAACCCAATCCTTTTCGACCTTGTTCCGAAATCGGGTGAAGACATCAGGCAATTGATGCAGTTTAAAGGGCAAGTCTTCGGGATGAATCAGTGTCATGCCTTCTTCCAAGTGAAGCGTCAAAACTTCAGCAACTTGGGCCTCACGTTGAACCTCTTCTGTTGTATGTTCTCGCGTGGCATGTACCTCTTGGGCGCCAAATTCTTCAGCCAACTGCATGAGGATTTCAACGGGATTGCCCGATCGAATGCGGAGACCACTCCCGAGATTTTCAAGGGCTTGGGTCAAATCCCAAAGGGACTCCAATTGAAATTTGCGACGCCGGTCCGAAGCCCGTTCAGCCGTCCAAAACCGTTCGTCAAAAATGTAAATCGGCAAAACGGGAGCGCCGGTTTTAACGGCCATTTGCAGGGCAGGATTGTCTGCAACCCGCAGGTCATTTCGAAACCAAAATATCACAGGTTTTTTCACAACGATTCCAAATTTTCCAAGTGATTCGCAGCTGTCTCCAAAATCTCTGCGCGCTTCTGTGCATCCATTTTGTCCCAGGTTCGATAGGCCATCCCAATTCTCGGATTCCTGGCCAATTTGTCCCGGTGGCGATCATAAAACTGCCAATAAAAACTGTTGAATGGGCAACTGTCCGGACCTGTTTTCTCCTTGGCTTGGTATCGACAGTCCGAACAATACGGCCCCATTTTCTTCATGTAATTCGCGCTCGCCACGTAAGGCTTGGTCCCGACAATGCCTCCGTCTGCGAATTGGCTCATTCCTCTGGCATTTGGCATTTCCACCCACTCGATGGCATCGATGTATACGCCCAAATACCAGGCATCCACCTCATCGGGATCAATTCCTGCCAACAACGCGAAATTTCCCGTCACCATTAATCTCTGGATGTGATGAGCATAGGCATGGTCTAGGGTTTGCCGGATGGTATGGCGCAAACACGCCATGTGGGTTTCACCCGTCCAAAACCACCGGGGCAGTTTGCGCTCATGACCGAAAAAATTCAGGCCGGCATAATCCGGCATTTGTGCCCAATAAATGCCCCGCATGTATTCACGCCAACCCAAAATCTGGCGAATGAATCCCTCGACTTGTGTGATGTCAGCGTGATCTGGATTTTCACGCCAACATGCTTCAATCGCCTGAATCACCTCCAAAGGCGAAATGAGTTTCACATTCATCCCAAAACTCAATCGCGAGTGATAAACAACCCAACTGTCACGGGTCATGGCATCTTGGAAGTCTCCAAATCTTGGCAGCAGTTCCGCTATGAAATGATCTATCAATGCCAGGCACTCCGCACGGGTCACTGGCCATCCCAATGACCGCATATCGATTTCACCCACTGTCTGTACACCCTGCTCAGTCAGCATATCCACAACTTCTTTTGGGTCTCGGTCCCACAGCATGGGATGCGGAGGCACATGGCCTTTGGGCAATTTTTTGCGATTGGTGGCATCGTAATTCCATTCCCCACCAGATGGGGAATCTTCAGGCTCCATCAACACGTTGAACTTCCTTCGCATCATCCGATAGAAGGACTCCATCAAATATGTCTTTTTGCCGGCAAAGTGGGCCGCCAAATCCGATCGCTCGGTCAGGAAATGTTCCGAATCCACAACATGCGTTTGGAAACCTTTGGCATTCCATTGTCGGGCGATTTCATGCATCTGTGCATCCAAACGCCATTCATCTGGCATCTGCCAAGACCACGCTGTGGCACCCGTTGCTTCTCGAATTCGCCACAATTCATCGGCAAAAGATCCTGTATTGGCCTCATCGTCCAAACGAACATAATGAACCCGATGTCCAGCGGCCAGCAGCCTTTCGGCGAACAAGCGCATCGCCATGAAAAAAGCCACAACTTTCTGGACATGATGCAGGGCATAATCGGTCTCTGAACGGAGTTCACACATGATGTAAAGCACCTGTGAATCCGGGAGCGCAAACCAACTGTGGCCAGCATTCAACTGATCACCCAAAACAAGGCGAAGCTCGCGGGCGGGGTTCAAATCTTGAGGCGATTGCGACGGCATCTTTCACTGCAGTAACGCACTTCATCCCAAACCTTTTCCCATTTTTTTCGCCAAGTAAAGGGTCGTCCACAGACAACGCAATCCTTGGCGGGCAGGTTTGCTTTCGCGCGTGATTTCACGGAAAGACAACAACCCGATTCCAACGGGGTTCAATTCACAATCGAATCACCCGCCTTGAAGTGTCTTGAGCTCGGTCCAACTTTTCGGAACAGGGTGAGCCTTCACCTTTGCGGGCACATCGAGGTCCTTCAAAAATTTGAGGACCAAATCATTGAAAATTTCAGGCGCTTCGATGCTGCACACATGTCCACAATTTTCAATCACACTCAAACGCATGTTTCGCTGCATCCGCGCAAACCGCTCTGCGGCGCGAAAAAAAATGTGGTCTTGATCTCCCATCACCACCAAACCCTTTTTCATGACCGGTCGATTCACATACTCGCGTATCAAAGCGAAAAAGGGCTTGTAGAGTTCCACCCATTTGAGGTATTCACCTTGGGTCAATCGTTTGGATTGTCGTCTAAAGATGTAACGGCTCAACCGGTGATTCGACCGTGGCAACACGATAAAACTAAACAGCCAATAAATGGCGCGATAGGGCAAAATTTCATTGAGCAATTTGGCACTGTGAACAAACAAATGCATCAACCGACTGCCATCAAAAATGGCACCCGCCATCACCATCCGATCAATCAATTCCGGACGCTCAATGTCCAACTTTTGCAAAATCACACTGCCAATGCTCAAACTGACAAAATGGGCTTTTTCGATACCGACATAATCCACTACAGCGAGAATATCCTCCGCCACAATGTCAAAGTCATAGGCTTCATATTCCGGCAGAATGTCCTTTGAAAAACCGTGATCACGCAAGTCAATCAGCAACAATCGGTAATGGGGAGCGAAGGCCTCAATCTGGAATTTCCAAGTCCGAATGCTCCCCCCTGCCCCGTGGATGAATACGAGCCATGGTGACTCAGACTCATCGGTTCGGTCGATGATTTCATGATGAAGCAACGTGCGACCGCTTTCATCTCGCTGGACAGACATGGGGGGTTGGGATTCCATCTGTGCCAAATTTAGGCCATTCGGCCCCCAGGGAGGGTATGACGCCTCAAGATTCTCTGGGCCTCCTTTGTCACTTCAGGGTGCGCACGGTGACGATAGAGGATTTCACGTGCATTTCGGGCCGCTCGCTCGAGGTTGACAATGGGCTTGGGGTAATTCACCCCCAATTCAAAATTCATCAATACCGCCTCCATTGGGGGCAGCGTCCACGGCGCGAAAATATGCGGTGCAGACAATTCGCGAAGTTCTGGAACCCATTTGCGGATGAAATCTCCCTTCGGGTCGTGGTCTTCTGCCTGTTTTACAGGGTTGTAAATCCGGACCGTGTTGATGCCGGTCACCCCAGCTTGCATTTGAAATTGAGGATAGTGAATTCCCGGTTCGAAATCCAAAAATTGCCTAGCCAAATGCTCCACACCTGCCTGCCACGGTTGCCACAAATGATGGGTGAAAAAACTAACCAACATCGCCCGCATCCGAAAGTTGATGTATCCAGTCTCTTGCAAGCACCGCATGCAGGCATCCACCAATGGAAAACCCGTTTGGCCTGATTTCCAGGCCTCGACAAATTTGGGGTTCAACGGTTTGTCCAATTGGCTGTATCCGCGATTGACGTCGCGGAACTCCATTTGGTCTTCCATTTCAAATTTCTGAATGAAATGACAATGCCATCGCAAACGATCCGCAAAGGCCCGAAATGCCCTTCGCCTGCCGCGTCTGATGGCAGCCTCTTTCTGGGCTTGATGCACCTGCCGAATGCTCAAATTGCCCCACGCAATGAAGGGGCTCAGGCGGCTGCAACCCGTTCTGCTGGCTTCGGGTTTTGAAATGGAACGGCTGTACTGATCCACTCGGTTTTCGCAGAAACTCTTCAAGTATGCGTGGGCCTTGGTCTCACCACCTGGCTGCATCCCATGGGCATCTGGTTCCCATCGGGGCATGGCCGATTCATCGGGCAAATGGTCAGGACAAGCGGCCCGATACAATGACCACTCAGGAACATCCTGGGGTTCTTCCATGTGCGCATACCAAGCCTTCCGCCATCCCGACCGATTCTGCCTTCCACGATGCACCCCATTTTGCTGAAATTCATGCCATGGAAGGTGATGGGTTTGGCACATTTGAGACAAGGCAACATCCCTTTTGAACGTCACTGCCAATCCAGTTTCGAGGTAGGAATACAATGCTTCGATGTTGCCCGATTTCAAATGATGACCGAACCACCGAATTGGATCTCCAATCCACTCGGTGATTCGGGTTTGAAGGGGCCGCAATTGCATGTTCATATCATCCAAGGACTGACGGACAAATCGCCAATGCCTGGAGCTGTATGCCGGGTGGTTCCAAAGTTTGGGTTCATGAATGTACAAGAGCAAGACGGGCCCATTCCCATCGGCCAAAGCCGCTTTCAATGGAGCGTGATCCCGCAACCTCAAATCACGTTTGAACCAAACCACCTTCATGCGTCGTCCCAACCATGTAGAAAATCAGGCAACTCATTTGGCTCGGGGGCTTCGGGTTTGGCGTAAGCCCAACGGGCCAAGCCCTTTGTCGTATGGTAACCATCCAAACCACTCCCAGCCACCCCATCCAATCCCTCCAAATGCAAATATCCATCTGAGGCCCATGCCTCAGTGGGAAACTCCACCCACCGGATGCGACCAATCAAAAAACGGCAACCGTTTTGTTCAATCGGAATCTCTTCGACCAATTCACATCCAATTCGAACATGTGACTCCTCCACCGCCGGGGCCTCAAATCCACAGCGAGGCCATGGGGTCAGACCCGTGGCCTCGAATTCAGAGCCTGCATGTCTCGCCGAGGTTTGATGTGCAGCCTTGGCCATGGCGGAATTGACGTGGTTCACCGTCCACACCCCCGTTTCACGGATGTTCCAATAGGTGTGGCTGCCCTGATCCCGGGGAACAGGTGGCCGCATCACCATGCCCAACAACGCGGGATCAGACCCCAAATGCACAACTGAACTGACGATTGCGAGATTTTCGGTCTCCCTGTCTCCCCCGCGTGTCCCAATGAGGTTGAGGCTTTTGAAACCGCTCAAACTGTTGACCAAGCGCCCACGCTTTCGGCGAGGCATCAACGCCAGGTCATCATCACTCAATGATTGAAATGCACTTGACACTGCTTTGAATTATTGGATGGAAGAAAGACCACCGTCGAGGGCATGGACCACGCCCGACACCGAAGCAGAGGAGTCACTGAGAAGCCAAGCAGCCAAAGATGCCACCTCTGCCGCACTTGCCACCCGCTTCAGGGGATGACGATCAGCAGAGGCCTTGCGCTTGTCTTCCGTCCCTAACAAAGCGGAAGCCAAAGGCGTATCCGTTAACGAAGGTGCAATCGCATTCACTCGGATGGTGGGGGCCCATTCAGCAGCCAAACTTCGAGTCAAACCCTCGACAGCACCCTTCGCTCCAGCGATGCTGGCATGAAAGCTCATGCCCTTCCGAACAGCCACAGTACTGAATAGAACGACAGAGGCATTCGCGCTGGCTTTGAGGATTTTGAAATTTGCTTGCAAGGTTTGAACCGCACCCAAATAATTGACTTCCAAATCGGTCATGAGTTGGTCCCGCTTCAATCCCCTTAAAGGCTTCAGAGTGATGCTGCCTGGACAATAAACCAAACCATCCAATTGGTTCGCAAAACCGGACAAATCACATGGATGTGCCACGGCATCGAAAACCAGCGGTTGATAAGATTCCGTGGATTTGCCAGCATCCCTTTGCCCCCCCGTTCGGCTGACCCCAATGACGTGATGACCTGCGTCCAAAAGCTGTTCTCGCAATGCCGCACCAATGCCTTTGGAATCCCCTATGATTGCATAGGTTTTCATGCTTGTCCCTCTTTTTGCAAATCCAATATTTGCTGTTCGATTTGCACAGCCTTGGCGGTCATCTCATCCGATTTTTTCCGATCGATGGTACTCAACCGATGGGCTTCCGCAAGACATTTTTCTTTTTCCTTCCGGAGCTTGTCCACGGGGTCTTTTTTGAACCAATTCAACATGGTGAATCAACAACTTCACCACCCTGGTGTTCTCCACCCGATATCGCAATCAACCCAAATCTCGCAATTTGGCCTCAATCAACTGCATCTTCTCCGCAGCATCTGCAGCTTTTTTTCGCTCCAATGCCACCACTTGCTCTGGAGCATTCTGCACAAAACGTTCGTTGGACAGCTTTTTCAGTACTGAGGCAGAGAAATTCGTCAAATGATCCAGCTCCTTCTTCAGTTTTGTGCGCTCTGCCTCCACATCAATCGCATCGCCAAATGGAACATAAAAAGCCGATTTGTCCACCACAAAGCCGAAGCTATTGGACACTTTTTCCGCGACGGTTTCCACCTGGGTCAAGTTGCACAACTGTGCCATGGCTGATTCCAACTTCACCGGGTAACCCTCTCCAGGAATGACCTGCAACGTTAAAGGTTCACGCTGTGGAATTTGATTGTCCTTTCGAAGGTTTCGAATCTCACTGACAATGGCCTTGAATGGAAGAAAAGCCTCCAACAATGCCTGATCCAAAAGGCCCGGTTTTGGCCAAGACGCCACACAAATGGACTCTTTTGGGCCCTTTCTTTCAGCGACCCAATGCCACAACTCCTCGGTTTGAAAGGGCATGAAAGGGTGCAAAATTTTCAGCAAATCCTCGAATATAGAAATGGCTTGACCATGTGTTTCTTCGTCAATGGGATCGCCATAAGGGGGTTTGATCAATTCCAAATACCAACTGCAAAAATCATCCCAAACCAGCCTGTAAGTGGTCATCAATGCCTCGCTCAATCGGAATTCAGCAAACAAGTCTTCCAGCTCATTCAAGGTTTCTGAAACTCGGCTCCGCATCCATGCTGTGGCCACTTGAGCGGCCTCTGAAGGTGCCCGTTTTGAATCTCGCTCCCAGCCTTGCGTCAAGCGAAAGGCATTCCAGATCTTGTTTGCGAAGTTTCTTCCTTGCTCACACAGTTTTTCGTCAAAAGGCAGGTCATTGCCTGCGGGGGAAGTCAGCAACATTCCCACCCGAACGCCATCTGCACCGTAGGCTTCCATCAATTCAATGGGGTCAGGACTATTGCCCAGACTTTTGGACATCTTTCGCCCCTGCTTGTCCCTGACAATTCCGGTGTAGTATACATTCTTGAATGGCTCCTGCTCCCGATATTCATATCCAGCCATGATCATTCTGGCAACCCAGAAAAACATGATTTCTGGAGCCGTTACCAAATCAGCTGTTGGATAATAATAGGCGACTTCTTTTTCATTGTACAACCCATCGAACACTTGAATGGGCCAAAGCCAAGAACTAAACCAAGTGTCCATCACATCCTCATCTTGGCGCAATTCGGCAGCGGTCAAGTCGGATCGATGGCTCTTTTTTTGCGCCAACTGAAGCGCCTCCTCTTCAGTCTTTGCTACGACAAAATCATCCTCCCCTTCGCCGAAATAAAAGGCCGGAATCCGATGCCCCCACCAAAGTTGACGACTCACGCACCAATCCTTGACATTCTCCATCCAGTGCCGATAGCTGTTCTTGAATTTCGGCGGATGAAATTGGATGGTGTCATCCATCACATGCTCCAACGCGGGCTTTGCCAAATCTTTCATTGACAAAAACCATTGCAATGACAATCGTGGTTCAATCACCGCATCCGTGCGTTCTGAACGTCCCACTTTGTTCGTATAATCATCTGCTTTGACGAGGTGACCTGCAGCGTCGAGGTCATGGACGATTTGCTTGCGAACATCGAATCGATCTTGTCCTGCGTAGGGTCCCCCATGCTCGTTCAATCGGCCATCTGAATGCAAAATATCGATGGTTTCAAGGTTGTGTTTCGCCCCGAGTTCATGGTCGTTGACATCATGGGCTGGGGTCACCTTCAAACATCCTGTGCCAAACTCCGGATCCACATAATCATCCAAAATGATAGGCACTTCTCGATTGCAAATCGGCACCATGGCCTTGCATCCATGCAAATGCGTATAGCGGTCATCTTCGGGATGAACACAAATCGCGGTATCACCCAAAATCGTTTCTGGCCGAGTGGTCGCAATGGTGAGCCATTCGTCCGCAGTGCCGGCGATGCGATAGCGTATGTGATAAAGTTTTCCGTTTTCTTCCCTGTGGATGACTTCTTCATCACTCAGAGCCGTCAAGGCCACTGGGTCCCAATTCACCATTCTCACACCCCGGTAAATCAAACCCTTGTTGAAAAGGTCGATGAATGTATCCACCACCCCTTCATAATATTTTTCATCCAACGTGAAGCGGGTTCGGTCCCAATCACAACTCGCGCCCAGCTTCTTCAACTGTTCAAGAATGATGCCCCCGTGTTCCTCGGTCCATGACCAGGCATGCTTCATGAAATCATCCCTAGACAAGTCCGATTTCTTGATTCCTTGCTCTCTTAAACGTCTGACCACTTTGGCTTCGGTCGCAATGGAAGCATGGTCAGTTCCCGGGACCCAGCACGCATTTTTGCCTTGCATACGGGCACGACGCACCAGAACATCTTGGATGGTGTTGTTCAACATATGGCCCATGTGCAACACGCCCGTGACATTGGGTGGTGGGATCACCACTGTGTACGCCTCCCGGTCATCGGGGGTGGATTTGAACAGCTTGTGCTGTGTCCAATAGGCGTACCATTTCTCCTCACATGTGGAGGCATCGTAGGTTTTTGGCAATTCGTGGGTCTTCGTATTCATCATGGTGGGGGCCTGTGGCCAATCAACTGCGTTGGGCAAAAATCGAACAAAAAAAGACTGCCCCGAGCAAGCTCGGGGCAGTTCTCACAATCCTTTCTTTCGCAATGCTTCAAGGCTTGCTCACCGGTGCTCCCGCCACAGGAGACTTGGTGGGTGCACCTGCTCCACCGTCAGAAGCCTCGACTTTTCCCTTGATACGAATCACCTTGGTCGGCTCATTGGACGCATTGGATGTAATGGTCACACTCTTGTTGATTGGACCCAAACGCTTGGTGTCATAACGAACCGTAATCTTCGAATTCTCACCGGGCATAATGGGGTCCTTGTCACATTTTGGCACTGTGCATCCACAAGAACCTTTGCAACGAGAAATGATCAATGGCTCAGTTCCATCATTGGTCACAGTGAACTCGCATCCACCATCTGCACCTTGTTCAATGGTTCCGTAATCATGAACTTCCTTGTCCAAGGAAATCACTGGACCATTTGACACCTGTTGGGCCAAGCCCAAACTAACCACACCCAATACCAGGGCGCAAGCGGTAATAAACTTTTTCATGTTGATTTAAGAAATTTCAATCTGTATGTGCAAGTTACATCGAGGGCACCAAGATTCATAGCGCAATTTGCATTCATTGAGATTCTGCAAGGTTCAGGCGCATCCTGCGTCGGAAATTGAACAAGAAGCATGCCAAAACAAACGCGGCCTTCTTTTGGGAAGGCCGCGTCCTGGATTTGAAGTTCAATCTTCAAGTCAATGCTTTACTCACCGCATGAGGTCCCAAATGAACTCAAGAAGGACAGCAAGTCAGGTGTACCAATGGTCCCATCATTGTTGAAGTCTCCTTGACAAGAGGACGCATTGAATTCACACGTGCCATCATCATCTGTTGCGTTCGAGTTGTAGTTCTCAGCATCGACATAAGTACATCCGAAAACGGTTGCAGTCATGCAAGAACCATCGTCCTCTCCACTGAATGGATTGAACTCATCAAACATTGGGTTTGTGCAACCCGGGCACAAATCGCAGCTGTTGAAACAGGCTCCTTCTGTGATGATGTTGGATGAAACCGTGATGACACGGTTGCCACCATTGCCGCAATCACCCACGCTCTCGTCCATTCCCCAAGCATCACCATTGATGAACTTGTATTCATACGTGCCTTGGGCCAAAGAAAGGGTGATTTCATAAACCCCGAATCCTGCCAAAGCCACTGGCGTGGTGCCCGGATTCCATCCTTGGAAGCTACCTGCAATGTGAACTCCCTCTGCGGCCACAGTCTCATTCGACATGTTAACACGGAAAGTCACCAAATAGGAGCATGAACCATCGTCTACGTTGGCCGCTGGATCATAATTTTGAGCGTCTGAATCCAAGCAACCATTGTAGTTGCATGTCCCAGCATCAGTTGCATCCGCGTCGTAATTATCTGCGGCTGGGTCTTGGCAACCCACAACCTCATTGCAATCCAAAACGCCATCTTCATCTGCGTCCGAATAGTCACAAGCCAAACTCAGGTCACAAGCTGCAGTGAAGTTGCATGCATTTGGGTCTCCGCAACCTACTGTGAAATTCGCAGCTGGGGCAACCCAAAGATACTGTGGCGCAGGATCGGTGTAAAGCGGGAGCGCCGAAATCCAAACTCCGTTGCTCTCGTACATGTAAACAATGGTTCCGAACACTTCCAGGCTGATGGATTGTCCGCAGACCGCAAATTGAGTGTTGGAAGCAAGGAACACATTATCTGGCCCAATCAGTCCTGAAGGATCTTGGACATCAGATAGATAAAGTGGACCACCTGTTCCGTCACCCAACACGTAAGCCGTGAGGGAAACATTTGGATTGACACCTCCATCGGCTTCACAGTTGGCCGCATAGGGCTCAAACTCAGTTCCAGTGAGGGTCAGACCAGCCAACCACATGTTGTCAGGACCAGTAGGCAGGGTCGTGTCCAAAAAGTCACAGGAACCATCATCCTCATTTGCCGTGCCATCATAATTACACGCAATCGGGCTTGTGCACCCGGGAATGATGGTCGAATTGCCGTCACAATCGAAACCTTCTGCAGCGTACTCGCAGCTGCCATCATCCGATGTTGACAATGAATTGTAGTTACAGGCATCCGGGTCAGTACAGCCTGGACCCAGCTCTGCCAAATCAAGCGACGCAGCCAAACGAGGCGCTGTATAGTCCTGAATGATATCAATCCAGTAATTGGCCTCTGCAGGTCCCATGGTGGGGTTCAATGACAATTGTGTCGCAGCTAGAGTTGGGTCGATGGATGACCAGAAATCATAATCCCACCATTCCCATGGAGCGCCATCAAAAGGCTCTGTGGGCTCACCATCTTCATAGTTGTTCAACACGGGATACAATCCATCCCATCCGTTGTTGTTCTCGGAGGCAGGGTCGGGAAGACCAAGAGAAGCAAAAGGAGCGTTGTTGTTGTTGGTGTAACCGTTGATTTCCTCGTGAACATGATATGCACCAGAAACTTCAACCACAAGTTCATTGGTGGTTGGAACCACCAAAACAGCTGTTTCATAGGGTGCGAATGCATCGTGAGGAGATTGGAAGGATACCATGGGCATGTCGCCTTCGTCCAACCAATTCAAGTCACCGAGTGCACCTCCCATGTTCATCTGGAAATTGAATTCAGAGCTATATTCAGTGTGATTCGCCATGCACAACTGGAAACCACCGAGTGAAGCGGGGGCATATGTGTCCGTTGTAGCATCAGGGTTTCCGTGGATGGTCTCCACAACCATTGGGATATACGAACCATCTCCTGGATCATACCAGAATTTGGTGATGGGATTGCCCGCATCGTCCAAAATGATATCGTTGTAGTTGGAAATGGTCGAAGAAGCCAACGTGATGTAACCGCCGGTTCCCTGGCCAAACATGGCAATTTTCGAGCCATCGACTCCCCACGGGTTTCCGTCTTCCGCAATCGATTTCCGGAAGTACCGCACCGCAGTCCGGCTGTCTTGAACACCACGATAAGCCGCTTGAATCAACTGAACCGTACGCTCTTGCTGAGTTGCCGCTAGTGGGTTCCAACCCAAACGATAATCCACAGAAGCCACAACATAACCCATCCGAGCAAAGCGGGAACAAATTTCAACAGCGGCGCTGTCTGTTCGAGTACCTGTGGTCCCACCATTCACCATTGGAGGCAAAAAGTTGCCTGTGTGAAAGTAAAGAATCAAAGGACGATCCGTCTCGGTGTCACCTGCGGGTTCATAAAGATCCAACACCAAATCCTCCGGCGCTGGTGGCAAGTTCTGGAGTGCCGTAAGCACCGTAATGTTCTCCCCATATACAATGCCAGAGGTGACCTCAACGTCATCAAAGATTTCATCGATGTAGCGCGTACCGGTTTCAAAGGAATCCTCATCCAGAAGACCCATCGCAAGACCCATTCTGGGGGTGTTGTAATCATCAATTTGATCAATCCAATACATCGCCTCGGACTCTCCCATGGTGGGATTCATAGACAATTGCTGAGCAGCAACCACCGGGTCGATGGCAGCCACAGCATCATAATCCCACCATTGCCAAGGTGCGCTGTCAAAGGGCTCAGTTGGGTTGCCATCCGAATCAAGCTGATTCATAACCGGGAAGAGACCGTCCCATCCATTGTTGACATCGGATGCTGGATCTTCCAATCCAAAGTCAGCGAATACCGCATTGTTGTTCGTCGCGTAACCATTGATTTCTTCGTGAATGTCATATGCCCCGGAAACTTCCACGACCAATTCATTCGTGGTCGGAACCACAAGTACCGCTGTTTCATACGGGGCGAAAGGGTCATAAGGCGTTTGGAAGGACACCATGGGGATGTCGCCTTCATCCAACCAATTCAAGTCGCCAAGCGCTCCGCCCATATTCATTTGAAAGTCAAAGTCCGAATCGTAGCCCACGTGATTCGCGATGCAAAGCTGAAATCCACCCAACGATGCAGGGGCATACGTATTGGTAGTGGCATCGGGGTCCCCGTGAATGGTTTCGACAACCATTGGGATGAAGGATCCATCTCCTGGATCATACCAAAACTTGGGAATGGCGCTACCCGTGTCATCCAGAATGATGTCGTTGTAAGAAGAAATCGCGGATGAAGCCAAGGTGATATATCCCCCTGTTCCCTCTCCGATCATGCCCACTTTCGTGGGATCAATTCCATATGGATTTCCTTGCTCAGCCTCTGTCATCCGGAAAAAACGAACCGCAGTTCGGCTATCTTGAACGCCGCGATAGGCCGCTTGAATCAGCTGGACGGTTCTTTCTTGCTGCGTAGCTGCCAATGGGTTCCAACCCAAGCGATAGTCCACAGCCGCAACAACGTATCCTTTCTTGGCATATCGCGTGCACATTTCGACCACAGAGTTGTCCGTTTTGGTTCCCAATGCACTACCATTCACAAAAGGAGGCAGAAAATTACCTGTGTGGAAATAAAGCAGCAGAGGGCGATTGGTTTCTGTGTCTCCCGTGGGTTCGTATATGTCCATCAAGAGATCTTCCGGCATCGGTGGCAAATTCTGAAGGGCTGTGATGACGGTGATGTTTTCACCATAAACCACGTCCGACGTGACGGTAACGTCTTCAAAAATTTCGTCTAAGTAGCGCGTCTGCGCTTGAGCTTGCGTGATTGCAATCGTAATCAACGCTGCCCACATGAGCAATTTCTTCATGCGAATAGTATTCATGGGTTCGTCCCAACAGTTTGCTGGAAATGTACGAAAAATTCCACACAATCGTGTATGAATCACACTTTTTTCGCGATGAAGCCCTTTTTTGTTTCGGCTGAGCGAAACACTCCTCGCATCATTTTCTGTGGTTGAAATCGTAGACTGCTGAAACGTACATCAACCGCCCCACAGATGGGCCGCCATATGTCTCAATGTGAATGTTGGACAGCAAGTTAGACCCGCCAACTTTGAAAGTGGTGTGGAGCCTTTCGATGTTGGCGCTGATTTGCGCATCCAACAAATCAAACGTAGGCACAAAGCCTGTGAATTGAGGAGAACCTTCAAACAAGAATCCTTCCACCCACTTATAATTGAGGCCAAATCCCCAAGTCGATCGCCCTTTCAATTTCAAATCCCGAGCACTAAAAGAGACATTGAACTTGTGCTCAGGTGTATTGAAAGCCGGAATGATGGGATCATCTTCCTCCGCCTTGAGCAATTGGTTCCAGCTGTAATTTCCAGCTAACATGAATTGATTGTCAATGTAATAGTTGAGGCCAATGGAAAATCCTTGTGTTGTGACTTCGTTCACAGAATTGGCTGCATATCGATAGACATCCACTCCCGTCACCGCATTTTGAAAATCCTCGTTTTCAAACAACACATCCAAACCGATGTTGTACCCGATGAAATGGTTGTATCGGCTGAAGTAGTAGCCAGCATCCATGTAGACTTTCTCGCCCAGCGTCGTTCGATACCCCGCTTCAATGGTTCTGACTTGCTCAGGGCGCAAAGGAGCAATGTCAAAATATTCCAATGTATCCAGGTTCCCGAAAGGCAGTCCGTTGGCTGTGGAAATGGAGTTCCGGTAATTCACAAAGCTTTCCAAGTCCACTCTATCTGTAGCCCCGTTCAGGTTGCCCACCAAAGTGGCGGGCCCTACATCCAAAAAGAGGTATTGGTCTGC
Source organism: Flavobacteriales bacterium (assembly GCA_049610385.1). Lineage (GTDB taxonomy): Bacteria > Bacteroidota > Bacteroidia > Flavobacteriales_D > Sanyastnellaceae > JBMYZL01. Next base: position 118,806 of record JBMYZL010000006.1, read on the forward strand.
CAATGTTGGGTTTCGCAAAGCCGAGCTGAATGACAACCGGAAATAGTCGTTTTCTGCCGGCTTGTAAACCAATGACGCTGCTGGTGAAAATACCCAATCAAAATTCTGATTCTTGTCCGCTCTCAGGGTTGCGGTCGCAATCATTTTGTCCTCCATCAGACGCTTGTTCATGCCCGCATAGGCTCCAAATTCACTGTTGGTGATTACCACGCCAGCGGTATCACTGAAAATCGTTCCATCACTGTTCGGGGTGTAACGGCGGAAATTGGCTCCCACCCTCAATTCGTCAGCAAACGAAGGCTCGAAGACATATTCACCATGGAGGTGAACCAAACTCGACCGATCGAAGAATCGTGTCCCCCGCTCTTCATCATTGTTCTTGCTGGATGTGATGCGATCGAAAGCCTCTTGAAATTCCGGCGTACCGGGCGTCAAGTGGCCCAGGGGCTCCGTGGCGACGTCCCCCAATCCCGCATAGCCCGCATTGGTCCATGCTTCAACCATGTCATGCCAAATGAACAAGGAGTCTTGATTCGCAGCATACCAGTTTTCAATGGCACCATCCTCGTAGCCGAAAATGGGGAATCCGAAATCCGGATCGACACCGATTTGGACCAAATCAGGCCAAGTTTGGTTGATGCCAGGGACAATGCTGTCGACCCAATAACGGTAGTAAACCTTGGAGTAATTGTAATCTGAACGCGTTTCTTCCTGCAAGCGCAAAGCCGTGGCATAAGGGTCGAATGAATTGCCAGCATCTTCACTTGTTCTGTAGCCCCGTAAAAACCATTTGCCTGGCTTTTTCAATTCAACTTTGTGCTGATAGAACTCAATGTCTCGCAAGCTGAATCGGTTGTCACCTTGGTAAACCGTGGTGCCAAAGCCCGAGGAAAACCCGTAAACCAGTTCTGGCGATTCATAGGTGGCATCGGGATCCAAGCGCCAATGGATGGCTGTGCTTAATTTCAGGTTTTCAGTTCCATAATCCACCAAATCTGCCTCGCGGTAACCTGTCCTGAAAAATCCACCCAGCCCTCGCGCATTCGTGGAATTGTCACCACTGAAATCAAATACCGGTCGGTATTCGTCTCCGTATACATTCACAGCATCGAAGCCCCCGGCATTCGTGGTTCCGAACAAGGAACCTTCTACTGGGTCTTCATTGGTGGCTTGCCAGTCATCCGCTGAAAATCGAAAGGCATTCACCTTGAAACCCACCACGGGATGGCCATTGTCATTGACTGTGAAATCTGCATAACGGAGGGCGATTTCATTCAAGTTGCGCTCACCAGATTTGGCTGAAAAGGCAATGCCCGGGAATTGATAAGGCGATTTGGTCTCCATGGAAACCACCCCATTGAATGCCCCGGGGCCATAAAACGCAGAGGAGGCTCCTGCGACGATGTCCACGCTTTTTACATCCAAATCCGAAGCCCCTAAGAAATTGCCCAGCGAAAAGTTCAATCCTGGACTTTGGTTGTCAATGCCATCTATCAATTGCAGAGAACGAACGGGGGATGTGGAATTGAATCCGCGGGTATTGATGATTTTGAATCCAAGACTCGCAGAAGTCACGTCCACACCTTTCAAGTTGCCCAACCCCTCATAAAAATTCCCCGATGGGGCTTCTTTGATGGCCAGGACATCCATGGACTCAACAGTAAGCGGCGCTTGTTTTTGCTTTTCACTGATTCGATCTCCCACAACTTCTGCAGCATCAATCAGGATCTGATCTGCAGACAATTTGATTTCCAACTCTGCTGAGGCATCGGCCACAGGAATTTCCCGGGTTTGGTACCCGATGAAACTTACCAGGAGGGTGGTGGGCAGCGCTGCCACATCGATGCGGAATCTTCCATCAAAATCTGTGGTCACACCTTTTGTCGTGCCTTTCACCAACACATTTGCGGAAAAGATGGGATCCCCCAAATCCCCATCCAACACTTGACCGCGAATGGCCACTTGTGCAACCGCAGATTGCACCACTAAGAACAAAAGACAAGTCAAAACAACTCGGCCGTGAAGCCGAAACGGGAGGATCATTCGCTGCATGGGTCTGTGATTTCGGATCAATGCGAACACCGAAATAAGTACAATTCCGGACAACCTTGTACCGAGGACATGTTTTTTTTCAATTCACATTTCAAATTCGAAAATCAATCCTTCTGTGAATCAACAAGAAACACTTCAATTTGAATTTGGTCATCAATCCTAACGACATCTCCCGCACGAATTTTTCGACGCTTGCGGAATTCAGGCTCATTTTCCTCATTGACGGTGATCCGCCCTTCCTCCACCATCCACTTCGCATCGCCACCCGTCGCCGCATTTCCCGTTGCCTTCAGCAACTGGAGCAGGTCAATGAATGGGGTTCTCAATTCGAAACGTTCAACCGTCATGGCGGACCTATTCAGGCGTTCAAACCAAGGACGGAAAACGTTCAGGCTCCGATTCCGACATCATCTCATACACCGCTTCGACGATGTCCTCCCGACTCGGTTTGCTGAAATAATCCCCGTCTGAACCATAAGGCGGTAAATGTGACTGCGCTGTCAAAGTTTTCGGCTGGCAGTCCAAATGACGGTAACCGTTTTGGCGTGAAACAATGGCATCCAACAGATATGCTGAGGCGCCTCCGGGCACATCTTCATCCACAATCAACAACCTGTTGGTGCGAGCAACAGAAGCCACACAAATGCCTGTCCTGTCGAAGGGCAGCAAGGTTTGGGCATCAATCAACTCTACGGAAATGCCAAATTGAGCCTGCAGGAACGCAGCAGCTTGCTCTGCAATGTTGCATGTAGAGCCATAGGACACAACCGTAACATCCGTCCCTGAGCGAACCACCTCGCAGATGCCCAATGGAACCTTGAAATCACCCAAGTTCTTGGGCATTTTTTCTTTCGACCGGTAGCCATTCAAGCACTCCACGACCAACGCAGGCTCTTCAGCAGACAACAAGGTGTTGTACATCCCGGCGGCTTTCGTCATGTTTCGTGGCACACAAACATACATCCCTCGAAGACTGTGAATCACCGCTCCCATTGGGGAACCACTGTGCCAAATGCCCTCAAGCCGATGCCCACGTGTACGAACGATGACCGGTGCTTTTTGCCCACCTGCCGTTCTGTATCGAACCGTGGCAGCATCATCACGCAGGATTTGCAGGCAATAATAGAGGTAGTCCAAATATTGTATTTCTGCAATCGGGCGGAACCCACGCATGGAGAGGCCGATGCCTTGGCCCGCAATGGTCGCCTCTCGAATGCCTGTATCTGAAACGCGACTGGGACCGAACTCCGCCTGCATGCCCTCCATCACTTGGTTAACCCCTCCGATTTTGCCGGTGTCCTCCCCGAAAGTGATCACTTTTGGGTTGCGCTTGAAGATTTCACGGAAATTCTGCTGTAAAATTACCCGCCCATCCACCATTTCTGGCTCTTCCGGGTATTCGACCGAAACGGCTTCAATGGCCAACGCACTGTCAGCATGCTGACTGTAGAGATGATCGGAGTACCGTTGTCGATTGACCTCTTGTTGTGCCTCCAGCCATTGCAACAGAGCCTTTCGAGCTGAAGGGACAGGCTTCAGTGTAGCCGTCAGCATGAGGGCCTCTCTTGCGATCTTGTGAATTTCTGCACGACCCGGATCTATGGATTGAATCAGCGATTGATGCAAATCCGACACCGGATCACCCAACTGATTGAGCAAAATGCCTGCCGCATCGCGCTCTGCTTCAATCGGGGCACGAAAGGCGGTCCAAGCGGCCTTTTGATCAGCCCGAACGGATTTTTTGCTGTTTTTTCGGATTGCCTCAAGTTCATCCGCTGTCGCAGCCCCTTCGAGGGCAATGAATTTGGCAAACTGACTCAAGCAGTCATATTCCTGCGCCCAGGCCATTCGCTCAGGCGATTTGTATCGTTCATGTGATCCTGAAGTGGAGTGTCCTTGGGGTTGGGTCATTTCTTCCACATGCACCAAAACTGGCACATGTTCTTCACGACATCGCCGAGTGGCTTCATCATAAGTAGCAACAAGGGCAGGATAATCCCAACCTTTCACCTGAAAAATGAGCATCCCGTTGCTGCCATCACTAATTTCAAATCCCCTGAGGGCGTCTGAAATGCTCGCCTTCGTGGTTTGGTATTCTTTGGGTACGGATATGCCATAACCATCGTCCCACACATTCATCAACAAGGGAACTTGAAGGACACAAGCAGCATTCATGGTCTCCCAAAAAGGACCTTCTGAGGTGCTGGCGTCTCCAATGGTGCCAATGGCAATTTCTTGCCCATCGGTGGTATACCCCGTGGCCAACTGAGCCGCTTCAGGCATCGCCTTATACAGTTTTGATGCTTGTGCCAGACCCAGCAATCGCGGCATTTGCCCGCCTGTTGGAGAAATGTCCGCCGAACTGTTAACTTGATCCAAATGGCTCAACCAACGGCCATCCTCATCCAGAAACCGGGTGGCAAAATGCCCCCCCATTTGCCGACCGCCACTGGTGGGTTCATGCTGCAAATCCGTATCGGCATACAAAGCCGCGAAATACTGCCTCACATTCAGAAGCCCCAAGGCCATCATCAAGGTTTGATCCCGATAATAACCACTCCTCCAATCACCTGGCTTCAGGAATTTCGCAAGCGCGAGTTGAGCCAATTCCTTGCCATCCCCAAAAATGCCAAATTTGGCCTTGCCACCCAAGACTTCCTTCCTTCCCAAAAGTGAAGCCTCTCGACTGATGCAGCCCAAGCGGAAATCCTCAAGAATCAACGACCGGAAATCACCTTCCTGGATGGACTTGGTCGGCGCTGTTGATGGATTGTGGGCTTCATTCATGAGGCGAAAATAGGCATTCTCCTGCCGAATGTGTCGGGAACAGGGCTATCCGCGAGCCACCGAGGCATAGGCTTTCGCAATGGAAGCACCCACCTCAGCATTTCCCTTCACCAGCGCTCGGTTCGCGGCCAGGGACTTTCCATCCGTGTGCCTCTGAATGAAATCCAACAAAAACGGGGTCATGGCTTTGCCCGAAATGCCTGAACGTCCCGCAGCTTTGATTCCAGCTTGTGTGGCTCGTTCAATTTCGTCTGCATTTGCCGCCCCTGACGAAGAAATGGGATTCGCAATCAGAAAACCGCCTTGCAACCCGAGGCCCCATTGTGCGAGCATGGCGCGCGCGATCCGATTCGGGTCACGGGTGGAATGCACCAAAGAAATTCCTGAATGCTCCGTGAAAAAAGCCGGGAATTCATCGGTGCCCCAACCAATCACAGGAACACCTGCAGTCTCGAGCGCCTCAAGGGTTTTCGGTAAATCCAAAATCGACTTGGCCCCCGCGCTCACCACCGCGACCTGGGACTGGGCCAATTCTGGAATGTCCGCAGAAATGTCCCAAGTTTCTCCCACCCCGCGATGAACCCCACCGATTCCACCTGTAGCAAACACCCGGATTCCAGCCAAATGTGCACCAATCAACGTACCACTGACTGTCGTCGCCCCCAGTTCTCCTCCAGCCAAGGCCATGCCCATATCCCGCCGACTGACCTTCAACACGCCCTCCTCTGTGGCCAATCGCTGTAGCAATTGGTCATCACATCCAACCTGGATTTTTCCTTCCGCGACGGCAATGATGGCAGGAACCACTCCTTGACTGCGGATGATCTGGTCCAAAGCTTGTGCGGTCTCCAAATTTTCAGGATGAGGCATCCCATGCGCGATGATGGTGGATTCCAAAGCAACAACAGGAAGACCTGTCGCCAATGCTTGCGCCACCTCGGGATGAATGTTCAAATGATTCTGCATCATCATACAGGGCGGTCAATGGCCTCCATAATTCGGTCTTTCAAAGGCATCAAGCCCATTTGAGCTACGCTTGAAAAATAAATGGGGCGCAGCCCTTCCTGGGCCAATTCATCTGAAATTTCAGACTGCAATTCGTCATCGAGGAGGTCACATTTGGACACCGCCAAAATCCTTTCCTTCGTCAACAACTCGGGGTTGTACTTCTCCAATTCACCCAACAAAGTTCGGTATTCAGCCGCAATGTCATCGCTGTCAGCAGGCACCAGAAACAACAGAACTGGATTTCTTTCGATGTGCCTCAAAAACCGCAATCCCAATCCTTTGCCCTCTGCCGCTCCCTCAATGATCCCCGGGATATCTGCCATCACAAATGAACGCTCGTCACGGTGGGACACCATGCCGAGGTTGGGCCGAAGAGTGGTAAATGGATAGTCGGCAATTTCGGGTTTGGCAGCACTCACCACACTCAACAAAGTGGATTTGCCTGCATTTGGGAAGCCCACAAGCCCGACATCCGCAAGCAATTTCAATTCCAATATCTTCCATTGCTCCAACCCCTCTTCTCCTGGCTGCGCATAACGAGGTGTTTGGCGCGTAGCCGATTTGAAATGATCATTCCCCAATCCCCCTCGCCCCCCTGGAGTGACGATGCACTCCTGGCCATCTTCTGTGATTTCCACCTGAACTTCCCCAGTCTCCGCATCCTTGACCACCGTTCCCAATGGAACCTCCAAGAGTTCATCCGCCCCATTGGCACCATGTTTCAGGTTGCCCGAACCCGATTCGCCCGGTTTTGCAATCACATGTTTTCGGTACTTCAAATGAAGTAAGGTCCAGAAATTTCGATTGCCCCGGACAATCACATGGCCTCCTCGGCCTCCATCTCCGCCATCTGGACCACCCTTGGCCGTGATTTTGCTTCTGTGCAGATGGGTCGACCCGGGTCCCCCTCTGCCAGAACGACAACAGACTTTGACGTAGTCAACAAAATTCTCGCTGGCCAAAGGAATCAGTCTTGGTGATACGCCAAAGCGGCTGTCCGAAGTCGCTCGGCAATTTCATCAATGCCCCCCAATCCATCTACGCCGATGAATTTGCTTGTCTCAGCGTAGTGGCTCGCCACGGGTGCAGTCTCGGCATTGTAGACGTCAATGCGCTTTTGAATGACATCCGGATCTGCATCATCAGGCCTTCCTGAGGTTTCGGCTCGCTTCAGCAAACGCGCGCGCAACTCATCTTCAGGAACTTCAAGGGCCAACATGCAAGAAATCTCTGTGGATTTCGATTCCAAAAATGCATCCAAGGCCGCCGCTTGAGCAGTTGTGCGAGGAAAGCCATCGAAAATAAAACCTTTCGCATCCGGATGGCGATTGACTTCAGATTCGAGCATCTGGATGGTGACTTCGTCAGGGACAAGATGGCCTTGATCCATGTATGATTTGGCCAGCTGGCCCAGTTCTGTCTCACCTTTGATATTGGCCCTGAAGATGTCTCCAGTGCTCAGGTGGACCAAACCAAAGGTCTCCACCAAAAACGTACTCTGCGTTCCTTTTCCAGCTCCCGGAGGGCCAAACAACACCAAATTCAGCATTTCTTATGGATTGCGAAAGCAGACAAAGATACCACTTGCAAGTGGATTGACTTGTTCATGCAGGGGCTTCGTACATTTGCCGCCTCGAAGACAAATCGAATCGATTCACCATGAAGTATGATGTTGTGATTTTGGGCAGTGGGCCCGGAGGATATGTGACCGCAATCCGCGCCAGCCAGCTGGGCTTAAAAACCGCGGTTGTGGAACGGGAATCATTGGGCGGCATTTGTTTGAATTGGGGCTGCATCCCGACAAAAGCCTTGTTGAAAAGTGCAAATGTTTTTGAATACATCGATCATGCAGCTGATTACGGCATTCAAGTTCAAGCGCCTGAAGCTGATTTCGGCGGGATGATTTCACGAAGTCGTGGCGTCGCCGATGGCATGTCCAAAGGCGTGCAATTCTTGATGAAAAAAAACAACATCGATGTGATCTATGGAGAAGGCAAACTCTTGCCAGGTAAGCAAATCCAGGTGACCGCAGCAGATGGCCAACAATCCACAATCCAAGGAGACCATCTCATTGTGGCCACAGGAGCGCGCAGTCGCCATCTGCCAGCCATGCCCCAAGATGGCGAGAAAATCATCGGATATCGGGAGGCCATGACCCTGAAGAATCAACCCAAAAAATTGGTAGTTGTGGGGTCCGGCGCAATCGGCGTAGAGTTTGCATACTTCTACAATGCCATCGGTACCGAAGTCACGGTGGTGGAGTACTTGGATCGCATCGTACCTGTTGAGGACGCTGAAGTTTCCAAGCAATTGGAGCGCTCATTTAAAAAAGCAGGCATCAAAATCATGACCTCTGCTGAGGTGACTGCTGTCGACACATCTGGGGACCAAAACACAGTCACCGTAAAGACGAAAAAGGGTGAACAAACCTTGACTTGTGATGTGGTTCTATCGGCCGCTGGTGTGGTGTCAAACATCGAGAACATCGGGTTGGAGGATGTTGGCATTGTCACTGACAAGGGCAAAATCCTGGTCAACGATTACTACGAAACGAACATCCCGGGTTATTACGCCATTGGAGATTGTGTTCCAGGTCCAGCCTTGGCGCATGTGGCGTCAGCGGAAGGCATCACATGTGTTGAAAAAATTGCTGGTCACAAACCTGAACCCATTGATTATGGAAACATTCCGGGATGCACATATTGCTTTCCAGAAGTGGCGAGTGTCGGGATGACCGAACAAGCTGCAAAGGAGGCAGGACACAAAATCAAAGTGGGTAAATTCCCGTTTTCTGCTTCGGGCAAAGCCAGTGCCTCAGGTCACAAAGATGGATTCGTGAAATTGATTTTTGACGCGAAATATGGGGAGTTGCTCGGTGGCCACATGATCGGTGCCAATGTCACAGAAATGATTGCTGAAATTGTTGCCTTGCGAAAGCTCGAAACCACAGGACATGAATTGATCAAAACCATCCACCCACACCCCACTTTGAGTGAAGCTGTGATGGAAGCAGCTGCAGCCGCATATGATGAGGTGATTCACCTCTGATGCATCGATGAAATTCAATTGTTGAGAAAAGGAGTTTGACTCGACGTCAAATTCCTTTTTCGTTTATTGTCCTTTCAATTCACATTTCCGTTCCCATGAAATCCTTCTGGATCGCCCTCTGCCTCTGTCTGTTTTCAACACTGACCACGCTCATCGGAGCCCATGCCCAATCCTATGAAGCCATCGGAAATTTGAGCTTGGTCGGGGTCGAAAATCTGGCGACGTCATTTGGACTTCCCGAAGTCGTGTACACTCCAGTTCATGGCGTGGATGCCTACCGGATGACATATTCGATGCCCTTCCTGGGTGAAAACATTGATGTCAGCGGTGCAGTTTTCGAACCTCAGGGTTTGGCTGCCGATTGTGAAGCTCCAGTCGTGATTTACATGCATGGGACCGTGTTTGAACGCGATGATGTCCCTTCATTTTTAAATGGAGAAGGCCAAATTGGGTACCTCATTTCTGCCCTCGGATTCACCGTCTTGATGCCAGACTACGTCGGCTTGGGCATTGACGATCAACACTTGCATCCATACGTGCACGCCAGCAGTGAAGCGGCAGCTGGATTTGAGATGATTGAAGCCCTGTTTAACACCGAAAACCCAAGCCCTGCACCGCACGGACATGACGCATCCCAATTGTTTCTCTCGGGGTATTCACAAGGGGGCCACGCCGCCATGGCCTTGCACAGGGAATTGGAAACAAATGGATCCGCTTATGGCATCATCGCAAGTGCCCCCCAATCGGGGCCCTACGACATCAGCGGCACGCAATTTCCCTGGATTTTTGACAACCCGAGTTATTCCAATCCGTCTTATTTGGCTTACGTCGCTCTCGCCTGGCAGAGCATCTATGGCAATTTGTATGAAGACCTTGGCGACTGGTTTTTGGAGCCCTATGACACCCTGTTGCCCGATTTGTTCGACGGCCAAACTTCCGGTGGCGAAATCAACGATGTTTTGCCGGTTTTGACCGAAGATTTTGCTCAACCTGGGCTCCTTGATGTATTGTTAGATGCAGAAGGACCATTCATGGCAGCAGCATTGGACAATGATGTCTACGACTGGGCTCCGAATGCAACCACCCGTTTGTATTACTGTACTGAGGACGAACAGGTTTACTTTGAAAATGCGCTCGTTGCACAAACCTGGATGACAGGGCTCGGGGCGTCTAATGTGTCTGCCGTTGATTTGGGACCATACAACCACGGAACGTGCGCTGGATTCGCCATTTTAGGAGCGGCGTTGTGGTTTCAAGATTTGGCGAGTTTTTGTACACCTGCCTCCACCGCATTTCAATCGCAGCCAAAACTTCAGATTCATCCCAATCCAGTCGCCGATGTTTTGCGAATAGGAGGTCTCTCCCCGGGCACAGAATGGTCAATCAGCAATGGGGCAGGTCAACTCGTCGCCACCGGTCATCAAAATGCCATTTCAGTTCATGCATGGCCAGAAGGATTATACTTCATTTACGCAAAGTCAGGCGAAATCCTCCGGCCTCGGCCCTTTCTCGTTCAACATTGAACGGTTTCGAGAGTACAAGGATTTCATGACGTTAGTTTGATGTTGTCATTTGGACGGACCCCCATTCAATTCAGTGACATTTTGGCCCCGTGCGGTTGAGTTTCCAGTTGGGGACAAGCTTGTGAAGTGCTGAAATTCAGACGAATTGTCCTATATTGTCCAACAGGATACCAAATCCTGAGTACAAACCAAAATCTATCCTCCATGCGTTCTCACATCCTGGTCGCATTTGCATTGACCTTTTTTGCTGGATTGACCTTTGCTCAGTCTTACACCATGACCATCGAAGAATTTGCCGTCGATGGAGTACCTGGAACCACAACTTATCGCTTCTACATGGACATGCTCAACCCAGACGACGAGTTGAGTGGTGTTTTCGGAAATGCCTCCACACCATTGTCTATCAACACGACCAATGGCTTCTACAATGATGCTGCGGCCTTGGGTTCCACAGCAGATGGCATCAATCCGTTGTTTTTGGCACCGCCCTTTGATGCCAGTTTCCCCTTTCTCCCTTATGACAGTTGGGCAACCATAGGCATCTCACAACAGCCAGGTGATGGTGAAGCGGAAGTACTTACCATTGAAGACCCGAACACCCCCTGGATTGGCACATTTGATGCATCCAGCACCTTGAGTGGGCAAGATGTCAGCATATCTGACGAAATTGGCGGGGCATGGTTCGTTGTTCCTGGAAGCACAAACGGCATCCCAGATGCGACAAACCAGCGCGTGCTTTTTGCGCAAATCACCGCCGACGCACCCCCTTCAGGTACCGTCAACCTGCAGTTTTTTCCCAATGGCGATGGAGATCGCCGTTTCGGGTTTCACTTCGATGGACCGGGGGTTTACACAGGATTTTGTATCGCAACTGAAGACTTCCCCTGTGATTCTGAAGATGTTCCAGGGTGCATGGATTCAACCGCTTGCAATTTCAATGCGGATGCCACCACGGACGACGGAAGTTGTGCGATTGCCGACGACCCTTGCGAAATCTGCAACGCAGATGGTGGCGTCACCCTCCAAGACGCTGACGAGGATGGCGTGTGCGATGGCGATGAAATCGCAGGATGTCAAGACAGCACCGCATGCAACTTTGACGCCGATGCCACAGATGCTGGGACTTGTGTGTTCGCCGATGATCCTTGCGAAATCTGCAATGCGGATGGCGGCGTCACCCTCCAAGACGCTGATGAGGATGGCGTGTGCGATGGCGATGAAATCACAGGATGTCAAGACAGCACCGCATGCAATTACAACCCCGATGCCACGGATGCTGG
>JBMYZL010000007.1:0-124145 GCA_049610385.1 Flavobacteriales bacterium
TCCATCCTTCCGAAAACACCTGATGAAGAGGCTGATTACCTGAGCGGGACGAACGGACGAATTGAGCCAATCGAGCCATTTCGCTGATTGGACCGAAAATATTCCAGTCCAGTCCCTTTTTTGCAATCCATTCCATCGTACTCGGTGCGCACCTAAACGCAGCCATCAATAAAGTTGGCACAGGCTTCTTCATGAGAAATTAAAACTATGTAAATTCTGGAGCTATGATTCAAAGCACAGAATTTACTTGGCTGCATTTGCCAAGAACAGGAGGAACATCGACGGCCGCTGCTTTCCGCAATTTTCAAAATCTACTTCCTACCAATGAACACGATGCATTGCTCATTGACGATTGTTCTTTGCCTATGAAGCACGATAATTTTTCAATTCGCTCCGCTCGCTTGGAAAAGAACATGCAGCCCCTAAAAATTGTCATGAACATTCGACCCTTGGGTGAATGGTTACACAGCAATTGGAAATGGGCATGTGTAAATAAACGGACTTTGTCTTCCGCTCGATACGAAGCCGGAGAATATTTCAGTTGGAGACTGAATTCTTGGCGTCCTGCAGACTGGTGGTTAGACTATTTTGAAATCGACATGCACAACACCCATTTCATTCGGCTCTCCCACTTGCAAGAAGATTGGAGAGAGTTTCTCGAAAACCACACTTCATATGACTCGAAAAAATTGATTTTCAGCCACTTAAATGGTATCCAATCGGCTCATGTCAGCCGCAGCTCCATGGAATCCACAGCAGAAGCAAAACGGCGCAACCCAAAATGGTCAGCAATCGAATCCCAGCTGTGGCCGGACAGATGACGCCTTGAACCAAGTGCAGACCTACCACGGTAACTCCAATGGCCTCGCTTCTTTCACAAAAAACACTTCCAAGTCTTCTCGTACATCGGCTTGAAAATTGTGGATTGTGGATTGTGGCAGCGATGTTGGCGCGAATCTGCTGCTCTGAAACCGCCCCGGAATTACCGTCGAAACCGCGTCAAAGGACAGGACGTGCAAAAACCAAAAGCAGCAGCGGTGAGCGGCGCTTCCTCGCCTACGATTTCCCGAACGCTCGACAAGGAACGCATAGTACAGATCCAACGCACATGAACCGTCTTCAATTATGCATACTCTAGACCCTCATTCTATGTTGAAATAGCATGGAATAACATGGGGATCCCATTCAAATTGAAAGATGGAACACCCTCGAATCCACTGTAAATAACAATGGCATGCAATGGAAATAGGCCTGAATAAACCCAAACAGGCAAGTGCTAATTGTGTTGTGGTCAATTACCCGCTTCAAGCAACAATTGACGATTTAGTTACTGAGAACTATCAGCCCCTCAGCTTCGGCTTTTCCGTCCGCTGCATCAAGGATTAACGGATCACAGTTGTATACCCAAGCAATAAACGGGTACCCACAAATCAATGAATAGAAGTAGTTGAAACAACTGATTTGAGTACGAGCCTGTACCTCATTTGCACCTCAAAATCCCAAGTAGCTGACAATCAATGCCAATCACTTTCTGTATTGGAAAGTAAACTCAAAAAAACACTTTGGGGGGTGCAACAAGTCAGCGAGATATTCAAGTTAACTGTTCCCAAGGCGTTCAGTAAGGTGAGCCAAGGCGAATTGCTTGTGATGAAACGCGGCCACAATCTGAATTTTCCAGAACGGATTTGATGGAATGCCTCAATCGAAGACGCCAATTGACGAACGCTGAAATCGAGTTGGGGACAAGAGCTGCCAGGTGGGCATCGAATGGCATGCGTTTCATGAACGAGAACAAGCGCATCAGCCCCTTCAAAGTAACAGTTAACAAAGGTTTTTGGGAAACTTCATCTTCAAGGTCTGATTCAAGCGAAATCAGATTCCACCTTTGCAATCGCAAACAAACCATATCATGAAAAAAATCACAGCTCTTTTTTCTGCAGTACTTTTCATTGCTGCATGCACTGTCGCCACGGCGCAGGAATCCGCTGAAAAGGAATTTGCTACGTACGGCGCCGGAGTGGCCATCAGTCCGTTCGGACCTTCTTTGAATTTGACCTACAACATCGATGCGAAAAATTCAATCAGCATCGGGTTCGGCGGTGCACCAGAAAGCAACGTTCCCGATGGACTTTTGCCCAATTTCGACCCACTCCTGCTCAACAACGCTTCCGTCACAGGGTCTTCATCTTGGATGGGCCTATTTTGGCGTCACCGACCGTTCGAGAATCAAAACATCGGATTCAATGTCGGAATGGCCTCAGGACAAATTGAAAACAACCTGACTGCCGACGGATTCCACGAGGACGAAACCGTATCATTCAGCGTGAACTACACCGAGAATCCTGTGATGTACTTCGGCCTAAATTATGGTGGAAAGCCTGTTAAAGGTTTCCAAGTCGGGTTTGATTTGGGCGTGCTGTCCACCGGCGGTGCAGACATCCGATACACAGGCGAAGCCGAAGAACTTATTGCGCACGGCGATGACATCGCAAATCAAATGACAGAAATCAAGGACAAGATGGCTTGGACCATGCTCCCGAACTTTCAATTGTCAGTCAGCTACGGATTTTAAGTTAGACTGGAAAACGTTTGTTTTTTTGAACCCTTGGTGCTGCGGCGCCAGGGGTTTTTTCACCCCTTCTGATTGGCGCTTTTGAACCGGTTGATGCCGTTGTTGCGGGTGACCTGATGCTTGGTCGACCGGCCTTTGACACGCTTGCGCCACATGTGGAAGGAGCTGCGCTTCATGTGCTTACGCATGATGGCACGCACCTGGTTTTCCTTCAGTCCGTATTGCATTTCGATGGCTTCGAACGGCGTACGATCTTCCCATGCCATTTCAATGATGCGATCGATGACCTGAGGGTCGAGGTCGGTTCCATCGTTTTTGAAGTTGTCCGGTTCGATCGGCAGCATGGAAGATTAACCCGCTAAACCCGGCAGAGGTTCTCACTTGACTGCCGTACGCGCCTCAATGCCACTGCCCAAAGCAACAGCCCCAGCTCGAAGCACAAGGACCACTGCACCTGTGATCAACACGGTTTCAGCGCCCGTGAGGGGATTCAGTTTGAAGGTTACGCAGTTATCACAACGCCAAAACACCTGCTCTTTCGTCGGGCTATTGATGCCTTTCTTGGTCTTGAAGAAATCAGCTGGGAGCGCCATCACCTCATTCCGATGAGGGTTCCTCCAATGTTTGTCATCTGTCTGCAATGATGAACGAACCTTGTGGAGCTCGGGACTGTGTGTTCTTGCTCTTCGCATCTGGTGTATGAGATGCCAGGTCCCTGCCAATCGCCAGAGATCATCCCATCGCCAGTCGGGCAGAAACCGCCAAGTTGCAGATTCGCATTGTGAGCGTAGTCGGGTACTTTGTTGCGTCCCGAATTGGATTTGCACAATAACCCCAATTGACAGGGAATAAGCCTTATTCGCAGCCCAGGCGACACAGATCTTTTGTCTCCATCCGACCTGCATCAGGTAACGTCTTATTCTTCAACCAAGAAATGACCTCCATCAAACGCGCCCGAGTTTCCCCATTCATCTTGTCGTCGACAAAAGGCTCATCACGGGCAAATCGGCATCTGCCCAATCCAATTGGGAAAATTTGCCATCCGAGGGTGAAAGCCACTGAATGGCCAAATGCTCCGTAGGACGCAACACCGGAAGCCGATCCGAATCCACGAAACATTCAAACGCATGGAGAACAATCCGCCGATCTGGGTAGGCAAAGTCAACAGATTTCAAGAGACAACCCACGCGCACATCTAGGCCCAATTCTTCCCGCATTTCTCGCTTCAAAGCCTGTTCTTTGGATTCCTTTTGTTCTACCTTCCCTCCTGGGAATTCCCATTTCTTCGATATGTAGTCAAGCGAGTGGGCAGGACGTTGGGCACAAAGAATTAAATCTCTCCAACGAACCACGCCAGCAACAACCTCGAGGAAATCATGCTTTGTGGACATTTGGTTTCGCTTTGGCATCCAAAAATAAGAGGGTCGGGTGAATGTCGTTTTTTCTTAAATTGAAGCATGTTCAACTCTGCAATCCTGAGGATTTTTTTAACTGTAAACATATTGATATACAGTGTCTTATCTTTTTCCCAAAGCAATTGTGGTTGGTCGCCTGACGTGGAGGGTGACTATCTCATCGGTGTGACGGATGTCCTTGGAATCTTGAGTGTTTTTGGGCAATCTGACAGCGATATGGACGGTGTCTGGGACGGCTCAGACGATTGCATTGATGTTCAAGCTTGTAATTTCAACGAGAACCCAACTGAACCTTGTGAATACGAGGATGCCTTGGGTGTTTGTGGCGGCACGGGTGTCCTTCCCGAATGGTTGGTGGGCACATGGGCCTTCAGTCAAGTAGAAGGTGCCATATCTGTAGGACCAAATCCATACAGCGATGAGTGGTATGTCAGCCCTGCAGGCAGTTTACAAGCCGCGCAATACGACGACCAGTATACATTTCAGGCGGATGGCAGCTTCATCACAGATTATGGTGGATCCATCATAGATGCCTTCTACGACTACAGCGAACAGCCCTACAATTGCTCGTCAGCAGAACTGAATTTTATTCCTGGCGGTGGAACGAGTGGCGAGGACGCCTTTGAATTGGTCCCTTCAGAATGTTCTTGTCCATTTGTAGGGGTTACAGATGCTGGTTTGGTCTACGACATCGTCACCTTGACGGAATCAACTCTGGTTCTGCATGCCCAAGGTGACAATGCCAATTGCCAACCAGCTGATCTTTACTTTACATTGACCTTCAGCAAGGTTGACGATTTCGATGCAGACGGATCGGGCTATCCAGCACCAGAAAGCTATCCTGGCATGGATTTGGTGTGGTCAGATGAATTTGACGGAAACGCCATCAACTTGAACAATTGGACTTATGATTTGGGCGCCTCAGGCTGGGGAAACAACGAATGGCAGAATTACACCAACAGCAGTTTGAACAGCAGTGTTCAAGACGGATTCCTTTCCATCACAGCCCGAGAAGAATCAGGCGGGGGATACACCTCTGCTCGCCTGAAAACCCAAGGATTGCAGACTTTTCAATTTGGTCGAATTGACGTCAGAGCGAAACTTCCCCAAGGGCAAGGCATCTGGCCAGCCATTTGGATGCTTGGCGAGAATATCAATTCTGTCAATTGGCCCGCTTGTGGCGAAATTGACATCATGGAATTGGTGGGGCATGAGCCTTCGACAGTTCACGGCACGGCTCATTGGGGTTCCGATTGGTCAGTTCATCAATATTCAGGTTCAAGCATTGGTCTCGCAGGAGGACAAACTTTTAGCGATGCATTTCACTTGTTTTCCATCGTGTGGGAACAAGACCAAATCACTTGGTTGATGGACGATCAGCCGTATTACACCATCAACCCGTCCAACATGAACGGCCAAGCCTACCCTTTCAATTCCTCCTTCTTTTTTATTTTGAATGTTGCAGTGGGAGGCAACTGGCCCGGATATCCAGACGCATCAACATCCTTCCCGCAAACGATGACCATTGATTGCGTGCGTGTTTTTCAAGCCAATTGAAACCCCATGATCGCGGTTGACATGGACACCATCAAAAAACGTCATGACCTTGCTGTATTCTTCGTTTTTTCATTCACATGCCATCCCATAAAAAAACCCACAAAACGGAGTGAATTGCATCTCGTGATTTGCCCCTGAAAAGTAAGCGATTGAACTTGTTTTTGACAATCCCATAGCAAGCGAGGACCCCAAGTGATGGTCGAATTGAATGAGCAGGTCTACCTGCATCTGTTTATGCTGAAACCAGTCTCTGTTCGGCAGTTGCCGATGATGAAGATCCGAACATCACACAGACTTCGATACACGAAGTGTGATGGATTGGTTTTGCATCCTGTAACTTAGATGTCCGATCGGTCATCACCCTGTTCAATCGTTTTTTTTAGGAAACGCATAACTTCCATTCAATGAACAGAAAATGGAAAGGCATTCTCATCAGTCAAATGACCATGTGCATCCTCCTGGCCCCCGAATTCACTCAGGGCCAAGGCAGTTTGGCCACCGATCGGCCGACTGAATCTGCAGCCGCCACTTTGCTGCCCGTTGGGTTGGGCAGAGCCGAATTGGGCGGCATCATGAATTGGTTGACAGAAGACGCTTCGGGTGCACAATCCTTTACCTATGCTGCACCGCTTGGCATCTTGCGTTACGGCATCAGCCATGCAGTCGAGTTGCGCGCGGGAGCCCGATTCAGCCAACAAGTAGGGGCAGTGGATGACGCCATGTTGGGGGCCAAATTGAATTTGCCTGGTGATTTTTGGGGTGAAGTGGATGCATGCTATTTGATTGAATTGAACATCAACCCCAACAAGCTGTGGTCTCCCGAACAACCCATTCCCTCCGTCCATCGACTGTGTCTTGGCACGTCATGGAACACCATTTGGTCGATTACAGCCAATGCAGGTTGGTTGCGAAATGCAGGTGAATCCACTTGGATGGCATCATGGGTATTGGGCCGGGAATTGGGGGTCCAAGGCTGGTCCGGATTCATTGAATCTCATGCCTACACGGGTGAAACACCTCAAGCCAATTTTGGCTTCCAACGACAGATCGAAAATGACATGCAACTGGACGTCGTATTTGGTCGAAATCTCGGAGGTGATATCAAAGACTTCACTGTGGGTATGGGCCTTTCACTGACCCTGACCGGAGAAACCACGCATGGAACAATCCGTGCCAAAGATTGAAGATTCCATGAGTTCTGATCTCAAACCCCAAGGCATTTCTGAAACCATCTCACGCGCTTATGAGGTTGATCGGTTTCGGCAACAAGGCCATGCCCTCATTGATCGTCTGGCTCAGCATTTGGAGAATTGTCAAAACCGACTGAATCCCAGTTCCTACCCGGCCCCTGAACCCGAATCCGAAAAAGCATTCTGGTCTGCGTGGCTTCAGGAGCATCGTGGAAACTCCTCTGGGCTCGCGAATGCAATCGAACAGACCCTCATTCGAGCAAATCAATTACAGGATCCGAGATACATGGGCCACCAAGTGGCCGTGTCCATGCCCTCGCAAGCTCTTGTCGGAATGGTGACTGATTTGCTGAACAATGGACAAGCCATTTATGAAATGGGGCCTTCCAATGCCGCGTTGGAGGAATTGCTGATGGCCGAAATCGGTGAAGCGATGGGTCTCCCAGCCGGATGCGGTGGCATTTTGTGTCATGGGGGGACTCTGGGGAACCTGGTTGCCCTGATGGCTGCGCAACGCCAATTGGGCCTGCGCCAGGGCACAGATGTATGGACGGAAGGAATCGCCGCTGCAGAACCTGTTGCGGTTTTGGTTTCAGACCAAGCTCATTATTGTGTGGATCGGGCCGTCCGCACTTTGGGCTGGGGAAGAGACGCCATTTTTGCCGTCGAAACCGACAAGCAGCACCGGATGGACATGGCCGATTTGGAGCGAAAAGCCCATATGGCGCGCTCAGAAGGCCGAATCCTGTTGGCGGTCGTGGGCAGCGCATGCACCACAAGCACGGGGGCTTTTGACCCCCTGGCATCCATTGGACAATGGGCCAAGAAGAACAAAATCTGGTTCCATGTGGATGGTGCCCATGGTGCCCCTGTCGCGTTCAGCAAGCGACATCGACACCTGGTTCAAGGCATCGAAGAAGCTGACAGTGTGGTCATGGACTTTCACAAGTTGTGTTCCATGCCCGCATTGTGCACCGGGGTCTTTTACAGGGAGCAAGAGAAGAGTTTTTTGCCTTTCCTCCAACAGGCAGAGTACCTTTGGTCGAATCCAGATGAACAAGACTGGTGGGACCATGGCAAGCGCACTTTGGAATGTACCAAACGAATGCTGAGCTCACGTCTGTTGGCCTTAAGATCGGAGTTTGGGTGGTCCATTTGGGGTGATCTGGTCGACCAAATGTGGGACATCACCGATCAATTTGCCAATGAAATTGAACGCCGAAGCGGATGGCAACTCGCCATTCGACCGCAGGCCAACATTGTCTGTTTTCGCCCCACCCAGCCCGCGGGCATCCAACCCGAGCAGATGAACCAAATTCGTTCCGCCTATTTGGCAACTGGATCCGGTTACATCGTGGCCACGATCTTGGATGGGCAGCCCTGGTTCCGCTGTACCTTCATGAATCCTTTGACGCAAACTTCAGACTTCAAGCGGATGCTCAATGAACTGGAAGAAACCATCGCCTCAGTGGTTGCCTGACTGCAAGTGTTTTGGCCATTTTTGCCGCTTCAATTATTGACACTGGACTCGGAAAGTCCCTCATTCATGGGTTCACAGGAAGCTGACATGTTTCCAACATTGACGCAAAGGAGGCGGCTCCAGCCGTCAAGACTGCCCGAAGCACTCGAAGTCCCCGATTCAAGGACACAAAAGGCCCCCATGTCAAAAGCCACAGGCATGACATCACAATCGAGATCCATTAATGGAAATGTAAAAAGCGCAGCAAATGGAAGTCACTTGCCGTCAGAAACCCAATGTCAGAAATTGAATTTTCGAGCCCGAGCACTGGCCAATAAGCTCACCAGAACTGCAGCCGCTACTGAAATGTAGACCCAATTGGGGATGGGCACTGGATCCCCTGCCGCATAAGAATGCAATCCACTGAGATAATAATTCACCCCGTAGTAGGTCATGATGATGGATGCCAATCCCACCAAATTTGCGATGTTGAAAGCCAAGGTACCTGCCAATTTGGGAATCAACCGCATGTGCAGGATGAAGGCATATACCAAAATGGACACCAATGCCCAGGTTTCCTTTGCATCCCAACCCCAATACCGTCCCCAAGATTCATTGGCCCAAACCCCGCCCAAATACGTACCCACACTCAACATGAACAGCCCCCCCGTCAAGGTGAGCTCGCTTAACCACGTCATTTCACGCACAAGCGATTTGATGCGCGCGTGACGGTTTCTGTTTGTAATGGCCATCAAAGCCAAATTGACAAAACCAATGATGGCTCCAAGCATCAGGAATCCGTAAGAACCTGCCTCTAACGATACATGGATGGTCAACCAATAGGAATTGAGCACGGGAACTAGAGGTGTGATTTCTGGGTTCAAGTAACTCAGCAAAGCAATGAGCAAAATGACCCCAGATTGCACCATCGTGGCAGCCATGGCTCCAACGGATCTGCGGACAAAAATCAATCCAGCCAACACCGTGGTCCAAGCGATGTAAATCATCGACTCGTAGCCATTGCTCCACGGTGCCCGCTCGGACACAAACCACCTCAAGCCCAGTCCCAGTGTATGGAAGATAAAGGCGGCCAAGACCAAGCCTACCATGATGGCCTTGGTGCGATCGGACGCATCCCGCCCGCGGATTACCCCCGAGAATAGCGAAATCAAAAACACCAACCCCAGTCCTGTGTACAACCACGCCAGCCTTTTGAACACGCGCCACTCATTCAATTTGATTTCCATTGTCCGTTGCGCGTCTGACGGCAAGACAGCCGCACCCGCCCGGCGCTGAAACCCATCGAGTTCCACGAGCAAACCATCGGCCCGATTGTAATCTCCAGTTCCGATGGCTTCTGACAACGCCGCCCGGTATGCCGGGAAAAAGCGATTGGCCTTGGAATCCCCAGCTGTGCCACGCATCGCTTCACCGGCCCATGTGTTGTTGGCATCGCCCTCGATGGGCACCACGCGGAAAAGCCATCCCGCGCTGAGCATGCTGAAAATGTTCACACGTTCGTCTACCTTCATCAAGGTCTTCTCAAACATGCCTTTGTCCGCGTCGTCCATCTCGCTAGCCGCTTGCACGGCTTCCTGCAACTTGTACGCACCATCCTCGGTGAAAAAATCCCGGTATGTGGCCCATTTTCCTTCAACGCCCAATGTTTCTTTGATGTCCTCATGCTTGCCCACCTGAATGAGGGGCTCACGATACCAAGCTTCTGCATCAGCATAAATGCTGAGCGCGACTTGGTCAGCATTCCATCCATTGTAATCCTCGGAACCCAGCAACTTGCGGACCACTTCTCTGTTGAGTGTATGCAGAGGTTTCATTCGGCCTTGGTTGTCCTGGACCACCAGTCGCGCAAATCGACCCGCATGCATTTCAGCAACCACTGGCAGCGATGTTGTGGTGGTTTGGGCGGACAAAGGTTGAATGGCTGCCAACAGGCCCAATCCAGTCCACAAAGAAAGTCGCTTCGCAATGTCCCTGAAGCGTGAAGACTTGCTGAATAAGGTCCAAACCATACCCACAGTCAAGAGCATGTATCCCAAGTACGAAATCCAAGTTCCCCAGAAATCGTGGTTCACGCTGAGGTAAGTCCCTTGTTCATCCGGATCATATGATGATTGGAAAAACCGAAACCCGCGATAGTCCAAGATGTTGTTCATGTAGATCCTGAAATCCCGTTGCACCCCTTTTTCAGCGTCCACAATGGTCACCTCACTCGCATAAGATGCCGGACTGTTGGTGCCCGGGTATCGCTCCATCTCAAAATCCCGCAATGCGATGGAAAATGGCAAAACCATTCGGCGCGCACCGTAAGCAAGCCCAATGTTGAGTCCACCCAATTGAATGGGCACAGGACGGCCCAAGGCCCCTGCCATGCCGGTAACCCAAACTTCATGATGGTCATCCCCGACCGAAACTTCCCAGCGCTGGGCGATTTCCGAAGAGCGCAGAATTTTGAGGGATTCACTTTTGACTTTTTGCCGGGCCGCGGATTGCATTTCAGTGAAAACGAAACGGAAATTCCCCACGGTATACAAGGATCGAAACTGCAGCGGTGTCGGCACTGCCGCATCCAAACTTTTCACTTCTTGCGTAGCCATGGCCATGACCGACATGGGCACTTCAGCTACAATTTGGGCATCCTCAAAACCCAAAAGATTCACGCACCCTGGCTCAGGTGTGGCGCCGAAATGGAACAATCCACCTTCAATGGACCGGGTTTCCTCCCACTTTAAAACATGTTCCTTGCGACCAGATTTTCCCGCAATCACAATGGAAACCATGGGGGTTCCGGCAGGGTCAGGTTCCATGGACCATTGAGGGTTGGCAACCAATTCCAACAACGCCACGTTGACCTCACGTCCAGAAACTTCGTAGCTCTTTTCAAAATGGTTGGGCCCCAAAGACGAGAACAAAACCGGCTCATTTGCGACATACTGGGCACCCGATTCATCTTGGAATGTCATCACCAAGTGTGGGTCTGCCGAAACCATGGTGTTGTTTGAAGCACCTTCCCGGATGCCCAAAATCCCTTCGTAGCCGAAGTATCTCGTGACTCCGGCCCCAAGAAGGATAAGAATCATGGACAAATGAAACAGCACCACGGCATAGCGCTTGCGCTGCATCAATTTGTACTTGCTCATGTTTCGCACCATGGAAGCCCCGAACAGCAAGAGCAACACTTCGAACCACTTGGCCTTGTAAATCCATTTTTGGGCCGCACTTGTACCGAAGTCATTTTCAATAAAGGTGGCAACGGCAATGGCCACAGCGAACAAGGCAATGTAACTCATCGCTGCACGCTCATTGAGGAATTTATCAATCCAAACTTTCATGGGATGATTTGGCCATTTTCAAGAATCACATCATACCGATAGCCCGCACCAAAATCACGGTCAATAGACAATTTGCCCGCAAGGGTGACCACTTTCCCCAAAGGAACCGACATCTCGGAGGTCACCACGAAATCAAAATCATCCCTCGATCCGTCTTGCAAGTGAATCCAATGGCGATCCATGATGTCGGGATTGACTTTGGTGACACGACCTGTGACTTGCACCTGCTGACCCGCCAGAATCGACGATTTGTCAATCACATCCGCAATGCGCTGTGACCCTTGAGCCAGGGTCACTGGGTCCGTGCTTTGCTGGTGGGACGTTTGATCAGTTTGGTGGGCTGCACCCTGCAGTGCAGCAGGTTTCACCTGATCGACCCAGAACAACTCATCAAAAGATCGTTCCAATTCATCGCTCTGGAAATCCACCTCGCCATATCCCTTCGTGAATGCATAGGTTCCGCCGACCTGGTATGCCTCTGGGGAGGTCGCAATCCAATAGCGCTTCCCATTGATTTCTTGAACATCGAGGAACCAATGTTGGCTTCCCTTCAAGATGTCATGAACCAAAACCTTTCTCAGGGATTCTTCTCCTGATGCAGATGCCGACCCAAGGGATGACAATTCCCCCTTCAAAATCCCCGATTTCGCCACGGGTGCAGACGGTTCCAAGGTTTGGGGGCCACATCCCCAAGCCATACAACTGGCAATCGCCATCACCACAAGTGCTTTAAGGCTTTTCCTGTTTTTCATCCCTCTCCTGAATCGGAACTTCTTTTTTTCCTGTGCAAAGTTGGGGCTTTCAAGAATGAAAAACGCAAAATGGGCGCTCGTTTGTCAGGTGAGAGGCATGCAAATCATCTTGAGACGATTGTGCACCCAACAACTTCAATTCCAACTTGCAACTGGTTCACCCCCCCCAAATGTCTCGGCAACATCATGGAAGATGCCAGAAAGTAATCTCATTCAATTCAAGGAAATTTAAATGACCAGACGAGTGCCGACTTGGGCGGGATTTCCAGTCGGCCTTTGACCTGCCAATGAACCTGTTTATCTGCCAGCACATCCCAGCCATCGATGTCCTCTGGCAAAACCTCAGCGTATCGACTTGCCGGTACATCCAACGAATGAGCGGCTGAATTCAACGCGATCCATACCAGTTCCTCAGCATTCCTCCGGACATAGACGTAGAGATTCTCCTTGTCCTGCGGCGCGAAGTGAATCAACTCCCCGTGGTGAACAGCTGACGCATTTTGCCGCCAGGACAGCAGACGTTTCATGTGGTCTTGGACCCCCAAGGCATCATCCGATAAACCTTGTCCTGTAAAGCCATTGATCGATGCGTCTTTCCATCCCCCGGGAAATTCACTGCGGATATTGCCATGGCTGTTGTCGCCTGTGTTCGACATGAAAATCTCTGTGCCGTAGTAGAAGGTTGGTGTTCCTCGCGTGGTCGCAAAAAATGTCAGCGCCAGTTTGACCAAATCTGGGTCATCCCCCAATTGCGTGGCAATACGAGACATGTCATGATTGTCCGGAAAAATCACGTGGGCTGAAGGTTCTGCGTACAAAAAATCATTCGACAACGTTTCATAAACACAGAGCCAATTGGACTCCCATTCGCTCTGCCGGGTGAGTGCATCCACGCAGGCCTTCTGGAGCGGGAAATCGAGCAACCCTGGAAGGCAGGATTCATATCCGTCCCGATTCAATGCCCCACGCTGCCAATAAGCCAAAACCGCCGGATTCAGACTCCACTCCTCTCCACATATGCTGAAGTTGGGATATTCCTTCATGACTGCACACGACCAACGGGTGAGAAATTCAGGGTCTGAATAGGGGTAGGTATCCATCCGAATACCACCCAACCCCAAAGTTTCCACCCACCATATGGTGTTTTGAATCAAGTAGTTCCCCAACAAGTGGTGATTCTGATTGAGGTCAGGCATTGTGGGAACAAACCAACCATTGGAAAACCCCACCCGATCTGACTGAGTCGCATGTGGATCCCGCAAAGTGGTCCGGCGGTGGTTCGTCTGTTGGAAGGGGTCATGTTGATGGACCCAATCTTCATCCGGCAAATCACGCATCCACCAATGCCCCAATCCACAATGGTTGATGATCATATCCATGACCAATTTCATGCCGCGCTCGCGCAATTCCTCGGCCAAACCCAAATAAGCCTCATTGCCTCCAAAACGAGCATCAACCGCATAAAAATCTGTTGCCGCGTAGCCGTGATAAGAACTTTCCGGCATCCGATTTTCAACGACAGGATTGAGCCATATCGCCGTATAACCCATTTCTTGCAAGTGGCCCAAATGGGCTCGAATGCCAGCAATGTCGCCGCCATGGCGACCATGATCATCTTCTCGATTCACACCATCACCCATTCCCGCGATGTTGTCATTTTCGAGGTTGCCATTGGCAAACCGATCAGGTGTAATCAAACACAAAACATCGGAAGGATTGTACCCTTCAAATGCGGCTGCAGGACGGGAGCGAGGGACAAAAGGATAATCCCATTTCGCCACCACCTGGCCCCGTTCGTTCCGGAACTCGAGGGGAGCCCATAACGTGTCCGTTGAGAGGGACGAAGCATTCGGTCGCAAGCAAACGAATAGATAATTGGGGCTCGACACTCGCTCGGTCCGAATCAAATCCACCTCAGCTTCCGCCATTCCCACCGTCCATGTGCCCACATTCTTCCCGTGGAACATCACCACAACGGTATCGGATTCCAAGCCGGTCCACCAATTGGGTGGTTCGACATGCTGAAACGTTTGGGCACACACAACATGTGCACCTGCGAGCAACTTCAACGCCAGTGATTTGGCTCCCCAGTTGTAACCTCTCATGCCCTCAAAACTACAAAAGCTCCACCCCAACAGTGCATACCTTTGTCTTCCATTCATACACCCAAGACCATGTTTCAAAAATCTTGCCTTTACCTGTTTTTTCTGCTCCTCGTCGCCAATTCACCTGCTCAAGGCCAAACCCCAGATTACCAGTTTACCGACATCGTACGTCTCGACCCTTCACCCGTTAAGGATCAATGTCGAACGGGCACATGCTGGAGTTATTCGACAACTTCCTTTCTGGAAAGCGAAATACAACGACAAACGGGACAGACACTGGATTTGAGTGAAATGTTCAACGTCCGGATGACCTATCCAGAAAAGGCAGAAATGTACCTGCGCTTGCACGGTTTGCATCAATTTGGCCCCGGCAGCTTGAATCACGATGTCTTGCATGTTTTGGAACATCATGGTGTCGTACCGGAATCCGTTTATTCGGGACTACCAGCGGGTGAAACTTTTCACGATCACGGCCATCTGGATGCGTTGTTGTTGGGCATGGTCGAGGTAGCCCGTGACCGCAAATGGAGCGTGAGCGATCCGGTTTGGAATCAAGCGCTGGCTGCCGTTTTGGATGTCTACTTGGGGGCCGTGCCGGAGACCTTTGATGTGAATGGTGAAACCCATACACCTCTTTCCTATAGAGATGCCTTGGGTTTGGATGCCAACAAATACGTTTCCCTCACCTCCTTCACACATCACCCTTATGAAGCGTCCTTTGTCCTTGAGATCCCCGACAATTTCGCAAGAAAATCGTTTTGGAACGTCGAATTAGACCAACTGGAAAAAGCAGTCACTGCGGCATTGGACCGCGGTTACACTGTGGCTTGGGATGCCGATGTCAGTGAGCGAGGATTTGATTTTCGTCTGGGCCTCGCAGTCTTGCTCGCTAAAGGAGAAGAACTGTCCGATGAGCAAGTGCTAGAGCCGGCTGTCACAGCGGCTTCTCGTCAAATGGGGTTTGATGATTTTTCAACAACCGATGACCATTTGATGCACATCGTCGGTTACGCAAATGACCAGGATGGTGATCTTTTTTTCATTGTCAAAAACAGTTGGGGTGGTGAAAATCTGTTTGGCGGATATCAATACGTATCGCTGCCTTATTTCAGGGCCAAAACCATTTCCATTTTGCTTCATGAAAATGGATTACCCAAAGGCACAATTCGCAAGATGTAATATTTCTTATGTCGATTAATTTATACACATTAAGGTAAGTTTTTTCACATTCAACTATTTTATAGGCCCGTTTTTCTTATTTTCGTAATAAGTTCAAGCGGGCCGAGGTAGCGTTCGAGCGTCCTGTCCCACTTGAATTCCGAACAATCGTTATGACGCACCCCAACCCCACTCAGCAATTGAGGTTGTCCACCTTGGTGGCATTTTCGGTTCTTTTGATCTCGAGCAACTTGTCGTGGGGACAGGTGGAATGCGCAAATTGTCCCATCGTCTTTGACAACGGAGAGGTGCCCACCGGGGGATGCTCACAGGAACTGGACAATTGGGAATTTGAACCTGCGGCATCAGTGCTGTGCGATTCAGAAGTCTCTTTGCCCATTTCATCGTTTGTTGCAGATTTGCGTTCTGGTTGGACTGACCATGCAGGGATTACGAGCTTGGGAATGGGACCAGACGGGGCCATTCGCCTGTTTGGCTTGTCGAGTTTGGGTTATGCCCCGAGCGATTATTTCATTGAAACAGAACCTTTAGCGGTCCAGGAGCTTCCCAATGGTCGGATTCGCGTCACAGGCGAAGTCGCCAACAACATGGATTCAGAATTGCGATGGGAACTCCATTTGGTCCTCCACAACGCACTTGCCGCCGAAGACTGGCTGAATAGCAGTCCAAATCATCAATTGGTCGTGGCCTATGGTTGCGAAGTGGACACAAGCCAATTGACCACTTATGTCTTGGATCCAGCCCACAGTCACCTCGAGGCGACGTCAGGTTATGACTCCGGCTTTTTACAACTTTCGCACATGCCGCTCAATGCCCATCGTCGGTTTCAATTGGGTGAAGGAGGCAACAGCCACAATTGTGAATTCGGATTGGGAGGCTGGTTTGCCTGGGAGGGACAAATTGATGGCACTGAAGTGCTCGGATTGTCGGGAGACCTGATCATTGATTTGACGGAGTCCACCGACGTGTTTCCGGAATGCGGGGATCCCATCGGATTGGGTGTGGCTACGGCCTTTCATGCGGCCTGCAACTCCGGTGCTTCCATGGCGGTAGAATGGATTCACTTGGATGACCTTCCACCCGTCGTGGAATCATTGGTTTGCCCACCCGACACGGTTTGGCCTGGTATCCTTCCTGATGTGTTGCCTGGCCCAGATGAATTGGGCCATCCAGAAGTCATTTGGTCTGACAATTGCCCCCATGCAATGTTGACCTCGTTCAGTTATGCAGACGCAATCGATGCGCCTGCCAACTGCAGTTCTGCTGGCGCTGTGAACAGGACATTCACCATGACCGCAGAAGACGATTGTGGAAATGTCACGCAAACCAGTTGCACCCAAACCATTTTCGGAACCGATGTCCCTCCCATTCCAGGCATTCAATTTCCACCAGATACGTTGGTGCAATGCGATGCCACATCCCCAGCAGATTTACCGGAAGCCGTCGACGCTTGTGGCAATGCATTGGAATGGATCATTGAGGACGAAATCGGCCCGCCTTTGTATGTCCTCGAAGCGTCTTACAGCGGGGATTTTGATGACTGCAACACCACTGGGTTTGTAGCACAAGGGGGAAGCACCATGATCAACCCAGATGGCTGGGAAGGCACTTGCGCTGTCCAACTTGCTCAATATGTTGGCATGCTGCCCAACAATTTTTATTTCGATGGGCCCATGACGGGTTACGGTACTTATGAGGTGTTGGTGAGAACTGAATCATTTCTCGCAGATGCCCTTTTGAAATTGTATGCAGGACCTGGACTGATTTCACCCGCCTTGATTTTTTCCATCCGACCCTCGGGCTCCGACAATCCCGGCGTCAATGTCTTGGGATTTGGAATTCAAGCCGCAACAATTGCCCCGCCTGTATACGCAAGCGAATGGTTTGCCGTTCGGATTGAAGTGCTGCCAAGTGGCATCTCCTTGTTTCTGAACAACGAATTGTGGTGGTCAGACGACTTGCCCGAATCTCTTCCGATTTCAGGGCATTTCAAACTAGCTGCATCGGGCGCCGTCACCTACGACAATGTACAGTATTCACCTTGGGTGCCTTGTGAAAATGAATACACCATACATCGAACATGGTCTGCTGAGGATGCTGCTGGGAATTCCCTGACTCATGAACAGGTCATTTCTGTGGTGGATGAACAGGGGCCCGATATCATTTTGACAGCTGGCAGCAGCATGGATTGGCCGTGCGATATCCCTCTGCCGCAAGAAACAGGAGAATGGGCAGATGCCTCTGATTGCAGCCTCTTCGAATGGGGGCATTCAGATTCGCTATTGAACGCAGGGAATGCATGCTCCGGAGGAGCCGAAACCTGGCTCAGGACGTACACCGCGATGGATGCATGTGGAAATGCTTCCCAAGCTGAGCAGGTGATTCACGTCATAGACACCTTGGCCCCAATTTTGGTTACTGAATGTGCTCTCGAAGACGGCGACACCATTTCCGTGTGCCCTGGCACCGAAGATTGGGATTGGTGGACATCAAATTGCGAATGGAATTGGCAGGACAATTGTTCAGGTCCCAATGAACTCAACATTGAACCATCCAATACCGAACCACCCACAGGGCAATGCAACTTCCAAGATCCCTCGCCACTTGCCGACGGAGAGGATTGTGAAGGCAATTCCTCCCATGGCATGCGTTTGTTTGGGCTCAACGGATTCAGTGGAGACGATTATTACACCACCACATCCGGCGTTGTAGCCACTTCCGCCTCGGGCGATTTGCACTTTCAAGCCTCTTATGCGAACATGGACCTGCCCGAGGGATCTGGAGGATTTGATCTCGATGCCCACTGCGGTCCGGCTTTCACCTGGGAAGAATGGCAGTTACAGGAGAACAATGCTGGGTATTTCTACGGTTGCCCAGAACTACCCGACTTGCACGAATCATGGTCATTCCATGTCCTGGATTCGGCCGTGCTGACGGGTTATGGTGTTTTCGCAGGGCTGCTGTTGAATTTGTATCACCCATCCCCGGACAACTTCTATGGTTTGCAATGGGGAGTGGGTGCCAGTTCAAAAAATGACCAAATGGGTTTCGGCGCATGGTTCGAATTCGAGGGGGAATTGGATGGCGTCTTCATTTCGGGGTCCGGCAATCTGTTTGCTGATTTGTTGTGCCAAGAATCTTGGACATGGACCCGAACAGAGTCTGCAACGGATTGCTCTGGCAACACAACAACACACAGCTACACCTTGCTGGTGGAACCTGAAAATTGCAGCGACGCACCCATTGGTATGGTCTCTGCTTTCGATGCAGGAAAAGAAAAGGAATCGGCCTCCGAAGAGATGCACAATTCGATGGCCCCGCACCATCGCCACGCCGTCGCTCAAGGACTCCACCTGATGGCCTCACCCAATCCTTCTGAAGGACAAACACGCATCCTGATTTCCTCCTCCATGGACCGGGAAGCGCCAGCCGTCTTGGAGATCTACAACGCCCAAGGTCAATTGATGTCTTTCCGCTGGGAAGGTCGCATTCCTGCTGGTGAACAAAAAATCTTGAACCTCAATGAAACTTTCTGGCCACCGGGTCCGTATACATTGCGTCTCCGGACGGATGACCGAGTGGCGAGTTGGGTTTGGCTCAATACTCCTTAACAAGTCATTCAGCAGCAGCGGTCTTCACGGATCCTGCTATTCAAGTGAAGGGCTCCCATTGCGGGAGCCCTTCCGTTCTTTCTCCCTCAATAGGGCTCAACTGGCCCTGTGGGTGACACCTTTTCACAACCACCGCATCACCCAATCAATCAGCTTTCTTTTCGTGTTGTTGTAAGGGGGAGTCAAAATCTCGGCCGCGCCTGGAATGAGCTGTTGATGCATGCCCCGGAAATGGGTGAACTCCCGAAAGCCAAATTCACCGTGTCCTGATCCGATTCCACTGTTGCCCAACCCCCCGAATGGCAAAGAAGTACTCGACACATGGACCACGCTGTTGTTGATGGAGACACCTCCCGATTGAATCCGCTGGACAATGCTGCGTATGGTTCTTCGGGATTTGCTGTAGATATAGAGGGCCAATGGCGTGGGGCGGTTTTTGATCCATGTCAAGGCTTCCTCTAAATCTTCGTACAGCACAATGGGAAGGACAGGGCCAAAAATTTCTTCCTCCAAAATCTTGGCATCTGAGGCCGGATTCAACAAGACTGTGGGCTCTACAAAACAGGTTTCGGCATCCACCCTCCCCCCTTTGACCAGTTGTGCGCCCTTGTCCACAGCGTCTTCAATCAAACGCCCGATACGTTCCGTGTGTTGGGCATTCACGATTCGCTGGTAATCCGGTGAGGTTTCTGGCTGATTCGAATATTCCTTCCCAATCGCATCTTTCACTGCGGTGACAAAAGCATCTTTCTGGGAATGGTGAAGAAAGATGTAGTCAGGAGCAACGCAGATTTGGCCTGCGTTCAACAATTTGGACCAAACCAAGCGTCTCGCAGCCACCTCCGGATTCGCGGTCTCGTCCACGATGACGGGTGACTTGCCCCCCAATTCCAAAGTCACGCTGCATGGATGTTGAGCAGCAGCTGCCATGACAATGCGACCCACCTCCGGTGAACCTGTGAAGTAAATGTGATCAAAAGGCAAGGTGAGCAAATGCTGAGACACTTCCACCCCTCCTTCGAGACACACCACTTCATCTTCGGCAAAGACGGCGGCTGTGATTTCCGCACAGATGGCGGAAACGTTTGGCGTCAACTCAGAGGGTTTCAACACGGCGGTACAACCGGCGGCGATTGCAGATAACAGAGGCCGAAAAAGCAATTGGAGGGGATAATTCCACGGGGCAACGATCAGGGCCACACCCTTGGCTTCAGGACGAATCCATGATTTGGCACCAAGCATGGCGATTCCTCCGGGCACAGGTTTTTCTCGCATCCAACCCCGAAGTCCTTTTCGAATGGCCTTCAATTCCGCTTTGAGCACATACAATTCAGTCAGGTCCACTTCCTCTGCCGGTTTTCGGAAATCAGCCCACATGGCTTCTTGGATGTCTTTCCGACGTCGCAACACCTCCGCATACAACTTGTCCAACTTCTGAATTCGTTGCTTCGCTGTTGATTGTCGCTGTTTAACACTGCGGGCTTTGACCGCCCGAAATTTGGTGGTCATTTCAATTTTGGAAACACTTGCCGACGCCGTAGGAATGGAAACCGTCATTTCATCGAAACAATTGAATTGAACTAAAGTTGACTCCTGTTGAGTTCCAAAATACACGAATTTTACCGAATGCAAGGGTTTTGGAACGAACGGTATGAAAATGAGGTTGCAGTCTATGGCCAAGAGCCCAACGCATTTTTGGCTTCAACGCTTTCCGCCCTCAAGCCTTCGCAGCCCAAGCACCCCCATCTGTTGCTCCCTTGCGATGGTGAAGGGCGAAATGCTGTCTGGGCTGCCAAAAATGGTTGGAAAACGTCCTCCTTCGACTACAGCCAGCGTGGTGTCGAAAAAGCCCGAAAATGGGCCCGACAAGCTCAAGTCCAAATAAATGCAAAGGTGGCAGACGCCTTTGTCTACACCCCAGAAGAAAAAGCCGATGTCGTGGGTTTGATTTTTGCACATATGGAATCCAATAAGCGGGCCGAATTCCACACCCGTGCGGTTTCCTGGCTGCGGCCGGGAGGACACCTCGTCTTGGAAGGATTTCATCCAGACCAAATCCACAATGACCGCCATTCTGGCGGTCCCAAAAAGTTGGATATGATGTTCACCGAAGAAATGCTGTGCAGTGATTTTGAGATCCAAGGCCAAATGGAAATTTTATCCTTGGAAACAGTTCAGACCAATTTGTCCGAGGGACGCTTCCACCAAGGCCCGGCAGATGTGATTCGCATGCTTGCTCGAAAACGACGATGACCGAATAACGTGAAACTTGAAATATGCGGAGGATTTGCCGATTTATTTTGTGGACCTTGTGTTGGGTCCAAGTGACTTCCCTTTGGGCACAGACCCCCAAGCCTTCTTTGACCCCGGCCGAGGAAAAGGCCTTGCGGGCTGCAGCGGCTCCGGCGGAAATCAAAGACACCACGATGTATGCACGAGTGGGGAAATTCAATGTCCACTTCAGCCAAGTTTACCTGAGCAACTGGGCGGCTGGAGGACAAAGCAATCTCTCCTTGATCACGAAATTGGATCAAACTTGGGAGTATGACCGTCGACGATTTGGGTGGGATACAGAAATGCATGCGGCTTTCGGCTTGCTGCACCGTCCTGATGACGCCGTTTTCATCAAAACGGATGACCGCATCGAATTTGCCACCAAACTGGGATACCGGTTAACCGAATCGGGGTTCATCACCTTCATGGCGAGTTTCCGCTCACAATTGGCTCCCGGTTATGCCATGGTCGATGGGTTGCCAGATCGCAATCATTTGGTGTCCAACTTCATGTCACCTGGCTACACAGTCATGGCAGCCGGAATGGACTACAAAAAACCTGAACGAAAACTGACCTTATTCGTGGCACCGGTCACCTACAAAGCCACGTATGTTCACAATGATTCATTGAGTTCCATCGGCGCTTTTGGCGTCGAGCCTGGGGAACGCTCCCGCCATGAGCTCGGTGGGTATGTCAAATTTGGCTGGAACACCCCTGTGGTTGAAAATGTGGAATATGCTGTGCGGTTGGACCTGTTTTCCAATTATCTGGTGAATCCCCAGAACATCGATATCTTCACCGACCATACTTTCACCCTCAAGGTCAATGACTATTTGTCCACGACCATTTCGGCCACGTTCATTTACGACGATGATGTCAACCTTTTGTTGGAAGAGGCTGTCTTGGATGACGAGGGCAACTTGGTGGTGCCGGCACGAAATGGCCCTGGTCTTCAATTGAAAGAAGTCCTTTCTGTAGGCTTTTCCCTCAAATTCTGAGGACCCTTTGTGGTTTGCCGATGTATTTTCGCGGCATGAAAGCTTTCGTTTTTCCTGGACAGGGCGCCCAGTTCCCGGGCATGGCGCAGGACATCTATGATGCGTCATCAACCATTCGAGATCGATTCGCAACTGCTGAATCTATCCTTGGATTCGACATCGCAGATGTCATGTTCAATGGCACAGAAGAAGCGCTGAAACAAACAGCGGTCACCCAACCGGCCATCTTTCTGCATTCCGTGCTGCTGGCCGAAGCCATCGGAGGAGACTTTGACCCTGGGGCCGTAGCGGGTCACAGCTTGGGCGAATTTTCGGCTTTGGTTGCTGCGGGTGCAATGAACTTTGAAGATGGAGTGCGCCTTGTTTCTGAACGCGCTCAAGCCATGCAAGCAGCTTGTGAAGCGACGCCATCGACAATGGCTGCAGTGCTGGGATTGGAAGACGCCATCGTCGAAAAAATCTGCAATGACTCTGAGGGTGTCGTCGTGGCCGCCAACTACAACTGTCCCGGTCAACTCGTCATTTCGGGAGAAGTGACCGCTGTGGAAACAGCTTGCGCCGCCCTCACCGAGGCAGGTGCGCGACGTGCATTGATGTTGCCCGTTGGTGGTGCATTTCACTCGCCATTGATGGAACCCGCACGGGCACGTTTGGCCGCAGCCATCGCAAAAACCTCTTTTTCTGCACCACGCTGCCCAATCGTCCAAAATGCCACAGCCACTGCAGAAACGGATCCTGATATCATTCAAAAAAACTTGATTGCGCAATTGACAGCTCCTGTGAAGTGGACGCAATCCATGCGGACCATGATGGATCTCGGTGTAAAAGAAGCTGTGGAAGTAGGGCCCGGAAAAGTCCTATCTGGCTTGTTCAAAAAAGTAGACCGAAAGTTTCCGGTGTCCAGTGCTTCACTGTGAAATCACTCACCAGGAGATGCAAAAAAGGGCGACTTTCCAGTGGAGAGTCGCCCTTTTTGTTCAGTTCAGTTGGATTCAAGTCATGGCTGCCAAGCCACTGTGAAGAGCCGTTACTTCATGTTCCGCCGCATGCAGTGCCCTTTTCAGTTCCAAGTTCTCACCACGCAACTCATCCACTCGACGCTGGGTCAGCGCCAATTCCTTCTTCAAACGCATGAATTCGCGCAAGGTGGCGGCACGCTCAGATTTGGCCGTTTCGAGGAGTGTTAGCAATTCTTCCATGTTGATGTGCAAGATAACCCTGAGAAAGCACGTCTATCGCCCCCCCTCCAAGACAATTTATTCACCAACAGAATGTGAATTCCTTGCGAATTTCAACGGTTATCCTGTCTTCCGCGCCTGCCATTGGCCTGTGCACAATCCCAGCAAAGAGAGCACGGCGAGCACCGCGCAAAAATGAAAGATGTCTTCGATTTGGTTCAAGTCACCTCCATACCATTTTCCTGAGATGACCGCACCCAAACCAATGCCCAATTCCAAACTCATCAGCATGGTGCCCAACGCCAAAGCCACCTTCCCCTTGTTGGCCAAATCCGCTGTCCAAGCAAAAATGGTAGGCATGTTGATTCCCACCGACAATCCATAGACAACGCCCGCAAGGGTTGCGAGTCCTGAAGAATCTGCAATGGCAAAAAGCCACATCGCACAGGTCAGCATGGCTGTTCCGATGATCATCAATGGCAGTCGACCATGGCGATCAGAAGCCTTGCCAGCAATGAACCTCATGGCAATGGATGCAGCCACCACGATGGTGTTGAATGACCCTTTGTACACGTAACCCAGTGATTCCACGAAGTCCGGTGTCAAGGTCAAAAATGTACCGAATGCAAAGGCAACCGGCAACAAGGTCAATGCCGAAGGCCACGCAGCCACATCCATACTGGGTCCTTTGAATACATTCAAATCAGAACCCCGCATCGGCCGTGCATTTGGCAAACTTTCTGGCAACAGAAAGGTCATGAGCAAGGCTGCCAAACCCAAACCTGAAGATGCGAAAAACATCGCATTGTACCCCACCTCAACGGTTAACCAACTTCCCAAAGCAGGACCTGCAGCCATGCCCGCATTGCCAGCAACCCCCAGATAACCCAGAGCTTCTCCACGTCGAGACAATGGCATGATGTCCGTGAGGTAGGCAGTGGTTCCGGTGGGGCGAAACCCCGTGCTCATTCCATGCAAAAGACGAACCCCCAAAAACAAGACGACGGCAAAGGGCAAATCATCTACAACTAACTGGGATTCAGGCGCAAACCATCCGACAGCGATGTATGCAAAACCAGCAAAAACAGCTATCCAAGTTCCGAACAACATCACAGGCCGACGCCCAGCAGAATCAGCAATTCGGCCACTGAAAAAACGACTCGCAAATGCTCCGATTGTGAACAAACCCACAATCCAGCCAATCAAATCCGGTCGACCCAAACCCCTCAAGTACGCCGGCAATTCGGGCAACACCATGCCAAAACTGGCCATGAACAAAACCGTGCTGCAACACAGCAACCAGAATCGTCGCGTGAAAACCGATTCCTGTTCAGGGCGTTTGACAAAAGTGGGGGAATCGCTCAAAGCGCTGCAAAGTTACGCCCGCACTTTCAACTGACCTATCTTCGAAACATGACGTATCCAGCAAAAATCCTTTTGGCCTGGGGAGAAGCCATCTCAGGGCACGTCAAATTCAGGGAGTACCTGATGACTCATGGTTTCGAGGAATTGGGCCTGTTCTGTTTTGCCCTGCACCACGACCAAAAATCCAGAACTTGGTTGATGTCGAAAGGGTTTCCACACCTGATGGCCATGATCCGTGGTGCAGAGGGCGATTCTCAAGCCATTCAGTGGTTGCAAAAACACAAATTCACCTACCTCGCAGATGTCGCTCTTGGAGCGGACAATGATGATGAAGCAATCACGCGTCTGTTGCGTATCGGGCAAAGGGAATGGGCGGGATTGGCCTTGAAAATTCGGTCTGTGAAGAACCAAATCGAAGCGGACAATGAAGACATCCACAAAATATCTAGAACCTGATCAAGTGTAAACCAAATGGCTGATGCCAATGGGGTCCAAGTGTTCGTTCGCGAGTCGCAACAGATCATCTGAATCAATGGACTCAATGGCCGTAAAAAGGTTCTCCAAAGATTCAACACGATCGTAGAGCAGCAAGCTTTTGCCCAACCCAGACATCAAACTGCCGCCCGAATCCTGAGCAAGTGCAATGTGACCCGTCACTTGTCTTTTCAAATCGTGCAAAGCGCGAACGCCCAATCGTTTTTCACGAACATGGCGCAATTCCCTCATGACCAATCGCTCGGCCTTTTTCAACGAGCGCTCCTCAGTCCCAAAGTACACTGAGAACAACCCCATATCCGAATAGGGGGTATAGGAACACTCGACGTGATAAGCCAAACCGTGTCGCTCCCGCACGGATAAACTCAAGCGGTTGTTCATGGTGGGGCCACCCAAATAATTGGCCAGCAAACTGAGTCCGAGACGATCGGGGTGGTCCGCGCCAGGCACCACAGTCCCCATCAGGTGGTGTGCCTGGTGCAAATCTTTGTGCACACGGCGATCGAACCGGACCGCGGATAAGGTGGAGTTGCGCTCGGACCTTTGAGCAAGCCCGGCCCCTGTCCTGTGGGCAAGGTGCTTGTCCAACATTCGTTTGATGCCCTTCCAAGGTCTGTGACTGACCACGCTGAACACCATGGAAGCGGGGTTGTACATCCGATTGACGAATCTTTGCAACCGTTCCCGGGTCATTTCCTGAACGCTCTGGGTGGTTCCCAAAATGTTCCCAGCCATGGGATGTCCCTCAAATATCAAAGCTTCAAAATCATCAAAAATGGCTTCCCCAGGTTGGTCCAAATACGCGTGTAGTTCGTCCAGAATGACGTCTCGCTCCTTCAACAGTTCTTGCTGCGGGAATGTGGCTTCGAAAGCGATGTCCGCAATCAACTCCACTGCGCGTTCCAAATGCTCTCCCAAGAAACTTGCATGAATCCACGTTTCCTCTTTTGTGGTGAATGCGTTGAATTCCCCACCGACGCTATCAAGCCGATTGAGGACATGGAATGCACGCCGTTTTTGCGTCCCCTTGAACAACATGTGTTCAATGAAATGTGCAGCTCCAGCCTCACCATTTGCTGCCACCTCATCGCGGGTTCCGGCTGGAATGATGAGACCGCAATGGCTGACGGGTCGTGGTGAGTGGCGATAGATGACCCTCAAGCCATTCGCCAATTGATCCATCACCAGGTTCTCTTCAGCTTGCAATGCCGCTAATCCCGAGGCGTTCGCCAATCTGCTCATTCAGCTGTTTTCGTCACGAACCGAATCAGAAAGGCAGGTCATCATCCTCATCTCCTCCACCGAAACTGGGCGGAGTTGCCGGGATTGGAGGTTGATCTCCAGAAATCGGAGGCGCAGCAGACTGCGTACCTCCAGCTTCCGCCCCCATCGGCTCAATGCGCCAAGCGTTCAAGTCGACATAGAAATTTCCGTTGTATTCCCTGCCACGCAAATCAAACTTGACCTGGATGGCACTGCCTTCTTGCAACCCATTCAACTGTTCAGACTTCTCCTTCAATGCGGAGAATTTTAAGTCCTGTGGATATTGTTCCTGGGTGGTGATCACAAAATCG
Organism: Flavobacteriales bacterium; assembly: GCA_049610385.1. Classification (GTDB taxonomy): domain Bacteria; phylum Bacteroidota; class Bacteroidia; order Flavobacteriales_D; family Sanyastnellaceae; genus JBMYZL01. The sequence goes on from JBMYZL010000007.1 coordinate 27,075, forward strand.
CGCTTGTAAAAGCCACTGGGAAAATCCTGCTGGTCAAAAATCTTTTTGACGGTTCCTTTGATCTCAAACGACATGCTTCAAATGTACAAATGGAAACCCTTGGAATTCCTCATCCAGCATTGAATGCGAGCAAAGTTTTCCATGCCCTTTGGACATCTCCTGATTGGATTTCTTGCTGCGCCAATTTGTGCAAAGCCTGTTCCAAGGCTTCCCCATTGCCTTCATGTTCCATGAACAAATCGGCCAATTCAAGCAGTTTGTGTTCATTGACATCAGTTTCATCCGGCGCCTGGTCGATTGTCGCCAATTGGGCCAAATCGGCCCCAGTCAGCACCTCGCTTTCCCGGATATCAGCCGGGATTTGATCCACACCCATGCCCACCATCTGCAATGGCTTGGGCACTTCAAAGAGGGCATCACCTGAAGCTCGCACATAGGCATTTCCGCCACACCGACCCACCAAATCCAATTTCCATGGATCTACATGATTCCCATCCGCCATCACATCTGAGCGATAATGCATCCGGATCACTTCACAAATGACCAGCGCCCCTGCACCTGGTGTATTCGCCAAGTCCTCGACACGCATAACTCTGCATTCCAAGGATACGGGGCTTTCGGCCACACGGAAGGGCCCCACATCCTGTGATGCCAATGGGGTGAGTCCAGACTTGTCAAACTCGTTGATCCCTTCCGGGAAATCCGATGACGCCAAACTGCAAGCATGCACCATGGCATGGTCCACCAAATTGATGACGACTTCAGGTACGACTTTGACATTTTCATAAGTGTGCTTCGTGGTGCCATCTTTTCCACGGCGTGCTGGGCTGAATATCACCACTGGTGGTGAAGCCGAAAAGACATTGAAGTAACTGAATGGCGCCAAATTCGGTCTGCCTTGGGCATCCAAAGTCGACGCCAGAGCGATGGGCCTTGGGGCGATGCCACCCAACAGCAATCCGTGCAACGTTCGAGTCTCCAATTCGGAAGGCACGAACGAATGATAGCCCATCTCTGTGTTCATGTTCCTGATTGCGCTCGCAATTCCAAGGTAGAAGCCTCGACCTTGGCCTTCAAATTTGATTTGAATGCTTGAATTCTTTCCAACAAGGCCGGATCTGATGCCGCGACAATTTGGGCCGCCAAAATCCCAGCGTTCCGCGCACCATCCAATGCCACAGTGGCCACGGGCACGCCTGCTGGCATCTGTAAAATGCTCAAAATCGAATCCCAGCCGTCAATGGAATTTCTGCTTTTTACAGGCACCCCGATGACTGGCAATGGAGTCACTGAGGCCGTCATTCCTGGGAGGTGCGCTGCACCCCCTGCGCCCGCAATGATGACCTTGATTCCACGCATGTGCGCATCGCGAGCATAAGCCATCATTCGTTCTGGTGTTCGGTGGGCTGAGACCACTTCCGCTTCATGTGAGACCCCCAAACGATTCAAGGCATCTGCTGCCTCCTCCATCACGGGCCAATCACTCGTGCTTCCCATGATGATTCCCACCAAAGGAATGGCTTCCTGTTGACTCATTCTACACTGGGATTTCTGCGTTCCATTTCGTCTCGAATTCGAGATGCCTTCTCGTAGTCCTCACGGGCGATAGCTTCATCCAAATCTGATTGCAAGTCCGTGATCGACTTGATTGGTTCTTGCTCAAGGTTTTCTTCCTCATCCAGTTCAACTTCAAAAGAAGGTTCATCTTGCTCCTCGTCCAAGGCATCAATTCCAGCCGATTCCAACACCGACTCAAAACATTGAATGGGACATTTAAATCTGCAGGCCAGCGCCACAGCATCGCTGGGCCGGGCGTCGATTTCCTCGATCTTGGTTCCGTCAGTGCACATCAGTTTGGCATAAAAGATGCCCTCCACCATGTTGTAAATCAAAACCTCTTGAACTTGCATCCCAAAAGCCTCAAAGGCTGTAAAAAAAAGGTCATGCGTCAAGGGCCTTGAAGCTTTCATCTGCTCCATTTCAATGGCAATGGCCTGTGCTTCCGGAGAACCGATGACAATGGGCAACCGGCGGCTTCCGCCAATTTCACCCAATACCAATGCGTATGCCCCGGAAGAACTCCCACTCAGGGCGATGTCTACGATTTCCAAGTCAACCTTCTTCATCCAATCGAAATTCTGAAATCAACGGCACGCGATTGCACCCAAGATATGGAAATCCCCGATGGCATCGACAAGTGAGTCTTGAGCTCAATCATTCTCAACTTCCCAAGGCCTTCACCGCAGCTGTGAGCTTGGGCAGCACCTCAAAGGCGTCCCCCACAATGCCGTAATCTGCTGCCTTGAAAAATGGCGCGTCTGGATCGGTATTGATGACCACAATGACTTTCGACTGATTCACACCTGCCAGATGCTGGATGGCGCCACTGATGCCGGCAGCGATGTACAAGTTTGGGCGAATCGTGATGCCAGTTTGCCCGACATGTTCGTGGTGCGGGCGCCATCCGATGTCGCTGACTGGTCGGCTGCACGCAGTTGTTGCGCCCAGAGCACTGGCCAAATCCTCCACAATCCCCCAATTCTCAGGACCTTTCAAACCGCGACCTGCAGAAACCACCAGCTCAGCTTCCGGCAGCGGCACCATTCCGTCTCCAGAGGCCTCTGATGTGGACAGCACCTCCAACCTCGAAGGACCGGCATCCGCGGAAAAGGACTCCACGATGGCCTCGCCAGAACCTGAATTGTTCACACCAAAGGCATTCGGTGTGACCGTATATACACGCCTTTCTGTCAAGGACTCAACGTCCGCCATGGCCTTTCCAGAAAACACATTCCGTCGAACAATTGTACCAACTGGCAATTGGGTCACTCCACTGACCAGTCCAGCATTCAGACGGACTGCAACACGGGGTGCCACAGCAATGCCCAAATGATCGTGAGACATCACTACCCCGAGAGCCCCAATGGACTCTGCTGCCGAAGCAGCTATGCGCGCCAATTGGCCTTCATCTGAAAAAGATTCCGCGCAATGCAAAACCTTCTGGATTCCGGTGGCACCCAATCCTCCGTCCCCATTCAATTGTCCAGAAACGATAGCCGCAGCTTCGGTCCCATTGGATTCCGCCCATGCGGCTGCGTAAGATGCTGCCTCCAAACTGGCTTTGGTGGCTTGTCCATTTTTTGTGGTGATGATGCTCAATATGGCCATGATCAAATCGCTTTTGCTTCCTCTCGGAGGAGGCGGATGAGTTCTTCTGCTTGTTCTGCTGGAATCATTTTGCAATCTCCTTTTGCTGGAGGCAGTCCGAATACTTGAACCTTCGTGCCCATTTCAACGGATGCTGGAGTCTCTACGGACAGCGGCTTGGTTCGTGCGCTCATGATTCCACGCATGTTCGGAATGCGTTGCTCAGCCATCCCTTTCGCTGCGCTCAGACAAAGGGGCAAAGTCGTCTTTACAGTCTGCAATCCACCTGCAGACTCCCGTTGAAGAGTGGCCTCGCCCCCTTCCACCTCGAGTGAGGTTGCCAGCGCGACAAATGGCATGTCCAAAATTTCCGCCACCATGGCTGGCACCACCGATCCATTGTGATCAATGGTCTCCTTCCCGAACAGAATCAAGTCATAATCTTTGCCATGGGCATAGGCCGCAATTAGACGAGCAACCTGCAAGCTATCCTGGGGCTCAGCGTCCAGCCGAACAGCATCGTCTGCGCCGATGGCCAATGCCTTGCGGATGACGGGTTCACAATTGGCCGACCCCACCGTAATGGTCGTCACTGATCCGCCTCCAGATTCTTTTAACTCAATGGCACGTACCAATGCATACCATTCGTCATAAGGGTTCACGATAAATTGAACACCGGAATCATCAAACGCAGTATCGCCATCTTTGAACGCAATGCGGCTGGTGGTATCTGGGGCTTGACTGATGCAAACAAGGATTTTCATAGCGTATTCTTGTGCTGCGAAGTTAATGAGGTTGCTCCCCCCGAACATCAAATAATGACATAGAATGCCATTTGAATTCTTCCAACATTTGTGAAACACTTACCTTTGCCCCCCTAAACGTAACACAACGGATATGCGAGAAGTACAATTCCGAGAGGCGGTGGCTGAAGCCATGCAAGAGGAGATGCGACGGGATGAGCGTGTTTTCTTGATGGGCGAGGAAGTAGCTGAGTACAATGGTGCCTACAAAGCATCGAAAGGAATGTTGGATGAGTTTGGGCCGGAACGGGTCATTGACACGCCCATTGCTGAGCTTGGATTTTCTGGAATCGCGGTGGGAGCAGCCATGAACGGACTGCGCCCCATTGTGGAGTTCATGACTTGGAATTTTGCCATTCTGGCGGCTGACCAAATCATCAACCACGCTGCCAAAATGTTGCAAATGAGTGGAGGTCAGTTCAATGTCCCCATTGTTTTTCGTGGCCCGAATGGACAGGCGGGTCAGCTGGCCGCTACGCACAGCCAATCATTCGAGTCAATGTATGCCTCCATTCCCGGCTTGAAGGTGGTCACGCCGTTCACACCTTACGAAGCGAAGGGCCTGTTGAAGTCTGCCATTCGAGACGAGGACCCCGTGTTGATCATGGAGTCTGAAAAAATGTATGGTGACAAAGGGTTGATTCCCGAAGGTGAGTATCTCGTTCCGATTGGGAAAGCCAATGTCCGTCGTGCCGGAGATGCGTGCACCATTGTGTCATTTGGCAAGATTTTGAAAACGGTGCATGCGGCGGCTGATGAATTGGCCAAAGAAGGCGTCGAAGTGGAAATCATTGATTTGGTTTCCATCCGACCTCTGGATATCGACACCATTGTAGAGAGCTTGAAAAAGACCAATCGATTGGTCATTGTAGAAGAAAGTTTTCCCGTCGCGAGCATATCGAGTGAAGTGGCTTATCGGGTGCAGCGACATGCTTTCGATTATCTCGATGCGCCCATTCGGCGATTGTGCCAAAGCGACACCCCCTTTGCGTTCGCGCCAACCCTCATTGACGAGGCGTTGCCACAGGTGGCTGACATCATAGAAGCCGTGAACAGTGTGACATACGTTCACTGATCAAGGCTACTTGAACAAGACAAAAACCTTAACGATAACCGCGCCCAAATGCGGCGCCTTACACAACATCTTATGGATCAAACTCTGTTGTACCTCGTTCCTGCACTTGCCCTTTTGGGTCTAGTGGTCATGGCCGTTCAATCCGCCTGGGTGAGAAAGCAGGATGCTGGAGAATCACGCATGGCTGAAATTTCAAAACACATTCACGAAGGCGCTCTGGCTTTTTTGAATGCCGAATACCGCATTCTGGCAGTTTTCGTTGTGATTGCAGGTGCCTTGCTTGGATTCGTTTCAACCATTGTACCCACCACCCATTGGTTCATTGTTGTCACCTTTGTCATCGGTGCTGTCTTCTCTGCCTTGGCCGGGAACATCGGCATGCGCATCGCCACCCAAGCCAACGTTAGGACCACGCAAGCGGCCCGGACTTCCCTGGCTCAAGGCCTGAAAGTGTCCTTCACCGGAGGCATGGTGATGGGGTTGGGCGTTGCTGGTCTAGCTGTGTTTGGCTTGAGTGTTCTGTTCATGCTGTTGCTGAACATGTTTTCTGGTGGCTCCTTTACAAATGTGGATGAAATGACCGTGGTGTTAGAAGCCCTTGCTGGATTTTCCTTGGGCGCTGAATCCATTGCGTTGTTCGCCCGTGTCGGCGGTGGGATTTACACGAAAGCCGCGGATGTCGGTGCGGATCTCGTGGGCAAAGTAGAAGCCGGGATTCCTGAAGATGACCCTCGAAATCCCGCTACCATTGCGGACAACGTTGGAGACAATGTAGGGGATGTCGCTGGCATGGGAGCGGACTTGTTTGGCTCGTATGTGGCCACCGTTTTGGCAGCCATGGTTCTTGGCAATGCCGTCATCCGGGGAACTGATGCTACTGGTCTGGATGACAACTTTGGCGGCATGTCCACCATTTTGTTGCCACTGATCATCGCGGCTTTGGGCATTGTGTTTTCCATACTTGGAGGCTTGGTGATTCGTGTCAAAGAAGGCGCCAAAGAAAGTGATGTTCAATCTGCCTTGAACCGTGGAAACTGGGGGTCCATCCTTTTGACTGCCGTGGCTTGTTTCTTCTTGATTGACAAGATGTTGCCAGACACACTGACTATGAATGAAATCGGAGGTGCGGATGCCATGACTTTTGGCAAAATCAATGTTTTTTACGCCGTTATTGTCGGTTTGATCGTAGGAGGTGTCATCAGCTACATGACTGAGCACTTCACCGGCTTGGGCAAAAAGCCTGTATTGGGCATTGTCCAAAAATCTTCGACAGGTGCAGCAACAAACATCATTGCCGGATTGGCGACAGGCATGATTTCAACCTTCGGCCCCATTTTGTTGTTCGCCTCCGCCATTTACATCGCTTACGCATTTGCTGGATTTTATGGCGTTGCGATTGCCGCTTCAGCCATGATGGCCACCACCGCCATGCAGCTGGCCATTGACGCCTTTGGCCCCATTGCAGATAACGCTGGTGGAATTGCTGAAATGAGCGAACTGCCCGAGGAAGTTCGGGAACGCACCGACATTTTGGACTCTGTAGGAAACACAACAGCAGCCATCGGGAAAGGGTTTGCCATTGCATCCGCCGCCTTGACGGCTTTGGCCCTCTTCGCTGCTTATGTGGAATTCACTGGAATCGACGGCATCAACATTTTCAAGGCCAATGTCTTGGCCGCCCTTTTCATCGGCGGCATGGTCCCCGTTGTTTTCTCAGCACTGGCCATGAACTCCGTCGGCAAGGCCGCCATGGAAATGGTCAAGGAAGTGCGTCGCCAATTCAAAGAAATTCCAGGCATCATGGAGGGAACTGGAACGCCTGAATATGGGAAATGTGTAGACATCTCCACACAGGCAGCACTTCGTGAAATGATGCTGCCGGGTGCCATGACCATTCTCTTTCCATTGATCATTGGTCTCGTTCCATTGATTTTGGGTATGCCCAATGCATGGGCCGCCGAGACTTTGGGCGGGTACATGGCGGGAGTCACTGTATCTGGTGTCCTTTGGGCCATCTTTCAAAACAATGCTGGCGGCGCATGGGATAACGCGAAAAAGTCTTTTGAAGCTGGCGTTGAAATTGATGGCAAAATGACCTTCAAGGGGTCTGATGCCCATAAAGCGGCAGTGACGGGTGATACTGTGGGCGATCCGTTCAAAGACACCTCTGGGCCTTCGATGAACATTTTGATCAAATTGACTTGTCTCGTGGGCTTGGTGATCGCCCCCATTTTGGGAGGACATGGTGAAGACCATGCGAGTCAACCCGAGTCAAAGAATCCCAACTCGACTGAAATGGTCCAGGTCATTCACGATTGACCTTGTGATTTCTCGCACTAACAAAAAGAGCCGTCTGCAATCCAGACGGCTCTTTTTTTGAGGGCCAAACGCTGATTCACGCGTCAAACAGACCATGAAGCTTGCCGTCAATGCTTTCTATGATTTGACCCAAGTCCTGTTGATTTTCATGAAAGCGATTGTTGTCTACATCAATGATTAGCAAATTGCCTTTGTTGTATGTGCTAATCCACGCCTCATACCTTTCATTCAATCGATTGAGGTAATCCAACCTGATGGCCTCCTCATATTCTCGCCCGCGCTTCTGAATGTTTTCCACCAATTTCGGAACGCCAGCACGCAAATAAATCAGCAAGTCCGGTGCAGAAATAAAAGCTTCCATCAATTCGAACAAAGACTGATAATTTTCAAAATCACGAGAAGTCATCAAGCCCATGGCATGAAGATTGGGGGCGAAGATGTGCGCATCCTCGTAGATGGTTCGGTCTTGAATCACCTTTTGGCCTGACTTCTGCAATTCAGCAATCTGAGCAAATCGAGAGCGCAAAAAGAACACTTGTAAATTGAATGACCAACGCTGCATGTCCTTGTAAAAATCATTCAAGTAAGGGTTGTCATCGACTTGCTCAAAATGGGGGGTGTAACGGTAATGCTTCGCGAGCAGCGTCGTGAGCGTGGTCTTTCCTGAGCCGATATTTCCAGCGATGGCAATGTGCATGTCTCTCCGAGATTGAAAGGGTGAAATTAGGGGTTTTCAAGTGTGCTCACCAAATCCATCCTGCTCAACTTGTTCACCAATTCCATCCATGACCCGGGATTCCCTTGGTGCCCACTTCGCCAAAGAAAGCACCTCCTGCAAGATGATTCGATCCCCACCCAATCTTGGCACCTTGTGCTGACCTCCCACCTTTCCCTTGCTTCGCAGCCACATTTCAAACGTGCCCTGAGGAACCTGTCGAATGATGGGTGCAGACATGGCCAATCCCCCAGTTCGCTTGGCCGCATAATCAGAATTGGCCTTCTCCAGATCAGAATCCAGCGCATCCCGAAAACGCATCATATCCGATGGCAGTTGATCGAATTCTATCGCCCACTCATGTCCACCCGTTTCGTTCGCGCTCATGAACACCGGTCCCACAGTGTAATCGCGAATGGCCGCTCCGGTGCATTCGCAAGCCTGTTGAATGGCGCGATCGGTTTGGGCCACCATAACCTCCTCGCCAAAAGCATTCAAGCACATGGAGGTCCGTCCGACAACCTGCATCCGAAACGGATGTTTTTCCGTGATGCGAATGACATCGCCCAAGGCATAACGCCACAAACCCGCATTGGTGGAAATCACCAAAGCATACAACGCTCCCACTTCCAAATCATTCAACTCCAACGTCTCCGGAAATTCAGAATGCCAACTTCCCTTGGGGACAAACTCAAAATGAATGCCATAATCACACATGAGCAACATGTCCTCTTCCCCGATGCGATCTTGCAGCCCGAAAAAACCCTCTGAGGCATTGAAAGTTTCCATGTAACTCACGGGAGATTGAGTCGATCCTATCAACTCTTCGAAGTTCTTTCGATAAGGGGCAAAACTGACTCCGCCGTGCATGTACAATTGCAAGTCTGGCCACACCTCACCCAAATGAGATTTGCCAGACAACTCCAAAATTCGCTTGCCAACCACCAACATCCAACTCGGCACACCTGCCAAAATCCGAACATCTTGCTTCATCGTTGTCCGCGCCATCGCGTCCACTTTTTCTGTCCAATCTTCCATCAGCGCGATGTTGCGGCCTGGGGTCCGCCGTGCCTCTACCCAAAAGGGCAAATTTCGGATGATGATGGCACTCAAATCACCTGTGTAGGCCCCCGAACCGTCGGCATGCAAGGCCGAAGACCCACCCAATACCAGGTGCTTTCCTTCGTACAATCGTGCTGTAGGCACGGCGTCGCAATACAAGGCCAACAAATCTTTTCCGCCTTTGTAATGACAACTTTGCAAGGCTTCCTCAGTGACCGGCAGAAACTTCGAGCGGTCGCTGGTGGTTCCAGAGCTTTTTGCAAACCATTGGATTTTACCTGGCCAGATGACGTCCATCTCACCCGCGCGCGCCGCATCAATCCAAGGCTTGAATTCATCATAAGTACGGACCGGAACACGACGCTTGAATTCGCGGAGGTTGTTCACTTCTTTCAGTCCATGTTCACGACCAAACTGGGTGTCCTTTGCATGATGCAACAGCCCCGCGAACACGGCCTGTTGCGCGGCAACTGACTCACGTCGCGCGAGTTCAATGTCCGCCATCCGCCTGCGGATGAACCAATTGAAAATGGAGTTGATGGGCTTCTGTGGCATTCAAACACTGTTGTTCAACACCTGCGCAAAGAAAACGAAGCTACGAAACAAAATGAGCGAAAAGCGAGGCTATTTGAACACCTTTTCCAAAGCCATCAGCGCCCGATCAATGTCTTCATTCGTAGTGTAACGGCTAAAACTAAAGCGAATGCTCGCCCGAGTTGGATCATGGAAATCCAAAGCCCGCAAAACATGTGATCCCAAAGTGGCACCACTTGAACACGCGCTTCCACCTGAACAAGCAATGCCCTCAAGGTCCAATAAAAAAAGGGCCATCCCTGATTTGGGGTGAGGTGGAAATTGAACGTTCAATACCGTGTAAAGTCGATCCGGCAGTTGCGAATTGCCATTGAAGCGAGCTTTCGGAAAACGCGATGTAATCCCTTCTGCCATTCTCGCCTTCACGGCCCGGACATGCGTGGAATGTTCTTCCAAGTCTGCATAAGCCAAATCCATGGCTGTCACCAACCCCACGATGCCTGCCGTGTTTTCAGTTCCACCACGCAGCGCTCGCTCTTGACCACCACCCTCAATTTGGCCTCCAATTTTGAGACCCGGTGCAGCGTATAAGAAGCCCACCCCTTTGGGCCCGTGAAACTTGTGTGCTGCACAAGTGATGAAGTGAACTGGCAATTCCGACAAATCAAACGCATAATGACACATGGTCTGTACGGTATCGCTGTGGAACAGCGCCCCATGACGCAGACACAAGTCACCGATGGCCTTCAAATCCTGAATCACGGCCACCTCGTTATTGGCATGCATCAAGCTGACCAAGGTCTTGCCGGCTTCTGATTCGGTCAAAAGAGATTCCAAATGCGTCAAATCACAAGTCCCATCTTCCAGATGTCGAATGTGCACGACCTCGACTCCATTGGATTGGGCCAGTGAATCTGCTGTTTTCACAACTGCACTGTGCTCAGCCGCCGATGTGATGATTCGTCTGCAATCCAAATCCCTTACAGCAGATCTCAAGGCCAAATTATCCGCCTCAGTTCCACCAGAAGTGAAAATGATGGAGGACGGCGCACAATTCAGATGTTGGGCTACTTTTCGCCTCGCTTGCTCCACTTGAACTTTGGCCCGCCTGCCGAAGGCATGACTGGAAGACGGATTGCCAAAAGCGTTTGCCAGCACCGGCACCATGGCCTCCACCACCTCCTTGGCCACCGGAGTGGTTGCCGCGTTGTCCAAGTATACGTTCATTGCGCAGGCTCAATCTTCGTGTCACAAAGAAACAAAAAACGATTCCTGAATGACAGCCAAACTCCAACTCCGCATCAGTTGAGCGGTCAACCCACAAATCTTCAGGCGGACAAAAGCTGTTGAAGCTCCATTTTGAAGCGATCCCCCAAAGCTTTGGCCGCTTCGAATGACGCGGATTCTGCATAGATTCGGATGATCGGTTCAGTGTTCGATCGGCGCAGGTGAACCCATCCTTCGGGAAGGTCAAATTTCACCCCATCCACTTCATTGATGTCAGCTTCTTGATGCCTTTCCTTCAAAGCTTTCAATGCCGCATCCACACCGGAATCCGGCAATGCAAGCTTGTCTTTCGACATTTCATAATGCGGATACTTGGCACGCAGTTCAGACACCGTTCCCCCAAAATCACAAAGCAGTGACAAGAAAAAAGCCGTGCCGATCAACGCATCACGTCCAGCATGAGACTCAGGATAAATCACGCCTCCATTGCCCTCACCACCGATCACCGCATTTGTCATTCTCATGCCATGGACGACATTGACCTCACCTACAGCAGCAGCCATGTGGTTTCCTCCATGCCGCTCAGTGACATCACGCAAGGCCCGTGTCGAACTTAAGTTGCTGACGGTGTTGCCGCCTCCTTCCCGACTCAAAATGTAATCCGCGACTGCCACCAAGGTATATTCTTCACCAAACCAGCCGCCCATCTCATCGACAAATGCCAATCGATCGACATCCGGGTCTACGCTGATGCCCAAGTCACAACCGTGATCGACCACAGCTTCGCGCAAGTCTGTCAAGTGTGCCGGCAGTGGTTCTGGGTTGTGGGCAAAATCCCCTGTGGGTTCACAATGAATGGGAACCACCGAGCACCCGAGGGCTTTCAGCAACATGGGAATGGCCAAACCCCCAGACGAGTTCACAGCATCAACAGCCACCCGAAACCCTCGGTTCCGAATGGCTTCCACCTGTGTGTGCTTCAATTCAAGGACATGCGCAACATGTCGCTCCAACCAGTCAGCACGGTTGTCACATCGCCCCAATTGGGTCACATCCACATAATCCGGCTTGGCATCTGCCAATTCCAAAACACGCTCACCAGAAGACGCTGACAGAAATTCCCCTTGATGATTCAGCAGCTTCAAGGCATTCCATTGCTTCGGATTGTGGCTTGCCGTGAGGATGATGCCGCCATCGGCCCCTTCACCGGGCACGGCGAGCTCTACTGTTGGTGTCGTGCTCAATCCACAATCCAAAACGTCAACCCCACAGGCATTCAAGGTGCCTACAAGCAAATCACGCATCATGGGCCCACTGAGTCGGGCATCTCGACCTACGACGACCAGCGGCTTCCGGGTCTCTCCGGTAGGCAACTGTTCTCGCAACCAAGCACTGTAGCCAGTTGCAAACCTCACCACATCAGGTGGTGTTAATCCCAATCCGGCTTGTCCACCAATGGTGCCGCGGATTCCGGAGATGGAAACAATCAACATTGGGCATGCAAGTTAGAGACGCGAGCTCACTTGAAAGCAGAACTCAACGTGAAAGAAATTCCTCATTTCTGTTAAAAACATCTTCCCCCCATCTCGGGAATCACGACCTTTGCGTGCTAGATTTGAATCTGGATGAACGAGGAAGGACGTGCATATCAGAACGATGAGGCCCTGCAAGGGCTGGTGAAACGCTTCGAGTCCATGGTGGCTGAAGGGGGGACAAGGTTTTTTGACGTCGAAGAATTGGAGGACCTCATCGGATTTTATTTGGAAAGTCGTGAAGTGCGCAGGGCGCAGTATGTGCTCAAGTTCGCTGGAGAGATGTATCCAGGTCATTTGGCGTTTCAATTGAGAAAAGCCCAAATCTTAGCGAACAATGGCCAACACGTCAAGGCGGTCCCCATCCTGCGTGACCTGCTCAACATCGAGCCCACAAACGATGAAATACACGTCACGCTGGCCTCCATCTACAGCCAAATGCAGGAACACAAACTGGCGATTCGTCATTTCCGGAAAGCCCTTGAATTTGGAGATGCTGATTTGCGGAAAGACATCCATGTCGAAGTGGCCTTGGAGTGTGAAAATCTGGGGGATTGGCACCAAGCCATTCACTCCCTAAAAGCGGCTCTGGAGGAAGATGCTTCGAATGAAACAGCGGTTTATGAATTGGCCTTTTGTTTTGATCAAACAGGTGCCTACGGCGCTGCGGCGGAATACTACAAGCAATTCCTTGACGTGCAACCCTACAGTTTTGCTGCCTGGTACAGCTTGGGAAATGCCCTTCAGTCCAATGGCCGCTACCCAGAAGCCATAGAGGCATACGACTTCGCCATCGCCATTGAGGATTCATTCGGCCCAGCTTACTTGCAAAAAGCAGAGGCCTTGTCATCGATGGAGCGATACAGTGATGCGCTGGGCGTTTACAGGGAATCACTTGAGCATGAACCTGCATCTGCCAATACAGTTTGCTACATGGGCGAATGTTTTGAGCGCATGGGTGATTTGGAAGCAGCTGAAAAATTTTACAAAGAGAGTTTGGAATTGGATTCACAGTTTGCAGATGCATACATCGGACTGGGTGTCCTTTCAGATTTGAAAGGGGATTTCAATTCATCCCGGATGCACTTCAACCAAGCCCTGCAGATGGATCCAGGAAACCAGGATTACCTCCTCATGATGGGCACCACCCTGAAGAAACTGCGGGAACATGAACAAGCGGAAATCCTTTTTGCACGAAGCCTTGAAAACCATCCACGATTTCATGACATGTGGCTCGAACGAATCGACAACATGCAAATGCAGGGCTGCCATGAGATTGCCTTGGAATTGATTGACCAAGCAATGAACCACGTGAAACGCCAGGTTCAGCTGTACATCCGTCAATTCGTGAGCCTCTATGAACTGAAACAAGACGCTTCCGCTTTTCAACTGCTGGAAAGCCTTCTTTTACAACATTACGACGAAACAGAAATTCTGATCACCCTCTGCCCTGCGCTTGCCAATGATGCGCGCTTTCTGGATCGGTACGATCGGTTCAAACCTTGAACATGAATACCCCTTTGCAACATTTACCAGAGCGCACTACAAAACCCCGCTCCAACGGTCTGACCATGATTATGGACAAGGGACTCAGCCTTCGACAGGCCGAGGACCTCATCGAGACCGGTGCAGACCGAGTGGACTTGCTCAAACTCGGATTCGGAACGTCGCTGGTCTCCCACCGCATCGCTGAAAAGGTTTCTCTTTACCGGGATGCGGGCATGGACGTCTACTGCGGTGGCACCTTGTTTGAAGCCTTTTACATCCGCGGTGAAGTGGAAAACTACCTCCGATTCATCGACAACATGGGCATCACCTGCCTCGAGGTCAGTGATGGGTCCATGGTCATTCCGCATGACGAAAAATGCGAACTCATTCAACAGCTGTCGAAAACCCACAAGGTGTTGTCTGAGGTGGGTTCGAAAGAAGCCGGTATCCTCATCAGTCCGAACAAGTGGATTCGCATGATGAAAAATGAGTTGGAAGCGGGAAGTTGGAAAGTCATTGCAGAGGCACGAGAAAGTGGAAATGTAGGAATCTACCGCCCCAATGGCTCTGCGCACGTGCAATTGATTCGCCGGATCTTGGCAAATGTCGCGCTCGAAGACATCCTCTGGGAAGCGCCCAAGAAGCCCCAACAAGTTTGGTTCATCAAAGAATTCGGAGCCAATGTCAACTTGGGGAACATTGGTCCCAATGACCTGATTCCATTAGAATGTTTGCGCCTGGGACTTCGCGGAGACACCTTTTTTGAATATTTGCCCGAATCCCTTGCAGAAGGCAAGCGACAATTGATTGAAGAGGAAGAGGACTGATTCCGAAGGGAATTGATCGTCCAACTCGCGAACAATCGAAGGTCCTTGTGCCCAACCCGACACCTGTACACCATGCCGATTGTTCCCGAAATCACTGTCGAAACCTTGGCCGAATGGCGTCAAGCCGAAAAGCCACATTTGCTTGTTGATGTTCGTGAAATCCACGAATACCAGACGAGCAACCTCAATGGCAAACACATTCCGATGGCCTTTTGCTTGTCTCGTGCTCATGAACTTCCCTTGGATCGCCCTGTGGTCTTCCACTGCAGGTCTGGACAACGCGCAGCCGCAGTCGTGAGTGCGGTCATTGAAAAAAAAGGGCTGGAGAATGTTTGGAACCTCAAAGGCGGAATCCTTGCATGGAAAAAAGCGATGAATCCAGAGTGGGACGTGGCATGAATTCCCTCACCAACAAATCCCCCAGGGATACCCAAGGATGGTTGTCCGTGTTCGTGAAGGGCATGGCCATGGGTGTGGCAGACCTTGTTCCCGGTGTTTCTGGAGGAACCGTTGCCTTCATCACGGGCATTTACGACGAATTGCTGCGCACACTCGCTGGGTTGCATTTTGGCCTCATCCGAGATTTGTTTCGTCCCCACGAAGGGTTGTCATTTGTCTCAAGATTTCGACACATCTGGCATCGGAGCAATATGGGCTTTGTGGTGGTACTGCTCCTGGGCGTGTTGACGTCGGTGGGCCTTTTTGCTGGTGTTTTGCACCATCTGCTGATCCATCAACCCGAACGTCTTTGGGCCTTTTTCTTCGGGTTGGTCGCTGCATCCATTCCATTGGTTGGGCGCGAAGCCCAATGGACCGCGTCGGAGTGGGTCGTGGCCGCTGTGGGTGTGGCGCTGGCTGGGTTTTTGACTTCACTGCCCCCAATGGCGGGGTCGGACGCTCCCCAAGTTTTGATGGCCTGTGGCGCAGTGGCCATTTGTGCCATGATACTTCCAGGCATCAGTGGCAGCTTCATTTTGTTGCTGCTGGGAGCGTATGGCACAGTCATTGGAGCCCTCAAATCCTTGGATGTCATTCGAATTGCAGCTTTTGGGGTTGGGGCTTTACTGGGCTTGTTGACCTTCTCCCGTTTGCTGGACAAGTTGTTGGAAAACAAGCGAAACGAAACGCTCGCGATCTTGACTGGTTTTCTCTTTGGATCCTTGAATGCTTTGTGGCCGTGGAAAAGCAAGGTGGAGTTGCTTTACGTCCACAGCGATGGACGAGAAGAATGGTTCAAAACCAATATATGGCCCATCGATATGGCAACCTCAGAATGGCTTTGGGCAGCCATGTTGGCCCTTGTAGGTGCGATTTTGGTCACCCTCTTGGGTCGGTGGGGAAAGCAACCCACGGCTTGACTTCATTCCTCCCAATTTGAATCATGAAAACCCATTGGAAAATCGGACTGCTGGGCAAATCGCTCGGGCACACAGCATCCCCCCGATTGTTTCAGTCCATTTTTGAATCGGCTGGGGTGAAAGGGCGTTATGAAATTCTGCCTTTCCAAACTTGGTTGGATGCATCCGCCTTCCTGACCTCCAAGGCTGCCGAAGAATTCGATGGCTTCAACGTCACGATACCGTATAAATTGGACGCAGCACGCTTCTGTGTTGATCTGACACCTGCAGCCCAAGCCGTCAGCGCTATCAATGTTCTCTTGCCTCAGGCCGATGGCCAATACCAAGGACACAACACAGATCGAGAAGGCTTCATGAACAGCATCCGACCTTTCTTGGCTTCACGGCACGAGCGAGCCTTGATCATTGGACGGGGTGGTGCCGCAATGGCCGCAGCTTCAGGATTGCGTGATTTGGGCATTGAAGTGGTTCATTTGGTGCGGACTTTGGATGCAACAGCAGCCCAACATGGGCGACGCGAGTGGCTGCTTGGCGACTTGCGTCCCGAAGTCGTTCGCGCTTTTCTGTTGATCGTTCAGGCTTCACCTGTGGGCACTTGGCCCGAAGTGAACCGTGCTCCGACTTTTCTTTATGATGCTGTGGGTCGAGATCACCTTTGTGTGGATTTGGTCTACAATCCCGCTGAGACGATGTTCTTGAAACATTGCAAGACTCACGGCGCGCTTGTCCTCAATGGCCTTCCCATGCTTGAAGCCCAGGCCCTCGCGAGCTGGGAAGCCTTCCAATTCAATCGGCAGGTCCGTGGCATTTGAGGCTCATCACCGACGCAAATGACCCGGGTACGTCTTGCTGCCGTTCAAAAAAGTCCTCCGCGATGATGCGACCTTGCGCCATGGCACGAATCACAAAGGAAGAATTCGATGGCAAACGTAATTTCGCCTGAGACTGTCTTGAGACCAACACCTCCTGCAAAAGGGTGCGTGCGCCAGCATCCCAAACTTGAACCGTGCATTTGTCCGGTTTGGTCTTGGGCAAGGCCTCCAAGTCAAGCATAACTGTCACCACACCCGCCCATCTTTCATTTGCGCGCTGACCAAACCAAGGATGACGTGATACATCCAACATATACAAATCGCGCGCACCATATCCCTCGGGACGTTCTGCTGTCATCACCAAACGATTCCCGGTCACATCCAGCGCGAAGGTAGACTCCTCCCGCGGGCTGTTGATGGGCAAACCCAAGTTGACAGGTATGCACCAACCACCATCTACCCACTCGGTTCGATACATGTCATAATCTCCGAATCCTGCATGTCCCCGACTCGCGAAATAAATCACCCGACCATCGCCGTGAGCATGCACGAATTTCTCGTCTTCCATTGTGTTGACCGGAGCGCCCAACGGTTGTGGAACGGACCAATTGGAGCCACGTCGCTGACTGCGATAAATGTCCCCACGTCCCATCCCTTCCGGTCTTTCAGAAATGAAATACAACCATTCACCATCTGCAGAAATGGAAGCGCTGCCTTCGAAATAGCTGCTGTTGATTGGGCGAGACAGAGGCACGGCATCCGACCAGGTTTGATCCTCCATTTGGTTACTCACACAGATGTCCCCTGCAAGCTGATTGTTGTTGCGATAGACCAGAACCGTACCGCCTTCATCTGCGGCGGGCCAACTCAAAACCGCATCAAATCCCATGGTGTTGATTTCGCCCTCCAACAGCTGCGCCCTCGACCAGCCGCCAGGTTCCGATGAGCGTTCTGAACGGTAGATATCCGAGTAGAATTGGTGATCTCCTTCTACATCAATCTCTGGATTCAAACCCGCATCGCGGCGGGAAGTGAAAATCAGGGAACTGCCATCTGGTGACCAGGCCGGCGCATACTCATCAAAACGCGAATTGATGGCACCCCCCATGTGATCAAAAGTCACATCAGCATCCGCCGCAACACCCTTTTCACGAGCATTCCATGCCCGACGACATTCTGCAATCCAATGGCTGGCTATCTCGAGATCAACATCCGATGGATTGCCAAAATCCAAAAAATTCTCAAGCACATCAATGGCCTCCTCATATCTGCCCAACCGGTGCAACACCTCACCGCGCAACTTCAACGCAGAATTGGCCATATCCATGTCGTGGACTTTCAAGGAGTCCAAATAGGCAATTGCCAAATCCTCTCGACGCAAGGCCAAGTGACAACGGGCAATCCAAAGTTCGACTTTGGGCGATGCAGGAACCTCATCGAGAATCTCACGGAACAAAGTCAACGCACCACGCAAATTGCCGATGTTGAAATCGTGCTTGGCCTCGGCCATCTTGACCGCATGCCGAGGTGAAAATGACACCTCGAATTCTGGGGTTTCCTGAGCTTGGATCCCGGAGAAAGTCAACACCCCGAAAAACCCCATGCAAATGGACCAGAAATGAACATTCACACACACCTTGCATGTGTTCAATTCCTTGCAAAGGACCATCATGCCCTTGATGAAAAGTTGAAACATGAAAACAAAGTTAAGGGCGGCAATGGGTGTATCTTGCAGCGAGATGTCAACAGACCCCACCACAGACCATTCTCCACTCCCTCCCACTGAACAAAGTGGTGCCCACGGTGCGCTGGAATCCGCATCCGTGGCGGACCTGATTGGGTGGATGCACAAGACCGATGGCGATGTGCACCAAGCGGTCGGTGCTGCATTGCCTGCTTTGGAAAAGTTCATTGAGGCGCTGGTTCCGAGGATGGCGGCTGGTGGGAGGCTGTTTTACATTGGGGCGGGAACCAGTGGGCGATTGGGAATCGTGGACGCCAGCGAATGCCCCCCCACTTTCGGGGTTCATCCCGATCGGGTCGTCGGACTCATCGCTGGGGGGGATGGCGCCATCCGGGAGGCAGTTGAGGGGGCAGAAGATGATCCAGCAGGTGCATGGAGAACACTTCAAACCCTGGGGATTCAAGATTCAGATTCACTTCTCGGAATCGCGGCATCAGGGCGGACACCCTACGTGATCGGGGGGCTGTCATCGGCAAGGCAACATGGACTGCTCACCGGAGCGATTGTCTGCAACCCGGACAGTGCTGTTGCAGCCGCAGCCGAGCACCCTATTGAGGCCATCACTGGCCCCGAATTCGTCACCGGCTCCACCCGCCTGAAAGCCGGCACGGCCACGAAACTGTTGCTGAACATGATTTCCACCGTGACCATGATTCAATTGGGCCATGTCCAAGGAAACCGGATGGTGGACATGAAACCTGCAAACGCCAAACTCATGGAACGCGGAAGCCGGATGATTGCAGAGGAACTCGGCGTGGGCCTCGAAAAGGCCGGTGAATTGCTCGAACAACATGCCAGTGTTCGCGAGGCGCTAAAACATGCCCGGTCCAAAAAGAAACGTGGAGATCATGCATGAACTCGAACCTTATTTTGCTTGGCGCAACCATTACGTGGCCAGCGAAGACCCGAAGTCGCCATTTTTTGACCGACAATACAGTGAGTTCGAGTTCTCCACACAGGTTTACAATTATTACATCCACCCGCAATGGGATGGATTTGGATCCAACACTTTGCTCTGCAAAATCTTATTCGTCGATTATGAGGAACGGTTTGCGGTTTTGGAATTTATTGGAGAATGGAATGACTGCCTGCACAACGACATCATGCTCCTGAAGCGTGAGGTGATCGACTCGCTTCAAGCGGAAGGCGTGACACGATTCGTCCTCATCGGCGAAAATGTGCTCAATTTCCACCACAGTGACGATTGCTATTATGAGGAGTGGTTTGAGGAAGTGATGGATGAGGATGGCTGGATTGCGCTGTTGAACTTCCGCGAGCATGTCCTAGCAGACATGAAAGCCATTGATTTGGACAGCTATTTCGTCATGGGTGGCGAACTGGACGAATTGAACTGGCGCACTTTCAGTCCCCATCAATTGTATCAAAGAATCGAGGACTGTGTCACACGTCGTCTGACGTTTTGATGGGTTCAATAGCGCAAATTTGGGCCAAGATGTGCCGATCAATCGGAAAGTGAAGATCTGCAGGATTTAGGTCTTGGATGCGACGCCATTTGAAGGCCAAACCTGATTCTTCTCCACCTGATCGTCCGAACCGATGTCCCCAACGCGTCTCGAGCTCTGGCGGGTCCAATTGCGCTGTAAAATAGAGGCTCAAGATTTGGTCTTCCGGGCGAAAAGCACTCCGCACAAAAAAATCAGTCGTGTAAAAGTGCGCAACATTTTTCAGCCCCACATCGGCCCCCAACTCCTCCCGAAATTCCCGTTTCAGCGCATCCAAAGGTCCTTCACCAAATTCCATCCCACCTCCTGGAAATTTGACCTTTTCACCAAATGCACCCAACTGCTCTCGCGCCAGCAACACCCGCTCTCGAGGCCTGTCCAACAGGATGCCATAAACGCGCACATTGAATCGTTCAATGGGCAAATTTCGGGCGCGCAACATTTCCCGCTTTCCTGGAGGGCCGGGCAAACGTTCAACGGCAAAACCAGCGGCTTCCATCGCTCGACGCACTTCACCTTTCGCACAATAAGTCACCAAAATGCCACCCACTTTCAGACATTGACGCACCTCCTTGAACGCCGATTCTGTCCACATTTCCGGTTGATCTTTCGGGGAAAACGCGTCATAAAAAACCACATCGCAGTCTTTCCCTGGCTTCCTTTGCTTGAAAAATTGGGCACAACTCGATGTCACCACTTCGCCAGTGAATCTGCCATCAGGAGACGGAACCATTGCGCCATGAAACGCAGATGGGTGGAGTCCTTGAAATGCCTCCTCACTCATGCCACAGTATTGCGCATAATTGAGTTGGCTCAAGGTCTCAGGAGGTACACGATGCGGCTCAATGCCGATGTAATGCACAGAGCGAGATTTCCGTTGCGCCCAATCCCAGGTGAGGGCAGCATTCAAACCGGTTCCAAAGCCCACTTCAAGCACCCGAATCGGCGATGTATTCGGTGCCGCCATCTCGAGCCCATTGTCAATGAATACATGGCGGGATTCGGTGAGGGCTCCATGCATGCTGTGATATGGGGCCCCATGATGTGGAGAAAGCAAGGTGGGACTGCCGTCCCCAGTCATGGCCATGTCCGTGTGTTTCATTGAGGATGCAAGTTACTTGTGAACCCGTTTCAACGCACGGCGTCAGGTAACGACACCAACCCCTCAATGGCCCCCAATCCAAACAAGGCAAAATCCAAACGGGCAGGATCCACAGGGTCAATTTCTCTGCAAGCCGCGGTCAACAACTCCACGGATTTCCAATCATTTTGTCGACGTGAAAACAACTTCAACGCCCGTCCCACATGTGCTGTGTGCACATCCAATGGGATGCACAAACCCGAGAGCGGGATGTCCTTCCACAGGCCAAAATCCACTCCTGCAGCGGCTGGACGTACCATCCAACGCAGGAACATGTTCAATCGCTTGGCCGCTGAACCCTTGCGCGGATCTGCCACATGTTTTGTGGTTCGATCTGGGGCTTCATCTCGGAAAAAGGCATCGCGAAAAGCGGCCAACATGTGAGCTGCATCACCTGGCCCTTGGTCCAAAAATGCGTACTCAAGCGAACCAAATCGGTTCAACAATGACCTCAAACATCGGGCTGTACGGGCTGCATCCTCGGCCTGAAACGTTCGATGTACAAAACCTTTGAGTGTCCTTTCCATTTCGCAATCCGAAGCTTCCAGAATGAATTGCGAAGGCGCACCGGCCATTCTGTGAAACAACAATTCCTCGCAACTCGCCCGAATGCTCTTGCGATTGCCCCAGGCCAAAGTCGCAGAGAACCAAGCCGCGATTTCCACATCCAGTGGGTGATCAAATTCATGGGGAATGGAAATCGGGTCATCGGCAAGGAAATCTGGGGTCTCATATTGTGTCGCTTTTTCACGGAGGAAATCAGCCAAATCTGAGGCCACGACCTTTTCTTTTTCATTGTGCATCCCCGCCAAAAATCGCGCTAAATTTGCAACTGCATGGCATTCGCGCATCCGGAAATACTTTGGGGACTATGGGGTTTGGCGATTCCCGTGATCATTCACCTCCTGAACTTTCGCCGTTTCCGACGCGTTGCATTTTCTCAAGTTGCGTTTTTGCAGGCCTTGCAACGGGAAAGCCGCTCTCGACAGGCGATACGACATTGGCTGGTCTTGGCCATGAGATTGCTGGCCGTGGCCGGCTTGGTATTGGCCTTTGCCCAACCTTTCATTCCCGCCGATGATGCCAAATCCGGTGAAGGAAATGGCAGCGTGGTGAACTTGTACATTGACAACAGCGCGTCCATGGACGCCATCGGAGAAGAAGGCCCCCTGCTCCAAGTGTCCATCGAAAAAGCGATTCGGGTGGTCGAGAGTTACAAAGAGACAGATCGATTTTTCGTTCAAACCAATGCCTTTACCCCCCGAGATTCCCGGCTCCTCACACGTGAAGAAGCACTCAATCGCCTGACTGAAATCAAACCCAGCACCACTTCCCGACACATCACAGAGGTGATGCAACGATCTGAAGGCCATCTTCTGCAAGTGCAAGGGCGAAACAGAAAAGCATATCTGTTTTCGGATTTGCAGCAGTCCACTCATGATTTATCTCAGGAGAAATTCCAACCTGACACCTCCATCCACCATCACTTTGTCCCCTCTTTCGCGGAAGAAGCGATCAATGTTTGGGTGGACTCAGTTTGGTTTGACACCCCAACAAGGTTGGCCCGGCAAAAAGCACAATTGCATGTTCGGATTGGCCACAATTCACCGGCTGGTGTCTCTGATCTGCCCTTGGAATTGCGAATTGATGGGGCTCGCGCGGCCATTGGAACTTACAATTTGGTTCCGGGGATGCCCACGGACACCGTGCTCCGGTTTACCCATGGACCTGGCGGAAAAAAACAAGCTCAGGTGTCCATCGATGATGCACCCATCCAATTCGACGATGATTTTTATTTCGGATTCGAAGTCACCTCATCGATCCAAGTCGTCCATTTCACAGAGCAACCGAACGGTGTGGTGGCCCAATCCATCCGCCAAGTGTTCGAAACCTCTCCGGCCACGAACACTTTAAAAGCCTCGGCAATCTTCTCGCTCGATTTGTTGAAGCCATCTGATTTTGTTCTTGTCAGTGATTGGCCAGCCCCTTCTACAGGCATGGCGGAAGCCTTGCGTGGATTTGTTTCCAATGGTGGAAGTTGTCTTTGGATTCCGGACAGCTCTGCAGTGGAGAGTTTGGAAACGCAAATGCGCTCAACCCTTGGGTTTGGCTCGGATGGAAAATGGCTTGAAACGCCAGAAGGTCGTGTGGGAGAGATTGCCACAGAACACCCCATTTTTGCTGGGGTCTTCCGCAAAATCCCCCGGGCTTTGGATTTGCCCAAGTTGAATCGAGTGCTGTCCCGAACACCAATGATACGAGAAGAAATTCTCGTCAAATCAGAACAAGGGTCCCCTTTTTTGAGTCGGGTTGCGGTTGAAAAAGGTTCGGCTTATATGTTGGGTTCAACAATCCACGAAGAACACAGCAATTTCATTCGGCACGCTTTGTTTGTCCCATTGATGTTGAGAATGGCAGAACGCGCCCGGCACACCCCTGTCCTTTCTTGTACATTGGGTGATGGCCGATCCTTGACCATCCCTGGGGATTTGGGGCCCACTCAATCCTTGACCCTGCAATCGGCGGGAAATGACGATCAAGTTTGGCAACCCGAAGTTCGCAAACAAATGACTTCAAATGGATTGACAATGCCCACTGGATTGGAATCACCTGGCAACTACAGCATTCTCCAAGGAGATTCCTTGTTGCATTGGATCGGAGTCAATTCCAACCGCATGGAAAGCTTGTCGAAAGTCTATGATGTGCCCACATGGCAAACCATGTGTGATCAAGCAGGTTGGTCGCTAACCTCCATTCTGGAGGCAGACACGGAGGCCATGGCTTCTGTAACAAAGCAACTGAAGGAAGGCACGCCACTTTGGAAAATTGCATTGCTCGCCGCTTTGTTGGCGCTGTTCATCGAAACGATTTTGCTTCGCTTATGGTATCAAAAGTCTTTTTGAAGGAAGTTCAGGTCATCGACCCAACTTCTCCATTGCATCAGAAAACCTGTAGTTTGGTTTTCTCATCTGGGCAACTGCGTTCTGCCGAGGATGGCGAAACGCCTGCGGATGATATGGTTGTTTGGGACGGACGCTCAGGCGCTCGGTGCGTGTCTCTCGGTTGGTGGGATGGCCAAGTGGATTTTGGATGCCCAGGATCAGAGGAGCGAGAAGGCATCGCTTCTGGATTGAAAGCAGCCGCAGCAGGAGGATTCACCGATGTTACACATGTGCCGACAACCTCCCCTGTGATGGACAGCCAGGCGGACATCATTTTCCTCAAACAACAAGCCCACACGACTGCCATCCCAACACGCATACATCCGTTGGGTAGCCTCTCAAGAGGTCTTGAAGGTCAATCTTTGAGCGACATGCAAGAATTGCGGTCCGCCGGCGCAGTTGGATTCTCTGAAGGAGGAAGTGTGGATTCGCCAGAACTGCTTCGACGAGCTTTGGAATATTTGAGGCCAAATGGGACTGCCGTTTTGGCCCAACCCATGGAGCGCAAATTGCACCGCGATGCCCTGATGAATGAGGGCATAACCAGCACAGTCATGGGCCTGCAAGGAACACCTCCGGAAGCGGAATCCATGCGACTTCGAAGAGATTTGGACATCCTTCGATACACGGGAGGGCACCTTCACCTGCCGATCATCACCACCCAAATGGCTTGTGATGAAGTCAGTCGTGCCAAATCCGAGGGCCTGAATGTAACCTGTGGAACCACGGCCTTTCATTTGTTGCACACAGATGCAGATTTGGCAGGGTTTGACGGTGGTCTCAAGGTCATGCCACCCTTTCGATCTGAATCAGACCGGGTAGCCTTGTGCAAAGCCGTTTGGGATGGCACCATTGATTGCATCGTTTCGGACCATTGCCCTTGGAACCTCGAAAGACATGATGTAGAATTTATGCTGGTTCCGTTTGGCATTGCGGGAATTGAGTGGACCTATCCTTTGCTGAATCGCGCATTGCAACTCGCAAAACCGGAAGCATCCATCCAAGAAGTGACCACACGGGTCATCGAATTGTTGGCAATGAGTCCACGTCGGATATTTCAGGGATTGATTGCAAATGAAGGGGGCCTGATGACCTCGGAATCCATCTCATTGACCTTTTTTGATCCCATGGCAGATTGGTCCCCTTTGGGAGAAAGCCGGGCGGCTAACGTCCCCAAAAACGCTGAATCCGAGCGAGGACTTCAACTGGGAATCATCACCGACAAAGGCGCCCTTACGCTTCGCCCTGAGGCCCACTAAAAGTGAGAGGCAATCCAGGGTTGTTGTTTCCACCACCGCCCAATTCACCGATGGGTCCATTCTGACGCTCAAACCGTTTGATGTTCTCGGCCAAAGCACCCAACAACCGTTTGGCATGATGTGGAGCGAGGATCACCCGACTCCGAACTTTGGCTTGTTGCATACCCGGCATCATTTGAGCGAAATCCACCACGAATTCCACTGGACTGTGGTTGATCACCGCCAAATTTGCGTAGACCCCTTGGGACATCTCTTCCGGGAGATCAATGTTGATTTTTCCTTTCTTCTCGTTGTTGTTCTCAGCCATATCGGTTGTTTTCGTTGTTTTCAATTCAAGGTTTCAGGCATTTGGGTCCCCAGCAGTGGGAGATCTTTCAATTCTTCCAGTCGCCTGATGCTCTGCCAAACCTCTCTCCCATGCACTTCATCATGAGGGTTGAAATGCACAGAACGCATTCCCATCCCCTGTGCCCCCAAGACATCGGCAACGAGGTCGTCACCAATCATGATGGCATTTTCGGGCCTCGCCTTGGCCTTCGATAGGGCTGCAGCGAAAGCCTCTTGATGTGGTTTTTTGTGGCCCAATGCATCACTTGTATAGACCCCCTCAAAGAATGATGCCAGACCTGAATTCTCCACCTTGATGTGCTGAACTTCTTCAAATCCATTGGTCAAGATGAACATCCTATGGCCCCGTTGCGCCAAGGCTGTCAGGGTTTCTATGGCCCCGGGTATCAGATGGGGCAATTGGGGGGAGATTTCGACATAACGCACCCCCATGGTTTCCGCCAAGTCCTTTAGCCTCTTGCCCTTGCGGGCACCCAATTGAATCAGTGTCCGTTCGAACCGCAGCGACCTCAACACTTCCTTCGACAATCGGCCAGCGGCATAATCCTTCCAGCATTTGGCATTTTCTGCTTCATAAATGGAGATCATGGAGGCCAATTCAGGCCGAGCTATATCCCATTCTCTTTTCCAAACTTCCGGCTCCAAATCGGAGAAAATTCGAGCCAAGGCTTCCCGGCTGTTGCGATCAAAATCCCAAAGGGTTCGATCCAAATCAAAGAACAAATCTGCAAGCATGAAAGGCAAAGGTAGGACGGATCAAAATGGCAAGTTTCCAAACCGCACCCACCAACTGATGGTGGTCAAAACGAGGGCCCAAACAGCGAACGCCAGAGACAACCATCCCGTGATGCCCAAAGTGCGATTGTAGTACTTGGCGGCCAACATCGCACTGATTGGAACCGAAATCAATCCGCTCATCACCAACAAGCCTGTCAAACCGAAACGCTTGCGCCATCGCACCGCTCGCCTCCTGCCCGGTGTAAAAATCGGCTTGGGTTTCAGCGCTCGTGCGGGCAACAGCTTGTCCATCCAAGCACCCCAGTACCTCATCAACCATTTTCCGAAATGAAAAAACAACTGAATACCGAGTGACGCGCCCATTGTGGTGGTGAAACAGGTTGTCAGAAAGGATGCACCACGCGCCACCATCAAACTGGGTACAATCAAAAATTTGACGACGGCCATCAGCATCCACCAACCCATTTCCAACACCGTCAGTTCCATCCGATTGGGATTCGGTTAAGATTTCTTGGTGCCGTAAGCCAAATCGCCGGCATCGCCCAATCCCGGCACAATGTATCCCCGGGCTGTCGTCTCATCATCCAATGCCCCCACCCAATAGTGTGTGGAAGATGGTAACGATTTCTGAACCGCCGCCATGCCCTCTCGACTGGCAACAGCGCTGACGACATGCAATTTTTCGGGTTCACCATTCTTCAAGAGGGCTTCCCAAACACATGCCATGGAAGCTCCTGTAGCCAACATGGGGTCGGTCAGAATGACTGTTCGTCCTGTCAAATCCGGGGCGCTCATGTAATCCACCTCAATCTCAAATTCACCACCAGGCAAGTACCGCCTGTAGGCACTGACAAACGCATTGTCGGCGGCATCAAACACCTCCAGCATTCCGTCATGCATCGGCACCCCAGCCCGCAAAATCGTTGCCAAAACGGGTTCGTCCTTCAATTTCCACCCCGAAGCCGTGCCGAGGGGTGTGTTCACCTCACAGGCCTCATAAGACAACGTCTCACTCAATCGATGACCCAGCGCAACCGCGAGTCTTCGAAGATTCATTCGAAACCGCATTCGATCCTTTTGAATGGCTTGATCCCGCAATTCTCGAATGTACAATTGATGGATACCCGGCGTTTCTGCGAGAATGGTGGTCATGTTGCGGAAGATACGTCCAGAATGGTTGAAGACGGATGGCGTTTGACAGCCTTTAACGCTGCGCTGAGGCAAGCGGTGTAGAAGGCGAAAGTCCCGGATTGGGACCACTCTCCATAATCAGATACGCTTTCATTGTGCCAAATCAATTCCAATGCACCACCCACTTGGGCAGCAGCCTGCGCCAGCTCAGTCACGCGCTCGATGGCCTCTTGATGCGTGCATTTTTCATAGCGAAGAAGTGTGGCGTCCATCGCAGCGA
This sequence comes from Flavobacteriales bacterium, assembly GCA_049610385.1. Classification (GTDB taxonomy): domain Bacteria; phylum Bacteroidota; class Bacteroidia; order Flavobacteriales_D; family Sanyastnellaceae; genus JBMYZL01. Next base: position 55,020 of record JBMYZL010000007.1, read on the forward strand.
CGGGATGAAGCCACAACGGCATTTGTTCATTGGATATCAGGTCAAAGGCGCGAAAGGGTCGAGCCACCCCTGCTCGAAAACCTGCGACATCCGCATACGCCATGGAATGGTCATGGGCAATGCCTGCCGCGACCAAATCACGCCATGACTTGGGTGGTTGTTGGAGCAGGTAATGCTGTCGGCTGTGGCATTCAGCGGGGTCTACCTCCGGCAAAATACGCAACAAGCGGTCGCGTTCTTGCTGTATCCATTTGAACCCCTTGGCGTGGGCCTGATATCCTGGATGAATCCCGATTTCAGCCGTCTGGGACAGGTGCTGAATCAACTTTCTCAAACCCCGGGATCGCCATGAAAGACCCCGGTCGTGTTGGGACCGAGACGCCAAAAGAAAAAAGTAGCGTGTCTTCAAAGAGAAAGCCGCGTGCAGGGATTCGATGTTGTCGTATGTGTCATAGGGATCTGCTTGCCCGCTGATGGCCACACGCAACCGAAGCCATGCGGGTCTGTTCGCCAAGACATCCTTCAATGCAGCCCCTGCTGTGCGAAACCATCCCTTGGACCGAAATGCATAAGCGCTGTCGACATCTATGGTTGGAATCACTTCGCTGGTGAGACGCGCAGCGCCCAATGGCAATTGCATTTTCTGAGCCCACAACTGCATGCGACGGTCCACTTCTGGCCGGTCTAACCAGCCACGCATCGCAGCCAAGGAGGTTCCGCCTAGAAAGCGCCCATGCTCATCCCGATGCCGATCTGGCGCCTCCATTTCTTCGAGGCGCGAGGTCATGAAAAACGCGAAGGACAACAACTCAGATTCGACTTCTCTGCCCCACTTCAAATCTTGACGCTCCAACAACCCAGAGGCTGACCAAAATTCATCGGCAGCGGGATGTTGCTCCTCACCACCGTATTGGAGTCGAAAAACCTGGGTTTGGGACACATCCACTCCTGGCCCATCCAACCACTCCTGCTCATTCAAGGCCCAACGAAACGTCCAACCACAGGACACTTCGAATGCCACATGAGCTGCGTGTTCATGACGCGAAGTGGGACTTGTGGACTCCCCACCATGCCAAATCCATATCAGCACAGCCATTGGGAAAGCGTCTCTGCCAAGCGCTCACCTGCCCCAACTGCCGCATAGACATCGTTTTTGGGCCAATCTTCAGCGCACAGGTGGTTTTGAATTTGTGACCATTCTTCAGCCAAATCTGATGGCGAATTCACACAACGGACCTTGCCCATTTCCACCAATTCAACCCATTCGGTCACCGGTCTCAGAACGAGGCATCCGGTTTGCAATACAAATGCTTCTTTTTGCAATCCACCCGAATCTGTCAGCACCAAAGGGGCGGATTCGACAAAACGCATCAAGTCGAGATACCCCATCGGTTCAACCGGATCTATTCGCCATTGTCGCAATCGATTCTTCCAATCGGTCTCACCCCACAATTCGCGGCAAGTATTTTGGGTTCGGGGGTGAATGGGGAAAACCGCACGCAACTTCCTTTTCTCGAGGGCTTGGTGAATGGCCGCAAACCATGAAGACAACACCTCTGATTCATCCACATTTGCCGGGCGATGCATGGTCAAAACCACTTGACCCAAGTGTGCATCTGTTGCCATTTCTGGCCTGTGCAGCTTCACCGCATCCAATGCAGCAGCACATTGCAAATCGCCAACGGCGGCCACACGTTGAACAGAACCATCCTGTACCCCCTCTTTGGCCAATTGTTCGACAGCATGACGCGTAGGGCAACAAAGATGTGTGGCCCAGTGATCCGTAGCGATTCGATTGATTTCTTCTGGCATGCCGCGATCAAATGAACGCAATCCAGCTTCCACGTGAATCAATTTGAGGTTGAGCCGAGCAGCTACCCAAGCACCAGCGACAGTTGAATCTGTGTCCCCATAGACCAGGATGGCATCTGGTGATTCTTCTCGAACAATCGGTTCCAGGGCAGCGAGCATTTCTCCACAACGCCCCAGTGGACCCGTCGCCGTGAGCTTGACTTGGTGCTTGGGAGCCGGGATGTTCAGTTCTTGGAAAAAACCACCGCTCATGTTCATGTCTGTGTGTTGGCCCGTATGGACCATGACCTCCGACAACCCGTGGGTACCTGATGCCAATATTCGACTCAATACCGAAGCCTTGATGAACTGGGGCCTGGCCCCGACGACTGTGAGAATTTTGATCATTGTTTAGCAGATGGTTTTGTGAGGAAGACCAGGAAAGTCCTCGGGCAACGAATCCATCAATAGGTCCCCTGCCCATTCAAAGGGCACCATCATCGGCAAAGCTAAAATATTGTTCCCTGGCAACAATGACATGGTCCAAAACAGGCAAGTCCAAAACAGCACCTGCTCGTTTCAAATTCTCGGTCAACCGTCGATCTGCAGCACTGGGACGGGGATTCCCAGAAGGATGATTGTGCACCACCACAATGGCCGCCGCGCGCAAGGCGAGGGCCTTTCCGAATATGATTTTGGGATCGGCAATCGTTCCAGACAACCCGCCTTTGGATATCATCAATTCCGACATCACCACATTTGACCGCCGCAATGCCAACATCCAAAATTCCTCATGGCCCAAATCTGCCAACCGTTCTCGGAACCGGAGATGAACATCCTGAGCACATTGGATGGCTTGCTTGAATCCATCTTGATGGGCTGAATCCGTGCGATATGCGTGGCGCCTGCGTCCCAATTCCATTGCGGCGGAAAGGCTCACCGCTTTCACCATGCCGATGCCCTCAATCGTGGCAAAAGCTGTGGGGGGAAATCGACCCAGTTCATCCAAATTGCCACCACACAAGGTGAGCAATTCCCTTGCAATAGCCCTGACTGGCTTTCCTTTCATCCCAGAATTTAGCAAAATGCTCAGCAGGTCATCATCTGACAATGACGCTGGACCATATGCCAAGAGACGCTCCCGAGGTTTCGGTCCGTCGAATCTTCTGTCCACCCATTCTCTATTCCTGTTCATCTCCCTCATTCCTTCCCTTCTATGGAACCTTTTCTACACCAAAATAGCGGCAAAAAAAAACCCCGCAGCCGCGCTGCGAGGTTCTAGTTCGGAAAAACAAAGGATTAACCCAAATTCGCCACGTGCAAAGTGAGGCTGGATTTGAGGTTGCTTGCTTTGTTTTTGTGAATGACATTGTTTTTCGCAAGCTTGTCCAACATGGCCACTACTTTGGGCAACATTTCACCTGCTGCCTTTGCATCGGTGGATGCGCGCAAATCGCGTACCGCATTCCGAGCGGTTTTGTGATAGTACCGATTGCGATCACGCTTCTTCTTGTCTGAACGGATGCGCTTTAACGCTGATTTGTGATGAGCCATGTCAAAAATTCCTTCTAAGGGGCGGCAAATATAGGGCAAAATCCAAACCTACAAAACCTTTGGAACCAATCTTGTGAGAAAATCTGATGATGGAATTGTTGGAAGAAGGGCGCACCCCTGCGCCCTCCAATCCTAACAATCTACTTGTATCCATTCTTGAGACGCAGGGTCTACAGAACAATTACAATGCTATAATACGACAGAAGAATGATAAAATGAACTGAATAGCCATAAATTATAAACAAACATCCATTATTTACCGACAAAAGACCTGACATTGAAAATAAGGTGAATCCAACTGGCCACAAGACTTGGGCCACTGTAAATGGGCGATTCCATCCTTTTTTCATGGGGCCCACCAGTCCATACAACATGGTCTGCTCCCAGATTTCAACATCAATCTCTTCCCAGTGGTTTTCAGTCTTGACAAGCCGATGAGTCCATCTGCTTATGCCTTTGCCTGATTCCCATGTTTGGATTAATCCATATTTTTATGATCATGATAGGGCACCGAATTTCAGTGGTCGTGGTGTTTTGGTATCTGTTCTTGGGGGTGTCCCAAGGTCAGGGATCTCTGTTTACCAATGTCTCTGCTACATCAGGTGTATTGGCCGAAGGAATCCATCATGGGGTGGCTTGGGGAGATTACAACAATGATGGCTGGCCAGATTTGTACACGGCCACCCGGCAGGGGCCCAATCTCCTTTTCGAAAATCAGGGTGATGGCACTTTCGCGGAAATCGGAGCCGTAGCCGGAGTCTCAGACATCAGCAATTCCATGACCGCAGTATGGGGCGATATCGACAACGATGGTTTCCTCGATTTGGCCGTAGGCAATTACAATGAACCCAATCGCCTGTTCAAGAACTCAGGCGATGGCACCTTTGAAGACATTTCTGGAACGGCCGGAGTGGGACATGCCGGTCCTTGCCGCAGTTTGCATATGGCCGATTACGACGAAAATGGGTTTTTGGACATCTATGTGGTCAACATCAACTCCCACAATGTGCTGTTTCACAACAATGGCCCAGGAATGACCTTCAGCAATGCCACATTCTCCTCAGGTGCCACAGATACGCAGGTGGGAATGGGTGGACTCTTTACAGATGCTGACCAAGATGGTGATGTGGACCTCTATTTGACACATGATGCCAACCAACCCAATAAGTTTTACGACAATAACAACGACGGCACTTTCACGGAGATGGCCACGGCTTTGGGACTGGATTATGTAGGAAATTGCATGGGAGTCGATGCCGGCGATGTCAACCGAGATGGTTGGCTGGACCTCTACATCAGTGATCTTTATCCGAGTGAACTGTTGATGAACAATGGCGATGGCACGTACACACCATTCGGATCTGAGGCCGGTGTGGATGACAGTGGCATGACTTGGGGGGTGATTTTCTTTGACTATGACCAAGATGGCATCCTCGATATTTATTTGGTCAACGATTACCTCTTTGCACCGTCGCCCAACATCCTTTACCATGGATTGGAAGACGGCACTTTTGAGGTGTCGTCATCTGGCGATTTGACCTTGGAACATCCTTTTTCCGACTTCGGATTGGCTACAGCGGACTATGATGGAGATGGAGATTTGGATTTGGCCATTGCCACGACATCACAAGGCATGAATCCGGGTTTGCAACTCCTTCGAAACGACGTGGGTGCCTCCGCCGGTCAATCCATCTTCTTCCACCTTGAGGGAACCCTGTCCAATCGAGATGCCGTAGGTGCGCGCATCGAAGTGCATTTCGGCGACGAGTTGCGCGTAGATGAGGTGCATGCCGGACAAGGGTACAGTGGACATTCGGATTATGATATGCATTTTGGACTGGGGGATGTCACCGAGGTGGACTCCGTGGTCGTGCATTGGCCTGTTGGAGAAGCCTCCACCCATGTAGGACCATTTGCAACGGGTCCCACCCCCCACTTCCTGATTGAACCTGGAGCCAATCCCTGGTTTTCTGTCGGATGCACAAATGCTGAAGCTTGCAATTACCAGCCCGCTGCAGCCAATGATGATGGCTCATGTGAATTTGCCATCCCGGGATTTGATTGTGATGGCAATCCTGTTTTAGGTGAGCCTTCGCCCGAGACGCACAGTTGGGCACGCTTGTGGAATGAGACTCTTTTGCATGGCATTCGTCACGATTGGGCTCGCCCCACCGTTCATGCAAGGAATTTGTGGCATGCTTCCGTCCTGATGTACGACGCTTACGTGGCTTATGCGCCTGACACTGCAGGCGCCCCTGCGCAATTCTTTTTGGGGGAAACCCTGGGAACATTCAATTGTCCTTTCGACTCGGCAGGATTGAGCTCACCGTCTGCGGAGGCAGACAGGCTTCAAGCTCGGAATTTGGCCATCAGCTTTGCCATCTCAAAATTGATGCTTCACCGATTTGCCGATGCACCACAGGCAGGTGTGATTATGGCGAGCATTTCAGGACGGATGGAGCAGTTGGGGCTGGATTTGGCCTTTGAAGACACCGACTACACCACAGGAGATTGGATGCATGACGCACAAGCCCTGGGCAACTACCTCGCCGAGCAGATGATTGCCTTCGGGCTGCAGGACGGCAGCAACGAAGACATTGGCTACCAAAACACTTATTACAACCCGATCAACTGGAACTTGGTAATGGATGAGCCCGGGAACCCCAACATGTTCTTCCCCAACCGATGGCAGCCACTGCAATTGACCGAATTCATCGACCAAGGTGGGAACCCAGGAACAAACATCGCTCCTGATTTCTTGAGTCCAGAATGGGGGAATGTGGTGCCTTTTTCCTTGCAAGCAGAGGACATGGAAACGTATGAGCGTTTGGGCGGATTTTACCCCGTTTACCATGACCCCGGATCGCCTCCTTTGATTGACCCAGAGGCAGAAACCGATGTGGAAAGTTCCGACTACAAATGGGGACAGGTCATGACGGCCATCTGGTCCAGCCACCTGTCACCGACCGACAGTGTCATGTGGGACATCAGTCCGGGTGCCATGGGCCGAAATGGTTACATCCCATCAGATTATGAAGAAGCTCGGGATTACTACGTTTGGTTGGAAGGGGGGCTCGAGAATGCCCCAAACGGAACGCAAGGTCATCCGTTGAACCCACATACTGGGTTGCCCTATCCACCTCATTTGGTGCCTCGTGGAGATTTCTCTCGAGTGCTCGCAGAATACTGGGCTGATGGACCCGATTCAGAAACCCCTCCTGGACACTGGTTCACCGTCATGAACTACGTCAATGACCAGACGGAACTCGAAAAAAAATGGCGGGGATCTGGAGCCACACTCGATGACCTCACCTGGGATGTCATGGGCTATTTCTCCATGGGAGGTGCCATGCATGACGCGGCGGTAGCCGCATGGGCTTGCAAAGGATGGTATGATTATGTACGACCCGTCTCCGCAATTCGCTGGATGGGGGACCGCGGACAATGCACAGACCCCGAATTGCCCAATTACCACGGCGCTGGGTTGCCATTGGTCCCTGGCCGCATCGAGCTGATCACCGACAGCGATCCCATTGAATTGTCGGGGCCCAATGGCGAATTCATCAACGAACTCAAGATATACTCGTGGCGAGGCCCCGATTACATTGACATCCCGGCCACCGATGAAGCGGGTGTGGGTTGGATTCGGGTGGCCAATTGGTGGCCTTATCAACGCCCCACCTTTGTAACCCCTCCCTTTGCAGGTTATGTAAGCGGACATTCCACGTTTTCTCGAGCGGCGGCTGAGGTCCTGACCTTGCTCACAGGTGACCCCTATTTTCCAGGAGGCATCGGAACGTTTGAAGCCCCGGCAAATGAATTTCTGGTTTTCGAAGATGGGCCTTCCGTCGATGTCACCTTGCAATGGGCGACATACCGAGATGCCGCGGATCAATCGGCTTTGTCTCGTATTTGGGGAGGTATTCATCCGCCCCAGGATGACTTTCCTGGCCGAATCATGGGCGAAGTCATCGGCATTGATGCATTCCATTGCGCCGAGACCTATGCCTGGCCTGCGGCTGCTTTGAACCCATGCAGTTTTGACTCAGAAATGGATTGTCCTGGCGATTTCAACGGAGACGGTTTGCGAGCCATGTCCGACGTTTTGGCACTTTTGGTGGGTTTCAATCAGCCCGTCAACACTTTTAACCCCTTGCTCGACTTGAATGGCGACGGACTTGTAGCCACGTCCGATTTGATGTTGTTGTTGGGTTGGTGGGGCCAACCCTGCAACTGATTCAAATTCAAACCATGTTGTGGGCGTTGATTTCAATTTTGGCAAACATCCCCGAATGCGCCCAGCAATTGCAAGAGGTCATTGACGCCCACGCTCCCATCTGTATTGATGTCCTCCACACAAAATGAGCCCGTTGAATCCGGCAAGCAATGTTGGGCATTTGCATCCCAATATGTGCCTGGCCCACAGTAGTCGCTTCCATCTCCTGGCGTCGGCGGTGGTGTACAAGAACTGCATTCGCCAAAACATGGAATGGTCGGGCTCTCAAGGTTTGAGTCCAAGACAAACACCCGATTGAAGACATCTATTCCAGTCCCACAAGCCGAGGGAACGATTTCGTCCAAACCCCAAGCATTGCCATTGATGAATTTGTATGCAATGGTCTGGCCCAAAGACAAGGAGATTGTAGTCGACCACACGGAACCCGTATCCAAAGCCAGCGGCGTACTTGCGGGGCTCCAACCTTGAAAGTCTCCCGCCACATGCATGCCCTCGAATGCCACCTCCAATTCAGCAGCATCCACTGCCAATGTGACGTTGTATGTGCAACTTCCATCATCCTCGCTGGCCCCAGAATCGTAGTTGTTGGCCATGGAATCGGTACATCCCGCATCCTCTGGATTCTCCAAACAGGGTGCACAACTCGAAAAACAAACCGCAGGAGGACTCAACAAGTCTGAACCCAGAACAAAGCTTCTGTTGAAACCACCTGAGCCGTTGGCCACACCACACGCTGTAGGAACAGACTCATCGGTTCCCCAAGCATTTCCATTCAAGAACTTGTATTCGATGGTGCTACCTACAGTCATTTCAATTGTGGTCACGTAGTCTCCGCTTGTTGGATCTTCCATCAAGGGGGTCGCCTCGGGATCCCATTCTTGAAAAGTGCCGGCCACATGAGGGTCTGTGGGCAGTACATCAAAGCCCACCGCCAGGGTTACAGAATAAAGACAAGAGCCATCATCGAATTCGGCGGAAGAATCGTAATTATTGGCCTCAACATCGGTGCAACCGCCGTCAATAACCAACGGCATTGTACCATCCAAATCCGGGGTCGGCAGTGGGGTATCCATCAGAATCCGCAATTCTCCAGGAGCAAAATACCATGGGTTGTTTAGGTCATTTTCAACGATTTCTTCACCCGTGAAATGGTCATACCAAGTGCCAGCGTATGGAAAGCCCGGTGGCATGGACAAACCGGAGGTCCCAAAATTTCCAATGACAATGACATTTTGATCTGGATTGTACAGTCGAATCCGTTTCAATTCACCCCACAAATCGGCATTGAAATCCCAACCATTGAATGCGGGCTGAGATTTTTTCAATTGCGCCACTGCTGCTGTTTTTTTCACTGCCGCACGTCGATCTGGATCATCCAGATACCACCATCGTTCGGGTTTTTCTTGCAGTTTGCACGATTCGTTAAAGGTGCCATTCAAACAGTCGAAAATGCTCACATCGTATCCCATTTCACTCCACTGCCATGTCATCTTGGGTCCTGGCATGGCGAGCAGAAATGCATGTGCCATGGCCAGGCGTTCCATCGCCGTGCTGAAGTTCTTGACATCATAGTCCCCATTTTGAGCTCCAAAGGTCAACACTTCATGGGCCAAGCGTTCCTCATCATGACTCTCGAAATAGGTCACCAAGTTGGGAAATGACCAGCCCCTTGAGGTGTGCAGTCCGAAACTCAAGTCCCCTCCCCATCCCATGGTGGCTTGGGCAAAATTGAAGGTCATTTTGCCCCAAAGCATAAACCCCCCATTCGCCAGAACCGTTTCCTCGTCGTTGTTTCCCAAATGTTCGAGGATGATGAAGGTTCCGGGATGGTTGGACCAAATGTGGTTGCCATAGTTGAACAACAAATCCACCCGGCCTTGATCGTATTGATTCCAAGCACCGATGTCACCGCCGCTGTTTGTTTGAGTCAACCCTTTGGATAAGTCAATGCGATATCCGTCAATGTGGTACTCATCAATCCAGTAATCAAAGACCCGTTTCCAAAATTCCTGGGTCCAAGAATCCCCATGATTGTAATCGTATCCCGGGCTGAAAGGATGCATCGCAACTTCATTGAACCAAGGGTTGTTATAGGCAATCGATCCATCGGCGTCAAGAAATTTTCTCGCCATGGGATCTTGCCCAAATCCGTGGTTCGGCACAATGTCCAGAATGACTGCTATTCCCCGATTGTGGCAGGCATTGACCAGCGTCTGTAATTTCTGTTTCGTGCCATAAAATTTGTCTGCTGCGAATCGAAATGAGGGGTTGTAGCCCCAACTTGAATTGCCTTCAAACTCACTGACGGGCATCAATTCGATTGCCGTCACCCCCAACCATTCCAAGTAATCGAGGCGATCAATCACATCTTGGTAGGTTTGACCACCATCAAAATCCCGAATCAACACCTCATAAATAAACAGACGATCTTGTGCCGGACGTTGGTAATTCTCATCTGTCCATGCAAAAGGCGTTGGATTCGTCTGAAAAGCCGCCTGCTGCCAACTGGCCTGACCTGATGGGTAAGTGGGCAAATAAGGCCAATGATCCCAGGGGATGTACTGATCTTCCCATTGATCCAAGACCACCTCAGCATATGGGTCACCTACTTCCAAGGTGTCATCAATCAAATAATGGTATCGGTACCAATTGCTGGGCAACAAATTGTTCATCTGCTTCCAGTACGTATTTCCGTCTACAGACCGAAACATCAGACTGCCATCGTTTACAGCAAAATTGTTGAAGTCGCCTCGAAGATGCACATGGTCTTTGCCCGGCGCACGCAGACGAAAAACAGCGCTGTTCGCACTCAAAATGTTCAACCCATCGACAGTCCCTTCCGGTGGATCCTGAATCTGAGTGGTTTGTGCAAATGAAGACAGAGTGGGCCCAAGCGCCATCCCGAACAGCGCAATGGCTGCGACGAACCTTAACAAAACGAAGCTCTTCATGACTTAGTGTCTAATTTACACAAAAAGGACCAAATCACCACCTCAGAAACCCTGACCACATTCAACGACGGCCATGAACAATGACCTCATCCATGAACAACCAAGTGGGTTCTGTGGCCGCATCGTGCCAATCCGGACATGGACCAGGATTGAAAGCCTCAAGCCAAATGTGGTCTGTCTGAATACCCAGCGGCAAAGTGACCGATTTCCGGCCTTGCTCATCCGAGGGCACATCCCAAGCTTCCCAGCCCAAATCCGAACCCTTCCACATGTCGATCTCCACCACGTCAGAGGATACATAAGCAGCGAAATCGAGCTGTTTAGGTAGGAAAATCCATGCGTCTTGGTAGACATAAAACTGCAAGGTCACAGAATCCACATGCACCTTGTCCGGCCAGACCAGGTCAACACGCATGTCTTCACCCAGCGCCGCTTGCCAATGTCCATCTCGAAAATCATCCGATCCACGCCATCCATCCACCAAACCCATCTCTCCCCCACCGGGATAATCAGGATTCAGGTCGTGTTGGATGTGGACGTGTTTCGCCGACAAGCCCAAATGACCGGCCAAAGAAAAACGCTCGGGTTCACTCAGCAGGCGGTTGCGGTGGTTGATTTCCACTCGCACTTCACCCACCTCCTTCACCGTGAAACGTGCGGGCAAGGTCTGAAGTTGAAGCGCATCATCTGCTCCTGCCGGAAAAAACCCAGCCATTCCTGTCACCCCGCGCATCGCTGGTTTCACTTCAACTTCCAATTGACCATTTGACCGAGAAGCCAGAGCCGCTACAGGAATGGTCTCCAGGCCATAATCCACACCCCAAGCCTCCAACCGGTCATAGTGGCAATCCAATCTGCTGAGGAAATTTTGCCATCCGGAATCGGTCGTGTCTGCTGTGCCCCACAACACCTCGGACATGGCGACCAAACGTGGAAACACTTTCGAATCCACCAAATTTTGTGGTGCATGCTCAGACCACATGTTGCATTCCCCTCCCAGCAGTTGACCAGGAGTGCCCGGCGGGACGGATTCCAAAACGGATCCAAATTTGTAGACTTCTCGCACATCCGTGGCATCCAACGGATAATCAAAATAACAATGGGAAGTGGGACTGAAAACCGCGTCATGGCCAGCTTGAAGGGCATCAATCCCACCCTGCACACCCCGCCAGGACTGAACAATGGCCCCCTCGGGAATCCCTCCCTCCAAAATCTCATCCCAACCAACCAAAATTCGTCCATGGCTGGCGAGGTAATTCCCGATTTGGCTGATGAACCAAGATTGCAAATCATGTTCATCATGCAAACCTTGTTCTTGAATTCGAGCCTGACACTTTGGACAAGCGGCCCAGCGCACCTTTGGGGCTTCATCTCCACCGATGTGGATGTATCGGGATGGAAAAAGGGCCAGAACCTCGTCCAACACGGTTTTCAAAAAGTTCAGTGTTTCATCATTTCCCGCGCAATAAATGTCTTTGAATACCCCCCAATCATGTGGGACATCCAGTGCCTCACCCGTGCAACTTAACCATGGATAAGCCGCGATGGCGGCACGACTGTGACCTGGCAATTCAATCTCAGGGATGATCGTGACTCCGCGAAGGGCGGCATGGTCAACGATGGCCCGGATTTGATCTTTCGTGTAATAACCACCATGCAAGGAGCCATCTTCCTCAGTGCGCCAAGCGCCCACTTCTGTCAATTTGGGATAAGCGTCTACCGCGATTCGCCAACCCTGGTCTTCTGTCAAATGCCAATGCAACACATTCATTTTGTGAAGGGCCAACTGATCAATGATGTGTTTGACAAATTCTGGTTCCATGAAATGGCGACAACAATCAAGGAGCAAGCCGCGGTGAGCATATCTGGGTTCATCTTCCAGACACACATGCGGCAGACGGAGCGACCCACAATTTCCATTCTCGCATTGAATGGGCATCAGTTGCCTTAGGGACACCAAACCCCAAATGGCCCCCTGCCGTCCCCCAGCTGTGATGTGGATGCCCGAATCATCAACATGCAATCGGTAGCGCTCGGCAGTCCAAGCCTTGTTGTGGGAAAAAACCAAGGGCTGGCGATTGATCTGACCATTTGGAAACACACCATTCATCCATTCGTCACGCCACCGCTGGCCATCATCGACCCAATCCGCGGCTGAAGAAAAATCCCAATCCAATCCCCCCAACTGAAGGGAGTCCTGAATCGATTCTGCCATCACTTGGCGTGGGACCGGCATAATCGGACATTTGGCGCCAGCTAAGAGGGTCTGCTGACCAGTGTGAGGTTCATGGCACCCCAACAACATCAGGGTGAATGCCACCAAAATCATTCCGCGCATGTCCGCAAACTACGAACGAACGCCTCTACATTTTGCGGATCCACCGGATGGGTTGTACCATCGAACAAAGACAAGGTCATCTCTCGACTCACCCTGCAAGATGCATGCACAGCTTCAACACCCATTCCACTCCAAACGGGCAAGTCTGCTGGCCGCACTCCGCTACCGACAACCACCTGAAAACCTTGATTGACCCATCCTTGAATCCGCTTCATTCCATCGATGGCCAACGGCGCCCCGCCTGAAGTCAAAATGCGCGTCAACCCCAATGCAGCAAGTCCCTTGGCATCGACAGCCCAATCCGGACTCAAATCGCACGCCCGATGAATGACCAAACGATGGGCGCCAAAAGTTTCGACCGCCTGTGCCAACCACGGCAGGTCGAGATGGCCGGTGAGATTTGTGGCGCCGATGACCGCGCGACTGGCCCCAGCTTGCAAGGCGGATTCAATTTGGTGCAGCATCCAAGTCTTTTCCTTCTCCGAGTATACAAAGTGGCCCGCACGTGGGCGAATCAAGGCATGGATCGGCAAGCCCCAATCTACCGAAGCCCGGATGTCCGCCTCGGGGGGCGTGAGCCCCCCACAACTCCAATGCGCGCACAACTCGACCCGGTCTGCCCCTGCAGCTGCCGCGTGCTCCACATCCATGGGCGACGAAGCACAGACCTCAAACAACATGGCCTTCTCATCCCGAGCCAAAACCCGCTCAGCAACTGGCACATCATGCAACCGCGTCACATCCACAACTGGGGCCTTTTGATGTTGAACCTCCAATCGAAAACCTCGTTGCATCAACAACGAGAGAGCGTCTGGCAATTCGAACTCATGACGAACAGGATGTGGACGTATCGAATGACAGGCATCCAAAGTGGCCTGAACAGGCAATTTCAATAAATTCATGCTGACGGCCATCGGCCGATCCTTCCATTCTTTCAGGATTTCTGGGGTGGGTTTTTCTTCGATTCGCGCCAAACTACCTGAATCATCCACTTTCAATGCAGCAAACGAAAACACACGATCTTCAGGCAGCTGCAATTCCATCGGATCAAACCCCACCAAAACACTGTCATTCGGCGATGTTCGCAATGTTCTCAATGCGTGGGTTGTGGGCACATTGTCGCCATTGCACAACACAAATGTCTCCGTCTTGTCTTTCACAGTCTCGAGCGCCGCAGCCAATGCGTGAGCTGTACCAAGTGGTTGCTCTTGTCGCACACATTCCACCTGCATTCTGCATCCGGTTCCACTGCAATTCCATTTGTCAAGTTCTCTCACCAGGTCATCGTCTTCAGGATGGCCCACAACGATGACCTCTGTAAATCCAGCCCGTTCTGCCCTGCGAAGCAAATGAACCAACAAAGGCCTTCCGTCAATCCGGAACAGTGGCTTGAATCGTTGCTTCGCATCCTCAACATGTTCCGGACTCAGGCCTTCCGGCAAGTCCAAGGCCTCGGCACTCGCCCGCAGCCGAGTCCCCCTGCCGGCGGCCAAAACAACAATTCGCTGACAATTCATGCTGTTGAAATTTCAGTGGTGACACCTCTGGGCAAAATGCGGATGGGAATGCCACGCCCCCCTGCCGCATTCATGGCCTGAACGACTTTCGCTTCATCTGGCTGGTGACACAGCACAAAGCAACAACCTCCCCCTCCTGAACCGTTGATTTTGCCTCCAATGGCCCCCGCGTTTTGTGCGCGACTGAGCATATCTTCGATGCGATGGGTGGACAACCCAAAAGCATCGCGCAAAACCCCATGATGTGCTGAAAGACAGTCACCCACAGCCATCACATCACCCTGCTTCAAGGCTTCTGTTCCTGCAGCCGATAAATCCCTGTTTTTGAAGGTGGCCCGAAGCAAATTGAACTCTTCCGTAGTCCATGGTGGGCCGGATGCTGGCGCAGGAATGGCCGAGGCAGAAGCCAATTCGAAATCTTTTGGCATTCTTCGAAAAAGTTGCTCGCGCGCTGTTTTGACCCGGTGCAGTGTATCCAAGGTGTTTTTGGGTTGCAAGGAGTCACCAAGTACCCAGGCCATGCCAGAAGGAGGCCCAATCAAAGATGTTTGGAAGACTGGTTCAAATCCAATGCTCCGCATGCCACCGAGAGCACAGCTGATGTGGTCCATTTGTCCACCCGGTTCTTGAAAAGCGATGACTTCAGCATGGTGTGCCTTCTGGGCGATTTCCATTGGAGAAAATTGAATTCCAGCAGCCCTCGAAATGACCGCCACCATCGTCAAAACCCAAGCTGTTGAGCTGCTTGTGCCAGATGCCATGGGAATGTGGGTGCGGAAACGCATGTGGAACCCCGTGGGTGGAAGCCAGCCTTCCTCTTGGGCCAACCGCAGAACACTCAGGCCATAATTCCGCGGTGACAAGTCCGGCAATCCAGTCAAATCAAAACACAAATCAGGCCGTCCATCTGGCAGGTTCATCACCACCTGTGAGCCCGGATTTAAGGTCAATTCGACACGGCAAATGAGGTTTATGGCCGCCGCGGTCACCGGCAGACCCAAATAATCCTGATGCTCGCCGAACAAACAAATGCGGCCGGGTGCCGATGCGACCACGGTCATGTCTCTCCCCATTGGATTTTTATCAATCCCATCACGGCAGCGACAGTGAGACCTGTCAACGCCATGGCCGACACGTGGATCCCATAAATCCAATGGCCAGTTGCGAAAAGCGCGGCGTATACCGCCACCGTCCCCAGGAGCATGGAGAGCAAACCTCGACGAAGGGAATGCCCCCTGACGGGCTGAACTTGAGCCCGGAAGCGATCCAACACCTCTTCGGATTCAGCGGGTGTCAGAAAAGTGCCCGCAACCCAAACCACCGTCGTCAAAACCGCTCCCCAAACCAATTTCATATGACCGGCCAATTCAGGAACAAGCGCTACCGGCTGGGCTGCAAGCATGTCATGAATGAAAGTGAAGTAACCGGCTACGAGCAAGGAACCCACCATGGCAATGATTTCGGTCCAAGCGCTGATGCGCATCCAAAACCAACGCAAAATGAAAAGTCCACCGGTACCCGCTCCGATAAGCAAGAGAAGCTGGAAGGCTTGGCTGGCATCTGTCAACAAAAGCCCCAACCCCATCCCCAAACCCAAAGAAATCACAGTGGCCATTCGCGCGGCCTGAATCTGTTCGCGATCGGAGGCTTTTGGCCGGATGAAACGCACATAAAAGTCATTGACCAGATAACTCGCACCCAAATTGACCTGCGTCGACATCGTGCTCATAAAGGCAGCCAATAAGCTTGCGGCCACCAATCCAAGCAAACCAGAAGGCAACAAGGACAGCATAGCGGGATAAGCCAAATCATGTCCCACCTTGTCTGAAGCGACGGCTGGAAAGGCCTCTTGGATCGAGGCCAAATCAGGAAAAACCACCAATGAGGCCAAAGCAATCAAAATCCATGGCCACGGTCGCAACGCATAGTGGGCCACATTGAAGAGCAAGGTTGCCCAGACAGCGTGGGACTCATCTTGAGCACTGAACATCCGCTGGGCGATATAACCGCCACCTCCAGGTTCTGCTCCGGGGTAATAACTGGCCCACCATTGAACCGCGAGAGGCACCAGCAACACAGGCACCCAAACTTCAGGTTTAGACATGTCGGGAAGCATGGAAAGTTTGGGGACAACATCTGGATGAGTCAGCAAACCCTGCAACCCACCGACCCCCTCGAGACCAAGTATGTAAATGCACGCCCAAACCGAACCGACCATGGCCAGAATAAATTGGACAAAATCCGTGAGAATGACGGCTCGCAAACCGCCAATGGCGCTGTAGGCGAGTGTAATTCCACCTGTCACCAACAAGGTCAACCAGCCCTGCCAACCCAACAAAATCCCCCCCAGTTTAATCGCCGCTAAACTGACGGTCCCCATCACCAGGACGTTGAAAACCAACCCCAAATACAAGGCCCGAAATCCACGCAAAAAAGAGGCCGCCGGTCCACTATAACGCAATTCGTAAAACTCAATATCTGTCAAAACCCCGCTGCGACGCCACATCCGGGCGTAGACAAATACCGTTAGCATTCCCGTGAGCAGAAACGCCCACCATCCCCAATTGCCACTGACCCCTTGCTGCCGCACCAAATCCGTCACCAAGTTGGGCGTATCCGTTGAAAACGTCGTAGCCACCATGGACACCCCAAGAAGCCACCAGGGCATTTGGCCTCCTGCCAAAAAGAAACCCCTGGCATTCTCCCCGCCCGATTGTCGAGACGACCAAATCCCAACACCCAGTGCCAGTGCGAAATAACCCACGATCAACGTCCAATCCAAAACAGTCAATTGCATGCCGTGAAGATAACCCGACTGGCTCCAGGATGAGCGAGTGAATTGAAGGCCTACACTTTCCTTAACTTGCGGTCGATTTTCAACTGAATTCATGATGCGAAATGCTACCCTTTTGGCCTTCGGCCTGATGATTGCTGCCACAAGTGCATGGTCTCAATGCAACGATCTTTTCATCTCGGAATACTGCGAAGGAACGGGAAACAACAAAGGATTGGAGTTCTATAATCCGACCACTGAATCGATCAACCTGAGTGGTTACGTCCTGCAACGGTGGAGCAATGGTGAACCGGGCATGACCGATGAAACCAATCTCGTGGGAACCATAGAACCCTATGGAACTTGGGTTTTGGTCAATGGTCAAACTGAAGACGTCGATTTGGGTGGTGGCGCAACTTCACCGGCATGTGATCCTGTGATGCAAGGATTGGCAGACCAATTGGACAATCCTTACCCCGCTCCCACGTACATGAATGGGGACGATGCGCTGGTTCTCTTGAACAATGGGGTGCCCATCGACATCTTTGGCAAACCCGGTGAGGATCCGGGTGTGGCCTGGACCGATGATGAAGAGGCGGGGTTTATCGATGATGGAGATGGCGCAGCTTGGCTGACCTCCAATCACACCTTGCGCCGGAAATTCAATGTCATGCAAGGTGTGACACAGCCCCCTGTAGCGTTCAATACTTTCTTGGAATGGGACACCTTGGTGGTGAATACCTGGGACGGATTGGGCATACATGCCTGCGCATGTAACCCCAATGGCCTGGATGAGAACCCAATTCCTGCAACAACATCGGTGTTCCCCAATCCAGCTTCAACTGGAGACGTTGTGCAGGTGCAGTCCGATACACCCATTGAGCACCTGCAAATTCACAATGTTCATGGCCAATTGATTCGAGACGAAATTGTGGGTGGGGAAGTTCGAATTGAAGTGGCGGGGTTGCCCGCAGGCGCCTTCTTCATGAGCCTTCAAGTCGCCGGAAACCGCACCTATGCGCACCGCATCACGGTTCAATAACATGCGACATTTTCTCCATGTTTTTGCGTTGACCGGCCTGCTGATGTGGGCCGGCATCGTCTTCGGACAAATCGAAAAGTCGGAAATCTTTGGTGTTATTGCCGACGAAATCACTGGGGAAACCCTCATCCAAGCCACGATTTCAGCGGAGGCCACCAATTCTGGGGCCCAATTGGGGGCTGTCACGGATTTTGATGGACGATATGTCCTCAGACTCCCTGCAGGGGCTTGGACCCTGAGGGTTCAATACATTGGATACAAAGCCCAAGAGAAACGCATAGAAGTGGCCGCAGGCGATGCCCCTAGACAAATGAACTTCGATTTGGCGACCATCGTTCTGCAAGAGGCACAGGTGGTGGCGGATGTGGCCATCGAAAGGGAAACTCCAGTGGCCTTTTCGAACATCAAACCAGTGCAAATACAAGAAGAATTGGGCTCACAACCCATCCCCATGATTTTGAACACAACCCCAGGTGTCTATGCCACTCAAGCCGGTTCGGATGACAACGGTCCTTCGATCAGCATTCGGGGTTTCAAACAGCGCAATGTCAGCGTCTTGGTGGATGGCATTCCGGTGAATGACATGGAAAGCGGCGCTGTGTTTTGGAACAATTGGTTTGGGCTGGATTTGGTGACCCAAACCATGCAAGTCCAACGGGGCCTTGGCGCATCAAAACTCGCTTTGCCAGCCATCGGTGGGACGGTGAACATTGTGACCCAAGGCATCTCGAGTGCGAAACAAACCAGCGTTAAACAAGAGGTGGGGAGTTTTGGCTTTACCCGAACCTCAATTGGCCATTCCAGTGGCCGCAAGCCAGGCGGCTGGGGCTACACCCTCGCAGGCAGCTTTCAAAATCGACAAGGATATTTCGATGAAGATTACAACCGGTCATTTTTCTACTATGCAAAAATCACGAAAGAATGGGGCGCCCACAGCTTGAGCATTTCCGCCACAGGGTCCCCCTCTCAAAATGCCTCTCGCGGTTATCAGCAGCGCATTGCCACCCATGACAAAGAATACGCCCGCTCGCTTTTCACGGGCAGTGATGACCAATACAACCGCTTGAGCGCATACAGCCAAGCCTATGATGGCATTTTCAACAATGACACCTTGTCCCTTGTGGAAGAACAAGAGGCTTATGCTTCATTGAATGAGACCTTTGGATACAATGATGTGGATGATTTTGAGGCTGAAATGTCCGCCACAGATTTCATCGATACCGTCGGCATCCGCAGCTACGGAGTCAAGTACAATGTCCACTGGGGTGTGGTCAATGGTGAGACCTTGTACGAGCGACAAAACCAATACCACAAACCGTTGTTCTCCCTCCGCCACAATTGGCGAGTTGGTGATCGTCTCTTCGTCTCCAACATGCTCTACTCAAGCTATGGATATGGCGGGGGCACCCGCCTCGACAATTCCCTTGGCGCTGGCGATTACACAGATGATGGCCAAGTCGACTTTCAAAAATTCTACAATTCCAACACCATAGGCGGGGTTTTTGGTCCCCCCATCGACCCAGCATACAGTGACGAACTCTTGAAGTCCGGACGCATTTTGCGGAAGTCTTTCAATAACCATTATTGGTATGGGGCACTCAGCACTTTCCGCCTCGAAGCCAATGAAGCTTGGACGTTTTCTGGCGGATTGGATCTGCGAACGTATCAAGGGGAGCACTATGCCGAAGTTCACGATCTCCTCGGAGGTGATTATTCTGTGGACAACTTCAATGCGAATGCCGAAACCAAAATGCGCTTTGTGGGAGATAAAATCGGCTACCACAATGACGCTTTCGTGCGTTGGGCGGGTGCCTTTGGCTTGGCTGAATACAAAGGCGTCATCGGCAATGCCTTTTTGAATATCAGTGCCGTTCGTCAAGGCTACAAAAGCGTGGACTACTTCGCTGAACCCAATGACGATGGCTCCTATGCGAGCAGCGGCTGGAAAAACCTGAATGGCTACACCATCAAAGCTGGCGGCAACTACAATGCTTCGGAATACAGCAACGTATTCATGAATGTCGGCCTGTTGAATCGGACACCTGTGTTCCGCAACGTGGTGGATTTCCAAAACCAGTTCGTGGAAAACACGAAAAATGAAATCATTCAATCCATTGAATTGGGGTACAGCTTCAGCAAATTTCCATGGAGCATCAACGTGAACGGATATTGGACCGATTGGCAGAATCGACCTTTGCAATCCTTGTTGCGCATCGAAACCGTGGATGGAGACATCGTCCGGGCCAATGTCAATTCGATGAGCGCGTTGCACCGTGGACTTGAAGCGGATTTTGGATACCAGATCAATCGGGCCCTAACCATCGAAGGGTATGTATCCCTCGGGAATTGGAAATGGACGAGCTCTGAAGATAGCCTGGTGTTGCTGGATGAACGCACAAACTTGCCTTATCTCGATCAATTGGGCAACCCAGCTGTGGTCCGGTACGACGCTGCTGGGGTGGCAGTCGGTGATTCCCCACAATCTCAATACAGCATGAGCTTGAAGTACAACTTCGGCGCTGTGTACATCAAACCCCGGTATACCCTATTCGATCGTCACTATGCCGATTTCGATCCGTTTTCATTGAATGGCGACAATTCAGGTCGGCAGTCTTGGCAAATTCCGGCCTATGGATTATTGGACATCCACGCAGGTTACCGGTTCGACTGGAATCGCTCAGAAGGCAACATTCGCCTCAGCTTGTTCAATGTACTGAATACCACTTACCTCAGCAACGCGCAAAACAACGACGCGTTTGGTCAATTCTATTTCAATACACCAGGAAGGCGCTACGCTTTCACCAACAACAACTTCGACGCAGCATCTGCCAGCGTCTACATGGGCTATGGCTTCCGATCCAATCTGAGCCTGAGAATCCGATTCTGAACCCCTCAAGAAACCATGAAGACTTTCTCTCTTTTTCCCATCCTGATGGCCTTCGGACTAATCGCGTCCATCAGCACATCAACCGCACAGACGGACATCTTGGACGCGCGCACGAATTACGGTGTGGGACAATCCGTGACCGTTACAGGAATTGTCACCAGCGACGGCAACCTCGGCATTGTGCGCTATCTCCAAGACGAAACGGCGGGCATCGCACTCTACCCTGGAGGCCAGTGGACAAGCAATAACTGGCCCAACCCCCAACCTGGTGATGAATTGACCATGACAGGGGTGCTCAGTGAATACAATGGTCTGCTCGAAGTGGGACCCGATGGCATCACCAATGTCGAAGTGTTATCCAGCGGCAATGCGCTGCCTGAGTTTCAGGACATCACCCCCGCTCAAATGAACGAGTCCTTGGAAGGGGAGCTTGTTGCCATAGAAGAGGCGGTCTTCACCAATGGAGGAACCCCCATCAGTGGAAACAGCACCTACAGTTTCACAGCCAATGGCGAAGACGGCATCATCTATGTCCGCAATGACAACGAGTTGGTGGGACAAATTTTGCCCGCGGGTGAGGTGAATTTGTTTGGTGTGGTGAGCCAGTTCAGCTTTGACGGCATCGGTGGTTATCAGTTGTTGCCACGTGGTAATGTAGACTTGGTGCCCACCTCGGCCATCAATTTGTCCACCCAAGTCGACCAAACCAACATCACCACCACGTCTTTCGATTTGATTTGGAACACAGATGTCTTGGGCAATTCCATTGTGGAATATGGCGAAACCCCTGCACTCGGAATGACCATTGTGGATGAGGCTGCTGTGCTCGATCACAGTGTGACCTTGAATGATTTGATGCCAGGCTCGATTTATTGGGCACGGGTCATCTCCATCGCCGGCGAAGATTCCACTGCTTCGACAGTCAGGCCATATGCCACGGTTTCCGAAAGCCCCGGTTACATCCGGGCCTATTTCACCACCGAAGTGGACAACAGTGTAGCCACTGAGGAATGGGCCCAAAGTTTGGGCACGAATACGAATGACACCATTGCGGCCTACATTACGTCTGCTCAGCAAACCTTGGACATTGCGGCGTACAACATCAACAACACAGCCATTGTTTCAGCCATCAATGCCGCCGCTGCCAATGGGGTCACCATTCGTTACATTGCTGAAGGCCAAAACGCGAATATCGGCATCCAAGACTTTGACGAAAGCATTCCTGTTTTGCTGCGCTTGGATGGCGAAGGCAGTGGCATGCACAACAAATTCATCATCGGGGATGCAGATGATTCTGACAATGCGTTTGTCTTGACGGGATCTACCAATTTCACCACCAACAACTTGAACACAGACCCGAATAATGTGGTGATTGTAGGAGACCAAAGTTTGGCCCGTGCCTACACCCTCGAGTTTGAAGAAATGTGGGGCAGTGAAGGGCCTGATCCGAATGCGTCGAATGCCAAGTTTGGCCCCGCCAAAACAATCAACACGCCCAAACGATTCCTGATTGGAGGCACCCCAGTTGAATTGTACTTCTCCCCCACCGATGGCACCACTTCTGCCATTGAGCAGGCCATTCTTTCCACCAATTACGACCTCCAGTTTGCCACATTGAGTTTCACCCGAAATGACCTCGGCGCAGCGGTTGTGGAAGTGGGATCAAGCATTTTCATCAATCCAGAGGGCGCGATGGAGGACATCAATGCCAGCGGTTCAGAATACGAAACCTTGATTGATGCGGGCATCAGTGTATACTCGCACCAAGGAATAAGCGGTCAACTCCACCACAAGTATGCCATTGTTGATCATTCAGAGCCGCTCAGTGATCCCACGGTGGTCACGGGATCACACAACTGGTCCACCACTGCGGAAACCACAAATGATGAAAACACCTTGGTCATTCATGATGCCCGAATCGCAAATTTGTTCTACCAAGAATTTGTGGGACTTCTCGGAGACATGGGGGTCCATGTAACCGATTTGGCAGGAAAAAAAACACTATTGGAGGCCCATCCGAACCCCACTTTTGGTGATTTGTGGATCCAATTGCCAGCAACGAATTCGGTGGATGTTGTCCGGTTGTGGGATGCCTCAGGACGGATGGTTTGGAGCCAAGCTGTTCAAGGACAAACCCACTTGCAGATTGCCCTGCATCACCTCGAAGCAGGCATGTATTTCCTGGATGCCGGCGAAGGAACACGAGCTGAGCGGATTTTGTTGCGCTGAGGCTGCTGTAACCTCTTCTTCAGGCAACTCAGACCCATGCCTCCCGTCTTTTTAACAGGACGGGCAGTCTGGGTTTTTTCAGATGGCTCCGTCCAATTTCTTAAAACTTGTCCATGAACCAAACCCATTATCTCATGCGCAATTCTGTACTTTTTCTTCTCTTGTTTGCCCTGTCGGCAACTGCAACTGTTGGCCATTCCCAAATTTCGCAAGGCGGAGAGCCTCTGCATTGGGGTGAAATCTCGAACCCGAGCCACATCATCGACAACTGGGAGGAAATGCCTGCATTGGATTGGGAGGAGATTATGCAACATGACAGCGTAACCGACGGCATGAAGGATGTTCCTTGGAGATTTGGCATCGAACATCCCGTGAATTGGAATCTTGACAATGCTGGACAATGGACCTCGGAGGATGGACATCAAGTTTGGAGACTGGGGGTACATTGCCCGGAGGGCTTGTCCATCAGTTTCGACCTGTCGACATTTGACGTGCCCAAAGGCGGCGAACTGTTTGTATGGAATGGTGATCGATCTGAATTTTTGGGTGCATTCAATCACTTGAGTGTTAAAGATTGGGGTGGCTTGTCGTTGGGATTGATTCATGGCGACCGGGCTGTATTGGAGTATCGCCTCCCTGAAGGTCAAACTGAAGCAGGTGCCATCGAAATTGCCCAGGTCATCCACGGATACAGAAGTCTACTGCGGCACGCTGAAGGACTGGCCACGAGCATCGCCGATCGCGGTCCATTTGGCAATTCAGGTGCTTGCAACATCAACGTCAACTGTCCGGAAGGAACCCCCTGGGCCACTGAGAAAAAATCTGTGGCACTCATCACAAACGGTGGTTATGCCGTTTGCACTGGTGCTCTGGTCAACAACACTGCACAAGACGGCACACCTTTCTTTTTGACCGCCAACCACTGCCTCGGGAATCCGTCCACTTGGGTTTATTATTTCAACCACGAATCGAGCACCTGCAGTGGTTCCTCCGGACCCACCAACCAATCCATCAGCGGAGGGACCCTCTTGGCCAGCAATGGTGGAAGTGACGTGGCCTTGATTGAACTCAGCGCCGCACCTCCCACGAGCTACAATGTCCAATACGCAGGTTGGGATGCATCGGGAAGTGCCCCGACTTCTGCAACCGGCATTCACCACCCCAGCGGGGATGTCAAGAAGATTTGTTTCGAAGAAGATGCCCCATACAC
The DNA here is from genome assembly GCA_049610385.1 of Flavobacteriales bacterium. GTDB lineage: Bacteria > Bacteroidota > Bacteroidia > Flavobacteriales_D > Sanyastnellaceae > JBMYZL01. The sequence continues at coordinate 79,549 of JBMYZL010000007.1, forward strand.
CAGCACGGCTGGTGGTGCTCAAGTTTGGTGGATTGGCGCTTGGGAGGCTGGAGTTACAGAGCCCGGCTCTTCCGGAAGCCCACTGTTTGATCAGAACCATCGCATCATCGGGCAACTTTATGGAGGCGCTGCTGCGTGCAGTGGAACTTCAAACAACGGTTCCTTTGACTACTACGGTCGGTTCGATGTCAGTTGGGATGCCGGGTCTTCATCGAACAGCCGGTTGGTGGACTGGCTCGACCCCGGAAATACGGGGACATTGGTCCTGAATGGCTGGCCCGAGGGTGCTTCGGGCGTTGATGGTTGTATGGATGAAACCGCTTGCAACTACAATGCCTATGCGACCAACGACGATGGATCGTGTGAATACAATTCATGTTTGGGCTGCACCGATGACAATGCATGCAACTTCAATCCTGAAGCTACCGCCGATGATGGTTCTTGTGACTATTCAGGAACATCTCTGACCTTCGTTTTGACCACGGATAACTATCCCGGTGAGACCACTTGGAACCTGACGAATGATGCCGGACAAACCCTTCAGAGTGGAGGTCCTTACGCGAACCAACAAACCACTTACACCTCCTCTTTCTGCCTTGTGGATGATTGCTATACCCTCACAGTTTTCGACAGCTATGGAGACGGAATGCAATACGGCGGCGTGGTCGGTGATTATGTTTTGAGCACTGCATCAGGAGAAGTTCTGGTGGAGATGGTCGACGGCGGCAACTTTGGCTCCTCTGCGACCCATTCGTTTTGTTTGGAACCATCGCCAGAATCAGGTTGCACGGATACCGAAGCGTGTAATTACGATTCAGATGCCACCACAGACGATGGTTCTTGTGTTTATGGAAGCCTCGTGTGGTACGACTTAGATGAGGATGGTTATGGTGGACAAGGCCCCTTCAACAGTTGTGATGTCGCCTCCAACATCATTGTTGCAGATGTAGGTGGAGACTGCAATGACGCGAATTCAAACGTTCATCCTAACGCCCCAGGCACTGGAGAAGGAATCGACAACGATTGCGATGGTGAAATCACCGGAGATGAATTGAATTCTCAAGGAGATTGCCCTGAAGACTTGAATGACAACGGTGTGGTTGAAATTCAAGACATTTTGCTCCTGCTTGGCGAGTTCGGCTGCATGTCCTCATGCAACATTGGGGACATCAATGAAGACGGTTCCGTTTCAGCCTTGGATATCCTGTTGCTTCTGGCTGCTTTTGGTGACAATTGCGGTTGATCCCAGGCGGATCAGCAATCATCTCCGAAACGAGACAAAAGAAGCAACAAATCGTTGGTGTTTACGGTGCCATTTTCATCCACATCCTCAGGACAGAATGTGCCTGGGTCTGTGGCTGGAGATGATTCGAGCTGATTCATGATTTGGTTCCAAGCATGCTCAGCAACCGTGATGCCCATCATTCGGCCTCGAATGTCATCCATCGGAGGGTGAATTCCGCCCCAAATTCGGCTCAATGCGCATTGGTCCGCCGCGTCCTTGTACGTTGCCCACTGCAAAGTAAATGCCACGGAAGGACCAGATTCAAAGGCCAGAAAGGTATCTGCGGGAATTTCAAAACTCCCGAGTCCACCCGGAAAATATGAGGAGCCTGTCGCAAGCGTCAGTATCTCTGCAGCCGCTCGAGAATATGTCGAATGACCGCTGACGTATCCGGCAAATGGAGGGGTAACAAAAGTGGGTCTTTGGTAGGGCCACCAACTGCAACCTGAACTCCAGCCAAAGTTCGACAGGCTTCCATTTCCGGGGTCCTCACCCAACCACATCCGGGTCTTGATGGCGCCCAACAAATTGGGGTTGTTGACCGCCAACGGATCTCCGGCTTCAATGATTTCAACCACCCCTTCCATCAAAGGGATGCCGTCCGGTTGATATTGAGGCAGATTGGGATCGGAAGATTGGCCTAGAGACAACATGTGGCGGACTGCTGAAATGGGCCGCACAAAATCAAATGCGCCTTTCGCGCCCCATGCCGCAATCGAGGCATCGTGCATGGCACCGCCGAGAGCCATGTAAGTTCTGGCCATCCACCACTGCGGGTCCAATGGCTCGGTCCCCTTCCACATGAATGTGAAATCTGAGTGATTGGACACTTCATTCAAAATGCCAAACCAGTGCCCCGGAGGGGTTTCTGAATCCGGGCCATCTGCCCAAAATTCAGCGAGCACACGGGTAAAGTCCCCGCGAAGCACCCATTGTGGTGCATAGGGTTCGCCGGTCATGGGATTGAGGGCATGGCCGGTCCCAAAGTCCCCTCCATCTTCGACGTTGTAGAGGTAGGCAGGATTGGAAGGGTAGGCATTCATGTTCCCCAAACTTCGAGGACTGATGTCCCACATCACACCATCTGTTGGATCGAGGTGATTTTGCCAGCGCACCACTGTCGCAAATCCAGTTTGGTAATCATAAAGGCCACTATCGTTGGCCAAATCAAATGTTCCCAACGGACCAGGGTCCAGGTAAACCGGAAATTCGCAACCGCCACGCTCATAAATGATCGGGGTTTCATATTGATCCAAGGCAAACGGCACAACTCCCCCCCAATTCGCTCCGGAAAAGGGCACCACATCTTGAAAAGTCTCATTCCCCGCTTGATCCACAAAGCTGCCGCCAAAGGCCAGCGGTTGCCAATGGTCTGGTTCATCGAGTGAGAAGTCACAAGAGCCCTCCTCTGTAACATCAAGTGGATCGTTCAGCGGAACATAGCACGGGTTGGCGTAATTGGCGATTTGATTCGCTCCATCGTTGATGAAGTGGCTATTGATGACATGGGCATGCGCCACACCGAGCGCCACTGCAGGCAGCTCGTCGATGGCTTCGTCAAACGCCAAATTCCATGTGGTTTCGAACACCGTAGCGAGGTAGGCCTGTGTTTCCAAGAACCCCGGAGATTCGACATAACGCGTGGTCACAAACGCATGGGTGTAACCCGAAATCGCTTGATGCAACACCTCGGCACTCTCGGCATTAGCCAGCATTGAAATTTGATCAGCAGACAAGGGAGGTCCTGGCCAGTTGGCCACACTACCTTGATGGTAGACTTCCGTCATTGCAGACACCCCAAGACTCCAATGATACAAATTTCGCGCATGGACATTTGGCCGCGCAAGATCCAAACGGATGGCCTCCAAAACCACCTCATTCCAATCCCGAATGGTCAAATTTCCCTGAGCGTCCAGAGATTCCATTGTCTCGATTCCGAAGACCGAAAACAGACAAAAAACAAACAAACGGCTCATACCCATGAAGATACAGCATTTTCACAGGGCAAAAGTTTGAATCAGGACAACCAAAGGCAGAAATTGGTTCTCGAATGTCAAGATTCGCCTCCTGAATCCGAATTTTCTGCTTCTGGAAGTGATTCCACCGCGCGAAGTTTTCGGAGCATGACACGTGTTCTTGTTTGAAGAAGAGTGTCCAATTCCTGGTTGGCCTCCGTCAGCTTTTTCTGGGCTTTCTCCAGCACGCCTCCAAATTTGCCAAACTCCTTTTTGACCGCACTCAGCACCTGCCACACCTCGCTGCTTCTGCGTTGAATGGCCAAGGTCTGAAATCCCATTTGTAAGCTGTTCAACATCGCTGCCAGCGTCGTCGGGCCTGTCAGCACAATTTTGTATTCCCGCTGCAACTGGGCGACCAAATCTGGCTGGCGAATGACCTCTGCATAAAGCCCCTCTACCGGCAGAAACAAAATGGCAAAATCTGTCGTGTAAGGCGGCTCCACGTATCGTTCGCGAATGTCTTTGGCAAACCGTTTGACTTGGGTGACCAAGGCCCGGGTGCAACGTTCCACCTCAGCCGGGTCAGCCATCTCATAGGCAGCTTGCAGCCGGATGTAGTCTTCCTGTGGAAATTTCGCGTCTATCGGCAAGTACACCGGTCGGTCAGGATCATCATCAGGACCAGGCAACCGCAGCGCAAATTCAACGTGGTTTGCGGCATGGGGTCGCGTTCGAACATTGCGTTCGTACTGTTCGGGTGCCAAAACCTGATCTAGCAATTGGCCCAACGCGATTTCGCCCAGAACCCCGCGGGTTTTGACATTGGTTAAGACTTTCTTCAAGTCCCCCACTCCACTTGCCAAAGATTTCATTTCCCCCAACCCTTTTTGAACCGCCTCCAATCTCTCGGAAACCAACTTAAATGATTCCCCCAAACGTTCCTCAAGGGTGCGATGTAATTTCTCATCCACAGTCAAACGGACCTTTTCCAATTTTTCTTCAGTCGCTTTGACCAAGGCCTGTTGGCCCTCAGTCATCTCCTTTCGGAAACCGGTCAAACTGTCTGCCAACTCTTTTCGATTGCCGCGCAACCCTGCACTCAATTCTTCACGACTTGCCCGGAATTCTGTGCGCAACAATTCCCGAATCACCTCTTCTACAGCCGCACGGATACGATCTTCCCCGCCTGCTTTCACTTTTTGATTCAATTCCTTCAGCTGCCACTGGGTGCGCAAGAGCAACACCAAAAACAAGACCAAGACAAACAGAAACAAATACTCCATTCAGCGGAAGTTACAATGCACAAATGGAAGCCGGCCGTTGAATTTGAGTTAGATTTCGGGCATGTCACGCCTGCGCCCGAAGTCCATGCCCCCCTCTTTGCTTGGGCTTGCTGGAATCTGGGCGTTTGTGGAGTCAGGACTCGGTGGGGCGATGCACGCGCTCAAACTGCCATTCACCGGCATTTGGGTTGGCGGAACCGCTGTGGCTGTCCTGATTGTGATGGCAGGCGTTTTGCGGGGACGCTACGAGGCCTGGGGGCATGCCCAAAGGGTTCCGCGCCACACCATCGCCGGCACCTTGCTGCGGGCAACGATGGTGGTCATGGCTGTCAAACTGATGGCATCGCCACATTCTCCGCCCACCGCATATCTCGCTGTGGGATTTCAGGGTGTATCTGCTGCATTCTTGCTTTCTTGGTTTCGCCCTTTTCGGCTGGGAGCCATCCTCTTTGCAGCATTGTCCATGTTCGAATCTGCGATTCAAAAGCTCTTGATAATGACCCTTCTATATGGTAAGGCTTGGATCGACGCCTTGGAATCTATGACGTTGGTGGCCAATCAGCATTTGGGGACGGAAGGAGGTGGTTTGGGTCTGCTTTGGGTCTATTTGGGACTCTACCTCACCTGGGGATTGGTGTTGGGCATCTGGGCTTCGGGATGGTCAAGCCGCCCCCCTGCATTGCACCAATTGCTTCTTCGAGACTGGGCGCATGCCCAAAGTCACCCCCTCACCCAAGTCTCATCGCCATCCACATGGAAACGCCCTGTGGCATTTGCAATCATCCTGTTGAGCATCCTCACCGGATTGTCATGGGGCGGGGCATCGGCAGACACATTGCTGTGGGTCGCCTTCAGAAGTTTGCTGGCAACCGGACTGATGCTGATGGCCATGGGCCCTGTGCGCGTGTGGCTGAAGCGAAAACTCTCAAAAACGACTCAACATCCAGAATCGAAAGACATTTTGAACAAACTGTCAAGTCAAGGCGACAAATTTCAATTTTGTTGGGCTTTTTCGGGAAGGCACCATGTTCACTGGCAACGTCCGTTTCGCACCCTCGAATACTTCATTCATTTGGATTTGATGAACCGATGAAGCCTGTCCTTTACATCCTCTCCGTACCCGTCCAAGTGGGCAAGACCACTCGCCTCGCCGAATGGGTCCATGGGCAAACCACCCGTGGGCAACACATCGGTGGATTCCTGATGCCGGACGATGAAACGGGACGCCGTTCCCTTCTGTGCTTGGGAACAGATCGCCAAGCCATTCCCATGGAGGATCCGGAATCGGGTGATGTCGTCATCGGTCGGTTCAAATTTCAGTCTACAGCATTTGCCCAAGGGCTCCGTGCCTTGCAGACAGCTTTGTCCACAGGATGCGATTGGATTGTAGTTGACGAATTGGGGCCTTTGGAAGTACGCCGTGGTCAAGGTTTTGAGCCTGGATTTCGCAATTGGCTGTCCCAATGGAAATCTCACCCCAAACCACCCAAATTGCTCTTGGTGATTCGCGATTTTTTGTTGCAGGAAGCCATGGATTGCTATGACCTCAGCGACGCCCAAATCAATCAAGGCCCATGGTTTCCTGATCATTTGCCGGAGATTCGAGGCCTCCTGTTGGCTGGAGGAAAGAGCAAACGCATGGGATCAGACAAAGCCAAACTCCCACATCCCTCAGGTGGAACATGGTTTTCGCACAGCATGTCGCAATTGGGCACATATGTTCCCGAGACTGTGGTCAGTGGCCTCTCCTCTGGGGGCGTTCCGGACGCCACCCACTGGGCTGGTCATGGTCCCCTTTCCGGTCTTTTGACTGTCCATGAGATGTACCCTGAGACCAGTTTGCTGGTTCGGGGAGTGGACTATCCAAACTTGTCAGATTTGGCCCTGTCCAAACTCCAGGCCGCTTATCTTCTCACGGGACGAACTGTGTGCTTTCGGCAGCATGGTCACCTCGAGCCCTTGGTGGCCCTTTACAGTCCATCAGATTTGGTTTCCATGAAAGAAACCTTCATGGAAACAGGAGAAGATTCGATGCAGAGAATGCTCCAACAGCTCGACCCCATCGTTCTGCCTGTTCATCCCAAGGAAAACCTTGGATTGGAAAATCACAACCGGCCCACCGACTGGTCACAGGATGTGGCCATGCAATCCGTTCAGCGAATTCAGCACGGCCTCTCCGATGAAGAAATTGAGGACTGCGTTGTGGTCGAAGAGCCACTGGAAATCAGGCTGCTATGGCACCATGGGAAGGAGCCACAGAATCAGCCTTTGAGCATCACCATGCGCACCCCTGGAAGAGATGCCGAACTGGTCATCGGTTTTTTGGTGAGTGAAGGAATGGTCCAATCGATCAACGACATTGTTCGTCTTGAATCATTGGGAGCCATCGTTGCTGAAAATGGGGTTGCCGGGGCGGGGATTCTATGCGCCTTGCGTGATGACTGTCAACCCAAAACGGTGGACCTCAACCGAAATTTTTACATGACTTCAAGCTGTGGAGTCTGTGGGAAATCATCCATCGATGCCATTGCCCAAACGTGCAAAGTTCCACCGGCCCGTGCGCGCTGGAAAAGGGACTGGCTTCACAACTTGCCAAATTGGCTGCGGGCGCAACAACCAGCCTTTGCCTCCACTGGTGGAATCCATGCAGCGGCTTGGTTCACTCCCCATTCAGGTCTAGTTCAGGTGTGTGAAGATGTCGGTCGTCACAATGCCATGGACAAATTGGTGGGTTGGGCTGCCATGGAGGATCAACTGCCAATGGCAGACAATGGTGTTTTGCTCGTCAGTGGACGGGCCAGTTTCGAGTTGGTATCCAAAGCCGCCATGGCCGGTGTAGGAACGCTGGCAGCAGTGGGGGCACCATCCAGTTTGGCTTGTTCATTGGCTGAAGAAGTAGGCATGACCCTTATTGGGTTTCTTCGAAAAGATCGAATGAATGTCTATAGCCACCCAATTCGCATCGAATCCCCTTAACTTTCCTCTCATGAAACTTCGCATCAAAGGTGCATCGGTCCGGTTGCGATTGACCCAAACCGAGGTGAAAACATTTGAAGAGACCGGTGTTTGGTCTGATGAAACCCCTCTGCCTGGCGGACGCTTGAAGTACACGTTGTTGCGTTCGGAGTCCGATTCAGACATGTCCGCAAGTTGGGTATCTGATCCAATAGGTGCATGCCTCACAGTAGTCATTCCTGAACCCATGGCCACGGAATGGAAAGCCCCAAATGCAATCAGCATGCGGGGTTCGGTTGACGTTCCTGACGGCCCCGTCACAACCTTGTTGGTTGAAAAGGATTTTGCTTGTTTGGACAACACAGAAGAAGATCAATCCGACAATTTCCCCAACCCCAACGCCATTTGCTGATGGCCCGTCGACAACAGGTTCCCAAGGCCCAGTCGCCGCCTGAATTGACCGGAGAACTTCACATTGGGGCCCCGGCTTCTTCGGCCGCTGGCTTCACCGGTGTTGCAGTCGCCATCCAGCATGTACTCCGTGAAATGAGCGCAGGCCGTGGAGCCAAAGCCTTGTTTGCGCTCAATCAACAAGGGGGTGTGGACTGTCCCGGATGCGCTTGGCCCGACCCAGATGATGAGCGCTCAAGGTTGGGGGAATATTGCGAGAATGGAGCCAAAGCCATTGCCGAGGAAGCCACAGAAAAACGCCTCACCCCAGAATTCTTCGCCGCCCACTCCGTTCAAGAAATGGCGAACTGGGACGATTTCACCATGGGCAAAAAAGGCCGCATCGCTCAGCCCATGTGGTTGGCGGAAGGCGCCAACCATTATGCACCGATTTCTTGGAATCTGGCCTTGGAAAAAGTGTCCAAGAAACTTCGGAGTTTGTCCGACCCCAATGAAGCCATCTTCTATACCTCTGGTCGAACGAGCAATGAGGCTGCATTCCTGTATCAAACTTTGGTGCGGAGTTTCGGCACCAACAACTTGCCCGATTGCAGCAACATGTGCCACGAATCCAGTGGTGTGGCCTTGGGTGAATCCTTGGGCATCGGCAAGGGAAGTGTAAAACTCGAGGACTTCGAACAAGCAGAGGTCATTTTAATCGTCGGACAAAACCCGGGAACGAATCATCCCAGAATGCTCTCCGCCTTGCAAAAAGCCCATCGAAATGGTGCGCAGATTGTCGGGATCAATCCATTGATTGAGCCGGGATTGGTGGCGTTCAAAAACCCCCAAGAAGTGGCGGGTATGTTGGGCAGTAAAACCCCACTGGCTGACCTGTATTTGCAAGTGAAGGTCGGTGGTGATTTGGCTTTATTCCAGGCCGTTTCCCGGCTGTTGTTGGAGAATCCTGAAGCCACCTGGGATGCCGAATTCATCGCTGAATCCACCTCAGGTTTTGCAGCTTGGAAAGACCATTTGTTGAAGACTGATATGGACCTGCTGATTCAGGAAAGCGGTCTGGAACTGGAGCAGCTGGAGGCCTTGGCCCAAATCTTGCTCCGCAAATCCCGCATCATCACTTGTTGGGCGATGGGCATCACCCAGCACAGGGAGGCTGTTGCCACCATTCAGGAAATGGTGAATTTGTTGTTGGCCAAAGGCAGCATTGGAAAACCAGGTGCTGGAACCTGCCCAGTCCGCGGACATTCGAATGTCCAAGGCGACCGCACCATGGGCATCTTCGAAAAACCACCCAAGCGTCTGCTCGACGCCATGGAAAATCACTTCCAACTGCAAATGCCTAGGAATCATGGTCATGACGTCGTTGAAAGCATTCATGCCATGCATCGCGGAGACGCCAAGGTATTCTTTGCTATGGGCGGCAATTTCCTATCGGCCACCCCCGACACGGAGTTCACAGCAGATGCCATTCGCCGTTGCGAAATGACAGTACAAGTTTCCACCAAACTGAATCGGTCTCATTTGATCACGGGTCGCGAAGCACTGATTTTGCCTTGCCTCGCCCGAACCGATCGGGATTTCACGAGCGGTGTGGAACAGTTCGTGACCACAGAAAATTCCATGGGGGTCATTCAATCCTCCCGGGGGAATTTGCAACCCGTGTCCGACCAATTGCTCAGTGAACCTGCCATTGTTTGCTTGCTTGGATTGGCCCTTTTTGGTGAGGAGCATGCTGTTCCTTGGCAAAAATATTTGAGCCACTATGGCCACATTCGAAACGCCATTGAACAGGTCATCCCCGGATTTAACAACTACTCTGAACGGGCACAGGAAAAAGGTGGATTTTACTTGCCCAACAGTGCCCGCATTCGCTCCTTTCCGACCCCTTCTGGAAAGGCACAATTCACATGTACATCAGTTGAATCCAGCACTTTGGCTACAGATGAGTTGGTCATGATGACCCTGCGCAGCCATGACCAATTCAACACGACAATTTATGGTTTGGACGATCGTTACCGAGGCATTCGGAGAGAGCGTCGGGTGGTGATGATGAACCCCGCCGACATCCGGGCATTGGATCTTCGAGAAAGGGACTGCGTCAATCTCATCAACCGAACAGGAGGACAGGAACGCGTGGCTGAAAATTTCGTTGTGATTCCCTTCGACGTGCCCAAGGGCTGTTGTGCCACTTACTTTCCGGAGGCCAATGTTTTGGTTCCGATTCAATCAGTAGCCAAAAAAAGCAACACCCCCATGTCCAAATTTGTCCCCATCACCATTGTTCGGCGAAAAGAAGCCTGAGTCCTCACATCTCGACCTTCTTGCGAAACGGCAATTTCATTTGGTAGCCCAGATCATCTGAACGACTCGAATCGGTGATGTCCAAACCATAACGGATGTCATCAACCTCGGCATATACGAATGTACCGAACAAACGGTCCCATATCGACAACATGTTGCCAAAGTTTCGATCAGTCCAAGGGGCGACATCATGGTGATGAAATTTGTGCATGTTCGGGGATACAAACACCCAACTGATGGCCCGATCCAAAGGCATGGGAAGAGCCATGTTTGCATGGGTCATATATGTGAAGAACAACGTCAAAATGCGGTAAAAAGCATAATAGGCAACTGGGGCTCCCGTGATTACGACCGCCAGCAGAGCGAACGTCTCCCGTACCACAAAATCCAGAGGATGGTGGCGGGTTCCGGTGGTGACGTCCACATGGGTGTCGCTGTGATGAACTTGATGCAATCTCCACAAGGGGGGGTACATGTGAAACAGATAATGTACAGTGTATTGCGCCACAAGATCGAGCACCAAAATCGCCACGAGCAACTCCGCCCAAATCGGCCAATTCAACCAAGCCAACAGCCCCCAATGATGTTCGGCCATCCATTCAAACACCCCAACTGACGCCACCCCAAACAACACATTTATGGCCATGGTCGTCGCCAGAAAAATCAAGTTCACCCGCGTGTGTTGCCAAGTCCTGTAACCACCTGTGAACAGCGGTCGAATGCCTTCCACAATCAAATGGAAAGACATGCAAAAAACAATCCAACCGAGCTTCTGCCAAGCCGGCATGTCTTCAAATGCCATCAAAAATGACTCCATGGGATGAAGTTAGACACTTTTAAACCGATTTCACTCACCAGCCACCCCTTTGAATGCGTAGAAAACGGACCACATCACCCGAATCTGTGCGCAGGAGGTACGTGCCGTCTCCCAAACCACCCAAATCCAGCACTGCGGAATTCTGAATGCGCTGGACCGGACGTCCTGCCGCATCAAAGAGGATTCCATTGACATTTCGGTTCAATTGAAGAAAACTGCCTGAAGCTGGGTTGGGCCATGCCTGAAGCACCTCCTCAGAATGCTCGCCAGGAGTTACCCCCAACACAATGGCTCCATTGTTCGAATACCCTGGCGTCGGGGTCGCGAACCAAACCCAATTGGGTGCTCCATCGGTCAACCGACCCAGAGACACATTGTTATCAGATTCGCCGAAAGAAACATGGCGCAAGAGTGTCCAATCTCCGTCATCCTCCAATCGAAACAAGGCGACATCATCGCCTCCAGCAGACAAAGTGAACCCCGCATGGTTGTCCCCCTGTTCTGGATCATTGTCAGTCCACACCATGTGCCAGTCTCCTGGCTCCAGAATCAGGTCGGGGAAAGCGTACTTGTCCGGTGTGTTCAAATTGTCTGTAAGGTAGAGATTGCCCAACCACACTGCTGACGGGCCAGAATTGTAAATTTCCACCCAGTCATCAAACTCCAAAAACTCGTCAAAAATGACACCGCTGTTCGATGCCAACAATTCATTGAACACCAGATCTCCCGGAACCATACCCACGGCTACTTGGCGCGGCTCACATGGCACTTCTCGGCTCAAGTTTCCCGCTATGGCTTCCACGGTGTAGTGAACCTCTGTCCAACCCCAAGGGATGCCAATTTTGACTCCAAAAGTGCCATCACCAGCCGCTCGATCTCCACTCATGCCATCATCTGCCATTGGGTAGGCCACAGGGCCGCTCCCTGCATCCACCCACGCCACCACCTCTGGATCTGCATCCGAAGCATTCACAATGGCCCGAATCCGAAGCGTATCGAGGACAGGTCCATTGTCTTCAATTTCATGCACCACCAAAATCGGTTCGTCGGGGTCCAACTGATTCAACAAAGATGTCGAACGGGCATCCAACCAATCGTACAAACCATACTCCACATGGCCTCCAGCAGCTTCGACATCAGCAGAAGCCCAATCTTCGTAGGCAAATCCGAATGGCATGGGGAAGTAAGTGTCCGTTTGCACGTGTGAGGCCAGCATGGCCTGCCAATCCTCCACCCAAGCGGTCACTGCATTCAGGTTGAAGAGGTCCATTGAGATTTGGCGCAAAAAGTGCGTATACCAGCTGCGGTATTCATCCACTGCCATCAGCCGTGTGAACAAAGGCCGATCATCGCCCACAAAGTCATATGGACTGACACTTGACCAATCCACCCCGCCAATCCAGTTGATGCCCCAAGTGTTGTCCAAATCATACGAAATGAACTCCATCAAACCCGTCCGGGGGTTGTGGTACAAAAAGTAATTGTTTTTGTTCACGCTGTAATTGTCCCAGTGACCCACGAGCACTTCGAGCGCTTGGGTTTGGAGATAATCGGCCACATTGAAGACCTCCTCAATGGCACAAGGAAAATCGCTTTCGGAAGTGTTGTTGAGCACATCAATAAAATGCGCCAAATCAGCGTAATCATCCTCCATCTGATTCGTCTGCAAATCATAAGGACGACGACCATTGACAACAAGTTTGTATTCGTCAGGGTCTGAGCCCAAATACATCAAATCTGCTGGCCACAAGCATTTGTACAGGTTGCCCCCATCGCTGTCGTAATATTCTTCCACCCACTCCTCATCCATGTGCTCTGTGTTGACATAAGCACCCATGTATTCTTCGTTGATTTCCATTCGCACGAAGCTGGTCCGCGTGCCTGGCAAGCCCAATTCACGAATCATTCTCCAGGAAAGCGCGGCGCGGAACAAGGAAGGGTCGTTTTGGTTCGCGTTGACGTTGATTTTCTCGACGTCGTAGAGTTTTTGACCCACGACAAATTCATTCAAATCGAGCTTGAAACTCTTCTTCGGCGAATTCAAAGAGGTGTTGCCCCGCAAGCGCACACCGATGTTGTACACCGTGTCCAGCGGATTTCCGGCCGGATCGTACAAGAAAAAGTCGGCCGGAAACAAATTGCTCGCGGCATACGCCACGTCCCCGTATAACATCGCATCTGCGCTGTCTGGAGCCATCAGCACGTGCAGGGTGGCCACACCTGAACTGTCGTAAAGCGGACCATAAAAAGGAATGTCGGTCTGCGCTGTAAGCGCAGATCCGATGCCAATTCCGAACAAAAACGTGGCGTGACACCACAACCTCAGCAGAAGGCGCTTCATGAATTCAACAGCAGGTTTCTGCGTCCGAAGATAAGCGAAACAACCGCTCTCATCGCCAAGGTGCTTCTGGAATCAACAGATGAAATGATGTGACATGTTCAAGTGTGGCTATCTTCAGCCGCATGAAGCAACTTGCTGTTCTTCTCGCTTTGATTGGGATGGGCTTTCAGGCTTGGGGTCAAGTCCTTTCCATAGCCTCCATTCAAGGCAATGCTGAAAGTTCCCCATTTGTGGATTCCACCGTGACCATTCTGGCCTTTGTGACGGAACCTCACGGTGATCATTGGTACATGCAAGATGCCTACGGTCCCTGGAATGGGATTCGCGTCATTGGTCCCGATGTTCTGGTTCCTTCCAATCCCCCGTGGTGGTCTGGTGAACGTCAACCCGAAGTCGGCGATCAATTGGAAATCTCAGGCACCATCGTAGAAAACGATGGCAACACCGAATTGCACGATGCCGTTCTGGTCAACTTTGTGAATTTCTGGATGGCCACACCTGCAGCAATCACCGTCACCAGCCTCACGTTGCAAGACGAACAGTACGAAGGCACTCGAATTCGACTTGAGCAAGCCACCGTTTTGTCAGCGCCTGATGCAAATGGGATTTGGACCGTTACCGACGGTGTCGAGGAAATGACCTGTATCGGGATTGATGTAGATGATCCCATGGGCAACGAAGACCCGGATGGCCCCTCCCCTGGAGATGTCTACCAAATCACTGGTGCTTCCCTCGAATCCAATGGAAACCATATGATTCATGTGGGTGACATTGATGTGATTTCCTTGGAAACCGATCAGGAGTTTGGAGTTGACCGTTTGTCCCTCTTTCCGAATCCAGCACAGGATTTTGTGAAAATCCAAAGTACATTTCCCGCAGGAACCCCTTGGCGTGCGATGGATTCGAGAGGTCGCGAACTGGCATCAGGCGAGGTCCAACACACCGCAGAGTGGCTCAACATTTCGGATTGGCCAGCAGGCGCTATCCATGTGGTCGTGGGCACACATCAATGGCTTTTGTTGAAACAAGACTGATTCTGCCCGAACCGCTTCCTCAGCCTTCAATTCCGAACCAAAAACCAGTTGTTCAAGAGTACTTCACGGTTGTAGACCATGGTTTGGCCTGTTTTTTGGTCAATGACATCAAAACCCGCTGCCATGCAAATGGCTTGGCCAGCTGCTGTGTCCCATTCCATCGTCGGGGCGAAGCGAGGATAACGATCGGCCAATCCTTCTGCAACCATGCACAATTTCAGAGAACTGCCCTTGCTGATCGTCGCGATTTCACCATGTTTGGTTTGACATTCTTTGATGTAAGCCGATGTCTCTGGAGACATGTGTGAGCGGCTGGCCACAACGGTGAAGGGCCTGTCACCTTTCGGCTTAGGCAACACATCCGCTTGGGATACAAAATCATCCCAATTGGGGCAGGGTTGGTCAGGTGGACACATGGCTTTGAAAGCTCCATTGCCCGCGGCTCCCACATACATTTCTCCTGATACCGGGACATAAATCACACCAAGAACTGGCTGTCCCCGCTTCACCAAAGCGATGTTCACGGTGAATTCACCATTCCGTTTGATGAACTCTTTCGTGCCATCAATGGGATCAACAATCCAGAGTACCTCCCAGTCTTTCCGCTCTGTGTAGGGCATCTCACGTCCCTCCTCGCTCAACACGGGGATGCCCGACGTGCTTAAATGTCGCACGATCACTTCATGGCTGGCCCGGTCTGCCCGAGTCAATGGACTGTTGTCACCTTTCGTCTCCACGTCGAAGTCTCCTGACTCATAAATTTCCAAGATCATGCGACCCGCTTCATGGGCTGCCTGCATCGCTTGCAGGGTTTCCTTATTCATTCGTATTTCGTGTTTGATGTTGTTCAATGGTTCCGCTTTCTGAAAAACCAAACATGGCCACCTCCCGCTCATTGGGACCTGCCCAAGCTCGAAACATGCCTTTGCTGTTGAAGACCAACGCCACATTGCCTCGGGCATCCACGGCCACCACACCACCGTCGCCACCAAGCGCCCCCATTTCATCAAAAACCGCACCTTCGCAGGCGGTCACCAAAGATTCCCCACCATGCAACATTCGGCCATGGATGTCCTGTGCGACTCCAGCGCGAATGAAATACTCTCCCCATCCTGTGGCCGAAACGGCGCAAGTTCGGTCATCCGCCCAAGTGCCAGCTCCGATGACAGGGCTGTCACCAATTCTCCCATGTTTTTTATAGGTCATGCCCCCAGTTGATGTCCCAGCTGCCAAGTGGCCATGTGTGTCCAAAACCACACATCCAACGGTACCGTTTTTGTCCATGGGCTTGATCGAAACCGTGGAAGTCACCTCGGGCAATTGACCCTGCGCGAGCGAGTCCGCCCGCAAAAACCTCGCAAGAGCTTTTTCGGTTCGAAACCACTCTTCATGCGCTCTTTCAGCCTGCATCAACCCGGCAAATTGAGCAGCACCATGGCCGCTGAAAAAGACGTGCTCACTGGAATCCATGACTTGACGTGCTACCGAAATCGGATGTCTAAATCCCCTCAGTCCGGTGATCGCCCCACAATTGCGCATCGCCCCGTCGGCAATTGAGGCGTCCAATTCATGCACACCGTCCGCTGTATAAACCGCACCGCGTCCTGCATTGAAAAGTGAGTCGTCCTCCAATTGGCGAATAACCCATTCAACCACATCGACGGCCCGCGATCCGGCTTGAAGGCTATCTTCTCCCAGACGAAGGGCAGCATCCAATCGATCGCGATATGCGGCTTGCATATCCGGGCTGAGGTTCTCCTCAGCAAAATGTCCTGCACCGCCATGAATCGCAATTGTCCAGTGGCCTTCTGGGGCCAATCTTTCGGAAACAGGCGCTTCCGGTGTGGAACACCCCATGAGTGCCATCCACAGTGCTGAAATCATCACGGGTTCAGCCCAGACTTGGCAAAAATTCCTCATTGCTCGGTTGAATTGGGTGGGGAAGGTTGGCCCGGAAACCTCTGCTTGCAAATCTCGGGTGTTTTGCCGTCAACAGTGTACATCAAGGTCACCACTTGCCACTGTCCTTTCTCTGTTTCCATCAAAGTGATCACATCCACTCCACAATGAGACAATTGGCCTTCCAACCAAAAATCATACGGGGCAACGACCGTGACAATTTCTCCCGTTTCCACCACTTCCGGAGACCAAATTCGTTCCACATAGGGAATGCCGCCCGCACCGACTTCCGAAATAAACATCTGCCCATCGACCACACGCGTTTCCAAAACCCCTTGATCTGTCCGCGACCAACGCTGAAGAACAGCCTCGGGATGCAAGAATGGCTGGATAACAAGCGAATCTCTTGCCCGCAACCCTGTGAACAAATCTTGAACCACCTCAACTGCAGGATGCTGAGCCCAGGTCTTTTGGACGGACATCAATTGAACGGACATCAAAATGCACAAACTGGCAATCCACTGCACAGGTTCAAATTTCATTCGTAGACAAAGTTAAATTGAAACCGAACGCATTAGGTTTGTAGACACACATGAAAACCTCTTTCTGAATGCGCAATCCCCTATCCATTTCCATGCTTGCTCTGAGTGTTTTGCTGCTTTTTGCAACTGAATTGAAAGCCCAACGCGCCAACACAAAAACTTTCAAAGTGGAATTTTTGGAAAAGCCTACGGTGCCTGAAAATTTGGTGCGCAATGTGGCCTTTCAAATTCAGGTTCCATCCCATGTATTTGACTTGCAAGGGCTTCGCTTGTTCGGCAAGGCCATAGATGAAATGAAGAGCAATGCTGAACGGCTCTCCGGGATGAAATATTTCACGTTGGGTCAAGAAGTGGAGGTCGTGGATGAGTGGGCAACCCTCGTGGTGGACATTGCCCTGGGTGAATTCGTATCCTCACTACCCAAGATCACCGGAACCCCTGTCAGCAAAGACAGCGAGGAGAAAATGTACACGGCCATGTTTGAATGCTCGTGGCCCATGCAGGTCATGATTCGGGAAAAGGAAGGGCAACTTTTGGATGGTTTTACCATCCAAACCAGTCGCAACATTTCTTTCGGCAACGAGGATTACACCAAAATCGAATCCGGACGCGGCAGATTCAGCTATGAAAAGGGCAAATGGGACTTCCGCAATGAAGCAGAATTGCGGGCAGAGTTGTCCTCAGGTGATGGGGTGCCTCGCATCATGTGGAAAATGTTTTTGAACCAATTCAGCGAAGCCATCGATGAACTGGAAAGACGCTTGTTTTTCATTGAAGGAAAGCGCGAGGTTACATTGGGCTCTGCGAAAGGTCGAAAGCACGATTACACTGAATTGGACGATGCCATGGATCTCGCCAAAGAACTGATGGAAGTCGGTGATTATGGAGGACTTGACAATCCGATGGAAGTCTGGAGCCAATGGCTGGAACAAGCGGATTTCATCAACCCCAAATCTGCTGTCAACCAAGAAGTAGCCGTCGAACTGATGTTGAGTTTGGCGACAGCCCACTTGTATCGAAAAGAATGGCACGCTTGCGCTCAGCAAATTGGAAAAGCGAGAACCTACATCTCTCCGCTGGGTGCAACTTTTGCGCGCATTCAAGCTTTGAACAGATTGCTGGAACTCCGCAGGAAATCTGACTTGTCCAATGGCGACAAAGCCCCAACCGAAGAAGAAAAAATCTACAAGGCGGTGGATCTCAAAGATCTCATCGCCAAGCGAACGCAAAACAAGGATGTTCAAATGTTCATCGACGCTGATGTTTACGAAGCCTATGTGACAGAGTATCAAGATTGGCAGTCCACTGTTCTTGCCGATGCACCTGAAAACCAAGCTCAAGAAGCCGGGGAATTGAGCATGTCAGCGCGACTGGGACAACGGGTGACTCGGGTTCCAGGGGGTTTCGCTTTGGGTTTGATGGGACTGACCGATGCCGATTTGGTGGGCCAACCCTTCCCTTCGGAAATCCTGGACATTGAAAATTTGGTCAACTTGTCCTTAAACGGCCTGAAGATGGGCGAAATCCCATCGTCAATAGGCGACTTGGGGACGTTGAAAGTCCTGGATTTGACCAGCAATCAATTGAATGAATTGCCTGCGCGAATTGGCGAGTTGGCCTTGCTCGAACGGCTTGTATTGCGCAACAACAACCTGACACAACTCCCTGAGGAATTGGTGCATTGCGCCGAGCTGAAAATGATTGATCTCCGCGGCAATCCCATTTCAGCGGAAGAGCTCAGCAAATGGAATGCGGCCTTCAATGAGGGGGTGAAAATCAAAACAGATTGATTTGGGCAGATGATGGGCTCACGCAAGCCATGCCAACAGGGCCAAGCAGCCCACCACCAACCACCCCACTGTGGTCCATTGCAATTTCATGATCACGTTGCTTTAGGATTTACCATACGACGAATCAAGCCTTGGGGTTTCGCCACCATGTCGCGGAAACTGTAACACAGAGCTGAGAGCCTCCTGAGTGATGAAGGGCACATTCTGCATCACTGCAAAAGCGCACTCCTTTGAACCCGAGGAATTGGATTGCATCATTGACATGGCCAGGGAAGACCAAACTCCATTTGACATCGTCAAGGCCCAATTCGAGCCTCAAAAAAAAATGGCACCCAAACCTCGTTGCGCAAGCACATGAAGCGCTGTTCTTTCAAGATGTTGCGAAACGGGTGAAAGTCAACAAAACCAAACACCCATTGGGCCGAGCACATCAACGTGCAGCACTTCAAGAGCGCGAATCAACGCCAACGACCAAATACTTGACTTCCGAGGTCTGCTGTCCCTTGCATTTTCCGAACTTCGCCGCATGGGAGAGCAAAATGTCAATACCGGAATCCGCATCAACAAATACTTGAGCGAGATTGGCCATTGCTCGCGGCGGGCAGCGGATAAATTGCTCGAAGAGGGACGCATCACAATCAACGGCAAGGTTCCTGAATTGGGGACCAAGGTCCAATCCGGTGATTCTGTTGCTGTGGATGGCCAGTCTGTTGCAGGCATGGAAGAGGAGCGCAGTCCGCGAGTATACATTGCCTATCACAAGCCTGTGGGAATCGTTTGCACCACAGATGTCAGAAGGGAGCCCAACAACATCGTGGATGCGATTGGACACCCTGAACGCATTTATCCCGTAGGGCGATTGGACAAACCCAGTGAAGGGCTGATTTTTCTGACCAATGATGGGGACATTGTCAACAAAATTCTTCGTTCAAAGAATGGACATGAAAAAGAATATGTGGTTTCAGTTGACAAACGCATTCGAGGCGATTTCATCGCCCAAATGTCATCTGGTGTTCCGATTCTCGACACCATCACACAACCTTGTGAAGTGGAACAAACCGGTCCGAAGACATTCCGCATCATTCTCAAACAAGGTTTGAATCGTCAAATTCGGCGAATGACAGAAGCCCTGGGTTATGAAGTGGTTCGTCTACGTCGGGTTCGCATCATGCACATGCAACTCGATTTGCATCCGGGCGAATGGCGAGATTTCACAGAAACGGAGCTGAAAACCTTGTTCGAATTGACTTCTGATTCCATTCACGCCCCAGACGACCGTTGAACTGCATCTTGAAATCATCCGTCAGGTTTAAACCATTCTATGAATTTTTCGTCATTTACAACATGAACTTGCGATTTATGTTTGCGGCCCATTTGTGCCTTGGCCCCAGCTTTCTCTTGTCCCAATCCCTCCCCTTCCAATGGCAATTGGATGAACTTGAACATCAAATCACGATCGGGAATTCCCCAGGTGAGGGACTCTATGACGATGCGCTCATTCATGAACTGACCCTGACTTTTCCGTCCACGAATTATTGGTCTCAAATGACTGATAATTTTGGTTCCGACGAAATGGTGGAAGCTGACCTCGTCATCGATGGGCAAACATTTCCCTCGGTAGGCGTTGCCTTCAAGGGCCAAACGTCTTACATGTTCGTCCAAGGAGACAAAAAAAGCTTTGACATCAAATTGGATGCGTTCATTCCCAATCAAGATTTGGACGGCTACCAAACCTTGAATTTGAACAATGCTTTTCAAGACCCGTCGTTCTTGCGGGAATTCTTGTATTTGAAGCACATCCGTCAGCATGTCCCAGCGGCACTGGCCAGTTTTGTACATCTCACCATCAATGGAGAAGACTGGGGGTTGTATGTGAATGTGCAGCAGATGAACAAGGATTACCTGAAGGAATGGTTTCATTCCAATGATGGAAATCACTGGCGCGCCGACAGCCCAGAAGAATTCATCGGTGGCGGCGGGCCTGGTGGAGGTGGCGGCGGGCCTGGTGGCGGCGGCGGCGGGCCTGGTGGAGGAGGTGGTCCCAACTGGGGCGATGGAACAGCTGCTTTGAATTACAACGGACCAGACTCAACCGATTACAACACATTTTACACCTTAAAAAGTTCGGAAGAAACAGATCCCTGGCAAAGACTCATCCATACCTGTGACTTGCTCAACAACACCCCCATCGAAGCCTTGTCGACCGTGGCAGCGGATGTTTTGGATGTAGATCGAGTACTGTGGTTTCTCGCCTGTGAAAATGCGTTCGGGGATGACGACAGCTACATCTACAAAGGAAAAATGGACTACTACGTCTATTGGGATGAGGTCACTGGACAAATGACACCTCTGGAATATGATGGGAACAGCGTATTGGTTGAGGAAAGCGACAATTGGGGTGTCTTTTATCACGCCGATGATGAAAATTATCCGTTGCTTCACAAACTGTTGCAAATCCCAGAATATCGGGAGCGTTACCTCGCGCACATGCGAACGGTGATCGACGAAAGTTTGAACTTGCTGGATACACAGGCATTCCTCACGTTTTGGTCCAATTTCATCGACGCCCAAGTGGAAAGTGATCCCAAGAAAATCTACTCATACAATCACTTTTTGAATGAAGTCGATGCGCTTCAGGATCATTTGACCACAAGGCGCAATGTTTTGTTGTCTAATCCCGAGCTGAACTCCCCTGCCCCCACCTTTTTGTCACTAACCATGAACAATGTTGAGGACATCCCCTGGGGCACCGTATCCAACAACGAAGAAGTAGACATCTCGGTTGCTTTTGAGGATTCACCAGCAGATGTGATGTTGTTTTTCTCAGGAAATTGGGATGCTTCATTTCAACCTGTGGCCATGAATGCGGATGAAAATGGACTGTGGCACGGAACGATTCCGCCCTTTTCACCAGGAACTGTGGTTCGTTTTTACGTGGAGGCCATAGCTGAAAATGGAGCCCGTGCTTACCATCCAACTGGCGCGGAACATGATGTCTTTTACTACACCATAGAGCCTGAATGGGCAACTGAATCTCCTGTGGTGATCAACGAGTTGGTGGCCAAGAATTCAGAGGGTGCTTCGGATGGTTTCGGTGAGTTCGAAGATTGGGTGGAATTGTTTAATCCCACTAACCAAACTGTGGACTTGGGTGGCTGGTACCTGACCGACAATCCTTGGAACGTGACCAAATGGCCGCTCCCAGACACCACCTTGGGACCGCAGGGATACCTCATCGTATGGGCGGATGAAGATGGCAGTCAAGGTCCGATGCATGCGAATTTCAAGTTGGCCGCTTCTGGCGAACAGCTTTGGCTCATCGGACCTGAAGGTTGGATTCAAGACGAATCCAACCATCCGGAATTGGCCGCTGGCGCATCTTGGGCCCGCATTCCAAATGGCACAGGCCCATTTATTATTCAACCTCCAACCCATTCGGTATCCAATGAAACGGTGGGCGAAATCGAAAATTTCGAAGCGTCCTTTTCTGTTCATCCCAATCCAGTTCAATCCGGAAATCGATTTGACCTGCTCCTTCCGAGCCCAGGAAAATGGGACATCACTTGGAGATGCACCCGAGGGCAAGTCCTCTACCAACAGCAAATGACCTGTCGAGACCGTACCGTTCATTGGGATTCTGTTCAATGGCCAATGGGCGTTTATTTGCTGACTGCTGTCCATGAAAATGGGCTCCAAGTGACCCGTTCTGTGATCGTCCAATGAGTAACTGAACATTGACACCACGCTTGCGGTTACTTTTGCAATGAAACCGCAAGAAATGAAGAGCAACCTGTGTATCATGGGCCTGTTCCTCCTGTTCTGTGCTCCAATGCAAGGGCAAGTAGGAGATTTGGGCACTCCGATTCAACCCAGTGACGACGCTGCTGTTGACGCGCTACCTGACTATGGTCCTTACATGGACATGTCAGGAGGCTATGCCGTGGGCGACACCGCCGCGAACTTCACCGTGTACGATTTTGATGGAAACTCTGTGACCCTCTCAGAAAAATTGGCCGAGGGCAAGCCCGTGGTTCTGATCAG
The DNA here is from genome assembly GCA_049610385.1 of Flavobacteriales bacterium. Lineage (GTDB taxonomy): Bacteria > Bacteroidota > Bacteroidia > Flavobacteriales_D > Sanyastnellaceae > JBMYZL01. Next base: position 102,206 of record JBMYZL010000007.1, read on the forward strand.
CGGCTCAGTCTCCTGCATTCGGTTCCGTGAAACTTATGAAGAAGACAACAATGCACAGGAGTTTGCTGCAACGCGTGCCTTCTTCGCTGCCCACATGGACGATTTCAATTGGCTCTACATCTACGGTGTAGAAGCGCATCCAACGGATGGAAACTGCCCAAGCAATTGCCCCCCCATTCCCACCACTGACACGGCAGTTGTGCAACCTTCCATTTACGCCGAACGCCGCTGGGCCTTAAATGGATGGATGGAATCTGAGGAACATGACTTTCCATTTGAAATGTATGCGGACAACCCAAACAACGCCGTTTACAATGCGTTTTTTGAGCGACCCTTCGGATTGGTGGCATTGAACTGTGACGGGGTTGTGGCATTTCGAGGAGATTGGGTGACCAGTTTTTTCTTGGATACGGAGCAAGCCGATGCCTTAGAAACATGGGGAGAATCATGGGGTGATTGTATCGTTCCGGATCCAGACCCGGATCCAGACCCAGACCCAGACCCGGACCCAGACCCGGACCCAGATCCAGACCCGGACCCAGACCCGGACCCGGACCCAGACCCGGACCCGGACCCAGACCCGGACCCAGACCCAGTGGACCCTTGGTATGAAGGACCCGATGCTGAATTGACGGATGGAGATTCAACGGAAAATGACCAGACCTCCAGCGTACCATCATTGCAACAGGGTTCTGTTAGGATGTACCCGAATCCCGCGCAATCCACGTTAACGATAGAATGGAACGGCGAAAACTTGGCGCAGATGCGCATTTATGATATGAATGGTCGATTGTGTCATGAAGAATGGGTTTGCCCAGGACACAATGCGTTGAACGTCACACACCTGTTGAATGGAATTTATCAAATTCAAATAGATGATGTGCCGACGCCCATGCAAGAATCACTGATGATTCTGCACTAACCGAATCTCTTTTTACATTCGTCTCATGACGATGCGCTTGTGGATGATGCTTCTCGGGTTGGGTATGGCTTCTTGTCATGTACCCAAATCGGATTCCTCGAACAAAGCTGAACCCATTGACACACTGCAACTGCTGGCTTCGAGGCTTTTCGAAAGTCATACTTATGAACAGTTCATCGCTCGAGCGAACCCGGAAGCCCATGTACGATGGATCGATGCTTCTTTGCTCTCAGATCATGAACTGAAGATTGCTTTCAGCAGATGCGATGGTTTGTTGCTGACGGGTGGAGCAGACATCCACCCGAACCGCTATGGACGTCCCGCGGATACCGCTCGCTGCGGTTTCATTGATTTGGAAAGAGATGCCTTAGAAGCTCGACTGCTCGAAATGGCCGATCACTCAGATGTTCCTGTTCTCGGCATTTGTCGAGGCATGCAATTCATGAATGTCCACTCAGGTGGTACACTACATGCCCATTTGCCCGAAGTCATCGGATCAGATCTGCATCGCGGTGGCGTAGAAGGCAATTCATGGGACACATTGCATTCAGTGGTTGTGTCTCGGAACATGCCGCTCCTCTCACTTCAACGAGGAGAGCAGAGCCAAGTAACGTCCCATCATCACCAAGGAATCGATGATTTGGCTCCCAAATTGATCGCATGGGCGATTGCTGAAGACAGTTTGATAGAAGCTGTGATGCATGTTGATGTCGAAAAGCATCCTTTCTATTTGGGCGTGCAATGGCACCCTGAGCGTTCACCGATTGAGCAGGCCTTGGTGGAACCTCTGGCGCTACAATTCATCGCGGCCATGCAGGCGCGTCAGAAATCAATTCGATAGAAAAATATGGGCAAAAATCCCAATTGATATTCCTTTCGAATCGGGCTGTAGTTTGGATCTGCGGTCGCATTTTCATCCGGTGCAAACGTCAATTTGAGTACATTTTTGGTATTCAAAATGTTCACAAAATCAATCCCCAATTCGTGGGTGGTCTCAGGACGATTCCAGGTCAAATTTGTCTTCAAGTCCAAACGGAAGTAATCATCGAATTGCAGTGAATTTCTGCCTGCATCTTGAAAAACCAATTCACGCTGCACGGCACTCGCCTCTTCATCCACAGGACCATACCATCTGCCCCCTACCATGGTGGCTTTCACGCCAGTCACCAAGGACCATGCTGAACCCATCGACCATTCTTTGCTGGCCAGCGCGTTCCAAGCATATCGCCCATTGAAGTCTGTGTTGCGCAGAACCGAATCGGAACCTTTGTATTGTGCGTCGAAAATGGAGGCCGTCAACAGCACAAACCAACCCTCGCGAAACGCACGCGACAGAGTCAACTCCAATCCCAAGTTCCTAGCCGTACCCGCATTCATCAGCGTGTCAGGAAACAAACGAGAAAATCCACCACCCGCATTGATGACGGAGAAACTCGCGTTGTTTTGCCCCCAGGTCGTCCCCAAATCCGCTACAGGAATGTCAAAAATCTGTTGAAAATAAGCCTCACTCTTGAGCGTCCACAAGGCGTTTACTCGTTGTGTAACTCCGACAACATGGTGCCAACTGCGTGTAAATCCCAGGGTTTGATTGGGCATGATCAAATGGCCGTCCGGGTACAATCCGGATGAGGACGCGTAGAGATAAGGGGATTGCATTTGGCTATGAAGTCCACTGCCTGCAGACCAAACGGTGCCTTTGGGTGAAATCCATTGCGCCCCGACACGCGGTTCAAACCAAGAAATCGATTTACTCCGTGTATCCACCATTGCATGCACTCCAACAGTCCATGTCCAGGCTTCATTGGGTCGGCGCTTGATTTGGACAAATGGTTGCGCCAGAACACCATCCATTTGGGCATCCCAACGCCTGAACCATTTGCCCAAACTGTCTTCAACCGCCGTAAATGCGCGGATGCTGTCCTGGAAGTTCCAATTCATATAGTCCGCGTTCAACCCAAAACGCAGGGTGGTGGTGCCGGAAGTGGCGGACAATTTTCGATTGGCATGCAAGGCATACGAAAGCCGGTCTTTAACAAAGTGATAACGCATGAATGGATCCGTGCTCACATCCGCATAAACCGTGTCTCCATTCTCCACCAGCAGGCTCCGGTTGACATATTCGTGATAACTGTTTTGTCGATCTCGGCTCAACGCGAGTGTCTGCTTGAAGTAGGTGCGTTCATTGATGGGTTGGGTCCAGGTCAATCCCAAAATGCCCATGCCCGTCCGGAAATATTGGTCCCGGTCATTGTCGCCGTAGATGTTCCGCTCGGGACGGACTTGGTCACTGATCACAATGTCAACGCTGCTGTTGCCCCCCATTCCCCAGACGGAAACAGCGCCGCCTGAAGGCCTCGGGAAAAAGAGACGAAAACTGCCATCTTGATACTTGGGAATTGCACTGGTTCCAATGTCAATGCCCAATGCAGAGAAAATCACAGCCGTGGAATAGCGATAGTTGACCAACATGCTCGATCGTTGATCCCGATTCAAAGGGCCCTCAGCGAGGACCTCGGTGCCCAAAAAGCCCAACTGGCCACTGCCATGCCATGCATCTTGATTTCCATTGCGCAATTTCAAATCGAAAACAGCAGCGATGGAATTTCCGAACTCAGCCGGAAAAGCAGCCGTGAAAAAATCTGAATTGGCCAGCGTTTTGTTGTTGACAATGGCCACTGGTCCACCTCCTGTGCCCGGAACAGAAAAATGATTTGGATTGGGCAGATCCACGCCTTCTACACGCCACAACACCCCGTTGGGGCTATTGCCACGGACCACAATGTCATTGCGAGAATCATCCGCTCCTTGCACACCAGCGAAGTTGCTCGCCATGCGGGCTGGATCTCCTCGTGAACCTGCATACCGATCGGTTTCCTCCACCGTGAATGCACGGGCTGAAACCGTGGCCATTTCATTCATGACTTCTCCGGGATTCGTCGCTTCCACTTCCGCCGCATCAATGGCCACAACGCTTTCATTCAATTCCACTTGCACCACCAACGGCCTGCCACTGTTCAACACCAGTCCATCCAAAGTTTGGGGTTCATACCCCATAAACGAAACACGCAGCACGTGACGTCCCACAGGAATTGCATCCAATCGGAAATTCCCTTTTGCATCGGAAGCCGTGATTTGGGATTCTCCTGTCAACAACTCAATGGTCGCACCAGGCAAGGGGAATTTCGCCTCCGCATCGTGCACCGAACCTGAAATGGAAGTGATCTGAGCCAGCACCATGGTGGAACACGTCAACATGAACAACAACAAAAGTCTCTTCATGAGGCGATAATACAACCCCTGTTGGACTTATCTGAAATTTGCTAAACTGCAGAATGAACTGGCTCAAAAGATGTGCGTGGTTTGGCCTGCTGAATTTCGGAGGTTTGGCCATCGGAAGCCGATTCACTGGACCCGGTGTGCAATCAGAATGGTACGCCGCTCTGCCTCAAGCACCATGGACTCCGCCAGGTTGGGCTTTTGGAATGGCATGGACCTTAATCATGATTGGTTTTTCAGTGTTTATGGGAACGTTGCAGCACACCAATCAACCCAAAGAATGGACATCTTTGTATGGGGTGGCTTGGCTGCTCAATGTGGGTTGGAATCCAGTGTTTTTTCACCTGCAGTGGATTTTCCCCGCTTTTTTGATCTTGATGCTCCTGTGGCTAATCATCATGCGGATGTATTGGCTAGCCAAAAAATTGAACCTGTACAACCGATGGTTGTTGATTCCTTACATCCTCTGGTTGGCTGTTGCCGCATCGTTGAACGGTTATCCTCTGGTCATCAACCCTTAATTTGGACCTGAAGCCCTTTTTGCATTGAACCACATGGCTCCGGCAGAAAACCAGACTGTTCACTCATTTGATTGGGTGTTTATCGGCATGGGTGCCGGTACGGGAATCTTGTTGCATCAGCTACAAAACCACGGTCTGTTGCACGGGAAATCCTTCGCCATTGTTGAGCCTGAGGCCAAAAACAAAGATGACAAAACCTACTGCTTCTGGGCTGAAGATGGGGACGATGTTTTGTCTGGTTTTGGGGCGCTGATTTCCCATTCTTGGGATGCTGTGCTCATCGATAAGGGTGATGCTGAATCTATCGCTCCGAAAAGATATCACCGGATTCGTTCCATCGATCTTTACAATGCGACACGTGATTTGGCTGCGGAAGCAGGTGGGTTGTTTTTCGGGCAGTCTTTGTGCAAATCCATTCCTTTGAACCCGGCCGGAGCTGGTGGGTTCAAACTTGAACTTTCGGACGGCACACAGTTGCATGGTGATTGCGTTTTTGACAGCCGACCGCCCACCTATCAGCCCGAATCAGACGCCGATGTAATGTTAGTCCAGTCATTCGTGGGCTTCCACATTCACCTGAAAGGTACCAACCATCGATGGGATTCATCGGCATTCCGGATGATGGATTTTGATGTGGATCAAGGGCCTTCGCGTGAAGTGCAGTTCATGTATGTTCTCCCGGAAGGAGAAAGAACAGGCCTGATTGAATTGACCCGATTCGGTGAAAACATCCTGAAACCAGAAGAAGCACATCCCATTCTTGCGCAGTACATCGAAAATCGTTGGGGCGAATTTGAAGTACTCGAAGTGGAAACTGGAAAAATCCCCATGTGCCACGCCCCCATGGCACATGAAGCCAATGAGCAACATGATCGTTGGATTTCGATTGGCACCCGTGCAGGTTGTGTCAAACCCAGCACGGGATATGCCTTCAAGACAATGATGAGGCACGCCAACAGCGTATGTCATCAACTTCTGCATCCAAAAAAGCACCAGCTGTCCTTCAAAGGGCACCCACGTTTTGCCTTTTACGACCATCTGTTGCTACTCATCCTCCGAGACAAGCCACATTTGGGCAAACCCATCTTCCAACAGCTTTTCCGCGCCAAACCCGCTCGGTTCATTCTCGAATTCCTAGATGAATCCACCTCCATTTGGGATGAAATTTCCATGTTTTCCCATTTGCCCAAATCACCGTTTTTAAGTGCATGGAAAAAACGGTTGATGCATCAAAAACGCACGGCTTGGTTACCCATGGTCGCCTGGTTCTCGGTGGTCCTGACATACCAAATGCTGAACGCATTGTCTACACCAGAATGCACCCAGTTGATCACAGGAGGAATCATGCTGTTCGGGATGCTGGTGGTCGGCATGCCTCATGGCGCACTCGATGCCACAACTGGCATTTCCATAGGTGGAGAATTGCCGGCAGGATTTTATGCCAGGTACCTGGCCATTATGGGCTTGATGATGATGTTGTGGTGGTGGTTCCCTGGAGCCGCGGTGATTTTGTTTTTGTTGATGAGTGCGTGGCATTTTGGGCAATCGGATGGAATGGCGTGGCTGCACGGAAAACACTCGGCACTTTTGAATTGGTCTTGGGGATTGCTGCTTCTCGCATTTCTCTTGATTACGCATTGGGCAGAAACCTTGGACATCTTGGAACCATTGCTGGGCAGCCATCCAATATGGATGGATCTCATTCAGTCCATTTCTCCTGAGTTGGTTTTGTCGGTATGGATGCTGTGGGGGAGCAGCGTTTTGATTGCGTTCATGTGCCGCCAATGGCTGGTTGTTTCCACCCTGCTGGTCCTCAGTTGGACAGAAAGTATGCCGTTGCTCTGGGCTTTTGGTTCCTATTTCATTTTCCATCACAGCCTTCATGGTTGGCAACATTTGCGACATGGGACCGGTTGGAGTCACTGGCGTTTGTGGAAGAAAGGCGCTCCTTTCACAGCGGGTGCATTCCTTTTCATGGGCTTGGCCATTGGAACTTACCTGGCAACCGACACCTCTTGGCAAATGGTCATTGGGGCCTTTTTCGCTGCATTGAGCGCGCTGAGCGCTCCACACATTCTCTCGTCCCACTCTTTTTTGACTTCCAAAAAATGAGTCTTCTCGTGAAATTTGGCTTCATGTTGTTTGTCGATATGGAAGTTGTTTGATGCAGATGATTTGTTCCAACCAGCGCAAAAACGAATTCAAAACCAACTTCTGAAACACACCCATCCCACCTGACACATGAGCCACTCTTCGAAAAATTCAAGGATATCAGCAAGCAGGTGGGGTCATTTGATCATTCATCAAAGTAGATGGGCTACAACAAAAGTGTAAACAGCAAGCAATACCAGCCACAAGGCGAGCCCTCAACTATCGGCACCGGCCCAAATGAGCACAGGGCATGCGCCCGGAAAATTCTGGGGTCATGATGGTCCCATTCAACTGTAGATGATCCACACAGGCATGTCCAAAAAACAAAGAATTATTTGGGCTCATCAATGGGACATCAACAGCATAATTATTTGATAATCATGAATTTTTGTGCAAAACACCTCGCATTTCATGCCCAAGAAAACGAGAGGACTCATGGCCATTTCTGAGGCAGTACACAGGACACGAATTGTACATTCAAAACAACTGCTTCAGACCCAAGTTCTTTTTGCACAAATGCTACTCAACCTGATTCGTCAATATCAATTCAAGCCAAAAAAACCGCTTGAACCCACCCCTCATTTGCGCACTTCCTCTACAAAACACCAGACGGGTCGTTATTCTCCTGTAAACAGGGAATGAAATGACCATGCGTTCCAAACTCATGTGGTACTTTGCACACGATTTGAAGTTGTGGCTGCCTCTCTGGGCCCGCAACAATACAATTGTACTACAACACCTGAATCACAGTCACAACTAAGCCATGCTTTTGCGCTATTTCATGCCCCGTAGCTCCCGACTGCCGGCCTTTGCTTCCCTTTGTTTCATGTGGGTTCTCCTCACGTCCAACCTCACAGCCCAAGAAATCATTTCGGGAACAGTTAAAGACAATGACACGGGAGAAACTTTGCCGGGTGCATCCATTCTCGAACGCGGCACAACCCGTGGCACGAACACAGACTTGGACGGAAAGTTCTCCCTGGAAGTCTCACAGCTTCCGGCCACGCTGGAAATTAGCTTCGTGGGATACACATCACAAAATGTGACTTTCCGCGACTCCAACCCAATGGAAATCCGTTTGTCGACAAATGCAGAGTTGGTTGATGAGGTCGTCGTCGTGGGTTATGGCCGTCAGAAAAAACGCGTTTCCACGGGCTCGATTTCCAAAATCAGTGCCAAAGACATCGAAGGCATAGCCGTCCCTGATGTGACCGCGACATTAGAAGGACAAACTTCGGGTTTGATTGTCTCCGAATCCAGTGGACAACCTGGGGCCGGCAAGAGTCTTTTGATCCGCGGTATCAGCACGAATGGCGACAACACCCCCTTGTACATCGTCGATGGTCTGCAGGTGGGCAACATAGACAACATCAATCCCAGCGATGTGGAATCTGTTGATGTCCTAAAAGACGCAGCATCCAGTGCTATATATGGGGCTCGTGCTGCAAACGGTGTCGTCATCATCACTACAAAAAGCGGGAGTGGGAATGATGGAGGCACCATCACCTACGCGACAAGCTACCTCAATTCACGGCCGTGGAAGTTGCCAGAAATGCTGAATGCCGAGGATTACGTAATGCTAATGCGCGAAAAATTTGGGAACAGCAACCAGCTTTCAGCCCTCGATGTCTTGGGCTTCCCTGATGTCGGCGATGCGCTGGCAGCAAACACCAACTGGATGGATGAAATTTTCAATCCTGCGACCGTAGTCAACCATCGAATCACGGCGTCTTCAAAAAACTCCTTCTTGTCCATCGACTACTGGGACCAGAACGGTGTCATTGGTGGAGAAAAATCCAACTACACCCGCTACGCGATCCGATACAACTCCTCCAAAAAGTTTAAGGAATTCTTGACGATTGGACAGAATTTGTACTTGAACCGAACCGACAACAACAACATCGGAACCAACAGTGCTTTCGGTGGTGTACAGTCAGATGCATTTGCATACGACCCCATCACGCCCGTTTACGATGACAATGCCCAATATGGATTTGCGCAATCACCTTGGGTGCAAAAGGAATACATCAACCCCCTGAGCCGATTGTGGTTAATCAATGGAGACGGGAAATCAGATCAAATGTTGGGCAACCTTTACCTCGAGGCGGAATTGCTGGATGGATTGCGACTCAAGACAGACGTGGGTTTTGATTTGAATTGGTGGGATTACCGGAGTTTCACGCCCACTTATGAATTTCACCCAGCGGCCCAAAACATCACAAACGACGTCTCTCAAGGCTCTGGCAACTTCCAAGGAATTCAGTGGGAGAACACGGCCAATTACACCAAAACCGTTCAAGAAAAACACAATTTTGATGTGTTGGCAGGTACGTCATTCCGCGCCAATCAATTCCGCCAAGTAGGCGGTTCCACATCCAACATCCCTGGAGACAGCCAATTCAATCCGAATTTCCAATATTTGGATGCGGGCCAAGACACTTTGGACTTGACATTTGGGGGGGCGTCAGTTGATTATGCATTGATCAGCACATTCGGGCGTCTGCTCTACAATTATGACGAGAAGTACCTGTTTTCCGCGACGGTTCGACGCGATGGCTCCTCCAATTTCGGACCCGGCAATCAATTCGGGGTCTTCCCTTCGGCCTCCTTCGGATGGGTTGCGTCGAAAGAGCCGTTCATGCAAACGATTGAAAACATCAGTTTCATGAAGGTCCGTGCTTCATGGGGGGTCAATGGTTCCGATCGCATTGCCCCATTGAGTTACGTTTCGCGAATCCAAAACGCTTTTACGTACGCTTTTGGAACTGAAAACCAAGTGCTCAATACAGGCACAGCCTTGGCCACACCGCCAAACCCCAATGTCAAATGGGAAGAAAGCGAACAAATCGACATCGGTGTGGAATTGGGGTTGCTGGATGACCGCCTTTCCATCGAGGCCGATGTTTACCGCAAAACCACCAAAGATTTGCTGATGACCCAACAAATCCCGGGATACATCGGCGCCACAAACAACCCCATTTCAAATCTTGGAGAGATTCGAAATCAAGGCATTGAGCTGGCCATCGGCTACAAAATGGGGCAAAAAGATTTGAAGCTGACTTCACAGTTGACCTACACCCACTTCAAAAATGAAGTCATCACGGTGGCTGGAGAAACTGGGTTCTTAAATGGTTGGTCTTGGCCTGTCAGAAACACCCCTATCACACGCATGACAGAAGGCTATGCCGTGGGACATTTTGTCGGCTACCAAACCGATGGCATCTTCCAGTCTCAGGCGGAAATCTTCGGACACATCAATGCAGAAGGTGACTTGCTGCAGCCCAATGCAGAGCCCGGAGATTTGCGGTTTCTGGACAGCAATGGCGACGGAATCATCAATTCCGATGACATCACTGATATCGGCAATCCATGGCCCAAACACATCATTGGATTGAGCGGAAACTTGACTTACAAGGGGTTTTACTTGAATGCGATTTTCAATGCGCAATTGGGTCATGACATTTACCGAACATACGAACGCTCCGATGTCACTTTCTCCAACTACCAAGACTTCTGGCTTGGTCGCTGGACGCCCGAAACCCCTAGCCAGGAATTGCCACGATTGACATCCATCGACCCGAACAACAACCAACGTCCCTCCGATTTTTATGTAGAGAAGGGAAGCTTCTTGCGCTTGCGCAACCTGCAGTTGGGCTGGAATCTCCCGGCAGAATGGATTGACAAAGCCAAAATGAAAGAAGTTCGGCTTTATCTCACCGCCAACAACCTGTTTACCATTACAAATTATCGCGGGTTCGATCCAGACATCGGCACCAGTGGCTGGATTCTCGATACAGGCATAGACAAAGGGTTTTATCCCAACAACCGCTCTTTGGGAGCTGGCCTCAACGTGACCTTCTAAGCTTAAGCCACAGTAATCATGAAAATCACATTTCACATCCTGGCCGCCATGACCGGCATCTCCATTTTGTTGGTGGCTTGCAACAAAGAACGCCTTCAAGTAGAGCCGGTAAATGAATTTTTATCGAGCAACTACTACCAAACCGAAGAACAAGTCAGTTCAGCCCTGATCGGTGCTTATGACCCCCTCGGTTGGTCCATGGCATTCGGCCAGTGGATTTCACCTGTGATGTTTGGGGAGATTCGTTCAGACAATGCCAATGCGGGAGGAGACCCTTCCAACAACGATCAACCTGGTTGGCAAGAGTTCGACGACTTCACCAATACGAACACGAACGTCACAACCCACCCCATGTACCGCAGGAATTACATCGGAATCAACCGGGTGAATGCCTTGCTCGATCTGACCAATGTTGAGTCTGAGGCGGTTGAGGTCTACAAAGCCGAGGCGAAATTCCTTCGCGCTTATTACCACTTTGAGTTGTTTCGCCATTTTGGCCCGGTTCCGGTCATCACATCTCCTTTGGCCCCAGACGAAGTTGGCGTGGCCCGAAACACCATGTCCGAATTGATGCAGCAGGTGGTTCAAGATTGTCAGGAAGCAGTCGCTGCATTGCCCATCGCGGCGCCAGTGGGACAAGAAGGTCGAGCAACCAAGGGAGCAGCTTTGGCTTTGATGGGCAAGGCCTATCTCTACTGGGCCGATCTCAAGGGGGACGATGTTTCCCTTTTCGATGAAGCTGCCTCTGCTTTTCAGGCAATCGTGGATTTGGGTGTTTATGAATTGATGGATGACATGCAAGATCTCTACGGCATGAACATCCGGAACACCCCGGAGTCAGTCTTCGAAATTCAACACAACAACTTGTGGTCCAGTGACTGGGGTTGGTTTGAAGGCATTGACGGCAATGGAATGATTCAACTCTGTGGAATTCGTGGATTGTGCAGTGACCACCCCGACTATGAAGCGGGATGGGGTTTCATGTCAGTTACAGAGGGATTGTGGAATCATTTCCTCGATGACGACACCTACCGCAGGGACGTGGCTTTGACGGATGAAGTAGAGTTGACCCAAGAACTGACTGATGCGGGCCTCAGCTGCAACCCTGTGATTGATGAGACGCAAAACAACCCTGTGGATTTCACAGGATACTGGCAGGAGAAATATGGGAATTTCAAGGCATTCGCTGGCAGCAATGTGAATGGTGGCGATGAACAACTCACCAAAGCCCTGAATACCCATGTTTTCCGTTATGCAGATATTCTGTTGATGCTTGCAGAATCCCTGCATCGGGGTTCGGGTGATGACGCCTTGGCAATGACTTACATCGACAGGGTCCGAGAACGAGCAGCTGGACCTGGAGACAACACGGGCTTGTTCCGCACTTCTGCAGAAGTGATGAACCAAGAGGGATGGAGTTTGCTGGATTTGATCTGGTATGAGCGCCGCGCAGAATTGGCCTGCGAAGGAGACCGGTGGTTTGATTTGGTTCGCTCAGGTCGAGCGAATGCTGACTTGTTTATAGGGGACGGCGACAAAGCCGCCAATTTCAATGCAGAAGACCTCTGGTTGCCCATTGCGCTGGAGGAAACCTTGTTGGGTACTGGACTCACTACGTATCCTGCTGCCTCACTCTTCAACTAATTGTGACTTGAGACTCATTTTAATTCAACCCAATTCTTAATGATTGTAAATATGAAAAAGACGATTAAAGTTTTAAGCGTCATGTTTCTGGCCAGTTTGGTCGTGGTAAGCTGTAAAAAAGACGAGCCTGATGATCCAGCAAGTGTCATCGCCAGCTTCCAGTATGAAGTGAGTGACGCCAACTGGGCGGAAGTGGTGTTCACCAATTATTCGCAGAATGCGACCACCTATGCATGGGATTTTGGCGATGGAAACTCCAGCACAGAACAAAGCCCCACGCATACTTATGACGCAGCGGGGAGCTATGAAGTGGTATTGACGGCCACGGGAGCAGGCGGATCTGCTGCAAAGTCAGAAACCATCATCATCACAGACCCCAACACAGCGGGCCAATTCTTGTCTGGCACTTCGGGTAAAACCTGGTACTTGAACCGTGAAGACGTAGCCCTTGGCATTGGTCCAAGCATTGGAGACAACTCTTGGTGGTCATTCGGTGGGGTGACCCCGCTTGGTGATCGTCCATGCATCCTGGATGACGCGTACACGTTCAATGCCGATGGAAGCTGGGACAAAAACACCGGTGGAACCGTATTTGTGGATGCCGATGCGAATGGAGGTTGGCTGGGCCAGCCCGAAGGTTGCTTCGATGAAACTGAGCCCGGTGTATTCACAGGGCCCGGGGCTGAAGACTTGAGCGCATTCGCGAATGGTGGAGATTACACCTACGATTTCAACACCTCAGCAAACACCATTACCATTGATGGATTCGGGGCATACATCGGTCTGCCCAACAAAACCGAAACGGGTGACAACTACATCCCTGTGGCCAGCAAGACATTTCAAATCTTCAACATGGCCGAAGGTGACATCGCGGATACCTTGGAAATCGCCATCGTCGGATTGGATGGCGGATTCTCGTGGAACTTCCACTTGGTGAGTTACCACAACCCAGCGGACCTTCCACCGATTCCTTCCGCACAGCCCACTGCAGGATTCTCGTATGTCAAGGATGGCAGCACGGTCACCTTCACCAACACTTCGAGCAACGCGACCATGTATTCTTGGGATTTCGGAGATGGAAACACGAGCATGGAGGAGAACCCTGTGCACACCTATGCTGGCGATGGAGACTACACTGTAACTTTGACAGCGAGCGATGACAATGCCCAAAGTGATCAAGCTTCTGATGTGATTTCCATCAGTTCGGCTGTCTTCACAGCTGCCGACATGTCCAGCGCGGAAGGAAAAACATGGCGTTTGGATGGCGTCGGTTCCTACATCGTGGGGCCAGCTCCTGGAAGCGGTGAATGGTGGGGTGGCATTAATGAAGCCGGTCTTGTCGAGCGCGCTTGCCAGTTGGATGACGAGTTCACATTCTATGACGACGGGACATTGGACATCAATGTTCTTGGCCAAGTCTGGGCTGAGAGCTACATGGGTGGCAACAATGAATGCTTGGACGAAGGGGTTTTGGCCGCTCCGTTCGATGTCTTCGGGTCTGGCATGCACACCTTTGCTGCAACCGACGAAGAAATCACCGTCAATGGCTTAGGTGCATACTTGGGATGGAACAAGCCATACAATGGTGGTGAACTGGCCAATGACGGAACAGGCATGCCTGTAGAGACCATCACATATGAAGTTTTTGACTACAGCAACAACGATGGAGTTGAGAAAGTGACCGTGATCATTGACTACGGTGCCAATCCAGGTGAGGCTTACTGGACCATTCGCATGGTCGCAGGCGAGTGATCACTCATCTGCTATGAATTGAAAGGGAATCGACCGAAGTCGGTTCCCTTTTTTTTGGCTTTAAGTTCCGCTCAATGGGACACCTTTACAAAAGCCCCCCGGTCGACAGTGCCATCTTCCCGCACCACGAAAACATGGTACATTCCTTGTGCCCAGCCGTCCAGAGGAATATTCTCTGAAAAGGAGGATACATCCTCGAATTGCTTGCCCCACACAGGCCGACCAGAGACATCAAAAACGGAAAGGGTCAAGTTCTGCCGAAATATCAAGGAAAACGCGAGGTTGACTTCATCGAAGCAAGGATTGGGGTATGCGACCACCGTTTGAAATGGAAATTGAAACGGCAGTTCCGTGTTTTCATCCGATTCAAATTCCATCCAATTCAAATTGAAAGGGGCTTCTGTAATCTCCACCCGCAAGGTGAAAACGCCCGAATCCAATTCAGCTGTTTCGGTGGTGGTTTCCCATGATTGCCAATCCCCTGTAGGCGGAAACGAAGGCGCGCAGACAAACAAAGAACTTCCATCCGACCGAACCAACTCCATCGTTATGGCGCCACCCCCTTGCGCGGACGCCGTCCGAAATGCGATGTTGTAGGTTCCCGAGTGGTCCACCCGCACATCGTATTCCATGAAATCTCCTGGATCCAAGTAACCCACGTTTTGGCCACCCCCCATATCCGTGGTTGCCTCCAGTTCCACGCCTTCTTGCCGCACAAAGTCCTCCGCTTCAATCCACCCAGGAATGGCAAAGCGAAAATTGAGGTTGTTTTGAACCGGCTCATCTTCGAACAGCGCCAACCCCTCTCCATTCACACCCGTGATTCCCGAACCCAAATGCGATAGGGTCAATTCCTGTCCTGCAGTCATGGCCTCAGCAACAGCAAAAATCAATCTCTGGGGATTCACTGGATCTGAATCCACCCCCACAATGGGCAGCACTTCACCATCTCTTCGCAACTGAAAATCCGAAGCCAAAGGGTTGTTGGGGAAGGCCATCGGTTTGTTCACGAACAACTCCACATGTTCGTCGTCAAGCGTTTGCGCTGTGTGGAAATCCAAATCGATGTCTTCGAGAAAAGTACCTGTGAAGACACAGTCCAAAAATCCCAGATTGAATCCTCCTTGTTCCATTTCTATGCGCAACTTGGATTCACCTGCAACCAACAAGGCACCTTCCAACCACACCGTCTGCCAATTCTCATTTCCTCCTGTGTTGGGCACATCCATCCAGGGTCCCACAGGCACGTTGTCCTGCACCAGACGAATTCGGCCTGAGCCCAATTCAGAAGCCACACGGCAACCAACATCATACAACCCCGAAGCAGAAACATCCACAGTGTAACCCAGCCATTCTTCATCTGCTGTCCAACCCACGTTAAAGCCATTGGGCGAGTTCGGGTCTGCGCATGGCTCGATATCGACCCCATCATTTCGGTAGGACCACCCCCGATTCCATGCGGTGTATTGACCCGTTGACACATGATAATTGGCCACATCAGCATCCCAATAAGCCACTCCCAAAGCACCCATGTCAAAATCCGTAGCGGGAATCACACCGGGAATGGCGTGGATTTCTTTGAATGGCAATGTCCCATTTTCTCCTGTGGCCACCTGCCGGAACATGGCGTCGACCACATCTGGGCGAAATGTGCAATTTTCAATTCGCAAATTCTCTGTCAATTCCATCAAAGATGCCACAGCCACCTCCGGATCTGGGGCCGTGCCCGATCCACTCCAATAATCCAGAAGCCCTTGATAAGTTTCCGTTTTGGTGATGGACAATGGACCTGCGATGTTCTCGATCTTTTTCATCGGCCACCAAGCCCAACCGATGTTCAAGCCCTCCAAAAGGTCAATCGCATCGTGAAACCAGACGTTGGAATTTTCCCCGCTTTCCCCCAGATACAAAGGCACACCATAGTCCTCCCGCAAGTTGAGCGCAAATTGCATAGATCCCACATCATTTATGCTCCAATACTTGTGCGGTGAGTACACCAGTTTGTCATCCCACGGCGGCGTCAATCCAGTGAAGTCGTTGGCAAACCAGTTGCCCTCGATGAAAAGAATGTGATCCGGATCCACTGCCCGAATGCTGTCGGTGACCTCTTCGTACAAGGCCCGTAAAGCAGAACCCCCTGGGAGGTTCCAATTGGGTTCATTCAACAAATCGTAACCAGCCACCCAAGCTTCATCCGCATAGTGAGTGGCAATTCGCTGCCAAAGCGCGACCATTTTGCTTCGGTTCTCAGAACTCTCCCACAAAGACGGTTTGGTGGGATCATAATCAGAAATCCCTGCATCATATCCCTGTCCCCCCGGCGCGGCATGCAAATCCAAAATCACATACATCTCATTCTGGGCACACCAGGACAGCACACTATCGGTCAACGCAAAACCCACATCGAGCCAGGTGTTTTCACCAACGACCGGCTCTTCTTCAATGGGCAAGGTAAAGAGGTTGTAATGCAAGGGAATTCGCACGGAATTGAACCCCCAGGATTTGAGGGAATCGATATCGGCTTGTCGGACATGATTTGCCAACCATGCCTCGTAGAAGGTTTCAGTGGCCGCCTCCCCAATCAAGTCCTCTATGGTCGCTCGAATTTCATGTTGTGGATTGGCAAATGAAGCCGTCTGCAACATATACCCTTCTTGCACCATCCATCCCCCAAGCCCCATTCCACGGAGCAAGATGGGTTGCCCTTCTGCATTGACGATTTCCGTGCCTTCTACTGTCAAAAACCCTTGGGCACATGCCAATCGAGAAATGAAAATCAATCCCAGCCAAGTTGCGTATCGAAACATGATGGAAATTTAGTTTTTGTAGCGTACAAGTCCAATCCCTTCATGGGCTTGGATTATCTTTGAGTGACCGGCAACCTCATGAAAACGTACCACCTCCTCACCGCCAGCTGTTTAGGACTGCTTTTGCTGACACATTGTCGCAAAGAAACCACCGCTGAGCCCCTCCCCCATGTGATGCT
Source organism: Flavobacteriales bacterium (assembly GCA_049610385.1). Lineage (GTDB taxonomy): Bacteria > Bacteroidota > Bacteroidia > Flavobacteriales_D > Sanyastnellaceae > JBMYZL01. Next base: position 119,320 of record JBMYZL010000007.1, read on the forward strand.
CCCGATTGACGTGGCAGCTGACGAGAATGAATCGCATGCTGTTTTTGAATTCCCTGTGGTTTTGGACCGGGTGTCGAATCGCGTGGTGACCGTTCACTTTGAAACCCATGCTTTGACAGCTGGGAGTGGTTCAGATTTTGAGGACACCTCCGGCAGCATCACATTTCAACCAGGTGAAACTGCAGCATCCATCCTCGTTCCCATTGTCGTGGATGATTACCTGGAAGAAGATGAACAATTCCGGGTCGTTCTTGTGGGATCCGAACATGCGATTTTCGCCGATGGACAACAATCAGCTATTGGCACGATCAGGAATGACGACACCCTGATCGGGGTGGAGTCAGCGGGTTATATGTCTGCGGAAAGTTATCCGGGACGGGAGCTGATTTGGTCGGATGAATTCAATGGAGACCAAATTGATTTCAATAACTGGACTTACGACCTGGGTGCTTCTGGATGGGGCAATCAAGAACTGCAAAATTACACGTCGAGTACGGACAATTCATACGTCCACAATGGACACTTGATGATTGTCGCGCGCCAGAACGGATTCCACTACACCTCCGCGCGGATGAAATCCATCGGCCTGCAAGAATTCCAATATGGACGAATCGATGTACGTGCCATGCTTCCCGAAGGTCAAGGGATTTGGCCCGCGATTTGGATGCTCGGGGCGAATTTCCACAATGTCGGCTGGCCTGCATGCGGTGAAATTGACATCATGGAATTGATCGGGTCCAGCCCCAACGTGGTCCACGGAACCATCCACTATGGGAATGACTATTCACAACATCAATATGTCGGGCAAGGCACAAGCATCCCTTTTGGACAATCTTTTGCAGATGAATTCCATGTGTTCAGCATTGAATGGGATGAAAACGGGATCACCTGGCTTTTGGATGACCAGCCTTATTACAGTGTCAACAATAACGTTACCGGGAATCAGAACTATCCCTTCGACAACCCCTTCTTCTTCATCTTGAATGTGGCTGTAGGTGGTCTCTGGCCTGGCTACCCTGATGCCAGCACCTCCTTTCCTCAGTTCATGGCTGTAGATTTCGTCCGGGTATTTCAGTGATGTTCTCCCCCTTGACAGATACCGGTCAATTTTAAGATGCAATTCCCTCGTCAGGTAAAGACATCATGCAAATTGCCACTGGAACTCAACGTCACCAGGCGCAACTGATTCTCTTTCCATGAAGGCTGTTTCCTTGTTTTTCGGATGGATGTACACCGCCGCCTTGTTGGTCTCATGTCAAGGCAATGAAGCCTCATCACAAGACAAATCCCTTATGCTGCAATCGCCCAATGGGCGCGTCGTTTTGCATGCCTATTTGGATGATCGATCCAACATGTGCTACCGCGTGGATCGGGATGGACAGGTGGTGATTGAAAGATCTTCATTGGGATTTGAATTTGCTCACAATCGGCCAGCTTTGAGTTGGGGGCAATTTGCCGTCGGCATGCACGGACCCGACACCGTGATTCAAGATTACAAACTCCCTTGGGGAGAGGACGCACAATTGCATTCTGAGTCCATCCGTGGTCAAGTGGATTTGCTGGGGCCACACGATTACAGTTGGTCTGTTGAATTCCAAGTCACGAACGACAGAATTGCGTTTCGGACTCATTTTCCAGAACATCCAGCCCATGACACCATTTGGATTGCTGAGGAACATTCCGAAATCAACTTGGCCGGAGGCCCCATGTCGTGGTGGATTCCTGGTGATGATGACAATTGCGAACATCTGCACCAAACTTTGCAGTTGAACGAAACTGAAGTCCTCGCGAATTGGGACAGCACGTCCATTTTTTGCACCCATGGCGTTTCGAATGCCGTCAACACCCCCGTCACTTTTCGGTGGGATGATGGAATGCATGCCGCCATCCATGAGACCGCCTTGGCCGATTATCCAGTCATGACCCTGATCGTGGATACGGCCAGAGGTCTGCTCAAAACCGAACTGGTCGGAGGACCTCATCCATGGAAGGCAAAAGTTCACGGACCTTTCTCCACCCCTTGGCGTATCATTCTTCTGGCGGATGACACCGTGGGATTGGCAAACAGCCGGAAAACCTTGCACCTAAATCCACTCCAAACCGAATATCCATTGGAACAAAATGAGGCGTGCGTCCAACCGATGAAATAGCGCGAATTGGGTGGGAAATGCATCTCAACAAATCCGAATGGTCACGGTGTCCATGGGAGAGACTGAAGCGGTGGAACCTGTGGAATTGACATTCCTTGCGGCCTCGCATCAAAAGGCATTGCCGCAAAGGGGCCTGTGATTCTACCTTTCAATCACGCCCGAAAAGTGCTATCTTTGACTCATGAGACCCTCTCGACCTGCAGCCGCATTTCTGATTCTTGGTTTTGTTGGGATGTTGCTCGGTGTCACCTTCAAACTCAACCATTACATCGGGGCCGAGGAGTTGTTCAACATAGGTGTGGTCCTTGTCGTTATCGGCGCAGCCTTCTGGATTTTCAAGTTGATGCGCAAAAATCCATCTTGACCCTTATGGTTTGGACAAAACCATCCAACTGAAATTCTACAATCCAAGCTGCATCCCGATGACCACCGTTGAAATTTCCTCTTGGGAGTGGTCAATCTTTAAGGATGACGAGCACATCCGACCTGAATCATGATGTAAAAAAGGCTCGCCGTGATGATGAGACCTTCAGCGAAGGAGCGAGAGACTTGATGCAAATGCCTGAAATCATCGCATGCTCAAGTCACCGATATGAACGTCGGCAGATAACTGGGGCCATGCTCCAGACGAGTCCTTGGATTCAGGAAGGCCAATTCAACCAAAAATGACCAGCCCACCACTTGGCCTCCTGTTGCTTTGATGAGTGAAGCACAAGCACTGGCTGTGCCACCAGTTGCCAACACATCATCGTGGACCAAGCACCGCAGGCCAGGTTGAATGGCGGAGGTCTGTAACTCAATGATGGCCTCTCCGTACTCCAAAGCATAGGATTGCTGGAGAACTGAACCGGGCAATTTTCCAGCCTTTCGAACGGGCACAAACGGCACCCCAAGTGCCATGGCCAGTGGCATTCCCAATAAAAATCCACGGCTCTCAATTCCAACCACCGCCTCCACATTGAGGGCACTCGCAGCCTCGACCAGCACGGCCACCGCATCCCGGCACAATTCTGGATCTCGCCACACCCCACCGAGATCTTTGAAAGTCACTCCTGGCTTGGGGAAATCTTCAATGTCTTTAACTGCCGCTTGAAATCTCCTGTTCAATGAATCCTGCATCCACAAAAGGTACGGCGAGCCTGAAAAAGGATGAAACGATTCAGGTTGATGTCCACACGATTCTGTCCAGAATGAGGGTTCAGTTTAGCTGCTGCGAACAGCAAGGTTCACCGCACCACCCACCTCGTGGTTCGTTTGATGTCCCCTTGCCTCAGTTGTATGAGGTAAAGTCCCGGCGCCAGGTTCTGCTGGATGGAAAATACCGCATCAGAGGCTCCGACGTTAATCACCTGTCGATGCAACTCATTTCCCATCATATCGCAAACACCCAATTGAACCGGCCCGCGGGAAACTCCTTTCCACTCCACCTGTACCACATCTCCTGTTGAAGGATTGGGGTAAACCCGCGGCATTTCAACAGGGTATTCTGCTGAAGCGATGCGCGAAACGTTGCCAGGGTCTCCTGCAAACACCTGAATCGAAAACCCGTCTTGCAATCCATTGATCCAGCCCAGTGAGTCCACACTCAAGGTCGTACAGAAGGTCTCCGAACAACCCGCCTCCTCGTTGCTCACCGTCAAGCACAGGACATAAGGACCGTCGGTCTCGTACTGCCAAGACGGGAAGGGGTCGTCACTGCTTCCTTCGTCACCAAAGTCCCAGAGGTAATCGTTCTCCTCGTTGTAGTCCAGCAAAAACACAAACAACTCGTTCGCAATTAAAACGGAGTCCTCCCCAAAAGCTTGCATGACGATGAACTGTGCGTTGCAATCCCCCTCTTCTTCATCCGTGCCCTGCCACCACGACCAATCCGCTGTCTCAAGCCATTCGGCCAAATCATCGCACGCCTCCTCATTACCGTCCTGGCATGCGATCAGGTTTTCAAGCAACCCGCAATACCACCACGAATCGTTGTTAAGCGTATCCCCGCAAAGGCCATCGAGGTATTGGGCAAGGGCATCCTCGTCCAAATCTTCCCACGGGAAATCGTCTTCCTCTTCATCCGTTTCACAAGGAACCATGTCCACGTATGCATTGTACCAGTAACTATTGACCTGGTTGATCGACGTGTCAAGTTGAGCGATGGCCGTCACCGTGGCACCCGGCACATTGCAATCAGCAATGGTCACGGTTACAACAGGTTCTACAGGGTAATTAGGCCCCCCACAAGGCATAACAGTGAAGCCCGAATCACCAACCAACGAAATGGTACCTGCCCACGGGACTTCCACCTCGGTGGCTTCAAAATACACGAATAAGGTGTCGTCCTCCGCAGCCCCATCTACGGTATAGTGCAACATGAAGATGTGTTCTGAACCTTGGGCTGACACCGCAACGGCAAACGTCAGAAAGAGAAGGGTAAGGATGTTTTTCATGGGTGGGGTTTGGTCAATTGTATGCACAAAACGCAGATGCTCTGGAATGGGTTGCACACATCAGGGACATGAAGTGCCGAACACACTCAAAAGGAGGAGAACATCCGTGACGACCACCACATTGTCCCCATCGAGGTCACCCACGCACACCTCGCAAGGACCCCAGGTGCACGAACCATCGTCCACCACGGCGTTTTCATCGTAATTCTCTGCATCCGCGTAAGTGCAACCTGCTGCCCAT
>JBMYZL010000008.1:0-118077 GCA_049610385.1 Flavobacteriales bacterium
ATCCGCATCTACACTTGTGAAGCCGCTACATACAGGGCCACGCAAAACATTGATGACGCCATCTCAGGATTGAAAACCTCAGGGATGGAACATGGGGAGGCCACTTTGAAAGGCATCGCTGACTTTGCCCCCGAGTGCGCCATGATGAAAGTTCTGGGTTCAGAAATCCTTGATTATGTGGTTGATGAGGCTGTCCAAATCCATGGCGGCATGGGATACAGTGCCGAAACCCGCGCAGAACGGGCCTACCGAGACGCCCGCATCAATCGAATCTTTGAGGGGACAAATGAAATCAACCGCATGTTGACTGTGGATATGATTTTGAAAAAGGCCATGAAGGGAGAAATGGATTTGATGGGCCCCGCCATGGCTGTGGCGCAAGAATTGACGGGGATTCCTGATTTCGAGTCTACACCCACAGACATTTTCGAAGCCCACTTGGGGTATGTACGCAATCTGAAAAAGGCCATCTTGATGGTCGCGGGTTCAGCAGCTCAAAAGCTCATGATGACCTTGGCCAAAGAGCAGGAAATTTTGATGGGCATTGCAGACATGACCATTTGGCTGTACACATTGGAATCCACCGTTCTGCGGGTGCAAAAGCTCGCGGGTATGCGTGACGATGTGTCCTTGCAAACGGAAATCATGAAAGTGTATGCCTACGAATCTGCGGAGTGGATTCACAGCGCCGGCAAAGAGACCTTGCTCGCTTTTGCGGACGGGGACGAGCTGAAAATGATGTTGATGGGACTCAAAAGATTTTGCAAAACTGAGGACTTCAACACCAAGGAGGCGCGGCAACGCATTGCCCAGCATTTGATTGACAAGAACGAATACCCCTTCTGACAACGCCCATGGCGAAGACGTACAAAAGTGGTGTCCTGATTCTGCTGCCCACAACGGGAAACAGAGTCCCACAACTTCAGTTCTCAATAGCATCTGTGCGGCAACAATGCCACACGACAACTCACCCAAAAAGCGAATCAAATGAAACTCCGAGGCGGACAGCCTTTGGTCTAATTTTGCGCAATGGCAAAAAAGAAAATCATCCCGCGAACAAGCGAAAAGTTCCTTGAGGCTTACATCAACAATCCGAGCCCGACGGGTTTTGAAAGCGGGGGACAAAAAATGTGGCTCGACTACATCAAACCATACATCGACGAATACATTGTTGACAGCTATGGCAGCGTGGTCGGTGTGATCAACCCAGAAGCGAAGTACAAGGTGGTGATCGAGGCCCATGCCGATGAAATCAGCTACTTCGTGCATTATATCACTGCAGATGGCTTCATCTACTTGCGACGCAACGGCGGGAGTGACCACCAAATTGCACCGTCGAAACGTGTGAATATTCACACATCCAGTGGCATGGTGAAGGCCGTATTCGGATGGCCAGCAATTCACACTCGGACACCGGGCAAGGAGGAATCACCTTCCATGAAAAACATCTTTCTCGATGTCGGAGCCAAAGACAAGAAAGAAGTGGAAGCCATGGGCATTCACGTGGGCTGTGTCGTCACCTATGAAGATGAGTTCATCGTGCTCAACAAAGATTGGTACGTCGGACGGGCCCTGGACAACCGCGCTGGTGGTTTTATGATTGCTGAAGTTGCTAGGTTGTTGCATGAAGACGGAACTCAGTTGCCCTTTGGGCTGTACATCACAAACAGTGTGCAAGAAGAAATCGGTTTGCGAGGAGCCCAAATGATTGCCGAGCGCATCCAGCCTGATGTAGCCATTGTCACGGACGTGACCCATTGCACCCACACCCCTTTGATGAACAAAATCGATCAGGGCGATGTGGCAGCTGGCAAAGGGCCTGGCGTGACCTATGGACCTGCGGTTCAAAACAACTTGCTTCAGCGCATCATCGACACTGCAGAAAAAGAAAACATCGACCTCCAGCGAATGGCGGCAAGCCGTTTCACAGGGACGGATACGGATGCTTTTGCGTACTCCAATATGGGTGTGCCTTCAGCCTTGATCAGTTTGCCGCTTCGGTACATGCATACAACCGTGGAAATGGTGCACAAGACCGACGTGGAGAATTGCATTCGCTTGATTCTCGCCACACTGAAAAACATCCAACCTGGAGAGGACTTCAAATATTTGTAAGCCAGAGGGATGAAGAACCCTGTTAAGAGCCGATTTTCCATTTGAAAGTCGGCTTATTGATGACCCCAACTCAGTCCTCAGATTGTCCTTCTAGGGTTTGATCAATTTTGCGCGCCAAGCCCGCAATCTCCATGACCACGGGAGAAGCCAAATCCTTCGGTGGCTCTGCATGATTCAGGATGTCGTGGGCGTACAGACGGGCACGGTCCATCCGCTCAATCAACTTCTGCCCTGCCTGCGCCACCTCCCGTCGGCGATGATACACATCAGCAGCTTCCTCCACCAATCGACGAAGTTCTGCCTCGTTCCAAGGTTTGGAGATGTATTTGTAGACTTGGCCCTTGTTGATGGCGTCAATGACCGCATCGATATCGGCATACCCTGTCAACAGCATGCGCACCGGTTCTGGATGGTCTGGTGTGATCAATTCGAAGAACTCCACCCCGGAAAGGGTGGGCATTTTTTGGTCTGAAATGATGACCTCAATCGGATGCTCCCGCAAGATGCGCACTGCATCTGTTGGTTCAGAGGTCACATGGACCTGAAACACCCGGCGAAATGCAGCGCGAAATGCCGTCAAATTCAACTCCTCATCATCCAAATAGAGCACGTTTATCATACGGGAAATCTAAGAAGGAACTCGGTACCTTGACCCAGCTCAGATTCAACAACAATTTCAGCATTGTGATCTCGCATGATGCCCATCACGATGCTCATGCCCAACCCAGTACCTTCTCCCACAGACTTTGTGGTGAAGAAAGGATCAAAAATTTGACCTCGGGTCGTTTCATCCATGCCAATGCCATTGTCCTTGATGCGAACCTCAATAAACGCCGCACCGATTTCTTCGACATGGGCAGTGGACACTTCAACTCGTCGATCTTCCAATGGCATTTGGGTCGCTTTGGTCGCCTGAGCTGCATTGGTTATGATGTTCATGAACACTTGATTCACACGGCCGGGTTGACATGTAATTTCGGGAATGCCCTCGGCATATTGGGCCTCTACCTGTGCATCCTGCTTCAGGTTGCTTCGCAAGATGATGAGGGTCGATTGAATCAATTCATTGACATCTGCCTTGGTGAAATTGTCACCATCCATCCGACTGAATATGCGTAATCCTTTGACAATCTCTGCTGTTCGGTGAGCTCCTTCTTCAATGCCATGTAACAATTCCTCAACCTCATTTTGGGTGAAGGCAATGTCTCGGGATTCAAGCAACCTCTTCAGTGCTTGGACTTGCTCTTTCACGGCTTCAGGATTCTCCGGGTCGAGTTGCTTCACACCCTCTACCACCTCATTCAAATCATCAATGTCTCTTCGCAAGGAATGGGTAGAACTGCTGACAAAGTTGATTGGGTTGTTCAGTTCATGGGCAATGCCTGCCGTCAATTGACCAATGGAAGCGAGTTTTTCATTCTGCACGAGCTGTTGTTGGGCAGCTTGAAGGTCGCGCAAGGTCTGATTCAATTCTGAATTCGCTTCTTTCAGCTTTTCCGTTCGCTCCGCCACGCGGTTTTCCAAAGCCACATTTTGATCGCGAACCATTTGCTCATTGAGGCGGGAAACCCTGAGCTGCTCTTCTCGTGCCTCCGCCGTCTCCCTTTTGAGTTGGTTGATTCGACTGGCCAATGCCAAGGACAGCATCACCACTTCAATCGCCGACCCCACGGGCAGAGCATAGTAAGTCCAGGTATTGTAAGGAATGATGCCGAAATCCTTCAAGACAAAAATCACAACCGCAACGATGAAAACCACCCAAGCCAGCAAAAAGAATCCCGCTGGACGGTAGCCTTTTCGCCTGGAAATTATCGCACCTGGAATCAACAAGAAAATGGCCAATGCGCAAAAATTGATCAGGTTGTATGCCACAGTCAACTTCCCCACAAGGATGAGCAGAAGAGCCACAGCATACAGCGCGAAGTAGCCCCAAAGAACCTTGTGAAGTTTTGGAACGTATTGGCGCAGCCGGAGAAAATTCTGGGCAAAAACGATTGTGGCCATTCCACTAAATACCCCAAACAAATGGGTAAGGCGGATTTCCAACCATGGAAGTTCATGTACATTCAGCCATTTGGCATATCCATTGAGCACCAATTGTGTTCCACCTACGCTCAAAATGTAGATGGTATATTCCAAATAACTCTTGTCCCCTACACTTAAAAAAAGAAAGAGGTTGTAGAGCAACATCACCAAAATCACACCTGCATAGAAACTGAAAAAGATGTCGCGCTTGTGACTGTCCCTTTGCACCGCTCGTGGCCCCGTAATTCGAAGAGGCACCATCAGGGTTTTGTAACTCCGCACACGCAGCAATCCGGTCAGTCGACCGCAGTCGCCCATGGGAATGGCAAATGACGGGTATGTGCCCACAAGGCTCGACTGCCCCGTTCGTGTAGTGACTCCATCTCCGACACCTGTCGCAATGCGACCATCACATAACATGTAGCACGAAATTTCATCTACGCTGGCATTCGCCAGTTCGAGCAGAAGACCCGATTCCGTTTGTGGATCAAAGTCCATCCGAAGCCAATATGCCGCCTCAGAAGCTGGAAAATTGGGGACCGCAAAATCTGAAGGCTCCCATCCCGGTGAGGACATGATGGCAGGAATCGGCGTGTCTTTGCCTTGCGGCAGTGCGGACTCTGGGAGGATTTGCAAACGCTTGCCCACATAGATTTGACTCGTTCCATGCAAAGACACCACACTCAAGGCAAGGAACCACAAAATGCCCTGTCCTCCCGTGAACAATGTTTTCCAAGTCATGCAAATTCCAATCGAAAACGGACGGACATTTGGCCTTTGGGACCGCCCACCTCATGAGCGAAGGCCATGGGATCTTCCCAGATTCCGTTTAGAAACGTACGCACTTCTTTTTGGACCAACCCCAATTGTTCCGGGAAGGTGAAACGGGCAATCGAGGCCTTCAACGCAGGGGTCGGATACACGAAAAAACCACCATCTCCCACCCCACCCTGAGTCTCAAAACCCAGCGCTACCTGCATTCTGCGTGTCACCGGTGATGTCAAGGCAAACAAGTGACGGGCATCAGTCAGCGGCATGGAAGCCAAAGCCGCTTGAATCAAGAATGTCGCCTCTACCCCCATGCCTGCCAATTCCATGCTGTTCCAAAGTCCTCCAAGTTCCCAAGCCCCTTCATCCAGGTAGGGTTGCAATACCGTCGCCAAATCGGGATCCTGTTCTCCAATGGCACGAAACATGGGCATGTCATCCAATGACTTCAAATGCTGCATTCGCGCTCCGCCCAAAACGCGCTGGTCAGAACCCAGCGCCGCAATCACCAAGACATCCTCCCGGCCAATCCAATCGCGATTGAAAGTGGCCAGCTGTTTGATGCCATAGGCAGACAAAACAGCACGGTGACCTTCCAACAAATCTTCGCAAAGATGCTCATCTGAGGCCGACCGGAACACCCGGATTTCCGCCTGTGCAACCGGACTCGCTTGCTGCAGTTTTTCAAGAGATGCGTTCAGGGAGCTGCTCATCCAGTGACAAATATAGTCGGGTGTCCGGGGTGGGGTCCCCCAAAAAAATTCGCCTCGCCGCCACAGCCGCCATCGCCGCTCCTGAAGCAACATCCGCATAGAGTTGTGGCCATCCTGTCAACTCGCTTCCAACCAATGAAAGAGATTCTCTTCCACGGTTGCTCGCATTCGCCAGATCCACAAACAGATTCAAATCCACGGGGTCCCATTGGGTCATTGTTCTCAACCGCATCAAATCAGATGCAGAAAGTCGATTGTGCAGAGCACCCGATTCCTCCGCAATTGCCGGTTCATCGTAACGCTCAATGTCCAACATACCGCGATCAGAGGTGTCCATCAATACCGGAATGCGACGCGACTTGGCTTGGATTCTAATTTCAGCTTTGGGGCCCGGCGAGTCACAGGCGTCCAAAACCAAATCCAAACCCTCAAAAAATTCCTCGGCGTTTTCCAGGGTGAATCCTTCTTCAAATATTTCCAACTCAAAATAGGGGTCTTGCTCCAAGATTTGACGCGCCAAAACAACACTTTTCGGCAAACCCAAATCCATGACACTCGATCGAATGCGGTTCATGTTGCTCAAAGCCAATGTATCGAAATCAGCCAAACGCATTTTTCCACAACCCCTTTCCATGGCCATGGTCATGGCAAAAGAAGCCCCAACACTCAATCCAACCACACCAACGGTCTTTTGTGAAAAAATGCGCTGCTCCTCGTGGCGAATTCGGTTGCGATTGCGATTTGTGCGCAACTCGATGAATTCCGTTCGGGGCAAAACGTAACACAAGGCACGACGCCATGGGTAATGAAACAGTTCAAATGTTCGAATCCGATCGGTTTTCCAATTTTCAACGGCGGCTTCAATCGCCTCCGAATTTCCACGCAAGTTGGGTTCGCGAATCAGCGCGAGCTCCAACCATTGGTCTTCCCGCCCATCAAAAACGTCAACGCCCGCATCACTGGACTGGAGTTCCATCAAACGCTGTCGACCCGTTTCAGTCTTGGTATCGATGCGCTCAGGCTTCCACAATGCGGGATGAAGGCGTGAGGTAGACATATCCGCAAGTTCGCAGTTCCCCCCCCTGATTTGGTCTGAAAAATCAGATGTTTTGAACAGGTCAAAGAGGAGAAAATGGACCAGAAAAAGGGCCGGTTGAAACCCTACTTCCTTGCATTCCGTATTCCGACCCATGACAACGATTCACACGACACCAGTCATCTGGGTAGCCATGCGGACGCCCAACGCGTCATCTGCCCTTTCAGAGCGGATTCAGTCTTTTGCGGAAGCGCATAGTTTGACCGATGTAAAAACGGAATCTGGACGGGTTCGTCATGCCATCGGACAGCATGCTTCTGCGTGGCTTGTGGTAGATTCAAATTCAGATTTGGCTGCTGATTTGAAAACCTTTGCGAATGCTTGCGCCGATGTCAATGATTGTTTCCGTTGTCTCGTCATTGGCGACTCGCTAGAGGAAGGTTGGCCAAATGAAACCATTCATCTTCCCGCCCATGCGCTGACCACGACCATTTTGGACCGTCTGCGCCTGGAAACGCACGCTTTGCGCATTCAAAGTCGTCGAAATCGAACGCTCAATCAAATGCGTCAACGCCCTTGATATACCCGGATGTGACCCCGGGCCAATCCATTGGCCATTTCACGAAGAGCGACCATGCTCGCTTCCGTTTCTACAGACAGTGTCTCCTTTCTCATTCGCAGCACCAACCAACCGTAAAGGCCCACCATCATGGAAGTCACTGGATGCTCCATCGAAGGTTGGTTTCCTGACTTTTTCAACATGACGTCAAGATGCGGTTGAGCGCTTTCGTAGAGCTGAACGTATTTTTGATCCTCCATGGGCCCCAAAAGCAGATCATGGAGAAGAGCCATTTCAGTTAAAGTTTCTTGCGCATGGTCAACATGGCCTGCGGACATCAAATTTTGGTTTTGAAGGTCTTGGGCCAATTGCATCAGCCACATCAAATCTGCCTCGGATGATGTTCCCACCACACCCCGGATTGCACCGGCATCAAACTGAAGGGCACGGACCAAATCTTCCATTTGCCACACATAGAGCAAATAGTCCACAATGTGCTCGGCCTTCTTTGTCTCTGCTGTGCTCAAAACCCGGGTGTTGATGTGGTGTCCGCGGGCCAGGTGGGCTGATCCACGCGGGCATTCAAGAAACTCAACAACGGCTGTGTCACATTGAATCCTTCTGCCCCATAAAGCACCCCCTCGCCGGACAATCCCCAGTTGACAATCACATCAATACCAGTTTCACTGGCATACACCGCAAGCTCTTTTTCCAGCCGATCCGCCACTTGACTTTGCAACTGTCGCTCCATGTTCGCCAGCATCTGTTGCTCACGACCCTGCAATTGATTCACTTGCTGTTCAATCTCTGACAACCGTTGACTCGCTGTCGCCAAATCCGACTCCGTGGCCATGTCAGATTGGGCATAGTCGATGAGTTCCTGGGCTTCTTCTCTGAGTGGGGCTACCAGGCTGTCCAGTTGGAGTTGAACACGCTCAGCCACTGTCAGGATTTGGTCTTCCAACAAGCGGATGTAATCATATCCCATTTGCAGTGAATCTCCATGCACATAGGCCACACGCGCACGGGTGCCTGCTTGCAAGGCATCTGGCAATTCTGAAGCCGGTCCAGCTTTCATTTGCCAAGTCAATATTCCACACCAAACCAGCGCAACAGCGCCCAAAAGCCATCCGAATTGATTCATTCAATTGAGGTTTTATTCCGTGTTTTTCGATTCCTGAAATCGCGCAACAAAATCCGACCGCATGGCGACAAATCGACGCAGGACCTCCTCTGTCATTTGACCTGCGAGCCTTTCGACATCCGCCAAGGAAGACACATCCTCTTCAGATATTTTGAAAACCTGCTCGTAACGATCGAGTTCGAAGCGCATGGCGAATTTCCCATTCCATTGTGTGATGTGAATTCGCATCAAAGGATGAGGAATTTCTGAAACCGTACGCATCGTGTCGCGAAGATAATTCCAGAAGTCAGAACTTGCAGTTCCATGGCCGCCCCAACCCATTCGTCCTCGCTTTCCAAAAAGCTGCAGCAATTGAAAACCCGCGAAGTCCGACACCTTGCTTGGGCTGTGGGATCAGCACCCCTGATGAACCAACACAAAAACTGCCCCTTCAGCATTTTGGATGAAAACTGGTTCGAAAGGCAACTGGAGCAACGGTGGGCTTGGATGTTGACCTTGGACGATTCACCAGAGCCTTTGCTGGAGGCAATGGCCATGGCGCCACAGTTGTTGGGCAAACAATTCGAATGCTTGTTGCAATTTTTCTTTGTGCATCATCCTGATTTTGAATTGATCCGCGCAGGATGGCCCATCCAATCGGAAGTGACCGGACAGACAATCGGCGAGTTTGATTTCATTTTGAAAGGGTTGCGCACAGGTCAAATCTGGCACCTGGAAGTGGCTTGCAAGTTTTACCTCGCTTCCGAAAATGTAACCCAGTGGAAAGCCTTCAAAGGCCCCAATGCACGTGACACCCTGGCATTGAAAATGGACAAATTGGTGCAGCAATTGTCACGATCAGACGAACCCAATGTAGCCGACCAACTTCAAAGACACCGCATTCGGATTGACGAACGTGTTTTGCTGATGAAGGGTGCAATTTTTCACCATTTGAATGATTTGACGCGGGCCCGAAAACCCCTTCATGCTCACCCCAACTACACAGCAGGCTGGTGGATTCACCAGCGTGAGTGGCACCATTTGTTGGCCCATTCAGGTTCTGCTCAGATTCACCGTTTGGACAAAACCGACTGGATGGGAGGACTCCCCGCTGAGCAATTGATTGATGCCCCTTCGCGTCCGACATTGTGCGCAAGGATTCTTCCAGGCCCCGAAGATTCCACAAATGTGACTGAACTCGATCGGGGGTTTGTTGTTCCTGATGCGTGGCCCGCATTGAACCATCGACGCTAAGCCACGTCTAAAAATCACGCCATAGAGAGAAATGCTGAAATTCATCAATTTTCCAACTCACATGCATTTGAAGTGGATTTTCGGAATCGTCTTCCTTGGCTTGGCAGAGGTGTCCACCGGACAATCCAGACGAGGACAAGGCATTCCGCCTTCTTTTGTGGGCAGGGTCATCGATGCGGATTCAAAAGCCCCCATTCCATACGCATCAGTAGGTGTAACCAAGTTGCCCGACAGCACCATGGTCACCGGTGGGCTCACTGGCGAAAACGGGGGATTTCGGGTGGAGTCCTTGCCCGCCGGCGAATACGGCATCCAAATTTCTTTCATGGGCTACGCTCCCTGGTATGGGCAGTACGCTGTGCAAGCCGGACCTCCTTTGAGGCTGGGTGATATCGCCCTTGTGCCCACCATTTTGAATTTGGATGAAGCGGTGGTCATGGAGCAGCAGAGCATGTTGGAAATGAAAATCGACAGACGCATCTTCAATGTGGGCAGCGACCTGACGAGCACGGGGACGAATGCAAGTGAACTGCTCACCAATGTTCCATCCGTGAGCGTGGACATCGACGGGAATGTGTTCTTGCGCGGATCGTCAAATGTGCAGATTTTAATCGATGGGCGACCTTCAGGCTTGACCGGAGCTGCAGGCAACGCATTTCTGCAACAATTGCCGGCGAGTTCCATCGAAAAGGTCGAGGTGATCACCAACCCATCGGCCAAATTTGACCCGGACGGAATGGCCGGTATCTTGAACATTGTGCTGAAAAAAGAAAAGAAGTCAGGATTCAATGGCAATGCCCAGGTCAGCCTGGGAAATGGAGCAAATGTGGATGGCAATCTCAGCCTGAATCACCGGACCGATGCCATGAATGTTTACACTTCTTGGGGTTGGCGACAACGAAATCGCTGGTCTGAGCGGTTCTCGGACCGCACGCAATCGATCCTGGACGACCAATCTCATTTGCTTCAAGACCGATCGGGATTTGATGCTGGCGGCGGCTGGACAGGCCGCATAGGTGCAGATTTTTTTCCGTCCGAAAGCAGCACATGGTCCTTCAGTCTGAATTCGAATTTCAACGAGAGCCGGGACCGTGACACATTGGCGAATTCAGAATCATGGGATTCAGGAAGCACCATTCAAACGCTCCGACGAACAGAAGAAACTCAAGACAATTGGGGATGGGATGCCGACGTCAGCTATCAAAAAGAATTCAACAGCGATCGGAACCACAATCTTCGCATTGCACTGCGGCAATCGGACAGTCGAGGCCATGCTTTGGAAGACATGTACGAGGAAACATTGCACCTCGATTCAGCCCTCAACACCAACGACGTGAACGAGACTGATGACAGCAGGTTGCGAACAGTTTTCTCCGTGGATTACGAGAAACCGCTGCCTGACGACGGTCGGTTGGAAATCGGTTGGAAATCCAATATCAGCCGCAGCGAAAGCGCTTTCAATTACATCGCTGTAGACAGCCTGACTTACGAGGAAGGACTTTACAGACCATGGAACCCTCAGGCCGCCAATTATGGTTTCCGCTATGATGAGGGGGTTCATGCCGCCTATGGCACATGGGGGAAACAGTGGGGGGTTTGGGGACTGTCCTTCGGATTGCGATTGGAGCAAGTTTTCACCGAAGCCCGCATTGCTGAGGAAAATGCACCCCGTTTTGAAAACGATTATTTCTCTGCTTATCCCTCCTTCAACCTCTCGAGACAACGCAATGACGAAAACACCTGGATTGGGAGCTACAGCCGGCGGGTGAGCCGCCCAAGGGGTCGTCAAGTCAACCCTTTCTTGAATGATGCTGATCCCCGCAACATCCGAACTGGAAACCCATACCTGCTGCCGGAATACACCCATTCCATTGAGTTTGGACATCAATGGTCTCGTGGAAAAAGTTCCATCACCACTTCTTGGTTTTTTAAGCATACCGACGATGTGATTCGATACTACAGCACCTTGGATTCTCTTGGCATTCGGACGTCTACTTTCATCAACTTAAACAGTCGTCAAGACCAAGGTCTTGAGGTGATTGCCATGAGCTCATTGGGTACCAACGGGAGCTTTCGATTGACAGCAAGTGTGTACCATCTGTCCAACAATGTTGGGGATGCTGTAGCCGCAAGTGATGCGGCTGGATGGACCGGCAACTTGAACGGTTTTGCCAGCTGGACCATGGGGGCATTTTGGAAAGTTCAAATCAATGGAATGTATCGGGGTGCCGCCGTCACGCCACAAGGACGGTTCAACGGCTACAAGTACATGGATTTGGCCGTGTCCCGCACGTTTTTGGATCAAGCACTCACCGCCACTTGCCGCATCAGCGACCTTTTCGATACCCGAGAGTGGTCCTACACCTCAACAGGCCCGACATTCATCCAAGACAGTCGCAGCAAACGACAATCTCGTTTCATATATCTTTCTGTCCAATGGCGATTCGGCCAGATGGACAACCGAAGAGATCGCTCGGCATCAGGTCGTGGAGGAGATTTTGGTGGCGGAATGGATGGCGGAATGGACTTCTGATGAGTCTAGCTGCATGGCAAAGGCATCTTGTCGCCATGGACGCTTGATTGGCCCCAACATGGGCTGAGACCATCTCGCCGCGAGCCTCGCGAGAATGTTCAGCATCGGATTTCTAAATCTCACCACGCAAGCCAACCGCTCAGGCAAGGCCCCCACGGATGACTTGATGTCGAGTGCTGTTCGTCCCATCGCCACTTCTTGAGCACCCATTTCAATGCCCCAACGTATGAATTCAAGCAGCATGCGCTGATACAACATCAATTCCTTGTGGCGACCCCGATCAAAACCCACGAAAAAAGCCTCCACTTTTTGGGTCGTCAAAAACCCACATTGGAATCCCAAAACCTCTCCTTTCAGCACCAATGTGCACACGCGAAATTCGTGACCCCAAGATTTTTTGGTCTCAACCAAATCTTGTGCCCTAAGGGTGCCAAGGCGAAATCCCGCTTCATCATATACCTCGCGGTAAAGTCGTTCCAATTCATGGGCTCGTTCGATGACCTCAGACAACGTCAGCTCTTGTATTTCACAATCATCCGAACAAGACAGAATGCGTTTGACCTTGGTTCTTGATTTGGTCTTCAATTCTGCCATGTAGTCGGATAAGTCCTTCCATGCAGGATTGACAGGGACGCGCATGTAAGGGTCAAATTCCAAATCCGTCCAACCGGACAGCCAGGATTGGCCACCCGCCACACGCTCAGCCTCAAAACCCACTCGAAAATCCTTGATCAAATGGGCCCTGGGGACAAACCCATCGATCACAGGCAGGGCTTTCAGGGCCTCAGCAGCGTGTGCCTTTGCTTCATCGTCAGGAACCCCAGTGGCGAAGCAATAACCTGGTTCGCCTGATCCCAACAAAGCCCCCATGACCCGCACAGGGAACCTCAGAACCCCATCAGCCCCGTGCAACCAACGATAAGCAGTGGAAAATAACCAGTTGTCCGATTGCAAATGACCTGCCAAATTGTGGCTTTCCGCATGTGCCTCTTCAACCACTGCCAAACCCAACAAATCACCAGATTCTCCAAACCAACGAATGGCCCTCGCTCTTCGTTCTTCAGACATCAGCAAAGCCTGAACACATCGCGAATCCAAGTGCACAAAGCCACCACCATTTTCCGCGATGAGGCGATCCCACTCCACCCACTCATCGGAGGTCAATTCATCCGATTGGGCACACGCCTTCCACTTCATGTCTTGTCAACCATTCACTGAATCGGAAGTTCATTCTTCCGAAATCAAAGACGGTTCTTTCTTCCAAGTCAAAAATGTCAGCACCAATCCGCCCAATAAAAATAGCGTCATGACCGCCGCCCCCAAATTCGCCAGCATTTCCCCTTTTCCTCCTGAAGGCGAGAAGTACATTTCCACCTCATGTTCCCCAGGGGGGACAATGACAGAACGCAGCAAATAATTCGAACGAATCAAATCAGACTCTTCTCCGTCAATTGTGATATACCAACCTTCAGGGTACCAGATTTCTGAAAAAACCAACAGCCCTCCGTTTTCACTTGAAGCTCGATATCGGATGGATTCAGGCCTGTATTCAACCAACTCTGCCACTGCCATTCCAGGTGAATCCGGCAAATCGGCCAATCGCTCTTCAAAATCCTGGTGAACCACAGCCGTCTTGAAGTCAGACAAATCACGCGTACTGAGGATTTCGTCATTGTTCGATTCTGCAACAACCACATTTTCCACGAACCAAGCAGGGCCGGCAGGTTCCGGCATTTCGACCGCCTGCTCAATCTGGTCGAACATGATGTATTTTGTGTTGAGCATCCGGTGCCCAATCATGCCTCTCATTCCGCTCCTGAGCTTGCCCAGAGCTGCTGAATCAGACATGGCCACGCGCTCATCCATCAAAACAACCTCCATGAAATCTTGGTAGCGCTGAAGCTTGGCACCATGGTAACCGCCAATGGCTTGAACGAAATAGGGAGTTTCCGCATCGGTGTAGGGCATATCCCATTTCAGAACCCGGAAATGGGTTTCAAATCGCATGGCTGTGAATCGGGAGGTCACATCCGCGAGCTGTTTGTATTCCCTTGGAATGGTTCCACCATAACCAAATTCAATTCCTCTAAGCGCCTTTTTCCGGGCGGATTCATATTCAGCCGAATTTGGTTCCTCCTGCTGCAAAATGCTCAGCAGCTGCGTGGAAGGGGTGTACGGAAGTTTGGCTTGTTCCGTTTTCATCCAATGGATGTACTGTCCATTGACCTTGTCTTCATTGGTATAACGCCGGTTCACAGACCACAGATCCCATGACGTCACAATGACCAGAAATATGGCCACAATTTCCAAAGGCACCCAACCCATGATCAATACCCATGCTGCGGTCAGGGTCAGCACCAAGAATCCAAGGGTTCGCAACACATCTTCTTTGAACAATTCCACACGTTGAGGCATGATGTTCTCTGGCCAATACTGATTCTTGACCCAGTACATGGCGTCATCCATGGTCTGCGCGCCGCCCTGTTGCATGAAAGCCTGGGCGTATCGCTTTTGCATCAAAGCCTCATTCCGGACATCCGGTTCGAAGTCAAAGAAAAGCTTTGGTGCGATGTAAAAAACACCGAACAACAACATCAGTCCCCCCAAAGATCCCATCCAGAGATTCCTGCGCTTGGTCCATTGGGCTGGCAAGGGTTCTCCTGATTTTTTGGCCTTGCCCAATTGCGCCAATTCCTTCAACGCCAATACGGCCCCCAACCCGGCCATCAATTGAATCATGACCAACATCATCTTGGTGTCTCGAAACTTTTTGAACAAGGGGACATAATCGATGAAAAAATCCATGATGGGTGTCATGTTGCGCCAACTCAGGATAATGGCCAGCAGGGTCAACGCAATCATGGGCCATTTCAGTCGATCACGGCCTGCAATGAAGTAAGCCAAGAACAGCGCAATGATGATGGCTCCAAAATAAAAGGCGCCGGCAGAAAAATATTGATCACCCCAGTAAAGCGTGGTTTCACCGCCATACAAATTGGGGCACATGACGGCGAGCCATTCACCATAAGACATGCTGTACTGCAGGATATAATCTCTGCCCAATCCAGCACCTCGGTTCACACCCGTCTCAATCTTTTCGACGCCACCGCCATCATTCTTTTTGGTTTTGGCCTTCAGGACAGCTGACTCTCCAGCCTTTTCCTTGGCGGCTCGAAGTTCATCGGAGTCTGTCAATTCCAGAATCCCCTTTCCTCGTGTGGTGTACTCTGCATATTCTTGTGTCGACATCAAATTGGCCGCATTCGGAATGGCGGACCCAAGTCCTGCCAAAAGCATGAGAACCCCCGGCATGACAGCTTTGTAATAATGTCCATTGCGCCATTGAAAGATGAGCTCGGTCAGGACAAATCCACCCACGACATAGATGAGGTAGTACGTCATTTGAAGGTGATTCGCCGCGATGTGCAGAATTAAAAAGAATGCTGAAACAACTGCACCGAGCCACAAATTCCTTCGATAACTCAAAATGGCACCCGCAAGCACCCCGGGCATAAAGCCAATCGCTCGAACTTTCGTTCGGTGTCCAGCCCCGAAATACAAGATGTTAACTGAAGAAAGGCCAAATGCCACACCAGCCAACATCGCAAGCCATGGGTTGACGCCAAAAACCAAGGCCAGCAGGTACGCCCCAATCATGCCAAACCACAAGGTCAATTCCTCATTGGAGGTGAATTTGTTGCGAAAAGGTCGCAACAAAACTTTGCTGAGATCCACACTATTCTTGCTGTTCCCAGTAATTTGGAATGTGGGCATCCCAGAGAACATTGAACCCGTCCAATAAGTGGTCTCTTTGTAGATAGAACGGTAGTCCATGGCTTCTTTCGCCATGCCCATGTAATTCATTGAATCCGATTGCCTCAACTTGAATCCATCATCGAATTTGTTATAAAATCCGTCCGCCAAAAAAGCGAAAAACAGGACAGCGACCATATGTGGCAGGACATGGGTCAGGACCTTTTTGGCACTCCAGTCGGAAAAGAATTCTTGAATCATGCCTCGAATTTATCAAATTCAATGGCCACTTTTCCCGCAAGAATCAAAGGCTTCCCACGTTCAATTGTCAATTTCCTCGTAGTCCACATACTCCCCCACCTGGTTGTCATCAGGTTGACGGGATTTGGATTGCCCTTGAGAAGGCTTCGGGCCGTTTTGGCCCGCTGAATGCCGACGGCGCATGCCAAAGACTCGATCCAACCACCTGAAAACAAACCAAACGGTCACCACGGTCAAAAGTGTCCTCAAAAGACCCGCCAACATCACTTGCTCAGATAAAGGTTGCGCTCACTGTATACTTTGCGGAAGAATGGATCACGGAGGTTGGGAATGAATCGAATTCCCTCACCTGTGGATTTCATTTCTGGCCCCAACTCCTTGTTCACTTCTGGGAATTTTTCATAGGAAAAAACCGGGATTTTCACCGCATAACCAGACAATTTGGGTTGATGCGGGAGGTCAGAAAGATGCGCCTCGCCCAGCATCACCTTGGTCGCATGATTCACATAAGGTTCGCCATAAGCTTTGGCAATGAAGGGGACCGTCCGGGACGCACGTGGATTGGCCTCAATGATGAACACCTCATCATCCTTTACAGCAAATTGAATATTGATGAGTCCTTTTGTCTTCAGGGCCAAGGCAATGCGGCGGGTATACTCCTCAATTTGGGTGATGATCAAATCCCCCAAATTGTAAGGTGGCAACACGGCATAGCTATCTCCTGAATGAATCCCCGCAGGCTCAATGTGTTGCATGATGCCGATGATGCGCACTTCCTCCCCATCACAAATGGCATCCGCTTCGCATTCGATTGCACCGTCGAGATAGTGATCCAACAAAACTTTGTTATTCGGCATGTCACGGAAAATGTCAATCACATGGCGTTCCAATTCCTCCTCGTTGATGACAATTTTCATCCGCTGTCCGCCCAAAACATAGGATGGACGAACCAGAAGAGGGAAACCCAATTCCTGACTCAATTCATTGGCTTCGTCTGCCGTTTCAACAACACCAAATTTGGGATAAGGCACATCATTGTCCCGCAGCAACGAGGAGAACGACCCTCGGTCTTCGGCCAAGTCGAGCGCTTGGTAGCTTGTCCCCAAGATGGGAATTCCATAACGATCCATCTTTTCGGCCAACTTCAGCGCAGTTTGCCCCCCCAACTGAACGATGACGCCGATTGGCTTTTCGTGCAAAATGATGTCATAAATGTGCTCCCAAAAAACCGGCTCAAAGTACAGCTTGTCCGCGGTGTCAAAATCAGTGGACACCGTTTCCGGGTTGCAGTTGATCATGATGGTCTCGTAGCCACATTCTTTGGCCGCCAGAACCCCATGCACACAACAATAATCAAACTCGATGCCTTGACCGATTCGGTTGGGACCGCTGCCGAGAACAATCACTTTTCTTCGGTCACTGCAAATGCTTTCGTTCTCCTCCTCGAAAGAAGAGTAGTAATAAGGAGTGGCGGCGGGAAACTCACCTGCGCAGGTGTCGACCAGTTTGTAGGTTCGGGTAATCCCCATTTCCGTGCGCTTTTCATGAACCTGACTCTCCAAACAACCGAGCACATGTGCAATTTGACGATCCGCATACCCTTTTTGTTTCAAGGTTCGCATCAAGCCTTTCGGAATGCTTTGCAAATCATGTTGTTCAAGTTCATGTTCCAAATGAACCAATTCCTCAATCTGCTTCAAGAACCATTTGTCGATTCTCGTGATTTCCTGGATCTTCCGCAATGGAATTCCCAATTTCAAGGCATCATACAGATGAAACAGACGATTCCAAGATGGATGTGAAAGGCTTTCAATCAGCTCATCTTGATCTGTCAATTCCCGGCCATCTGCACCCAATCCGTTTCGGCCAATCTCGAGAGATTGCGCCGCCTTTTGCAAGGCTTCTTGGAAAGACCGACCTATAGCCATCACCTCCCCAACCGACTTCATCTGCAACCCCAATTCCTTCTTTGCGCCCGGGAACTTGTCGAATGCCCAGCGGGGAACTTTGACGACCGTGTAGTCCATGGTGGGTTCAAACATCGCACTCGTATTGCCCGTAATCGGGTTTTTCAGTTCATCGAGGTGATAACCGATAGCGAGTTTTGCGGCAATTTTGGCGATGGGATATCCCGTTGCCTTGGAGGCCAATGCAGATGAGCGGCTGACGCGCGGATTGATCTCAATTGCGATGATGTCCTCTTGATCATCATTGGAAACCGCAAATTGGACATTGCATCCTCCCGCAAAATCTCCAATCGCCCGCATCATTTGAATGGCCATGTCACGCATGCGTTGGAATGTGGTATCACTCAACGTCATGGCCGGAGCCACGGTGATGGAATCACCCGTGTGAATCCCCATGGGGTCGAAATTCTCAATGCTGCAAATGATGGTGACATTGTCATTGCTGTCACGGAGCAGTTCCAATTCGTATTCTTTCCAACCCATCACTGCTTTGTCAATCATGACTTCGTGAATCGGGCTCAGGTGCAAGCCGCGTGTCAAAGACGATTCAAATTCATCTTTGTCATAAACAATGCTTGCCCCGCTTCCTCCCAAAGTATAGGAGGGTCGGATGCACAAGGGAAAACCAAATTTCTGGGCCGCCTCCTTGCCTTCCAGAAAACTTTTTGCCGTCGCCTGTGGTGCCATACCGACACCGATTTTTTCCATGAGGGCCCTAAACTTTTCACGGTTTTCAGTGATCTCAATGGCATCAATGTCCACACCAATCATGCGGACCCCATACTCCTCCCAGATGCCCATCTCATCGCACTGGATGCACAAGTTCAAGGCCGTTTGACCGCCCATGGTTGGCAATACTGCATCGATTTTTTGCTCCTGCAAAATCTTTTCGATCGAAGCCGGCTCAAGAGGTTCCAAGTACACATGATCCGCCACCACCGGATCGGTCATGATTGTAGCGGGATTCGAATTGATTAAGGTCACCTCGATGCCTTCTTCCCGGAGGGACCGAGAAGCTTGAGATCCGGAATAATCAAACTCACAGGCTTGGCCAATCACAATGGGGCCACTGCCAATCAACAGGACGGAATGAATACTTGAGTCTTTGGGCATTTTTTTTTTACCCGACAACCTTTCATTCTTGAGAACTTGGTGTTGTGGGTCAAAACGCGTGGCGAAATTAGAGAACTTTGACCACATGGAATTCGCCTCACCTGACTTTCGTGCCCCCGACCGGTTGGTTCATGATTCAACACATTGGCGAATGGAATACGTCCTTCGAAAAAACAACTCACACCGAGTGATCATTGCCTTTCACGGATTCGCCCGGCCATTGGAGGACATGCTGGTTTTTCAAGACAAGTGGCCTGAAAATGCCAGCGTTCTCAGCATTCATTTGATGCACCATGGTCAAAGTGGCCCGGTGGAGCGGGGAGATCATCCGATTGCACCTTCGGTCTGGATGGATTTGATTCGAGAAGTTTTGGCCAAGCACGACTTCATCGAAGCCAAAGTTGATCTCGTGGGTTATTCCATCGGAGGCCGAATTGCATTGACTTTGCTCGCAGAAGCCCCGACATTTTGGAACCATGTTTTGTTACTTGCTCCAGACGGTTTGGTGAAAAATCCGTTTTACCGCATCACGGTTCACACCCGATTGGGACGGTGGGTTTGGTTTGCAATGGACAGACATGCAAAAAAAGTCATGCAGTGGAATGATCGATTCCTCGCTTGGGGAATCATTTCGAAGCACCTGCATGAATTCGGCAGGTTTCACATGTCTTCCCATGAAATGCGGATGATGGTTTGGCATGGATGGCGGTCACATCGCTGCTGCTGGCCTCGTCATCTGGAAATCACCAATGCCCTGTCCAAACGTGAGGTTTCAGGTGCGAAAACCACTTGCATTTTTGGCCAAAAAGACAAAATCATTCCCGTTCGAAATGCCCGTCGGCTTCGTCGCATGACCCGCGAGCTCCAGCATGTGCACTTCGAAGTCATTCCATCGGGTCATGGCATGCTGCAAGCCCACATCGTAGATCATATCATTAATTGTACCTTTTGTGCATGAATTGGTTGGAAGGGTTGGAGTGCAGCATGCGGGCGGGAGAGAAACGACTTGCCGTCCTCATTGACCCCGATGATTTGCCACCTGGCAAGGCTTGGCATGACTTTCTGGAGCGGTTAAGTGCTTCACCAGTAACAGACGTGCTTATTGGCGGAAGCCTACTGATTCACAGAGAAGTACAAGACATCATGTCCACACTTCGGCAACGAATATCAAAACCTTTGGTGCTCTTTCCCGGGGAACCCGAACAAGTGACTTCAGGTGCCGATGCGCTTCTTTTTCTTTCCCTGATTTCAGGACGCAACCCTGAATTGCTCGTGGGCAAACACGTGAACGCAGCCCTGCGCATCCGTCGGATGAAATTGGAGGTCATCCCTACAGGTTACATGCTCATTGGCGATGGTCCATTGACCACCGCCGCCTACATGAGCCAAACCCTGCCCATTCCAAAAAACAAACCCGCAATCGCTTCTGCAACAGCTGCGGCCGGCGAACTGCTGGGGCTGCGTCTGATGTATTTAGATGCTGGCTCAGGTGCCAGAGACCCCATTCCCAACAACATGATTGCTGCTGTCCGAGAACAAGTCCGTTGCCCCATCGTGGTTGGAGGCGGATTGAATGACGCACCAAGCATTCGAGCGGCGTGGTGTTCTGGAGCCGACCTTGTTGTTGTGGGCACCGCCATCGAAAAACGGCCCACAGATTTCTCTTGGTTACCTGACCCGAAAATCAAAATGTCCATTCAAGCGACACCATCCAGTGACGTCCCGCCTGTGGATACAAGAAATTCTCTGTGACTTCTGTTTGTGAACCTCCATCTCGATAACTGTACGTCCACCCATTGGCACTGTACATGGCATCCAATACGTTGTTCACGAAGAGATTGATGGCCCATGATTGTCCTTTTTCTCTGTGAAATGCAGAACGAAATCGAAGGTCATGGACCGCATAGGCAGGCAACATCCGGTTCTGATTTGACGTGTTGTCCAAAAACTGTTCCCCGACATGGCGAAAAGCCCATTCTGCCGTTCCAATCCAACTTCTGCCCTCAGCTGACTCTTGCAATATCGATCCGCTGAGAACGCTCGTCGCGACCACATTGGGTGAGAAAGCAATGTCCGTCTCGCCGTGTTCAATTTGGACTTCAGAAATGGCCAGTCCATAGTCATACAAAACCTCTGTGAAATTTTGGATGCGGTTTTGGCTCCATGTAAGGTTCCCCGACCAATGGACGCCTCGTTTGATTTCCCAATCTGCAATCCACTCCAAACCACGTCTGTAGCTTTGGTCCACATTCGTTCGAAGGGAACTGCCCACATCATTTAAAGCTCCCGTCAAAACCAATTGATTCCGATATGACATGGAATATCCAATCAACTCCATGCGGAATGAACCCTCAGCCGAGGTGGGGGATGGCCAACGTTGGGTCCATCCCAATTCCAGATCGGTCAATTGCTCTGGCTGAACATCGCTGGTGCCCGGTCCATCCACATAATCTGTCCGAGCGGGCTCCCGATGGGCCACAGCAATGGATGCAAAGGCCCGTTGGTCTGCAGAAGGCATCCAGTCCAACCCCAGCTTGGGATTGAAAAAAAGCAAGTCATCGCTGACATCAATGGTCCGCAGGTCATTGTCCAAACCCGATGCTTCGTACCGAACCGAACGAATTTGGCCTTCCGCTTGAAGCCGAATCCGATTGTCAACAAGGGACTTGATGCCACGGAAAAAGACATTGGCATCCTGTTTTCGGCCAACCCCATCGTAATAACGATGCCCAGGAGTCAGTTCACCTGCATGCTCCGCCCAGACCAATTGACCAAAATGATCACCGACATAGGAAAAAACCCCGCCCCCGACAGTCAACATCGCATCCTCCCATCGCTGTTCAGCGCTGAACGCCGCACCATAGAAATCATTCTGCAACCAACGCCGACGAACAATATCTCCTGTTTCAAGGGTGTCACTGCCAATCACCAAATCTTGGATTCCGTATCGACCCAAGTCATCATCTGTTTTGAACTGCTCATAATATCCATCTCCCTGCGTCCAATGCCCTGTCAAACCCAATCGCCAGGCCCCCATTGATTGCTCCCAATGCAATTGGTGATGATCCTGGCGGTAATCATCCACTTCATCGTCGTAATTGTAATAATTGTGCTGGCGACCGTTTTCAATCAAATCTTGAATTCGATCCGAATCGGCGCCATAGTTGTATTCGTAGCTGTTCGCTGCCCAAGCTTCAATGGCTGCTGGTTCACCTTCTAACGCCACCTCAGGCACCCCAAACCAAGATTGATAAGTGCGTTCATGCCCCAACATGGCCGTGTAAGATACTTTGCCTGTTTCCCAAGATTTGACCACGCCCAGCTGCGCACTTGACAAATCACTTGAAGCCCGATCCACATAGCCTTCACTTAGAATCCGCGACATCCGACCTTCCATGCGGATTCCAGTCTCGCCCACCTCGCCACTGCTCCAACTCACCGAAGACCGCAGGGTGCCAAATGAGCCCACACCCAATACAGCCCGTCCACCTGGCTCGTCTTCGAAAGTCAAGGTGTTGACCGCAACCGTTGCCCCGAATGCACCCGGGCCATTTGTGCTCGTGCCCACACCTCGTTGAATCTGCAATCCATCAACGCTGCTGCCCAAATCCGGCAAATCCACCCAGTAGACTTGATGAGATTCAGCGTCGTTCAATGGAATTCCATTGATGGTCACATTGATTCGGGTTTGGTCCGATCCACGAATGCGCATTGACGTGTATCCGACCCCAGCCCCCGCGTCCGACGTGACCACCAAGGATGGCGTCAAGCGCAACAAAAAGGGCATGTCCACAGCCGCATCACGTTTTTGCAATTCATCCGAAGTAAAATTCTGGTGTGCAAACGGCGAACGTCCTCCGGCCGTCACGGCGGACACAGCCGCTGGTTCCAACAAAACTGAACCCAACAAGGGATCCACTGCTGGTCCCAATTCCGGCCCATTTCCAGGAACCATGAGCAAGTCGTCCAATCGCATAAAACCAGGCACAACCTGAATTTGAATCGATAACGGCTGATGTCCAGCCAGGGTGATATTCAGTGTTTTTTGACCCGGTTCAATGCCTTCAAAAATGAAAACCCCCTGGTCATCTGTAGCAGTGGATTGAGCGGAGTTGTCCAACTGAACTTGAGCTCCAGCCATCCCGGATCCGGATGCTTCAACCACCCGCCCCACAATGCTGGCAGATGACGACTGAGCTCGAGCTGTGAAATTCAAGAACAACAAGAATCCCAAACCAATTGGAATCCATTTGCAAAGGCGATTGATTCTGTGCATCGTTTTCATTTTTCAACGACGCGGGGGGTCCAATTGCAGTCGCCTGTGGCGCCTCATCAGATCCTGTTGCTCGCTCCCCTACCGAGATTATTCGGTCAGGTTCAAAGGGTATCATCTCAGCCATTCACATGCATGTGTCATCGGCACCCCTGCGTCGGGACAAAGATAGTCCTTGTGCAGTAAATTGTCCACGCGATGGCACATCAGAATTTGAGATTTTTGACTAAACTGGCCTTGGATGCGGCCAAAGCAGGTTCATTGATCTTGTTGAATCACATGGCCTCCAGCCCAGAGGATTTGGTCATCCGAGCCAAAAGAGACGGTTCTCCTGTTTCCGCTGCAGATTTGGACTCCCACCGTGCCATCGTCGCTGTCCTTCAAAAAGCCCAAATTCCAATCATCAGTGAAGAAGGTCATCTGCCCCCCATGAGGGAGCGTCAATCCTGGCCCTGGTACTGGTTGGTGGACCCTTTGGATGGAACAGAAAGCTATTTGAAACATCGCGAGGGATTCGCCGTGAACATTGCTTTGTGCAATTCAGATGGACCTGTAATTGGGGTGGTTGCCGACCCTTTGGGCGAACGCATCTTTATCGGAGTTCAGGGTCAAGGTGCCGAAGAAATTCAATTGCATGATTTGACCCAAAAATGCATTTTGCATCCCCGTCCAATCGCCCAACCCCATCGGCTGGTCACAAGTTGGAACGAAAGCGCATCCATCCAAGACCTGGTGCCACCCGGTATTGCAGCAAAAGACGTGATTGCCTCACCTGTCAGTGGGGCCCTGAAATTTTGTTTGCTCGCCACGGGTGAAGCGGAAATTCACGCGCGAACGGGGCCTTATATGGAATGGGATTGCGCAGCAGGTGATGGCATTTTACGCGCCATTGGCCTCGATACCTTTGATCGAAGAACGGGCCAAGTTCTCACCTACAATTCTCCCTCTCTTCGCGTTGAGGGTTTGTGGGTCAGCCGGATTTGACTGTCATCGATATCCACTGCTTTCGTCGAAAGTCTCATACATTTCCAGGTAATTCTCCAAGCGAGACGCGGCAACCTCTCCCCTTTGAAGTGCCGCATGAACCGCACATCCGGGCTCGGTTCGATGCAGACAATTGTGGAATTTGCATTCCGGCAGGCGCGCGAAAAACTCGGGGAAATAATGATGAAGTGAGTCTCTTTCGAGATGCACCAAACCGAAGCCCTTGATTCCTGGTGTATCCACGACAAATCCTCCTTCAGGCAGAGGATGCATGGTCGCAAAAGTTGTGGTGTGTTTGCCCTTGCCGTGTACGTCACTGACTTCGTCCGTCTTCAAGACCAAACCAGGAATCAGTGCATTGATGAGCGAGCTCTTGCCAACCCCTGAATGTCCTGAGAGCAAGTTGACACCACTGGCCGCAAGAGCACGTTGCAACAACGGCAATCCCTCTCCGGTCTTTGCGGACGTCCGCAACGTATCATATCCAGCGGATTGATAGACCTCATCCCAATCCTTCAGTGCTCCAGCATCCGTCGCATCTACTTTGTTGAACACAAGCGTCACGGGCACACCATAGGCCTCTGCGGTCACCAGAAATCGGTCTACAAAACCAGTGCTCGTTGCTGGCTCGGCAAGCGTGACCACAAGGAATGCACGATCCAAATTCGCTGCCACAACATGGGATTCGCGGGACAAATTCACTGACCTGCGAATGATGGCATTTCGTCGCTCCAAAATGCCCGTAACCAACCCTTCATTGCGATCCACATCCGACAATTCCCATCGCACTCGATCCCCCACAGCTATTGGGTTTGTGGATCGATCTCCCTTCAATCTCAGTCGGCCTCGAGCCCGGCATGAAATCCGATCTCCAGTCGAAGTCAAAACTTCATACCACGACCCAGTGGACTGTAAGACCAAGCCCACTCGTTCGTCTCCCACAGACCCCATTTCCATCAGCTGGTCAGGGTTTTGAATGCTTCTTCAAGTCCACCCGGTTGTTCGGCCAAAACGTGTAGCGTTTCATCCGCCACCAACACCCCCTTCCGAATCATCACCACCCGATTGCACATGGCCTCCACTTCTTGCATGATATGGGTGGACAAAATCACCGTCCGTTGCTCGCCAATTCTGCGAATCAACTCCCGAATTTCCACAAGTTGATTGGGATCCAAACCCGAGGTGGGTTCGTCCAAAATCATCACTTCCGGATTGTGAATCATTGCACCTGCTAGTCCTACACGTTGACGATAGCCCTTGGACAATTGGGCAATCACCTTGTGCGCTTCGTCACCCAAACCCACCTCCTCAATCACGGATTCCACCCGCATCTTAGCGGATTTCATTCCGTGCAATCCCGCCAGAAACAACAAATATTCCCGGACGTACATCTCCAAATACAAAGGGTTGTGTTCCGGCAAATAGCCGACCTTGGCCTTCGCCAATTCGGGGGTTTCAACCACATTCAGACCACACACCTCGACCTGGCCCGAAGTGGGAGACACATAACCCGTGATCAGTTTCATCAAGGTCGATTTCCCCGCTCCATTCGGGCCCAACAACCCCAATACTTGGCCTTTGGGCACTTGCAAGCTGAAGTCCCGAACAGCGAACTCTTCGCCGTACAGTTTGGACACGTTGTGAATCGAAATGCTGTGCATCATTTGGATCAAATCTAAAACAAGAAGCCACCCCGCAAACCGCGGAGTGGCTTCCAAAATCAGTCAGTTTTCAACGGCTTACATCATGCCGCCCATGCCACCGCCCATACCTGGGGCACCGGCGGCCATCGGCTGCTCTTCTTCGATGTCAGCAATCACACACTCCGTGGTCAACACCATGCCTGAAATGGACACTGCATTTTCCAGCGCCACTCGCGCCACTTTGGTCGGATCAATGACGCCTGCTTCAAACAAGTTCTCAAACACTTCAGTGCGGGCATTGTAGCCGTAATCACCTTCACCTTCGGCAACAGCGTTCACGACCACGGCACCTTCGCCACCTGCGTTGGCAACAATTTGGCGCAATGGCTCTTCCACGGCGCGCAGGACAATGCGAATACCTGTGGTTTCATCCTCGTTTTCGCCTTCCAATGCAACGATGACCTTTCCAGCGCGGATGTATGCTGTTCCTCCACCGGGCACGATGCCCTCTTCAACGGCCGCACGTGTAGCATGCAGCGCATCATCCACGCGGTCTTTCTTCTCCTTCATTTCAACTTCAGTCGCTGCGCCGACATAGAGCACTGCCACGCCGCCAGACAACTTGGCCAAGCGCTCCTGCAACTTCTCTTTGTCATAGTCGGAAGTGGTGGTTTCGATTTGCGCCTTGATTTGACCCACGCGCGCCTCAATCGCCTCCTTGGTTCCTGCTCCGTTGACAATGGTGGTGTTGTCCTTGTCAATCGAAATCTTCTCTGCCGTTCCCAAATCTGCCAAGGTCACATTCTCCAACTTCAATCCAGTTTCCTCAGAGATGACTTGACCTCCAGTCAAAATCGCGATGTCTTGCAACATGGCCTTGCGGCGGTCTCCAAATCCCGGTGCCTTCACAGCTGCCACCTTCAGAGCTCCCCGGATTTTGTTGACCACGAGGGTGGCGAGGGCTTCCCCATCGACATCTTCCGCAATGATCAACAACGGACGGCCAGATTGCGCCGTTTGCTCGAGTGTCGGCAACAAATCCTTCATCGTTGACACCTTCTTGTCATAAATGAGGATGTATGGATTCTCCAACTCCGCTTCCATTTTATCACTGTTCGTGACGAAGTAAGGGGAGAGGTAGCCGCGATCAAATTGCATGCCTTCGACCGTTTTCACTTCAGTCTCCGTTCCCTTTGCTTCTTCAACGGTGATGACACCTTCGTTCCCCACTACTTTCATGGCTTCTGCAATGAGTTTGCCCACGGCATTGTCATTGTTGGCCGAAATGGTGGCTACTTGCTCAATCTTGGAATTGTCGCTGCCCACCTCACGGCTGATTTTGCGCAATTCTTGAACAATCGCAGATGTCGCCTTGTCCATGCCGCGCTTGAGGTCCATGGGATTCGCACCAGCGGCCACATTGCGGAGGCCTTCACACACCAGAGATTGTGCCAAAACCGTGGCTGTCGTGGTTCCATCTCCAGCCACATCAGCAGTCTTGGAAGCAACCTCCTTGACCATTTGTGCTCCCATATTCTCCAACTCGTCCTTGAGTTCGATTTCTTTCGCAACGGAAACGCCGTCTTTCGTCACTGAAGGAGCTCCGAATTTTTTGTCAATCACCACATTGCGGCCTTTGGGACCCAAGGTCACCTTCACCGCATTGGCCAAGGCGTCAACACCTGCTTTCAACCCATTCCGGGCGTCTGTATCGAATGAAATTTCTTTTGCCATTTTGCTTCTATTGTTTGTTTTCTTTCAATGCAATCAAAGAATCGCCAAGATGTCACTTTCTCGCATGATCATGTAGTCCTGGCCTTCCAGCTGCAGCTCTGTGCCTGAGTACTTGCCGTACAATACTGTATCCCCCACTTGGACCGTGGTGGGCTCATCGGTCTTGCCAGGTCCTACGGCAATCACGGTCCCGCGCTGCGGTTTTTCTTTTGCAGTATCCGGAATGATGATTCCGCTCGCTGTTTTTTCTTCTGCTGCGGCGGGCTCCACCAGAACCCGATCCGCAAGTGGTTTGATGCTCACTGACATTTAAATGAAGTTTAAGTTTTCAAAAGGGACTAGGGCATACTCCGTGCCAAAGTTTAACGCATGGTCATCGCCTGTCAAACTTGTCATATCTCCCTGTCACTGACTGACATTCTAGCAGAAAAAAGGCGGCCCTGAATGGAGCCGCCTGACAGTTCTTTCCCAGTGGATCTCAATCACTCACTCTAAAGGGGCTGCATCGGTGCCAACGGCACCCGCATCACCAGAGATGGGCAACGTGGTTCCCGCAGGGGCCTCAACACCAACGTCCTGGCTGGCATCTCCAAAGAAGACGCCCGCCACAATGCACAGGATAAAGAGCCCACCAGTGAGATACCAAGTCGCTTTTTCCAAAAAATCGGTCGTGCGTTGCACACCGCCCATTTGACTCGCCCCCTGAAAACCAGTTGCCAAACCCCCGCCCTTTGGATTCTGAACCAAAATCACCGCTCCGAGGAGAATGCTAATGACGAGTATCACGGCCATCAAAAAATATCCCATGAGATTGTTGTCTTCCTTGTTGATTATTCGCCCTTTCCGAGCTTTTTCAATTGAGCTGCAAAATAAGTACTTTTTGCAGGATATTTCAAGGCCAATTCGCGATAAATCCTTTTTGCCTTTCCCATCTGACCTTGCTTGGCGAAAACCCGGGCCATGGTTTCAGTCACCAATGTCCTGTCTTCCAAGACGCTCTGCTTCGCCAATTCCTCCACACGGTTGCCCACCTCTCGGATGGGTCCCATTTTGGGCTGGACTTCCAAAAACCTGTCAATCAAAACCTGGACATCCGGCTTTGCGCCCCCTCTCGACAAGTTCTTTTTCTGACCCTGTTCGCCCCCAATCATCCCAAAAGACACGGCCTCAGCCCTTCCCTTCAACCAAGCAGAAAAATCGGACCTTGTCCCCCCCTTCGCACCCGTTTCAAGAGGCAATTCGGCAGCGGGTTCAGCATCACCTGATTTGCCGAACCTTGTGGCTTTGATCTTGGCTTGGCGATCGACCTCCCATTCGGCCACGTCCAATTCGATGGTGGATTCTATGGCCGATAACAACACCTCCCGATTCATCTCTTCTGACACCTCCGTCCCTGCCGATGACGAATCTGTGTTCTCATCTTCTGATGTTGAATCCAACACGTTCGGCTCTGATTCGGGTTGGGGCTGTTCTGGCGGGATTTCAGTGGCCTGAAAAACCGCCTTCGCCTCTTTCAAAAGCTCGGGTCGAACGAGCAAATCAAAAAGTGCATCACGGTTCTCAAGCAAAGAAGCCGCTCGTAACAAATCCTTTTGTTGATCGACATGACCTGCCAATTGAGAGGCACGAGCCAACAGCATACTCAAACCCGGAACATAGGGATACCGCTCCACGAGAT
This sequence comes from Flavobacteriales bacterium, assembly GCA_049610385.1. GTDB lineage: Bacteria > Bacteroidota > Bacteroidia > Flavobacteriales_D > Sanyastnellaceae > JBMYZL01. The sequence goes on from JBMYZL010000008.1 coordinate 29,533, forward strand.
CCGACAAACCTTCGCGGTCAGTCGCTTCAACCAATGCCGGTTGAGCCATTAATGCTTCGACACGTCGGGTGTTCATGGGGACAATTTACCAATTGCCGAGAGATGCGTTGAAAATGTCTTGACTGATTTGGTCCGCAATTTCCTCCACCAACTCATCCTCCAAAGCAAACAAATCGGATGAACTTGGATAATCAGCAAAACGACTGAACGTTCGTCGAAACCCATCATCTGGTGCCTTTTCATTGTGATAGGTCACATCCAAAACAATGGTCAACCGATTCGTGGCGGCAGTTTCATCGCCCTGGACGTTGACTGGTGTCACCTGATACGTCACAATTTCTGCCTGAAATTGACATTCCCCGCCATCCTCCCTTATTGCAAGGGTGGTTTGGCGCTGAATTCGGTCGCGCAAATTTTCCGCCAAACCCAGCGCCACAGAAGCTGAAGCCAAGGGGTCAATGACCTCGAAAGGCGAAACCGTGAAAGTCGTCGCCCCCGATGTAGACGCACCATATGGGGTGTAAAGCCCACAGCTGCAACAGAATGAAGCCCACAACAGGAGGCCAAAACACATTGCATTGAATGGTCGCCTCATTTCAACCCGTATTCTTTGATTTTTCGGTAAAGGGTTCGCTCCGAAATGCCCAATTCATCTGCCGCATTTTTACGACGATTGTTGTGTTTTTCCAGAGCCTTACGAATCAATTCCTTCTCCGTGTCTTGCAATGACAGCACCTCTTCAATCTCTTCGGCCTCATGGGTCAATTCAGGTGACTCCCGATGCAATCCGTCTGAGGATCCTCCATGGGGGCGGCGCCACTGTGGGCTGGATCCCCTCGGCAATTGTCGCTCCGGAGGAACATAAGCTCCTGAACTGTCTTCTGACGCGTACAGGCGAGTAACCAGCTCCTCGTCCTCCTCGCGCACATCCCCACCGTTGGCTGCCATACCCAAAACCAATTGTTTCAAATCATGCAATTCGGAGCGCATGTCAAACAACACCTTGTAGAGGATTTCACGCTCGTTCATGCCATCCACACCACTTGTAGACCCTCCACCTGACCACTGAACAGGCAGTCGAGATCGGTGGCTCTCCGGCAAATACCCCAGCAACGTGTCGCCATCAATTTCCCGCTTTTCTTCGAGGATGGACATTTGCTCCGCCGTGTTTTTCAATTGGCGAATGTTCCCGGGCCAAGGGTAATTTTCTAAAATTTCCACAGCTTCGGAAGTCAGCTGCAATGGCGGCATGCGGTATGTTTCGCTGAAATCCGTTGTGAATTTCCGAAACAACAAGTGCACATCTTTTCCGCGTTCGCGCAGCGGTGGCATTTGAATGGGCACTTGGCTCAAACGGTAATATAAATCCTCACGAAACTTTCCAGCTGAAATCGCTTCATCAAAATCCACATTGGTCGCCGCAACCACACGCACATCCGTTTTCTGGACCTTGGATGAACCAACCCGGATGAATTCTCCTGTTTCCAAGACCCGCAGCAATCGAACCTGTGTGGTCAAGGGCAATTCAGCCACCTCATCCAGAAAAATGGTTCCTCCGTCTGCTTCTTCAAAATAACCTTTTCGAGATTCTGACGCCCCTGTGAAAGCCCCTTTTTCGTGACCAAACAACTCAGAATCAATCGTGCCCTCGGGAATGGCTCCGCAATTCACGGCAATGTAAGCCCCATGCTTACGGGAGGAAAATTGATGGATAATCCTGGGCATGGCTTCTTTACCCACACCCGATTCCCCTAAAATCAAGACCGAAATGTTCGTGGTAGCCACTTGGGCCGCCACATTGATGGCACGATCGAGACCTGGAGTGTTCCCGATGATTCCAAACCTCCGCTTGATTGCCTGTACATCCATGATTAGAGGTCTGCCGGATGTTCAGAGACTTCGCCTATCAAAGTGACCGCCGTGCATTCTTTAGCCAAAACATTGACATAATCCCCAGGCTGAAGATTCCCCTTGGGAAATACCATCACCGTATTCAAGGTGTTGCGGCCAAAGTATTGGTCGTCACGTTTCTTCGATGTGCCTTCAACCAGGACGCGGTAGACCTTGCCCAACATGCCCTCGGTACGTTCTTTGCCGTGAATCATTTGGCGGCTGATGACCTCTTGCAATCGTCGTCCTTTCTCTTCCTCCGAAATGTCATCTTCAAATTTGCGTTCCGCCAAGGTGCGTGGCCGTTCACTGTACTTGAACATGAAAGCCATTTCGTATTTGACCTCATCCATTAATGTCAGCGTGGCCTGGTGTTCTTCTTCCGTCTCTCCACAGAATCCTGCGATGATGTCGGTCGAAATGGCGCATTCAGGCATGATGCGACGAATGGCATCGATGCGGTTGAGGTACCACTCGCGGGAATAGCCGCGATTCATGCGCTTCAACACGTCACTGTGTCCCGACTGAACAGGCAGATGGATGTATTTGCAGATGTTTTCATGCTTCGCCATCGCATGAAGTACATCGTCCGTCATGTCCTTGGGGTGACTTGTAGAAAACCGCACCCGCAAATCCGGATGAACAGCAGCCACCCGTTCGAGCAATTCAGCAAAACGGACAACCGGCTCTTCGGGGTTTTTGATTTGGCCTTTGTTGTCCAAATTCCATTTGTAACTGTCCACATTTTGTCCCAACAAGGTCACTTCTCGATATCCTGCCGCAAACAATTCATGCGCTTCATTCACAATGCTTTGAGGATCTCGACTGCGCTCCCGCCCGCGGGTAAACGGCACAACGCAAAAACTGCACATGTTGTCACATCCCCGCATGATGCTGATGAAGGCGGTAACCCCTCCCGCATCCAACCTCACAGGACTGATTTCAGCGTATGTCTCTTCCCGGCTCAGCAGCACGTTGACAGCTTTTTGTCCCCCATGTACCTGATCCACCAGATTCGGCAGGTCGCGATATGCATCTGGTCCAACTACCAAATCCACCAGTTTCTCTTCTTCCAGCAAGTTTTCTCTCAAACGTTCTGCCATGCAGCCCAAAACACCCACAACAAGACCAGGACGCTCAGCCTTGGCCGTTTTGAAGTGCTTCAATCGGTTGCGCACTCGCTGTTCTGCATTGTCTCGGATGGCACAAGTATTGAGCAATATGAGGTCCGCTTCTTCTTGGTTGCGGGTCGTTGCATAACCCGCATCGTCCAATATGCTCGCCACAATTTCAGAATCGCTGAAATTCATTTGGCAGCCGTAGCTTTCCAGATAGAGTTTCTTCGCGTGCGTGGGATGAGCCGGAGTTACCGTTGGACTGCCTTGCAAGGATTCATCCATCATGGTGGTGTTTTCGCCTGAGCGGGAACTTGAAGATGCAGCAGAACTTGCTTCCATGGGATTTGGCCAAATCAGAAATGAAACCACAAAGGTACACAATCCCCGATGGAACTGCCATTTTGTCAGCAGGGCAATTCACCCATTTCATCTGCGGTTAACAACTCCAAAGACCATAAAAGACCGCCAACCAGGCCAGCCCTTTCAGCAGAAAAAACAGGAAGGCCCCCCAGCCCATGGCTTGGAATCGCCTCCGCCAGCCTTTGGCCTTGGCTTCCGGTGCCTGGGTCTTTGTGTCTCTCATGCTGCAAAGAAAAGAGCCATTTTCTCCACCGCACCCAGGTCCTCGTCATAAAAAAGTCATTCTGGGTTGGAAACGCATGTACAAAGGCATGACTATGGCTCAAAAAAGAACAAATCCTTCAGATTTCAGTTTGCGAATGAGGCAATTCTCGCTGTTACTTTGCGAACCAAATTCAATTGCATGTCAGCCAATCTTGTCATCGTCGAGTCGCCCGCCAAGGCCAAAACCATCGAGGGATACTTGGGAAATGATTTCAAAGTGATGTCGAGTTATGGGCACATTCGTGACCTATCGAAGGGCAGCGAAAGTGTGGATGTCGATAATGGTTTCGAACCCAAATACGAAGTCTCCGACGATAAAAAATCTCTGGTTCGCGATTTGAAAAAATCCGTCAAGGCTGCGCAGATGGTTTGGCTCGCGACAGATGAGGACCGAGAAGGAGAAGCCATTTCTTGGCACCTTTCCGAAACCCTGCAATTGGACCCCACCAAAACCAAACGCATCGTTTTCAGTGAAATCACCAAGCCTGCCATTCTCCGGGCCATTGAAAACCCAAGAACTGTCGATGTGGATTTGGTCAACGCACAGCAGGCACGTCGTGTCCTCGATCGCTTGGTTGGTTTTGATTTAAGTCCTGTTCTCTGGAAGAAAGTCAAGCCACAGCTGAGCGCGGGCCGTGTTCAATCCGTTGCCGTTCGAATCTTGGTGGAACGCGAACGTGAAATTTCAGCCTTTGTGCCCGAGGGCGCCTTTCGAATTACAGGTAAATTTGAAGCAGAAGGGTTGCCGTTCAAGGCCATTCTGAACAAACGTTATTCGGAGGTCGATGAAGCCCGTGAGTTTGTGCAGGCCTGTTCTGGTGCGGCGCATCAGGTGATGTCTGTGGAGACCAAACCCACTCAGCGAAAAGCTGCAGCCCCTTTCACGACATCCACTTTGCAGCAAGAGGCCTCGCGCAAGTTGGGCTTTTCTGTGGTGCGAACCATGCGAGTGGCCCAAACCCTCTACGAGGCGGGTAGCATCACCTACATGAGAACAGATTCCACGAATCTGTCAGAAACCGCCCTCGACCAAGCACAAGAGGTGGTCTCCAATCGATTTGGATCCAACTACAGCGACCGAAAACAATTCACTGGCAAACAAGCCAAAGGCGCCCAAGAGGCGCACGAAGCCATTCGTCCAACTGATTTCGCGCAAGACGTCGTTACCGGAGATCACGACGCGCAAAGGCTTTATGAACTGATTTGGAAACGAGCCATTGCATCACAAATGGCCAATGCCAAATTGGAAAACACCACGGCCAAAATCACGACCTCAGGACGAGAAGAGCTCTTTCAAGCCAAAGGACAGGTCATTGTTTTTGATGGTTTTCTGAAAGTATATCTCGAGAGCACAGACGAAGAAGATAGCGTTGATGACAGCAGCAAGGACCGGTTGCCCCCCTTGCAATCTGGCATGCATCTGTTGCGACAAGAAGTCGTTGCAACCGAACGCTTTTCCAAACACCCTCCTCGCTACACCGAAGCCAGTCTGGTGAAGCGGTTGGAAGAATTGGGCATCGGTCGTCCATCGACCTATGCACCCACCATCAGCACTGTGCAAAAGCGAGGCTATGTCGAAAAGAAAGACATGGAAGGAACTCCGCGCCAATACAGGGTATTGACCTTGGAAGAAGATTCAGGCGCTGTCGAAGTAAAAGCCGAAACCGAGATCACAGGTGCAGAGCGCAGCAAATTGTTCCCCACCGATATCGGGATGGTGGTCAACGATTTTCTCCTTCAACATTTTGATACCATCATGGACTTCAACTTCACCGCTGACGTAGAAGAGCAGTTCGACGTCATCGCGAGGGGTCAAATGGACTGGCGGACCATGTTGAAGAACTTTTATGGCCCATTCAAAAAGAAAGTTGAAGACACGTTGGTCACTGCAGAAAGGGCATCAGGTGAGCGCATTTTGGGCAAACACCCCGAAAATGGCAAAGTCATCTTGGTGCGCATCGGGCGGTACGGGCCCATTGCGCAGATTGGTGCTTCCGATGACGAGGAAAAACAATTTGCCTCCTTGCTTTCCACTCAAAATCTCGAAACCATCACACTTGAAGAAGCATTGGACTTGTTCAAACTCCCCAGGAAATTGGGAGAGTTAGAAGGCAAAGTGGTGGCTGCTGCCATCGGTCGGTTTGGTCCTTATGTGCGGTGGGATGGCAAGTTTGTTTCGCTCAAAGCAGCCAATGGGGATGACCCCTACACCGTGAGTTACGAACGCGCTGTAGAATTGATTCAAGACAAGATTGAGGCCGATGCCAAAGCACTGATTCACGTTTTTGATGAAGATGAAACCGTGAGAATTTTGGAAGGTCGTTATGGTCCTTACATCAAGGCGGGCAAAAAAAATGTAACCATTCCCAAAGGAGAAGACCCCAAAGGAATCACATGGGATCGTGCCCAAGTGCTGATTGAAGAGGCAAAAAAACGCCCCCCCAAGAGAAGACGAAAGTCCTGAACGAGGGCCTGTCAACAAACAATCCTCTACCGCTGCCCAGCTGGCCATCATTTTCGAGAACTTGCCAGCAATGAGTGAAGTCATCTACGAGCTGTTTGAGTCCGTCCACACACCGCACTATTCCAATGCCCAGGGGGCTCAGCGCATTGCGGACCGCGTGGATCTCCATCGATTTGATCACAAGCCTGAATTGGAAGGGGCCAAAGTGGCCATTATGGGCATTCCAGATGGCCGCAGAAGTGGAGACAATGAGGGCTGCTCGGAGGCTGCTCAATCCATTCGCGATTGGCTTTATCGCCTCACTCCACACAAGGGTTGGGAGACTGTGGTGGACTTGGGCAACCTGAAGACCGGCATCACGGAGAATGACACCGCCGCCGCCGTTCGCACGGTGATGGAAGAGTGCCTGAGCCTTGGACTGATTCCGGTGGTCATTGGCGGCGGTCAAGATTTGACAGTCCCCATGTATGAGAGTTTGGCGATGTTAGGCAAACCGGCGAATTTGGTGACGGTGGATTCTACTTTGGACTTTGGGGCCGACCCTGACCATCGGAGTTCTCAGAACTTCATGAATGACATCATCCTTCACGAACCCAATTATTTGTTTGACTACGCCAATTTGGGACACCAAGGATACCTCACCGATCCGGACACTCTCGAGTTGTTGAATCAATTGCAATTCCAAGCCATCCGCCTAGGAGAGGTCATCAACAATCTGCATGAGATGGAGCCCATTTTGCGCGATGCTGATTTGGTTTCATTCGACGTTTCCGCCATCCGTGCCGCTGATCATCCTGCACATGCCTTGGCTGGGCCCAATGGCATTGACGCCATGACAGCATGTGCAATCGCTCGATACGCCGGCATCAGTGATCGGCTCAAGGCCTTTGGTCTTTTTGAACACAACCCCGACCTCGATGACCGTGGACGGGGTGCCCACTTGGCCGCTCAAGTGATTTGGCATGTTCTCGAAGGCATCTTTTCACAAAAGTCGGATTATCCCAAGTGCCCCACCGCTGAATACACGCGATACATCGTCGACCTTGAAAAGGTCAAGCACCAAATCGTGTTCCTCAAATCACCACACTCAGACCGTTGGTGGATGGAAATCGATGTGCCTGCCAAGGTCAAGAACAGCAAGCGCAGGAAGTACATCGCAGCTTGCTCTCACCAATCCTATTTGACTGCGAGCGAAGGCAAAATACCTGATGCATGGTGGCGAATCTTGCAAAAGCTAGGGGAATAGACAGCCCAAACACGGAAGACGTACAAAAATTAATGAGGTTGCCTCTTCGAAAAAAAAAAAGAAGCCTCCATGTGGAAGTTTTCATGCAACGTTTGTGAATTTCTCTATATTAGCGCACTTGCCCTGAAAGTGGCATTTCCTACAACTGCTGAAAATCAACGAATTCCCATGATTCGAATCGACATGTTGCCCCTTTTGTTCCGCAAAACAGCCCCAATTCTGGTCTTGATTGGCACCGTCATGACTTCGCATGCCCAACAGGATCCGCAGTTCACGCAATGGTTCATGGAGCCCGCCATGTTCAATCCAGCTGTGGCAGGAAATAACGATTTGACATGTGTTTCTGGTACATACCGCAATCAGTGGTCGGGTTTGTCGAGCCAACCCAACACAGGCATGTTGACAGCACACACCATGGTGGATCAACTCAAAGGGGGATTGTTGCTGTCCTTTTACAATGACGTCTTGGGCCAAGAGACCAACAACCTCGCACGATTGGGTTATGCCTATCATTTACAGCCCATGTCAAATGGTGCCATTTTGAGTTTTGGTGCTGCTGTCAGCATGTTCAACAAAACCATTGGGAACGATTGGATTGCAATCGACGATTTCACATCTGACGCGGCCATTCCCAATGACAAGCAGAGCGCGAGCTCCATGGATGTAGATCTGGGCCTTTACATTCGCAAGCCCGGAAGTTTTTATGCTGGCATTTCAGCGACACACGTGGCCGAAGTCGCCTTGGGCCAATTGAGCATCCAACCGACCAGGCATTACTATTTCATGGGCGGATACGATTACCCATTGGACGGAGATTACTTGGTGCTCCGGAGTAACATTCTCGCCAAATCTGATCTCAACGCGACCATCGCAGATGTGAACGTCAACGTGTTGTGGAACAACATGTTATGGGGAGGACTTACGTGGAGACCCGGAGATGCCGTCGCACCCGTTGTTGGATTCGAATATGCGATGGAGGACAAGCAGAAAACCAGCTACGCGAAGCAGGTGTTTCGCCTCGGCTATTCATACGATGCAACCACCACGGAATTGAGCAATTACAGCAACGGTTCCCACGAAGTTTTCCTGAGTTACTGTTTCAAATTTCAGCAGATTCCTATGTTGAATCGTCATGCGAACCCACGCTTCCTGTGAGGTTCACATACGAAATGGCAACCCTGTTCTGTTATTTAACGTAAGCCTCAGAAAGAAACCAATCCTGCAAGCCCCATGAAAAACGCCCTTTTCATTTTCGCAGTCGCAGCAACTTTTGCGAGTTGCTACAGTGGCCCCCAAGGGGAATTGGTCGGAGTATATCCGAGAGAACAATGGATTCAAGTGAATCCATACGGCATGAATTACATCCACTTGGGTTCCTACACCATGGGGCCCAGCGACCAGGACGTCCCGTTCGCTCTCAACACCCGGTCCAAAACGGTCACAGTTCCATCCTTTTACATGGACATTCACGAAATCTCAAACAATGAGTACCGTCAGTTTGTGAATTATGTGAAAGACTCGCTGTTCCTGAACATGCTCGCTGAAGATGACCAAGAAGACTATTTCTTCGCAGAAGATGCACAAGGAAGAGAACTCGATCGGTTCATTGACAAGGGTTACATCCTGAACTGGGAGAATCCCATCGATTGGGAAGACGAAGACATCTTCGATCTTCTATACGATGAGTTCTATTTGCAGGGTTCAGATCGGTTCTACAACCGCAAACAACTGGATACACGGAAATTGAATTACCGTTACTGGTGGGTCAACTTCGACGCCGCTGCCAAGCGCGGGGGCATGGATGAAGAATACAGTGAAGTGAACAGTCTGAATCAACTGCATTCAGTTCGCGGTCACAGCGATCGTTCACAGTTTGTCGTCGAGGAAACCATCAACGTTTATCCGGATACCATGGTTTGGGTTCGAGACTTCACTTATGGTTACAATGAACCTTACGCCGATAGCTACTTTTGGCATCCAGCCTTTGACGACTACCCCGTGGTGGGCGTGACATGGAGCCAAGCCAAAGCTTTCAATGCGTGGCGAACACAAATCATGAATGAATGGAAGCAAAAGAATGGCGAAACATTTGTTCAGCGGTTCCGCTTGCCTTCTGAAGCCGAATGGGAATACGCCGCACGTGGAGGGTTGAACCTCAGCCCATACCCTTGGGGTGGCCCATACATGAGAAATGATTTGGGATGTCCATTGGCCAATTTCAAGCCAATGCGGGGGGACTATGTTGAAGATGGTGCGGGTTACACTGTGCCCGTTGAAACGTATTCACCCAATGACTACGGCTTGTACCAAATGTCAGGAAACGTTGCCGAATGGACAAATACTGCATTTGATGAAACCGTTTATGATTTTGCACATGACATGAGCCCTGAGTATGTCTATCACGCCAAAGTAGATGATCCACCAAGCCTTCATCGAAAAGTGGTTCGGGGTGGATCTTGGAAGGACATCGGATACTATTGTCAAGTCGGTACTCGTTCTTTCGAATACCGTGACACCTCGAAATCATTTATTGGATTTCGCTCGGTGATGTCATACTTGGGACGAGGAAAGACTGGTGACCCTGAAGATTGGTGATCCACTCTTCACCCTTTCCAACAAACAATTGCCTGTTCTGGCCAAAAAAATTGGCCCCTTATCGTTAATTGAAACCTACACCTAAGAAGAAGAAAATGAAACCGGGAAGCAAAGGATGGAAAAACATGATGGCCAAAATTTATGGCCTCGGCGCGTCAATCGTAATCCTCGGCGCATTGTTCAAGATTCAACACTGGGAATTTGCTTCCGAAATGCTCATTGTAGGGTTGGGAACGGAAGCCCTTATTTTTGCTTTCTCTGCCTTTGAGAAGCCGCATGAGGAGCCTGATTGGTCGTTGGTCTATCCTGAATTGGCGGTGCCCGAAGAGGGCGCTCCCAAGAAAAAACCTGGAACCGTTACGGAGCACTTGGACGATATGCTCAAGGATGCCAACATCGAAGGAGAATTGCTCGAGCGATTGGGTGATGGCATGCGTCATTTGGGTGAGCAGGCATCCAAAATGGGAGATGTAGCTGATGCTTCAGTCGCAACCAAAGAATACAGTTCCTCATTGCAAGAAGCCTCCGCGAAAGTGTCGGAGCTTTCAGATACTTACAACCAAGTGTCAGAAAGCTTGACTGGATTGAAAGATGCCTCAGACATGAGTGATACGGTGGGAGCGGCCATGCAGCAAATGTCAAGCAACTTGAATTCGCTGAATGATATGTATTCAACGCAACTCGACCAGTTGCAGCAAAACCAAGAGCTTTACGCCGGCATGGGTGAACTCGTTCAGAATTTGAATGAGAGCGTTGAGGATACCAAACTTTATAAGGAGAACATCGCCGAATTGGCGAAGAACCTCTCGTCTTTGAACACCGTCTATGCAAACATGCTGAATGCCATGGGCAACCGCAGCTGAATTTTGCTGAAGTAACACGAATTGTCATAGCAAGAAATGGCCGGCGGAAAAGAAACACCCAGGCAGAAGATGATCGGGATGATGTATCTCGTACTCACAGCTCTTCTCGCCTTGAACATCTCAAAAGAGGTGTTGAATGGGTTTGTCAAGGTTGAGAACAGCCTGCAAAACACCCAATTCACTTTAAACGGAAAAGTCGAGGAAACGAAAGGTGAACTCAACACCAAGTTTCTTCAAAACCAAGAGAAAGTAGGTCCCTTTAAGGAACAATCTGATGTCGTAAGTGCCACAGCCGATGAGTTGATTGCCTATATCACCGAACTGAAGGCGCGTTGTTTGGCTACTTCTGTGGGCGATTACGCCGTTCAAGAACCTCTGGGATTTGAAAAATACCTCGGAAAGAATCAAATCGGAAAGGACACGGTTTTGAATTTGTCGCACATTCAAAAGAAAGATGAATACCAAGCCCTGACCACCTTTCTTGTCGGTTCCGAACCGCAAGCACCCAAGGAGGATGCGTGGTCAGCCCACGAACTCCGAACCAAACTTGAAAGTTTTCGTGACGAAATCAAAGCCATTTCCTTCAAAGACTCAGAGGGAAATGTGCGTGAACTTCCAGATTACTTGAAGGCCCAGTTGGATGAAACCTTCACCTTCGGGACAGAAGTTGAGGATGGACAAGAAGTGCTGTGGGAAACCGCGAATTTTTTCGATGTTCCCTTGGCTGCAGTCATGCCACTGATGACGAAAATGAAGTTGGACATCCAAGATGTGCAGCAAGACATCATCAGTTGGTTGTTGAGCTCGGTAGACGCGAAAAGCTACAAATTCACGGCGCTCATGCCCTTGGTGGTGCCGGAATCCAATTACATCCTGCGTGGAGATACGTTCCGGGCAGATGTTTTGCTGGCGGCCTATGACCCCACCAACCGACCTGAGATTTATGTAGACGATCGTCCTTTTGACGGACGGGACAGCACCGAATTGGATTATTCTGGTTTGGACGCAATCAGCATCGGAACGGACAATTTGGGCAAAATCCGAATTCCCACTTCGAGCATGAGTTTGGGTGAGTACGACTACAAAGGCCTGATTCGATTTCAAGGCCCAGATGGTTCTGTTCAACCTTGGCCCTATTACACACCGACCTTTACGGTCGCAGAACCTGCATTGGTGGTTTCGCCCACGAAAATGAATGTCTTCTACCGCGGTGTTCCCAACCCGGTTGAAATTTCGGTGCCAGGCGTTCCAGCAGACAAAATCACAGCCACCATATCTGGAGACCATCGATTAGAGAAGCAGCCCGATGGCTCTTTTGTAGTTCGCCCAGGCAAACAAGCCGATGCCAAAATCTCCGTTTCAGCTGAGATGCCTGATGGCACGAAGAAGACGTTGCCCGCAAAAGATTTCCGTGTCAAGCGAATTCCTGATCCGGTTCCAACTTTCGCAACGAAGACGCCGACCGACGGGACCATCACCAAGACGCTGCTGTTGGCTGCGCCAGGTGTTTCAGCTGCCATGGACAATTTTGACTTTGATGTGAAAGTCGTGGTGAAAAGCTTTCAAATCTCAGTCAGCCGAGATGGCACAGTTGTGGAGCGGAAGTCCACCAGCAATCGCCTGACATCTGAAATGAGTGAACTGTTGTCTCGAGTGGGTCGAGGAACTGTGGTGTACATCGAGGACATACTTGTCAAGATGCCCGATGGAACTGAGCGTTCTCTTGCTCCAATGAAACTGAAAGTCATCTAACATTCAACACATGCGTGCTTCTTTTCTTCCCATGCTGATTGGTTTTGTGATTGCTGTCGTGATTGCAATGCCTTCGACTGCCCAAGTGTCCAACGTTTTGGATGGAGCCTATGTCAAAGAAACCAACATCACAAAACGCGTTGTGCCCTATCCCTATTTGAGGGAAGCAGACGTGATGTACACCAAACGCATTTGGCAGAAGATTGATTTGCGGGAAAAAATGAATCAGCAATTCTATTATCCCATCCGTCCCATCCAAGATCGCCAAAGCTTGTTTGACGTCATTCGAGAGGCCCTGACTGTTGAGGGTTCACTTGTGGCTTACAGCACTGGGCCCGCTGGAGATGATGATGAATTCCGCTACCCTTTGACTTCGACAGAAATAGATTCCATTTTGAATCCGGTGATTTACATCCCTGAAATCGACTTGGAAACAGGTGAGAAAATCGGTGATAAACCCAAACAAGTCGCCATTGAATCAGAGAGCATCAAGCAATATTTGATTAAGGAAGATTGGATTTGGGACCGCCAGCGCAGTGAACGCTACGTCCGAATCATTGGTATCGCTCCGCTCATGGAACAGATTGACGATGAAGGCCAATCCAAGGGTTTTTCAACCTTGTTCTGGCTGTATTACCCAGAGTGCCGCTACGTTTTTGCCAATTCTGAAGTCTACAACATGTTCAATGATGCGCAGCGTAGAACTTATGAAGACGTATTCCAAAAACGTTATTTCTCCAGCTACGTTGTCAAAGAATCCAATGTATATGACCGGTCGATCCAGAGCTACGCGCGTGGGTTGGATGCCTTGGGAGAATCCCGTCGCATCAAAGAAGAATTGTTCATGTTGGAACACGATCTTTGGCATTACTGAGTTTCTTGAAAATGCTCGAACAAGATGCGGCCTGCGAAGGGCCGCATTTTTTTTGTCCACCAAAGTCGACGACCTTTGTCGGCCATGCTCAATTTGTCTGCCATCGGCGTCCATTTCGGTCAGAGAACTCTTTTCGAAAAACTGGATTTGTTCATTGGAAAACGTGAGCGTGTTGGGCTTGTGGGACGCAATGGTGCGGGAAAGTCCACCCTCCTGAAAATCATTGCTGGCGAACAAAACCCAAGCGAAGGCTCTGTCAGCACTCCGAATGATTACCGAATGGGCTATCTCCCACAAGAGATGCAACACAATGAAAATGCGACCATCCTAGAAGAAGCCTCCAGTGCATTTGAAGAAATCCAACAACTGGAAGAGAGCATTCAAAACATCACACGTGAATTGAGCGACCGAACCGATTATGAGTCGGTTGAATATGCGCGTTTGATTGAATCCTTGACCGACGCCAACGCGCGACTGGACCTCATCGGGGGGGGCAATACAGAAGAACAGGTACAGCGCATTTTGCAGGGATTGGGTTTCACACCGGGAGATATGTCCCGCAAAATGTCTGAATTTTCCGGAGGGTGGAAAATGCGGGTGGAATTGGCCAAACTCTTGTTGATCGCACCAGACTTGCTCCTGTTGGACGAACCCACGAACCACCTCGACATCGAATCCATCGAATGGTTGGAGGGCTTCTTGCAGCAATCCCCAAGCGCCATTGTCTTGATTTCTCACGACCGGGCATTTTTGGACAACCTGACCTCACGCACAATCGAAATCACGCCGACCAAGCTATATGATCACAAGGCGAGCTATACGGCATTTCAAATTTGGCGAGAAGAAGAACGGTTGCGCCAAGAACAAGCGTTCAAAAACCAACAGAAATACATCGGAGACACAGAGCAGCTCATCAACAAGTTCCGCGCGAAGAAAAACAAAGCCGCATTCGCACAAACCTTGATTCGAAAATTGGACAAAATGGAGCGGATTGAGGTGGATGCCATGGATCGTTCAGACATTCGCTTTCGATTTCCTCCAGCTCCTCGTTCGGGCAAAGTCACCATTGAAGCTCACAATTTGGGCAAATCATATGGAGATCTTCAAGTGTTCGAAGGAGTCGAGCTCATCATGGCCCGTCAAGAAAAAGTAGCACTTGTTGGGAAAAATGGCGCCGGCAAAACCACTTTGACCCGGCTCATCTTGGGCCAAGAGACCGGCACAGGCGAATTGACCATTGGTCACAATGTCGACATCGGTTATTACGCCCAGAACCAGACGGAAGAACTCGATGGCAACCTGACCGTTTTGGAAACTTTAGATGAAGTGGCTGTCGGAGACATTCGGAAAAACCTCAGGGGTTTGCTGGGTTCCTTTTTGTTCAGCGGAGAGGATGTCGACAAGAAGGTTAAAGTCCTTTCAGGCGGAGAGAAGGCGCGTCTCGCACTCTGCAAACTTTTGCTTCATCCATACAATCTTCTCATCCTCGATGAGCCCACAAACCACCTCGATATTCGAGCGAAGGATGTCCTCAAAGAAGCCCTGCGCGTCTACGACGGTTCGCTCATTGTTGTCTCTCACGATCGCGATTTCCTTGCAGATTTAACGGATTTGGTTTATGAGGTACAACCAAATGGATTGAAGCAATACATCGGAGATATTCGGGCTTTTTTGCATGAGAAACATGCTTCTAGCATTCGCGCATATGAGGCCAGTGGCCACCGCAACACAGAATCACAGAATTCAAACAAAAAAAATAAAACTCATCGCGGAATTGAGGAGAAAACTCACAAGGAAAGCTACGCGGAAAGAAAGGCGAAGGACAAAACCATACGTAAACTCAAAAACCGCATCAGCAATACAGAAAAGAAGATTCAGGCTCTGGAGCTCCAACTGAAAAAATTGGAACAAGACATGACCCATTTGGGTGATGCGGATCGGTCCCAAATGACCGAGATGGCATACCGTCACGAAGAATACCAACAACAAATGCAACTGCATTTGGACCAATGGGAATCTGACTCAAGCGAGCTGGATGCGCTGGAAGACACTTCCTGAAACAACCAACAAGGTTGACCCAAAGTCCTTGACATGGTTTTGATTCCGAGAAATTCAGCCCACCCGGATTGTCAACTCAAATTTCAGTTGAAAAATTTGTGGAAATTCATTTTTACTTATTTGAATTCTGCGAAACTCCTGCACTATATTGCCCGTATGATGTCTATGCACAAGTATTTCATTGTTTTCGCCTCATTGCTTGGCGGTTTTTCCGTGGCTACAGGTCAGAAAACGGTTGATCTTGAGGCGGGTCTTGTTTTGGGCGGAGCCAATTACCTCGGCGAAATTGGAGGTGTTTATGAGCCCCGGCCGTCCCTTTTGGACATTCGCATGGATCAGACTTCACCAGCAGTTGGTGGCTTTTTCACCGTTGGCATTCACCCAAGGGTGGGCATCAAAACCTCAGTCAATTATGTCCAAATCAAGGGCGACGACGCAGCTTCAAGTGACGCGGCCCGCCGCGCCCGAAATTTGAACTTTCGAAATCGCATGATCGAGTTCGGGCTGACTGCCGAAATCACTGCAGCTACGATTCAAGATTTGACCCATGAAGGTTCATCCAATCCCAGCTTCTCCACGAATTTAGAGCTAAATGTGTTCGGGGGACTTTTCGGCGTGTTGCACAACCCCATGGCCCGAATCACATACGATCCCAACAACATGTGGGAAGACCGTTATTATGAATTGCGGCCCTTGAGAACAGAAGGACAAATTGAAGAATATTCGAAACTCATCGCTGTTGTTCCAGTAGGATTTGGTCTGCATATCAACGTTCGGAACACCTGGAAATTTGGGATTGAAGCTTCTTACCGAACCACATTCACGGACTACTTGGACGACATTTCAGGCCAATATGCTGACCCCAATTCGTTGGATCCGCTCGCTCGGGCCCTGAGTTCTCAAAGCAATGAATACATCATCGCTTTGATCAATGATCCAGCATCAGGAAGTGTATCAAACCACCAGTACAGCGAAGGCGGCACGTATCGTGGAAATCCTTTGACCAATGACGGTTATGGCACTGTTCAGTTCACCATTTCCAGAGTATTGAAGAGCATCAATAAGGGCAATTCCAGATTCTGATTGGGTTGGAATTGCACATGAAATGGGACCGCAGACATTGATGCTGTCTTTTTTACGCGGCACCTTGATTCAAGTAGTTTCTCCATTTGCCCAGAATGTAGTTCATGTCATCCGGCATCTCGGAATCAAATGACAACCACTGCTCGGACTCAGGATGAACAAACCCCAAAGTTTTCGCATGAAGTGCTTGCCGCGGCAACTGCTCGAAGCAGTTGTGCAGAAATTGCGTGTACTTGCCATTCTGAACGCCTTTGACCGCCCGATTTCCGCCATATTGCACGTCACCAAACAACGGATGTCCGATGTGCTGCATGTGCACCCGAATTTGATGGGTCCGGCCCGTTTCCAGTTTGCATTCCACCAAAGTCACAGGTCCGAAACGTTCCAAAACCTTGTAATGCGTCACAGCGTGCTTTCCTGTTGAAGCATCGGGGTAAACCATTTGAATTTTTCGGTCTCTTGAACTCCTTCCGATGTGACCCTCAACAATTCCATCGGATTCCAAATCTCCCCAAACCAAGGCCCAATAACGACGCTCCACGGTGCGCTCAAAAAATTGATTGCTCAAATCCGTCATCGCTCGCTCTGTCTTCCCCAGAACCATCAACCCAGTTGTGTCTTTGTCCAATCGATGCACCAAACCTGGACGCGGAATTTCAGTGTCCTTGTGTTTGGGCGTGGACAAATCCGGGGGCAAATCAATTTGTTGTTGTTGCAGATGCCATACCACACCATGGATCAAAGTGCCTGAATAGTTGCCATTGCCTGGATGAACCACCATACCCGAGGGTTTATTCAGAACCAAAACATCTGCGTCCTCATGGAGGATTGCCAAATCCATTGGCTCCGGAATCAATTCAAATTGCACCACGGGCTTCGGCAGTTCTATGGTGACCACATCAAAAGCTTTGACTTTGTGGTTGCTTTTCACTGGTACACCATTCACCCGAACATAGCCCGCCTTGGCAGATTGTTGCAACTTCGAACGCGAGATGTGTGCCACCAAATTCGTCAAGAACTTGTCCACCCGCAATGGCTTCTGTCCCGCATCCGCCTCGAGCCGGTGATGCTCATGAAGTGACTCCTCTTCTCCTTCCATCACCGTTGCAGCATGATCCGCGCCCAATGCCCCGAAGGCTCATGTCTGAGCAAATAAATGCCAGTGGATGAGATGGATGCCAAATCAATCACTTGCCAGCCTACTCCTTGTGTATGGCCTCGAGCGCATACACGACCCTGCCCATCACACAAAGTCCAAGCGCCCACATCTGGCCAGCGCACATTCAATTCACCAGATGCATGCGGATTCGGATAGACAGACAACAAAGCGGCTTGGCCGGTTTCGGCAGCTGGCGCCGGTCTTTCAGTGCTCAACCACACCCCAGCCATGCCGGCACGAAACACCGGACGAATCATGACTGAGCCTTCGATGGCAGATGAGGTCCAGCTGCCACCTAGTCCTAACAAATAATGGAGAGCTCCAAGGTTTGAATTCGTGTTCTTATCCAACCCCAAATTCAACATGACTTCAGATGATTGGATCAAGCCCACATGCAAGGGCCCAGCTTCTACAGGGATTGGATCGTCAAACGGATAAAAGGAAAATACATCATAACCGTCAGTGAAGTACTGCGGGGTGTGCAGAACATAATTCTCACCCAACTCCTCACCCGGCACACCCGCATCATCTGACCATGCCCGCAACAAAAAAGTTTCATCGTCAGCATTCGTATAATAGGGCGTAAAATGAATGGCCAGCCCCATCAGGGTGTCCGCTTCAGCCACGGGAAAGCGCAATGCGAGTTTGGCTCCGGCTGATGTCAACGCGTAGGCCTTTTCTGCCGTTCCATCGTCATAAGCATAATCATTCAAAAACACCTGTTGAAAGACGATGCTATCATTATCCGGCACCCCCACTTTCTGTTCTTGAAAAATGCCCACGGAAGTCTCCCAAAAACTCACATTGAAAATCGCGGCGGTATCACTTGCGGCAGGATCAAACACGAAATCGCTGCCCTCGGGATTGTTGCCGACATAATGGCCAGTCGTAAACGTACTTGATGGAAGGACATTCGTGTTTTGAAAGAAGTTGTCCTGTTCAACAATGCTGCTACCGCCGACATATTCAACCACAAATCCCGTGGCGATATTTGCACCTTGGGTGTTGCTGAAATTGCGCTGCAACGTTGTTGTGCTGTCCCGCATGAATCCCGGAGGATTTGTCTGAAAATGGGTCCATGGCATTCGGGTAAAACCCGACAGCAGGGAATTCTCCGGTTCAATGTATGAAACCTCAGTGAGAACGTCGAATGTCTCGGGATTGATGCCGTCATTGAGCAGCACATAGTCAAGATGCCACAAATCTACATTGCCACTCAAAGCGCCATAATTTCGGAATCGAAACTGAAAATTAGACGTGAGGTAGATCGACGTGTCCACCGGAACAAAGACCCGATCAAAGACATCCACTTGTGACGAATCTGTTGACCAAACTTCCTCCCAAACTGGATTTCCCGTGATGGCATCCGTGGCTTTAAACTCCACAATCAATTCGTCCTCACCATCATCGGGGTGATTTCCCCTGCCCCCTCCTTGGTAATGAAAGACCAAGTGGATGTTGCTGTTCACCGGATACCCACTGAGGTTGATTGGCCGCGAGGTCAAGGTGTCCGCCCAGCCGGCCTCATCCACATTGTTGAAACTGTATGGATAGCCTTCGTGGTCTAAACCATCCAAAGTCGCAACACCAAAAGTCGGGGGTGCAATGGCATAGGTTGACGTCAACCGCGCAGAAGCATCAGCCCATCGCCAATGTGGCAGATATTCCATCGGAGACGAAGCGAGACTGGGGGTTGAAAAATCATCGAAAAACGGCAAATTCAAAGAACCTCCTCGTTGTTCAGATTGCCCAACCACATGTCGCTCTGGGGCCTCCACTGGGACAAATAACAAATCATGTTCCCATTCTTGAGCACAGGCCGAACTGAAAAACACCAACAAAACGCTGGCGCTGAGGCACTGTCGATGCATCCTGGAAAAAGATGCACAAACAGCTGTGAATTTGCAGGCCGATATGATTTGCTTCAATCTCATGGTTCCAATTATAACGCGGATCTTGGGATTCCTCCTTGTTCCCCAAGATACAAATCCAATTCCGTCCCCGCAGGGAGCAGGGCCTCATCGTTTGACCCTGGATGTTGTTCCAAAACAACGGCCGCCAAAGAATCCTCCAAATCCTCAATTTCAAGTGAAAATTCCACCAGGCCAAGACTGAGTTGGGACCGGCGAATTAAGGTTCTTGCACTGTCCAATACCAACCCCCTGCAATCGGGAACAGCTACCAATTCAGAAGTCGTCCTGCCATAGTACATGGTGATGGCTTGTCCCCTTCGGACCCTGTCTTGGGGACGGAGGATTTGGCCCTTTTCATTTTCCAAACGAATGACCCGATTCACAAGAGAAACATTGGGCTCAGCCACCTCCCGAACTCGATATCCTTTGTTTTCAAGAACAATGCGGGCCACGCTCAAATCCTGACCCTCCTCCACACCCACAAATTCAGCAGGTGGAGTCGCCCGATAAGTCGTGAGATAAATGTTACGTCCAGACTTGATTCCACTTCCTGCAGGGGGGATTTGTTCCAAGACATGGTGAGGTCGGCCTTGGTCTGCATAAATGCTGTCCAAATGCACCACTGAAATGTTCAAACCCTGGCAAACTGATATGGCCTCGTCCAAATGCAAACCTTTCAACTCAGGCATATCAATGCGCTCCCCATGACGGCTGTAGAAGTGCAAAAAAAGCCAAGTGCCTATCAGAATCACGCCCCAAGCCAATCCCACCCGAAACCCTGTTCGGAGAAAGGCCTTGCTGAAAATGAACCGGAGCCAATCTTTCATCAAGCCTCCATTTCCTCAGCCAAAACGTTGTCATAAGTGTTGCGATGACCCTCGCAAAAACCAAAGGACTGGCCATCCACTTGCAGCTTGCCCTTGGTTACATGGCCCAAGAGCATCACCGGAACATCGAACTCTTCGATGACGTCGAGCAACATGTCTTGTTGGCCTTCTGTGCAAGAAATGACGACGCGGCCAGCACCTTCACCAAAAAGGAATGCATCCAATCGAATCTCGTCATCCGTCACAATGTCAAAACCCAATCCCCTCGGCATCGCCATTTCAAGCAACGTCACCCACAACCCGCCATCGGATACATCATGACAAGATTGAATGGTAGATCGGCGTATGGCTTCACGAATACAAGCTTGGATTTTGACTTCCGCTTCCATGTTGAAATGTGGCGCAGGAGTGCGCTCAACCCCCCGAATGCCACTGACATATTCGCTGGCTGCAATGTCATTTGTGACCTCCCCCAACAAAAACAACAGCTCTCCTTTTTCCTTGAAATCCAAAGACATGTGTAGGTTGGCATCTTCCATGACCCCAATCATGCCGATTGTGGGTGTGGGGAATACCGCTGTGGCGGTACCATCCTCGTGAGCAGTTTGGTTGTAAAAGCTCACATTGCCACCAGTTACAGGGGTTTTCAAGGCCTCACATGCCCGACCCATCCCTTGAATGGCACCGACAAATTGCCAATACACTTCTGGGTTGTACGGATTGCCAAAATTGAGGCAGTTCGTGATGGCACTGGGCTCAGCACCTGTGCAACTGATGTTTCTCGCCGCCTCAGCCACTGCCATGGCCGTCCCCACTTCGGGGTCAGCTTCCACATAACGGGCATTGCAATCCACTGTCAATGCCAAGGCTTTTTTTGTTCCTCGAATCGTGACCACCCCAGCGTCAGAAGGACGATTTGTGCTTCTGTTGATGGTCCCCACCATGGAATCATACTGGCGGGTGACCCAATTCTTGGATGCGATGTTTGGCCGTTCAATCAAAGACTCCGCGATTTCCACTGCCTCTTCCAAACTGGGGACTGGCACACTGCTTGCATCCCAGGTCTGCGCCTCTGCATACCAAGCCGGTTCGGTGTATTCCCGGTCATACACAGGCGCCCCACCACCCAAAACCAAGGTGTCCGCTGGGACCTCTGCCACACACTGGCCAGCGGAAAAATAGCGCAGGGAATTTCCTTCCGTGACCACACCTATCTCCACAGCATGCAAATCCCATTTCTCGAAAATGGCTTCAACTTCCGCTTCTTGACCTCTTTTCACCACAACCAACATCCGCTCTTGAGACTCACTGAGTAGAATTTCAAAAGGTTCCATGTCTTGTTGACGCAAAGGCACCTTATCCAAATCGATGTCCATGCCCACCTGGCCGGCGGCACTCATCTCGGACGTCGAACAAGTGATGCCCGCTGCACCCATGTCCTGCATGCCCACCACGGCATCTGTTCCCGCCAATTCAAGTGTGGCCTCGAGCAGCAATTTCTCTTGAAATGGATCGCCTACCTGGACACTCGGCAAATCCTCTGCGCTGTCTGATGTGATGTCCTTGGAGGCGAAGGAAGCCCCTTGGATGCCATCCTTTCCAGTCGAAGAACCCACAATGTAGACCGGATTACCCACACCGGAAGCGGTAGCTGAAATGATTTGGTCTGTTTTCAAAATTCCTACGGACATGGCATTGACGAGGGGATTGGCTTGATAGGATGGGTCAAAAAAGACTTCCCCTCCAACCACCGGCACACCAAAGCTGTTCCCGTAATCCCCGATGCCTTTCACAACGCCTTCCAGCAACCATTTCGTACGTGGGTGCTCCAAATCCCCGAATCGCAAACTGTTCAACTGAGCAATGGGGCGAGCACCCATCGTGAAAATATCTCGGTTGATACCGCCCACGCCAGTCGCTGCGCCCTGATAAGGCTCCAGCGCTGAAGGGTGGTTATGAGACTCAATCTTGAATGCACACCCCAGCCCATCACCAATGTCCACGATGCCCGCGTTTTCCTCCCCTGCTTTGACCAACATGTGGGGCCCTTCCTTCGGGAGGGTTTTCAACCACTTGATGCTGTTCTTGTATGAACAATGTTCACTCCACATGACGCTGTAGATGCACATTTCCGTGAAGTTGGGCGTCCGTCCCAAATGGGAAGTGATCGCTTCAAATTCTTCAGGGCGCAGGCCCATTTCTTCGGCTTGAGCGAGGGTTGCAGTTGCGGTTGAAGCTTGCATAAAAAAAGGCGATTTGTAAATCGATTCAATTTGAATGTCAAAAATACGTTTACCCCGCCACTCACCCACGGCTTAGACAGCTTAACTTGCCCACATGCGAGTGATCATTCAGCGCGTCAGTCGGGCAACGGTTCATGTCGAAGGCCTTTTGGTCGGACAAATCCAGCGAGGGTTGCTGATTCTGCTGGGCATTGAAGAGGAGGATGGCCAGGAAGACATTGAATGGCTTTGTGGAAAAATCACGAACATGCGCATTTTTCCCGATGAATCAGGCAAAATGAACGCCTCTATTCAAGACATCTCAGGAGCAGCCCTTGTGGTGAGCCAATTCACCCTGCATGCCTCCACCAAGAAAGGCAATCGACCCAGTTTCATCCGCGCAGCACGCCCAGAAATTTCCATCCCATTGTACGAAAGGTTTGTCCAAGTTTTGGGCCAAACCCTGCCCGTAGAAACGGGTCAGTTTGGCGCCATGATGAAGGTTGAACTCGTCAATGATGGGCCCGTCACCATCTCCATGGACAGCAAAAACAAGGAATAAATCCACCACACCAGCATGGATCCCAATTCAAATGCCATCCGAGAATGGCTGAAAACTGAAAACAGTCCCACCTTGTCCCAAATCCAAATTCAAGTCGATGATTGGATTCGAACCATTGGTGTTCGATACTTCTCGGAATTGACCAACATGGCCATCTTGACCGAAGAAGTAGGAGAATTGGCCCGCATCATGGCCCGGCGCTATGGCGATCAGTCTGAAAAGCCCTCCGACACATCCAAAGATTTGGGTGACGAAATGGCGGATGTGCTTTGGGTTTTGGTGGCATTGGCGAATCAAACAGGAATCGACCTGTCAGTGGCATTGGCGAAGAACATCGCCAAAAAAAACCACCGCGATGGCGAACGACACCGCCACAATCCCAAACTCAAATGAACCTCGACGGGTCAATGCACACAACGAACGGCCGACCCGGATGACATCTTCAGGTTCATTTTGGGCACTTCATCGGCGAACGGATTCAGGCATCAAGCAGACCGGTATGGGCTTCATTTTGTGCTCATTCACGCGATGGAAACGGTCGAAAGTCGCCAGGGCATCTTTTTGCTCCTGAGCCAAGCCCTCAGGGCAACCTTCAGGATGCAAAGAACGCAAGCGCATGGCCCATTCCAAAGCCGGATAAGTAGCTCCAAGTTGGTCTTCATCCGTTCTGTCGTCACCCCACAATCCGTCCGTGGGTGGCGCTGTCAAAATGTCACTTCGCACTTGCAAATGGGCCCCAAGTTGAAACACTTCGGTCTTCATCAAATCCGCAATAGGGCTCAAATCCACGCCGCCGTCTCCATATTTGGTGTAGAAGCCAACCCCAAAATCTTCGACCTTGTTTCCGGTGCCCGCAACCAAACATCCACAACGCTGGGCAAGGGCGTACAACGTGGTCATTCGTAGACGAGCACGCGAATTGGCCAAAGCCAAGCCTTCCGATTCATCCGGAACCGCATCCAACGGAGGCAACGCATGGCAAAAGACATCATATACCTGCGACAGATCTACGAAATGGGCCTTCACTTGATTCGGAAAACGCCGCTTCAAATCTTCGATGTGCCCCGCAGAACGTGACGCTTGATCAGGCGCCTGATGAATGGGCATGTCCAGCACATGCGTCTTCAGGCCTGTCAAGGCACACAACGTAGAAGTCACCGCTGAATCAATCCCCCCAGAAACCCCCACGACAAATCCGTGGACCCCGGCTTGGATGGCATAATCACGAAGCCAATCTACAATCACAGATTCAGCCACATCGGGCCGAAAAGCAGGTGCGGGAAAATCCAATAAACGATTCATTGACATTCACATCGAAACACAAAACCTCAAAACATCACCCCAACTGACACGGACAACGCCGCTGATTTGCCATTGAATTCCGTGAGCAGAGGTTCTCCGTCTGAAAACTGCGGTAATCGATCGTCCGTGGATCGAATGATCGAACCCAACTCATTTGCCTGGTAAATGTTGTTGAGCCCCATGTTGTAAGTCAAGCCCACAAGCAAAGCAGTGGTTCCCGTGAACCGTCGCTCAATTCCCAGTCCAATAATCATAGATGGGCGAAAAGATTTGATGAGTTCGGCGTATTCACCGGGCTCTCGGTCATCCAAAATCACCCGACGGCTTTCCTCGGGAGGGGCTGCCCCCGTCAAAACCCAATCCTCTTCACCAACTGCATCCCGGGTGTGTGTAATCCATCGCTTTTCATCTGCCTCGGCACGTACATTGATTCCGAACCCTGCTCCAAATTCCCCTACAAAGGTCGTGTAACCCAGTTCTCGCGTGCGCATCTTGAACGTAACGGGCAATTCAACGTACTGCAGCTGTTGGCGAAGTTCAATTTGCTCCACAACATCCAATTCTCCCTGGGTGCCTCCATCGGTCGTTTGAAAGCGTTGAATCCGTCCCCCCGTATTGAACACATGAACACCTGTGCTCACTGCATAGGAGTCTGTGAACATCATATCAAAAACGAACTCAAATCCGAATTGGCCCACCAAGCCTGAGTTCCAATGCGCATAATCCCGAGACATCCCGAAACTCAAGTTGGGTGACAAAGCCAATCCCAAATGGAATTTGGACGGAGCCGGAGGGGCGTAAAGCGTGCCTCGAGGGCGGACAGTTTGGGTGGAATCTACAGGCGGCTGGGTTTGGCCAAAAGCCATCGGCACCGTTGCAGTGCAACACAGCAGCAGCATCAGCCCCATGGACCCTGCTTTCATGGATGAGTGAATCAGCTTTGTCATCTTTGCGTTCAAATCTACTGCACCTGAACAAACCAATTCCATGCCAAACCACGCCTTTCTCAACCGACCAACCGGCATATTGTGCATCGCCTTGATTTTTGGACTGGGTGTCTTGGGGTTTTGGGGTTGGCAGCAATGGCTTGATCCTTCGCCATGGCACATCGAAGCTGATGACGTTGAATGGGCCGATGGAACATGGGGACCCAGTATCCATTTGCATCAAGTGATCCGTGAATTGCCAGAGGATGATGAAGCCGCCCTTCGTCATTTTCGGACAACTTCAAGCCTCCATTTTGCACGAATCTATGTCGAAGACATTCTGTCCATCGGGTCCATCGATTCGGCAGGAACAGCGCGAGAATTGAAGCGATTTGCCCGACATGAATCCATCGCACCTACGCTGCATGCTGTCGATTCCACCAGCGGAGAACCCAACCGACTTGAATCCACTGAAGCTTTCATGGAAAGGGCGTTTCGACGATTTCACCACCATTTCCCCTCGGTCGACATTCCCCAATTGATTTGGATGCACAGCGGATTCAACAGCGCCGTTTGGCCCGATGCCAAGGTCCTGGCCGTGGGGTTGGAATGGTTTCTCGGGGCAGAACACGCCATTGTTCAAAGCATGGCACCTTCCGCATTTCCCGGTTATTTGAGAAACCGGATGTCCGTGGACCGCATGGGTCCTGAAGCCATCAGGGGTTGGTTGTTGGTTCATTTCAGTCAGCATGGGTATGCGCCTGAAACCTGTGCGGATGCCTTGCTGTTTTGGGGGAAGGTGACTTTCGTTTTGGACCAAATCCTCCCCGACACACCGGATGCCCTGTGGATGGACTGGGATGAAGCTGAATGGAATTGGGCGAAATCACATGAACGGGCGATTTGGGTCGAATTGAGTCAGCAAGATGTCTTGTTCGAGACGAATCCAATGGAATTCATGCGGTGGTTCAACGAAGGGCCCTTCACCCGGGCTGCCGCCATTCCGCAAGAGAGCCCAGATCGGCTCGGGGCTTTCATGGGCTGGCGCATCGTTTCCGACTACATGATGGAACACCCCGAAACGGCATTTTCTGAACTCATGTCGATGACGGACCCCATGCCCTTTTTGAAATCTTACCGGCCCCAGTCTACCCCCTGAAACCAACTCGTTTGAAGCGTGATATCGATTGGACTCAGTCCTGAATGACATTCAAGCGTTTCGCCAATTCTTCGGTGAACTTCCGGATGGCCTCCGCATGCGCCTTGTCAGAAGTGGCCTTCTCAAATGTATTGGCCAAGGTCATCATCGATTGGCAGACAAAGTGCTGCATTTCTTCCACGGACATCTCCTTCGTCCAAAGGTCCATGTGCATGGCCGTGCGTTCCTGACCGTCCCACATGGCGAGGGCCATGGCCTTGGCTTTCCGCTGTGATACCCCACCATCTGTAGCGGTCCAAGTGATGTCCTCGGGCACCTTGTTGGCGTCCATGCAGACGCGGATGTCAATCTGTGATTCTCGGTTCTGGGCCATGTCGAAATGAAGTTGGGTTCGTCGGAATGGATTGTTCAGAAAAGCTCGTTGGTTTGTGAGATGAATTGACGAAGTGCATCACATCCTTCCCCCGTCTCTGAACTGGTGATATAAACAGGCGGCATCCGATGCCACTGCTTCAACATTTCGGATTCATAAGCCGGCAAAAATGCCGTGCGCTCGCTCTTGTTCAACTTGTCCAATTTGGTAAATACCATCACAAAGGGCAACCCATTCTCGCCCATCCAAGCCATGAACTCCAAATCCACCTTTTGAGGCGCCAGACGACAGTCAATCAAGAGCATCACACACATCAAATTGGGGCGACCCGTCAGGTATTGCTCTGATGTCCGCTGCCATTTGACCCGGCTCTTTTTTGACACTTTGGCGTAGCCAAATCCCGGCAAATCCACCAAGTACCAAGACCCATCATTGATGTCAAAATGATTCAGCAATTGAGTCTTTCCAGGCGTCGAAGAGGTTTTTGCCAAGGATTTGTTGCCCACCAAAGCATTGATGAGCGAGCTTTTGCCGACATTGGATCGACCGATGAACGCATATTCAGGACGATCCGGATTGGGACACTCCCTCGGATGGGCACTGCTTTTGACAAACACCGCCTGCTTGATGTCCGGATCTTTCATGTCGGTCATGCTCAGGAGATGAAGCCCCGTTGGCACATCCAATCATTCAACAAACCATTGAACGCTTGTGGATGCTCCATCATAGGTGCGTGGCCGCATTCATCAATCCAAAAAAGGTCGCAGTCCGGAAGTCCTTTGTGAAAATCTTCCGCCACTTCTGGTGGGGTGATGACGTCGTTCTTGCCCCAAATCAAACACACCGGAATCGCCATGTTGGGCAAGTCTTTGGCCATGTTGTGCCGAATGGCAGATTTGGCGATGGCCAAAATTCGCAACACCTTCTCCCGGCTGTTGACTGCCTCAAAACACTCATCTACAAGGGCTTCTGTCGCATGCTTGGGGTCAAAGAAAGTCACCGCCACCTTCTCCCGAATAAACGTCTTGTCCTCACGGCGTGGGAAACTGTTCCCAAATGCATTCTCATAAAGGCCACTCGACGCGGTCAAGGTCATGGACAAAATCCTGTCGAGGTGATCCCGGGTGTATATCAAAGCCACATGCCCTCCCAAGCTGTTGCCCAGAATGTGGAATTTTTCCAAGCCCAATTCATCCACGAACCCCTCAATGTGCTTGGCGATGGCAGCCGCACTCGTCTTCAGCATCGGCAATTCGTAAATGGGCAACATCGGAATGATGACACGGAAGTGTTTACTGAAATGGTCCAGAACGGCCTCGAAGTTGCTCAAGGCACCAAACAATCCATGGAGCAAGACCATTGGCCGGCCTGTTCCGGCCTCCACGTATTTGTATTGGCCACGTTCCAAAATCTCAGGGTTATTCATCGTCAGCAAATGTCCGAAGAAAACCGCATGACTCGGAATTGTTGATAACGTGTTCATTGCTTAATTCTCCCACTTTGACCCACTTTTTCAAAATCCAAGTAGGGCGCGAGTTTTCAACGAATGGATGGTGAAGAGTTTTCCACAAAGTGGGAGAAAGTGTCAAACTGTGGGGGAAAGTGGGAAATCTTGGGTACTTTTGGAGTATGCTGAATCTGCTCGGAGAATACACTTGCAAAGTCGACGCGAAGGGACGTCTGTCCTTCCCTGCGCGCCTGCGGAAGCAGCTCGACGGCGTGTTGCATCACGGGCTGGTTCTGAACCGAGATATTTTCGAAGGTTGTTTGGTCTTGTACCCCCAGCCAGAATGGGACAAGGTGAATGAGGAAATGTCCCGATTGAGTCGGTACAACCGGAAGCACCAGCTCTTTCAGCGCAAATTCATGAAGGGTGCCACCCACGTGGAACTCGATGCTGCTGCCCGGATATCCATTCCGGCTTTGCTCTTGAAGCATGCGGGAATCGATGTCAAAAAGGCCAATGAAATTGTGGTGTCAGGTTTAGGGGAGAAGATTGAAATCTGGAGCAAAGCGAGATACGGTGCCCAAGTCTTGGGCGAAGATGAAGATTTCGATTTTGGGTACTTAGCGGAAGAGGTGCGGCGCGATCTCGAGCCGGGTCAAAATGACCTTTCTTGATGGATCCAGCCCCGAAAACATATCATGTGCCCGTGATGTTGAAGGGATGCCTGAAAGGGCTGGACCTCCAACCCGACGGGACCTATGTCGATGTCACTTTTGGAGGAGGGGGGCATTCTAAAGCCATTTTGGACCAATTGTCCCATGCTGGCCAACTCATCGGCTTTGACCAAGACCCGGATGCACTCGCCAACGTTCCCGATGACCCCCGTTTCACGCTCATTCCGGAAAACTTTCGATACATCCGCAACTTTTTGCGCATGCATGGCATTCGCAAGGTACAGGGCATTTTGGCGGATTTGGGGGTGTCCAGTCACCAATTCGATGCCGGAGAACGTGGCTTTTCGATCCGGACTGACGCCCCTCTGGACATGCGGATGAATCCAAAAGTCGGCGCATCAGCTGCAGATTGGCTGGCCCATATCCCCTTGGAAGACTTGACGACAACCTTGCGGCTCTACGGCGAATTGCAGCGGCCTGACAAATGCGCCCATGCCATTTTGGCCCACCGAGAACAACTCCCCTTGAAAACCACCGGAGATTTGATTCAAGCGGTTTCTCACCTCGCACCGCGGGGCAAGGAAAACAAATTCAATGCACAAGTTTTTCAGGCCATCCGAATCGCGGTCAATGATGAGCTTGCTGCACTGCGAGAAATGCTGGAGGCTTCCGTGACCCTGTTGCCCGAAGGGGGACGGCTAGTGGTCATGAGCTACCACAGTTTGGAAGACCGTCTGGTCAAGCATTTCATGCGTTCTGGCAATTTCGAAGATCGACAAGAACGAGATTTCAAAGGCGCACTGCGCGCCCCTTTCCATCCGCTCAACCGCAAGGCCATGATGGCAAGCGAATCGGAAAAATCAGCCAATCCGCGAAGTCGAAGCGCAAAGCTGCGCATCGCCGAGCGCACATCAATCCCTTTGGCCTCATGAGCAATTGGCTTTCAAGATTCCGTCAGCCAAAGAAGGCCGCTCCGTCTGGGCCAGAAGTGCGAAATCAACCCTTCGCCAAAGGCGCAGCCATTGAGGGAGATCAAAAAATTTCCATCTTGGACGTGGAGGCCGGGGAAGATGAAGCCGGCATCCGCCGCAAAAAACAGCTTCAAGGCCGCCGATCCAGCAACGTCCGCCCATTGATTCGCGACTTGCTGAGCGGTGAATTTTTGACTCAAGCCGGCGTGACACGGAACATTCCGTATCTCGTGTTTGTCAGTGGTCTCTTTCTGCTCTATATCAGCATGGGATATCATTTCGAGCGGATTGAACGAGAAAAAATGAATGCCTTGCGCAAGATTGAAGAGCTCAATGCGGAGTTCAAAACCTTGCAAGCAGACTTCGAAATCCGTCGACACCAAAGCCGACTGGAAGTGGAGATGGCAGAACATGGATTGCACCAGCCCAAGCACCCCCCACATTTGCTGCAAGCCGATGAGGTGGATTTGTCCCAAATCAACCCCGACATGTGATGCAAGACATTTCCAATTATCGCAAAGGACTTAACCTCAGAAGCTGGCTGGTCTTCAGTCTTTTCACTTTGCTGGGATTTGCTGTGTTCGGGCGCATTCTGTGGATTCAAAGTGCCGAACATGACACTTGGATGAACGTCGGCGCACGATACGAATCGAGCGTTCGTGAAATTGAACCTGTGCGGGGACAGATTTACTCCCACAATGGCAGCGTATTGGCGACATCTGTACCGGTCTACCGCCTCAGTTGGGACAGCCGCTCCGAGGCCATTGACTGGGCCACTTTTGATGAAGAAGTTGAGGGCCTGTGTTCCGGTTTGGCCTCCATTCTCAATGAGCGCACCGCCGCGGGTTACAAAAAATTATTGAAGGACGGGCGCAATTTGGGTAGAAGAAGTGTTCTGATCGGGAAGGACATTCCATTCATCGCACAGAAGGAATTGCTCAAGCTTCCCTTCATCCGAAGAGGTCGCTTTGCCAGTGGATTTGTCTTTGAACGGGAAGAAAAACGCAAGAAGCCCTTCGGTCAACTCGCCGCCAGGACCGTGGGCATCGACCGCGACCAAAACCGTGTTGGGTTGGAAGCCAGCTGGAATCCCGAATTGGCGGGCGTCACTGGGCAACAACTGCAACGCCGTGTCAGTGGAGGTGCGTGGATGCCTGTTACCGACGATTTCATCGTGGAACCGGTTGCCGGACTGGACTTGGTTTCCACCATAGACATGCACTTGCAAGATGTGGCGTCAAGGGCATTGGAGCGCCAGCTGGTCAAACACAATGCCGCTTGGGGAACAGTCGTGCTCATGGAAACCGCGACAGGACGCATTCGCGCCATTTCGAACCTCACACGGGACGGCGATGGAACCGGAGATGAGGCCCCGCGTTACTACGAATCTTTCAATCATGCCATCGGCACCGCTGTGGAACCAGGTTCCACTTTCAAATTGGCCACTTTGATGGCAGCAATGGAGGACGGCGGTGTTCGTCCTGACGATGTCGTCAAAACGGGCAAAGGACGGGTCACGTTCTACGGCAAAACCATGTCGGACTCCAATGCTGACGAAGGCGGACATGGCGACATAACCGTGGAAGAAGTGTTTGAGGTCAGTTCGAACGTAGGAGCGGCTTTAACCATCAAACAAGCCTTCGGGATGGAGCCTCAAAAATTCCTGTCCAGCTTGGCTTCCCTGCAGGTGGGAGAATTGACGGGTGTGCGGCTGGCAGGTGAAGCCTCACCACAGATTTACAAAGAAGTGGGTGAGGGCAACTGGTCCGGACTGAGTTTGACCCAAATGTCCATCGGTTATGAAGTCACCCAGACCCCACTACAAACCTTGTCCTTGTACAACGCGGTTGCCAATCAGGGGAAATGGGTTCAGCCTCAACTGGTCGAAGGCTTGATGCACAATGGCGAGTGGGTTCAAGACATTGCCCCTGTTCTCCGATCGCGACCTATCTGCTCCAAATCGACGCTAGATGCCTGCCATTCGATGCTCAAGAAAGTGGCCGATCCAGAAGGCAAAGGCACCGCCCAATATGTGTTCAAGAACATGCCATTTGCCGTTGCAGGCAAAACTGGAACCGCCTGGATTTCTGAAGCCGGAGGGTACAAAGGACGATACCGTGCATCCTTTGCCGGTTACTTCCCTGCGGACAATCCAAGGTACTCCTGCATCGTGGTGATTGCAGACACCCGAAGCGGATTGTACTATGGTTCCACAATCGCGGGGCCTGTGTTCCGGGAATTGGCCTGGAAAGTTTACTCCACGGACCCCAGTTTTCATGGGTTGACCACCGGGCAATTGGCCGAAAACGCACACTTACCAGGCGCTCAAGACGGCACCAGGGAGGAACTTGAAGCACTGTACAACCACTTTGATTTGGAATTTGTGGCATCACCAGAAGGCCAAATCAGCGACTGGGTCTCCGTGAGCACTGGGCCCGACCGGGCGATTTTGGATGCCCGACCCGTGCTCGAGGGCGCTGTTCCCGACGTGCGGGGCATGGGATTGCGCGACGCGCTTTACTTGCTCGAAAATGCTGGATTGATTGTCAAAATGCAAGGTGTCGGCTCCGTTCGCAGACAGTCCATCGCGCCAGGAACGCCATTGGGGAATTACGCCACCATCACGCTTGAACTCTCATGAAACTGCTTAAGGACATCCTGTACGGAACGCGGATTGTGGAAGTTTTTGGCTCCACGCACACAGCCATCGAAGACGTGGCTTTCGACAGCCGAAAGGTCAAGCCTTTTGGGTTGTATGTGGCCATCCCGGGGGTCAACGTGGACGGACATGATTTCATCCCACAAGCCTTGGATGCTGGCGCAGTCGCAGTGGTTTGCGAAACGATGCCGCCCGAAAACTCGCGAAGGGAAGGGCTGGTTTACATCGCGGTACACAATGCACGTGAGGCCTTGGGGAAAATCGCCTCGGCATTCTTCGATCACCCCACTGAATCCATGAAGGTGGTCGCCGTCACCGGCACCAATGGAAAGACCACGACAGCCACCCTTTTGCATGATATGTTCCGACTAATGGATCGGAAAGCTGGTCTGCTCAGCACCGTTGAAAATCGAATTGTAGACCAAGTGGTCCCATCTACTCACACCACCCCGGATGCGCTTCAGATGCAAAAATTGTTCCGGGATATGGCCGACGCGGGATGCCGCTATGTTTTCATGGAAGCAAGCTCACACAGCATCGATCAACACCGATTGGCCGGAACGCGACTCACAGGCGCCGTCTTCACCAACATCACCCAAGACCATCTCGATTACCACGGCACGTTCAATGCATACATCGCCGCCAAAAGGGGGTTGTTTGCTTTGCTCCCTTCCGACGCTTTCGCACTAATCAACGCCGATGACCCCCATGCAGAGGACATGGTCCACGGTTGCAAAGCGCGCGTTCGGGATTTCGCCTTGAAAACCATGGCGGATTACCGGGCCCGGGTGTTGGAGAATGGGCTGAATGGATTGAACCTCAACTTGGATGGACATGACCTGTATTCAAAGCTGATAGGGCAATTCAATGCCTCCAACCTGTTGTCGATTTACGGTGTGGCGCGGGAATTGGGTTATGATGCTTTGGACATCCTGACCAACCTCTCCCTTCTCAGTCCACCACCTGGCCGGTTTGAAAGGGTCGAAAGCAGCGATGGAGTAATCGGCATCGTGGATTACGCCCACACGCCTGATGCATTGAAAAATGTCCTAGAAACCATCAACGAGTTCCGAACCGGCAATGAACAGGTGATTTCTGTATTCGGGTGTGGCGGCGACCGGGATGCCACCAAACGTCCTCTGATGGCCCGCATCGGAGCCCACCTGAGCGACAGGGTCATTCTCACCAGTGACAACCCACGCAGCGAGTCTCCTGACGCCATCATCGCAGACATGCGTGATGGACTCGATCCGGTGGAGGCCCGCAAATGTTTGGCCAACAGCAATCGAAAGGAAGCCATTCGCATGGCTGCCGGCTTGGCTCAGCCGGGAGACATCCTGTTGGTGGCTGGCAAGGGGCATGAGTCTTACCAGGAAATTCAAGGCATCCGCCAAGATTTCGACGACCGAATCGAGCTCCGTGAAGCGCTCAACGAACGCGCAAACACCCCAGGCTGACCCATGCTGTACCACCTTTTCACATACTTGGATGCGACTTATGACTTGCCTGGTGCGGGCTTGTTCCGGTACATCTCCTTCCGGTCAGCCATGAGCCTCCTCACCTCCTTGATCATCGGCATTGGAATCGGCAAACGTGTCATCCAGTGGTTGCAGTTGAAGCAGGTAGGTGAAATCGTTCGCGATTTGGGGCTCGAAGGTCAACTGAAGAAACAAGGCACCCCGACCATGGGCGGGCTGATCATTTTGGCGGCCATCATTTTGCCGACTTTGTTGTTCGCAGATTTGACCAACATCTACACACAAATGATGCTTTTGGTCACTGTGTGGCTTGGCGCTATTGGGTTTGCGGATGACTACATCAAGGTGTATCGTCAAAACAAGGACGGACTGGCGGGAAAGTTCAAAGTCATTGGGCAAATTGGGGTAGGACTCATCGTAGGCGCCATCATGTGGTGGCATCCGGATGTTCAAATCAAAGACCCCGCCGACCGGGAATTTGAAGGCACAAGGACAGAGGTCATGACAGTGGAAGGCCAACGGGTGGAAATCTTCAATCCCGAGGGGGGGACTGTCATTTGGGAAGCCAAAAAGTCCTCCGAAACCACCATTCCATTCATCAAAAACAACACGTTTGATTACGCGTGGTTGCTCCGTTGGATGGGCGATGGGGCAGCAGATTGGGCATGGTTGGTCTTCATCCCCATCGTGATTTTGATTGTCACAGCGGTATCCAATGGGGCCAATTTGACCGATGGCATCGATGGCTTGGCCACAGGAACCAGCGCCATCATAGGCCTCGGATTGGCCGTGTTGGCCTATGTCAGCTCCAATACGGTGGCTGCGGATTACCTCAACATCATGTACATACCCATGTCCCAAGAACTGGTGATTTTCATTGCCGCTTTTGTGGGGGCGTGCATTGCATTCTTGTGGTACAATGCTTTTCCAGCTCAAGTTTTCATGGGCGACACGGGGTCCCTCGCCCTCGGTGGCATCATCGCCGCTTTCGCAATTGCCATTCGAAAAGAACTGCTGATTCCCTTGCTCTGCGGAATCTTTCTCATTGAAAACCTGAGTGTCGTGCTGCAAGTCAGCTATTTCCGATACACACGCAAAAAGTGGGGCGAAGGCAAGCGCATTTTCAAAATGGCACCGCTGCACCACCACTACCAGAAAATGGACATCCCAGAATCGAAAATCACAGCCCGGTTTTGGATTGTCGGCATTCTCCTCGCAGTTGTCACCATCGTCACATTGAAAGTTCGATGAAAAAACAGCCAACTTGGAATCCAAATCCGTTGAGCGGACAAGAAATCGTCATCTTGGGCGGCGGCGAAAGCGGCGTCGGGGCGGCGTTGTGTGCCGCTCATGCGGGTTGGCGGCCTTGGGTGACCGATACCGGAACGCTCCGGTCCGATCGTCAAGCCTTGTTGGCGCGACATGGCATCGAGACGGAGAGTGGCCGGGGCGAGCACGATGTGGAGCGCGTGATGCGCTCAGGACGGGATGCTGGTGTTGTCATCAAAAGCCCGGGAATTCCAGAAACCGACCCGTTGGTGATGGCACTGAAGGCGGCAGACGTTCAAGTCATTTCTGAAATTGAATTGGCCCAAACCCAACTGAAGGCATGCACCCCTGTGATTGCCATTACCGGGTCCAATGGAAAAACCACCACCACTGCGTTGACGGGACGCTTGTTCAACGACGCGGGTTGGGCTACAAACATCGCTGGCAACATCGGCAAAAGCTGGGCTGCCACCGTTTCAGAACCCGCCGATGTTCATGTCATTGAAGTCAGCAGTTTCCAGCTCGACGGCATTGTGTCCTTCCGCCCACAAATCGCCATTCTGCTGAACATCACACCAGATCACCTCGATCGATATCGGGGCGATTTCAATGCATATGCCGCCGCCAAATGGCGCATCACAGCCAATCAACAACCTGAGGACATCCTCATCCTCAACGCCGAATGTGAGGCCACTTGGCACACCTACAAACGCGAAGGTGGCACGCAGGCCCGCATCGCAGCCGTCAGCACAGAGCGAACCCCAGCTCAAATCCGAGAAGGCCTGGCCGCCCGGGGCATCCAGGTTTGGTCTGTTGCTGGCATCAATGAAGATCAAAACGCATTTACAATCGAAATCCCTTCACAACCCCTTTTTACCATGACCATCCAAGAACTCGCTCTGCAGGGCAAACACAATCTGCACAACAGCATGGCCAGCAGTGTGGCTGCCCGCGTTCTCGACCTCCGCAAAGAAGGCATCCGCGAGAGCCTCCAACAATTTGACGGCATCGAACACCGCATGGAATTTGTCCAAGAAATCAACGGCATCCGTTTCATCAACGATTCCAAAGCCACTAATGTCAACAGCGCTTGGTACGCCCTCGAAAGTGTTCCTGGGCCCGTGATCTGGATTGCTGGAGGTGTAGACAAGGGGAATGATTACAAGTCCTTGCTTCACCTTGTGGATGAAAAAGTAGATCACTTGATTTGCCTCGGGAAGGACAATGCCAAACTTCAATCCGTCTTTCGCGACCACACCGATCACATGCATGAAGTCGCCTCGGCTGAGGATGCGGTGGCGTTGGCCTACCAACTGGGCAATCCCGGCACCACCGTCTTGCTGAGTCCGGCATGCGCGAGCTTCGACTTGTTCGGGAGCTACGAAGAACGCGGCCAAGCATTTAAAACGGCCGTCAAGGCTCTCTGACCCCAACTTCCCGGGCGCCCACATGGACACACAACGACTTGGACATCTCTTCAAGGGAGACAAGGTGATTTGGATGGTCACTTTCTTCCTGAGCATCACATCGCTGTTGGCGGTGTACAGCGCGATATCTTCCCTGGCATACAAGCATGATTCGGGGTCGTTGATGTACCTGTTTAAGCAGTTTGTGATGCTGGTGCTGGGGTGGGGTGTGATGTGGAGTATTCACCGGGTGAACTTCCGCTATTTCTCGCGTGCATCACAGGTATTGATCTGGGTGGCGGCGGTGCTGTTGCTGTTGACCCTGATGTTTGGGGCAGACATCAACAATGCCAAAAGGTGGCTCCGTATTCCCTTCATCGGGCTCACCTTGCAAACCTCAGATTTTGCGAAGGTGGTTTTGGTCACATACGTGGCGCGAGAATTGACCCTTCGACGCGAACAATTGTCGGATTTTCGCGGTGGCGTGCTGCCGGTGCTGTTGCCCATCGGCGTGATTTGTGGTTTGATTCTTCCAGCCAATTTTTCCACCGCGGCACTTTTGGGCTTGGTCTGTGTGGGCATGATGTTCATCGCGGGCGTCCCCGGCAGGCACATGGCCAGAATTGGTGGTTTTTCTGCCCTCATTTTGATGGGCATCCTCGGGGTGGGCAAAATGGTGCCCGAATTGCTGCCTCGATTCAATACATGGGCTGGACGCATTGAACGATTTGTGGGCGCCGAAGCTGCGGAAACACCTGGGGTTGGCAGTGGGTTGGAGTACCAAATCGAATTGGCCCAAGTGGCCATCACCCGAGGGGGTCTCTTGCCCACAGGGCCGGGAACAGGCTCATCTCGGAATTTTTTGCCCCACCCCTACAGTGACATGATTTACGCCTTCATCATCGAGGAATACGGAGCGATTTTTGGCGGGTTAGGTTTGGTGTTGTTGTACCTCATCCTTTTGTTTCGAACCACGAGAACGGCTGTGCGATGTGAAATGAATTTTGGCAGCTTGCTGGCCTTGGGATTGGGCTTCATGCTTGTCTTTCAAGCCATG
The DNA here is from genome assembly GCA_049610385.1 of Flavobacteriales bacterium. Lineage (GTDB taxonomy): Bacteria > Bacteroidota > Bacteroidia > Flavobacteriales_D > Sanyastnellaceae > JBMYZL01. Next base: position 67,504 of record JBMYZL010000008.1, read on the forward strand.
ATCAACATGGCCGTGGCCGTGCGCCTGTTTCCCACCACAGGCCAACCCTTGCCTCTGGTGAGTTTCGGGGGAACCTCTATGGTGTTCACTTGCCTGGCCATCGGGATGATTTTGGCAGTGAGCCGTTCCGTGACAGAGCCTGAAATTTGGGAGGAATCCAGCGAAGAAATGAACCGCAAAGTCGCGAAAGAATGGCGCTCCAACGGGTGATGATTTCTGGCGGCGGGACAGGTGGCCACATCCATCCTGCCCTGGCCATTGCCGATGAAATTCAGCGGCGACATCCGGATTGCCAGATTCGATTCGTCGGGGCCCTCGGACGCATGGAAATGGAAAAAGTCCCAGCGGCAGGATACCTCATTGACGGCCTGTGGATCAGCGGGGTGGATCGATCGCTGAGAAGTGCCCGAAATTGGACTTTCCCTTTCAAATTGATCTCCAGTTTATTTCGAGCAGGTCTGTTGTTGAAACGGCACCAACCCCAGGTGGTCATCGGTGTGGGGGGATTCGCCAGCGGACCTTTGCTCTATCGGGCCGCGCGAAAAGGATTGCCCACCTTGATTCAAGAACAAAACAGTTTTCCTGGTATCACCAATCGGCTGCTGGCAAAACGCGTGAACCGCATCTGCGCTGGATTGCCAGGACTCGAAAAATGGTTTCCTGCCGATCGCATTGTGGAAACGGGCAACCCACTTCGTGCAAATGTCGTCCGCACCATGCAGGGCGATGTCGATGAACACGGCGCTAGAAAACGGTTGGGACTGGACCCAAATCAACCGGTCCTCTTTGTCATGGGTGGTTCATTGGGCGCGGCCTCCATGAACCGAGCTGTTCGAAATTGGGTGGCCGCTGAAGATGACGAACGCCCGCAGATTCTGTGGCAATGCGGTGCGCGATACTTCGACGAAGAATCGCGATGGGCCAAAGGCCGCCCTGGACTCATCTGCGTGGGTTTCATCGACCGAATGGAAGATGCCTATGCCGCAGCAACGGTCATCGCATCTCGTGCAGGTGCCATGTCCATCGCTGAATTGTCGCTGGTCGGAAAACCCGCAATTTTGGTCCCCAGCCCTGTGGTTGCAGAAGACCACCAAACCAAAAATGCCCGAACGTTGACCGATCGGAATGGAGCCATCCTGCTCGAAGATCAACATGTCGTTACCGAATTGGGCAAAGTGGTCAAATCCATCCTGAATCATCCGGCCCAATCCGCCTCCATGTCTGCCCAACTCCAGAAATTGGGGCGCCCAGATGCCGCAAAATGGGTGGTTGACGAAGTGGAGTCTCTGGTCAATCCAAGTACGAACCGTTCGTCATGAACATTGAAGAAGCTGGTTGGGTCTATTTTCTGGGCATCGGGGGCATTGGGATGAGTGCCTTGGCCCGATTCATACACGCCCAAGGCATTCCTGTAAGCGGTTATGACAAAACCGCCAGTCCATTGACCCAAGCCCTGGAACAAGAGGGCATCCCTGTGAGTCACCTCGACCGCGTCGAAAATCTGCCCGGAATCATGCATACATTGAATCCGCAACGGGTTTGGGTGATTCGAACTCCGGCCGTACCCCCAACGCATCCCTTGTTGCAACATTTCCAAAACACTGGATTTTCCATCCTCAAGCGTTCAGAATTGTTAGGCGCATTAACAGCTGGACGCCCCACCTTGGCCGTCGCCGGAACCCACGGCAAGACAACCACTTCAACTTGGCTGGCGCACATTTTGCGCGGCACGGCGGAAGGCTGCAACGCTTTTTTGGGTGGAATTGATGCACAATCGGAATCCAATCTGATGGTCCGCGATAGCGCTCATTGGACCGTGGTAGAGGCCGATGAATTCGATCGAAGTTTTCATCAATTGCAACCCACATACGCCGTCATCACAAGTTGCGAGGCTGATCATTTGGACATCTATGGGGACGCGGAGTCGTTTCAGCAGGCCTTCACCGATTTTGGCCACTTGGTCCAAAAACAAATCCTGATTCACGAATCGGTCAATCTGTCCATTTCAGGAGCTTCAGTTTTCTCATACGGGATCCGACATGCTGGAAATTCGACTTCATCATTGCCCGATTTGGCCGGTTTAAATGCCCGGCTTGATGAAGAAGGGTGGCTCACCATGGACCTTCATTGGCAAGGTGAATTGTGGATGGACAACGTCCGGCTTGCGATGGCCGGATGGCACAATGCAGAAAATGGTCTGGCTGCAGCGGGCTTGGCCAAGTGGGCCGGTGTGACTGACGATGAAATCCGGGAGGGCCTGAGCAGTTTTCAAGGCATACATCGGCGTTTTCAATATCAAATTCGCTCCCAAAAACGCGTGTACATCGATGACTACGCCCACCACCCGAGCGAAATCGATGCCGCCATCCAAGCCGCGCGTTTGCATCACCCGAAACGACAAATCACGGTGATTTTTCAGCCGCACCTGTATTCCCGAACACGTGACCAAGCTGATGGATTTGCCCAAAGTTTGGCACAAGCCGATTGCCTGTATCTCCTTCCCATCTACCCCGCTCGAGAAGAACCCATCGATGGCATCCATTCACAATGGCTTTTTGAAAAGATTTCTATGACAGACAAGCATCTCATCCAACCAGAAGAGATCTTTCGTTGCTTGGAACACTGCCCTTCAGATGTACTGCTCACCTTGGGTGCTGGGAACATTGACAGGCTGGTTCACCCGTTGAAACAACTGATAGAACGCCAAAACGACGAATGAAATTCTTGCTCCCCCTCCGGCCGTGGCTCCTCCCGACGCTGGGAACGCTGGCTTTGGTGATGGGGTCCAGCGCACTCGTGGGCTTCACCGTGCACATGGAATCAGAATGCAAGTATTCAGGTCTGCGTGTGCATGTGGAACATGTCGACGGGATGTTTTTCATTGATGCCGAGCAAGTCAGACATGCCGTTATTCGCCAGGACTCAATTGCCGGATCGTTTGTGGCTGACGTGGATTTGGACCAAATCCTAACCGCCGTCGCGGCTTTGCCGGCCGTTTCAGACATTCAAGTGTACCCCGGCCTCGATCGACAATTGCATGTGCATGTCAAGCAGCGGCGGCCCATTGCTCGCTGGCACTTCAACACCGAACAACCCGATGTCTACTTCGATGTCCAGGGAAGGGTGATGCCCTTGTCGCGACAGTTCACCGCGCGAGTCCCAGTCATTCACGCTGCAGACTCAGCCGATGCCGCTTGCGGGCTGGCTTGGGTGCGTGCTTGCCGACAAGACCCCCTGAAGGCCGCTTTCACAGACCAAATTTTGGTAGGTGCCAAAAACCAACATTTGACCTTGGTTCCACGCATCGGAATGGCACGGGTGGTGCTCGGAGACACTGCCCATTTGGCCTTGAAATGGGCCAAACTCAATGTCTTCTACCGCGAACAAATCGAACGCGGAAACCTCAATGAATTCAAACAAATCCGGCTCGACTACGACGGTCAAGTCGTGGCCACACGATACTGAATGATGACACAAGAATCCCACAACGCCCAGCCAGAAAGCCAAACGGAAATCGTCGTTGGTCTGGACATCGGAACCACTAAAATTGCCTGTTTTGTCGGGCAACAAAATGCGCACGGCAAAATCGACATCCTTGGGTATGGAAGCAGCCCATCGGAAGGGGTTCACCGCGGGGTGGTGGCCAACATTGACAAAACCGTTCATTCTATCCGAGCAGCCGTGGAAGAAGCCGAGCGCATGTCGGGCATCGAAATCCGAGTGGTGAATGTGGGCATCGCTGGACAACACATCGAGAGCTTGCAACAACGCGGTGGAATCACGAGAGATGATTTGGAAACTGAAATCCGCAATGAAGACATCCAAACCATCATTGATGACATGCGGCGATTGGTGATGCAGCCTGGGGAAGAAATTCTGCACATCATCCCCCAAGAATTCACCGTGGACAAAGAGCAGGGCATTAAAGAACCCGTGGGCATGTCCGGTGTGCGCCTTGAAGCGAACTGCCACGTCATCACGGGTCAGGTAGCGGCCATCAGGAACATCTTGCGATGCATTCAACGCGCTCAACTGCAAATCGACCAATTGATTCTGGAACCCTTGGCATCATCGGCAGCCGTCCTCAGTGAGGAAGAACTAGAAGCCGGAGTGGCCCTCGTGGACATCGGTGGCGGCACCACTGACATCGCCATTTTCCAAGATGGCATCATCCGACACACTGCGGTCATTCCATTTGGTGGCAACGTCATCACTGAGGATATCCGCAAAGGCTGCCAAATCATGAAGAAGCAGGCCGAACAATTGAAAAAGCGATTTGGATCCGCAATCGCCATGGAAATGCGCGAAAATGACATCGTCTGCATCCCCGGGTTGTCCGGTCGCGAACCCAAAGAAATCAGCCTTCGAAATCTCGCCGGAATCATCGAGGCGCGCATCAGCGAAATCATCGAACACGTTCAATATGAAATTCAATCTTCTGGGTTTGCGGACCAATTGATTGGTGGTGTGGTCATCACTGGCGGTGGATCTCAACTCAATCATGTGACTCAACTTTTTCAGTACATCACGGCTTTGGAATGCCGAGTGGGCTATCCCAATGAATACCTCGCCGATGCCCCGGCTGAAGAAATGGTCTCCCCCAGTTTCTCAACAGGTGTTGGATTGGTCATCAAAGGATACGACCGCTTAAGTCCAAAACGTGCAGAATTGTTGAGCGAAGGCGAACAGCCTGACACACGAGTCACCGAGGCACTCCAAACCGACAAGACCCAAGGGTTTCTTCAAATGATTCGCTCGTTTTTGATTCATGACGAAATCGATTGAAATCACCCATGAGTTTTCCACAGAAGGACGTCTTTCTGTGAATCTTTCCTTCTTGCACACACCATCCGTTCACCCGAATTTGCACATCCTTTTCCCATTCTTGATCCATGTCTGAATCCACAACCCCCACCCCCACTTCCCAATCCAGCCCCATCAAAGTCATTGGCATTGGTGGCGGCGGATCGAATGCTGTGAACACCATGTACAACCGCGGAATTGCAGGTGTGGACTTCATCATATGTAACACAGATTCGCAGGCTTTGGATGCATCTCCAGTGCCCATCAAGGTGCAGTTGGGCATTTCGCTGACCAGTGGACAAGGGGCGGGTTCTCGACCTGAAGTGGGGCGAAATGCCGCCATTGAATCCTTGGATGAGGTGATGGAAAAACTGGGGGAAAACACAAAAATGGTTTTCATCACTGCGGGAATGGGTGGAGGCACAGGAACCGGTGCCGCGCCCATCATTGCAAAATCCGCCAAAGAGAGAGACATCTTGACCGTGGGCATCGTTACCGTACCATTCGCATTTGAAGGCAAACGACGTGCGCAACAAGCGGATGAAGGATTGGAGGCCATGCGTGAAGCCGTGGACACTTTGCTCATCATTCGCAATGACAAGCTGAGAGAGTTGTACAGTGAACTCACGATTCGAAAAGCCTTCGCCAATGCCGATGACGTTCTCTGCACAGCGGCCAAAGGCATCGCCGAAGTCATTACCCTCACCGGAGACATCAATGTCGACATGAACGATGTGAACACCGTCATGAAGAATAGCGGACGAGCCATTATGGGATCCGGCAAAGCGTCTGGCGAAGGACGAGCGTACAAAGCCATCAACGACGCTTTGGAATCACCGTTGTTGAATGACAAGGACATCACAGGCGCAAATTTTGTGTTGCTGAACATCACGTTCGGCACAGAGGAAATTTTGATGGATGAAATCACGGACATCACGGAATTCATTCAAGAGGCAGCCGGCCAAGAAGCGGACGTCATTTGGGGTTATGCCATGGACGAAACCCTTGAAGATGATCTGTGTGTCACCGTCATTGCGACCGGTTTTGAAGGACAAGTCCCAGGCACCAGTCCACATGCCCCGCAAAAAAAGTGGTTGGGGGATACCGATGCCCAATCTCCATCCCAACGAGAACTTCCAGATGCCACGGCCCCAAAGACCGCCTACACGCCTGGAAACCAACCAATCTCTGCGAGCACCACATTGAAGTGGAACAGCACATTGCCAAAGGAAACCACCGTGCCTTTGGGTGACTCCTCGCAACATTTGGATTCCGAACCCATCACACCACTCACGCCATTGGGAGACATCCCTCAAAACGATCCATTGCAGTTCACACTGAAACCAAATGAAGATCCAATGGCGTCCGATTCAAATTCGGAACCCGATGCCTCTGCTACACCAAGTGAATCCGCGGCGGAAAACACGGATTCTGAAAAAATCAACATCTTCAAGCTGGACGACGATGACACCCCCATGCATGAGAAGCCCAATTTCTTCCCAAGCAAATCAGACACAGCAGAATCTGCAGCAGCCAAGCCCACGGAACCCAGTGCGCCTTCTGCGGAAGATATCGTCCCGAGAAAAGCCGATCGATTGTCACGGATCAAGCAATTCACCAAGCGCATCAAGAAACCAGGAGAAATTGCGGATATGGAAAACACCCCAGCCTTCAAGCGACGCAATGTTGTTCTGGACGAAGTGCAACCTTCAAATGCATCCACAGCAAGCCGAGTCAGTTTCCAAGAAGAAGAGGATGAAGACGGGGAAAAGCACATCCAAATCAGGACAGACAATCCATTCTTGCACGATAACGTCGATTGAATCTCAAACGAACCGAAATTCGTCCTCATGAGCATTTATGAAACCATATCTGACGGCATCAAAGAAGCGATGCGCGCCAAGGACCGAGAAAAATTGAGCGCATTGCGAGACATCAAAAGCAAATTGATGTTGGAAGCCACAAAAACTGGGATTGACGGCAGCGAAATATCCGATGATGTGGCCATGAAGATTTTGAGCAAGTTGCACAAGCAACGTATGGAAACCGCCGAACTTTATGCCGGGCAAGGCCGCGAGGACTTGCAAGCTGAGGAATTGGCCCAAGCAGAGGTGATTGGGGCTTTCCTCCCAGAGCCCATGACCGAACAGGAAATTGAAGTTGCGGTGAAAGGAATCATCCAGACAATGGGTGCAACTGGAATGGGTGACATGGGCAAGGTCATGGGTGCGGCCAATGCGCAGCTTGGGGCGCAGGCAGATGGCTCGGTGATTGCCAAAATCGTGAAGGCGCAATTGTTGGCTGGAAACTGATGATTTCCATTTTTTTGTATTGTTTTTCACTGCAATAGTTGTAGGTACATGTATCTGCACTAGCTTTGTTCCATGATGATGGAAGAGGCCCTGCAGACGGATCGTTTTCGCAATGAGCAGCACAAACTGTTGCTCCATGTGTTGTATACACGCAGCGTCATCATGATTCAGCTCAAACGACTCCTTCGGCCTTTTGGCATCACACCCGAGCAATACAACATCCTCCGGATATTGAATGGTCAGCAAGGACAACCCTTGGCATTGCAAGACTTGAGCAACCGCATGCTCGATCCTGGTTCGAACACCTCCCGATTGGTTGAAAAACTCCGCGTCAAGGGATTGCTACAACGCAACACCTGTGCCCAAGACCGTCGACGGATTGATGTGCTCATCACCCCTTCAGGCCAAAAAGTCATTGAACAAAGTCATGAAAATCTCACGGCTTTGGAAACCCTTTTTGAAGCACAGTTCGACACGATTGAAGCCCAAAAAATGAACACCGCTTTGGATGGTTTTCATCAAGCCATCCATTCCTTGAAATTTTAAACGAAATCACAAATCAACTTTGAACATGAAAACATCAAGCCTCAGCCTGCTGACTGCTGGATTTATCTTGGCATTGACCAGCTGTGGAACCGACGCCACAACAGACGCCCAAAAAGCCAAAGACAAGACCGAGGGTCAAACAATCGCAGACAAGCAAAAGGACAACATCGGCGAATTTGTCGAAAATGGTCGGTACAAAATCATCAATGCAAAAAGCAGTGTCGGATGGAAGGCCACAAAAGTGAGTGGTGAACATTTCGGTTCAGTCAGCATCAGTCAAGGCGGTTTGGAAGTGAAATCAGATTTGCTGGCAGATGCTGAGATTGTCATCGATATGTCCACCATCACGGTTGATGACATGGAAGGCGAATACGCAGACAAATTGCGCGGACACTTGCATTCCGAAGATTTCTTCAACACCGCGATGTATCCAACCGCAGCATTCAACCTTTCTGGGGTCAAGTATATCGATGGTCAGTACCAAGCCACCGGCATGATGCGCATCAAGGATACGACTGGGCCTGTGACCTTCCCATTGTCCATTGCTCCTGGTCAGAATGGAAGCGTTTTGCTCACGGGCACTGCCATCATTGATCGGACGAAATATGGTATCCAATACAGATCGGGCCAATTTTTTGAAGACCTCGGTGACAAATTGATTGATGACGAATTCGAATTGAAGTTCTCATTGGCCGCGGAGCCACTGAGCTAATCCAGCGAAAAAGACAACAAGGACCCCTTCTTCAGCTGTTGAATTTTTCGATGGCCTGAAGAGGGGTTTCTTTTTTGTTGAACTTTGAACGGCCATGCGCTGGACGAACTACTTCCCCCATCCTGGAGACAACCGTTACCATGTCTTTGTTTTTCAAACGGCCGACCTGGCAAACGAGTTTGCAAACCGTTTGCAATCTGAAGGCATTCCGTTTGAAAGAGACCAAGAGAATCAGGAATGGCTATTCGGCATCCACAGGGAACACTTCGCTCAAGCCTTGCAACAAAACCATTTGCTGCATGCCGCCCACCGAACCCCTTTCATTCCTGTGAAAGGACTGCGCATCGCCATGCTCGTTGTTACATTGGCCATGATTCTGCTGGGCTTGGCCGGAGCTTGGTTCTCAACGGCCAATGCACAAACACGCTCTCCCTATCGAATGGTGTTGCATGGTGCCTTTCAATTTCCATTGGAAGCTGTGGGTTCCGAACCCATTGTGCAAGCCGAAGGGGCCTTGGAATTGGCTTGGCTGCCAACAGGCGGAAGCAGCATGGGACTTCGAATCGAACGCGAACTCAACGCTTCTTGGCACTTGTCTTCGGGATTGGAAATCATTCGCAATTGGTCCGATTGGTCTTTGACATTCGCCCCGACTGCAGAAGAAGAAGGACTCGATCTCTTCGTCCAAGACACCCTCCGGCTGAGAACAGTACGCTATCGCCTGCCTGTATTGGCCACCACTCGGGTGTCCCTCACAACAGACTGGTCCGTGCATGCTGGGGCTGGTTTGAGCATCGACATGTTGCCATCGGATACCTATATCAGCGGTTTTCAGCAAATCGATACCGCATTCAATGATTTTTCAGCTGCGGAAAACCGACTTCGGTGGTGGGCAATTCCACTTCATGCAGAATTGTTCGTACAACATGCACCACGATCCTGGAAAAATGCAGACCATGGGATCAAGGCTTGGTCCCTGGGAATTCGCTGGTGGCAAGAATTGGCCCGAAATCGATGGGGAGAAGCCATCTGGCGCTACGACAATGTCATCGCAGATACTCGGTTTTGGATGGGCAATACTGCCTTTGCTGTAGAGGCCCGACTTCATTTGGAATGAAATCTTCAATTCATCTGCTCATTCCGAAGTCGTCACCCAACGGGTCACGTATTCCAAAGGTTTGCGATGTGATACCGGCCATTTTCCCTCAGGGTAACCGAAATAGACCAATCCAAGCAATCTTCCATTTTCTGGCAAGCCCACAAAATCCCGGACTTCATCCTCATAAATAAAATCAGGGGATGACCAAAACGCTCCCAAACCATATCCTGTGGCCGTCAAAGCCATGTTCTGGACTGCACAAGCCACGGCTTCAATTTCTTCCAATTCCTTGATGCGCCCATTGGAATCAGGCACCATTCCCACCGCCACCATCGCCGTGACCCGTTCACCTCGCCGCCTCAATTTCTCCCATTTTCCTTCCGAAAATTTTGCGCCCGCATATTTCTTGTACCATAACGGCAATTGCGGCCCAAGTGCATTCATGCCCTCATCGACATAAGCAGTGAATCGCCAAGGTTGGGTCATCCCGTGCGTAGGCGCCCAGGTTCCATTTGTGAGAATTTCCTCCAAAATCTCTTTGTGCACCTTGCGGTTTGAAAACCGTTCTGGGGAAATGCTTCTGCGATCGCGAATCAACGCCGTCACGTCACTCAAATTGTGTCTCATGCTCGCCTGGTCTTTTTGTAATTTGCCTTGGGATGCAGCGACTGCAATTTACGATGAGCGCATGGGCTTTTGTGACGACCGGGGTACTGATGTTGTTTGGTGGCGATGGCTTGTGCGCTTCAGCCACTGCGGACAGCGTTGACCAGGCCACATGGGGGCGTCCTGACGATGTCTGGATTGTTTATGGACACCTGCCCCATGACACAACCCTTGCCCATGGTCGTTTCGACGCCATTTATCAAGGTCAGAATTGGATTCAAGGTCAATTCGACAACGGTCTGAAAGAAGGATTTTGGCAGACGTTTCACCTGGAAACTCAGAATTCAACTTCCAGTGGGCATTTTCTCCACGGGCAACCGCATGGTACATGGACGTTCAATTATCCTGATGGTCGGATGAAGGCCAAGGGACAATTCAATTTCGGTCGACCCACTGGTGAATGGAAGTCCTTCCATGCAGGGGTGTTTCTCGAACCGCGCCTCCAAGCAAGATGGACCGATCAAGTGTTGGAAATCTTCCACCCAAATGGAGATACCCTGTTAACCCGAAGGCTGTCTGCTCAGGGCTTGGTTGAACGGATATATTCCGAACAGGGTAAGCTTTTACGAGAGGCCCAATTGAGATGGCAATTCTTGGATTCGGTGAAAACACCCCTGCACACTTGGCCCGAACCTTGGCATCCCAATTCCGTGGAAAGGACCCGTTTGCTCATCCCCACCCCAGTTCACCATGTGTTTTCCAAAATAGATGATGAAGCGTTCAAAAATGGTGGACTCTGGATTCCTTGGGGGAGCATCAGACGCTACAGCCATTATGGTGCACTGATGGAACATGCGGTATGGCATGGGGACACTTTGCTCCAATGGGTGGGAGAAACCAATCCCTTTGGCCAACCAATCGATTTAGTAAAAGAACAATCAAGGTGGGATCCATCCGAAGGAAATGGCCTCATCAAAAGACATTTCAGCGATGGCCATTTGGCTGCAATTATCCCCTATCAACACAATTTGATGCATGGTACAATCCAATGGTTCTTGCCCAATGGTCGACTGCAGGGAGAGGGTCAATATGATGGTGGAAGTCCCACCGGGAAATGGTCCTTTTACGAGGTCACAGGGCGATTGGCAATGACAGCTGATGCCATCGAAAAGGATGGCGTCAAATGCTGGACAGGTACGGAATGGACTTTGACTGGAAAAAAGCAGTGGACTTTCCAAACATGTGATGGATGGCTACATGGTTCACAATCCACTTTTGATACATTTGGAGACACTGTGCAGCTCAGCACATGGGAGCATGGTCGTTTGCATGGCGAATTCCAAACCTATCAAAGGGGCATGCCCTTCCTGGTTGGGAGGCATGAGAACCATGTGCGCGATGGCGTTTGGCAAACCTTGAATGCCAGAGGTAAAATCACCCACATATCCGATTACAAAAAGCCACCGAAACAATGGAATGAGGACGCCGGACTTCCATCCAAGACAGCCTTAGGTCCAACTTTGCCCCTCGGGAGTGGGGGTGATGAGGCTCCATCGAGTTCGCCATTGCCTTGGAAATACAGAAATGGGGCTGCCCCTTCTGCCGGATTTGACTGGACCGTTGGTTTGGCCGACCAGCCCCATTTGCCCGCTTGGAGATGGGTGGACAATGACATCAGTGGAGCCGCCGCTTGGTTACTGAATTGGGACATCTCAGGACATAACATGCAACTCATTCACCTCTTTTCGGAAAGCGATCATTCCAGAATGGTGGGTCAATCTTCATTGCAACGCTTTTTGGTCATGAGGCCCGAAGAAAGATTTGGGTTCCCTCTACCCGGTAGTGCTCTGTTCACCCTTCAACAGGATGATTGAATTGCAGGAGACATCATTCTGGGCAAAATGTACCAAAACTGACCAGCATAACCAGCAAATCCGCCATGGTAACCAATCCGTCGTTGTTGACATCTGCAGGACAAGGATCGTACATAGGTATGGTGATGCATTCTCCTGTTTCAGGGTTCCACAGGGTTCCTGAACCACAGATTGTGTTGTCGTACAAACACGTAAAGTCACATGAGCCGTCATCCATCAGTGCATCTGGTTGATAGTTGCAAGCATCTAAATACGTGCACCCCACACAGCTCAAGCCAACTCCCTCACAAGGGTTTTCAACTTCCGAGGTCTCTCCCTCCGTGACGATCAGCGATATGTCGGCCGGCACTTCATAATGAACATCGACAATGCCAGATGGCCAAGTCACGATCAAGCTATCTATTTGCAAAGCATCATCCAAACCAAAATGTTCCCATCGGCTGTTCTGTCCCATGTAATTCTCGCCACAGAATGACATTTGATAAATCAACTCCCCTTCCACCCAAGCATGGAATTTGGCACCAATTCCATCCTTGTTGCTGACTGTGCCCACTGGCGCGACTTTGACAAAATGAGCGCCTGCACTGATGTTTTCCAACATCAAGGCGGACTCTCCCACTTGATTGGAAATGATATCAATCAATCCATCATCATTCCAATCCCCAACCGCGGAGCAAAAGGACAACTGATCATCCCCTGGCAAAACCCCAGCAGCCGATGAAAAATGTTGTAAGGACGATTGGCGATACAGCCGTTGTGGGATATAATCATAAATATCAAAGACTTGAGGGTACTCGGTGTAAGTGCTGTAACCGGTATTCAAGTACATGTCCTCCAATCCATCATTGTTGTAATCCAACCAATTCGCCCCCCATGAAAGAAGATTTACATACAAGTTGTCACCTTGTGCTGGAGCATACAAGTTGAAGACCTCACCGTTGTCATTGACCATCAATCGATTGTTGTCAGACATCGCGCCAGCCACATACACGTCCATGTCTCCATCCTTGTCAAAGTCAGCCACTGAAGTCGACATGGCATTGATCATGAAATCCAATCCGTACTCTTCAGCCCGTTCTTCAAACGTTCCATCACCCATGTTGAGAAAGAATAAGTTGGGATAGATTACGCGATCAACGATGACAAACAAGTCAAGCAATCCATCCTCATTGAAATCCACCCATTGCCCCTGAAAATTTTGAATGAAGTCACCACCGAGACCTGCTGAATAGGTGACATCTGTGAATGTCCCATCCCCATTGTTGTGATACAATTCATTCCTGGGTTCATCTGTCACCCAATTGTAATCGGCGACAAACAAATCCAAGAATCCGTCGTTGTCATAGTCACCAAAACAAGCCCCGTAAGACCTTCTCTCCATTTGGTCAATTCCGCAGGTCGACGAAACCTCCGTAAAATTCATGTCACCCTGATTGATCCAAAGTCGATTTGGCGCCAACCGATAAGTGATGAATAAATCTTGATCTCCATCATTGTCAATATCAGCCCACAAAATGTGCTTGGCCTCATCTCCATTTCCGTCGTCAATGCCCAATTCGAATGGTGCAAATCCAACACCGTCGCCGACATAAGCCACGACATTGCCTTCCCAATCCACCAGAGTAATGTCGTCCTTGAAGTCTCCATTGAAGTCAGCCATACTCACGCCATGGCCCAGATAGCCCCCTGTATGGTTGCTTTCAATCAACAGAGAGGACGAAACATCCACAAACTGCGACCAAGCCACAATCGATCCGAGGCAGCAAACCACAAGCATTGCACTCCTCATCCCAGTATTTTTCATCACATCAAAATCAACGACCTGTTGATTCCCATTTCTTACACAGCAAAGAGTAAAATACGACATTTTTCAATGCCATAAAAAAAGCCCGGTGCATCAGCACCGGGCTTTCCTTTTTCGTTAGTCACTCAAATCAGTTCGGGCAAGTCGATCCGAACTCAGCCAAGAATTCAATCAAGTCAAGCGTGGTGACAGAACCGTCCTGGTTCAAGTCAGCTGGACATGGGTTCGACAAATCGAACAAGCAAGAACCATCATCAACAAGAGCTGGGTTCTGCTCATCATAATTGGTTGCATCCTCATATGTACATCCGCTGCAATCGTCGAATGAACAAGCGTCGAAATCTGGCAAGTTTGCATCTGGGTTGTAGTTGCAAGCACAAGCCACAGTACATCCCACGATACAGTTGTCACCTCCAACACTGAATGTGGTTGGATCATATGGCGAACCACCACTGATCGCTCCGCCGAAGATTCCTGAGATTGTCCAAGACACCTCTGTTGTGAAAGAACCCTCAATCATGCTCACATAGTAGCATCCGGGTTCCACACAGTACGTCTCAACCAATGACGATCCATCTGGGATGGTGGTCTGGATGATGACGTTGCCATCCAAATCTGTGATGACCAATTCATTCCCATTCCAACCGTCACCCCAAGAGTCGTTCATATCAATGGTAACTGGAACTCCATAGTTGCAGCTGCCATCGTCAATTGTGGATTCAGGGTCATAGTTACAAGCTGTTTCATCAGTACAACCTGCACATGTTTCATATTCACAAGTGCCGTTGTCGTTGTCTGCAGCTGGATCGTAGTTGCAGGCGAAATCATCTGTACATCCACAGATGGCATCACCCAATCCAAATGGATACGATTCCACCACACTATTGCCAGCTGGTGCGCCACTCAAGATTTCGTTCACACCATCAGTAATCGTCCAAGACTGCTCTTCAGACCAAACATCCGCAGCCGTGAACACAAAATTGTAACAACCGGGATCCAAGCAAGTGACATCGAGACCGAATTCTGGACCTTCAAAGTTGTCCTCGTCAACTTGGTATACCGCATCTTCCAATGTTCCTGAAGCAACAACTGTTCCATCAATAGTGGTCACTTCGTAACCGCCCATTGAACCCGAGTTGCCACCAGACCAACCATCACCGAAGGCGTCATACATTTCTACAACCAAAGCAACTCCGCCTGGGTTGGCATCACAAGCGCAAGACGTGTATTCACAATCTCCGCTATCCACGTTTGCATCAGGATTGTAGTTGCAAGCCGCTGAGACTTGACATCCATAAATGGCTGTTTCACATGTCATCTCGATTTGGTGTGAACCAATTCCAGCATCGTCGAAACCAACCATTACGTAGTACGTCATGCCCACTTCAGATACCAATGTAACCAATGCGTCATCCTGGTCAAAGAAACCACAGCCGCTGAAGCTTTCCGATACAATGCCTGTAGAACCATCTACCTGTGAAACACATTCCATGCCATCACAGCCTGAGGCCGAAGCATAGACATGCAAACGTGAGTCAATCACAGACCCGCAAGTGTTGATGGTGTGCAAGTCACCTGAACCTTCGAATGTGTACCACACGCCAGGCAGTGGTGGGAAAGACAATTCCTCTGTGCCATCTGTAGTCGCAGTTCCTGAAGTAGAACCTGAAGCACCGGTCGTGAAGGTGAACGCATCCATGACCATGTTGCCATTCCAGTACAACGTCGCAGTTCCACCATTCCATCCATCACCGAAGCTATCAGCGCCATCGAATGAGAATGTACCTTCAGCCATCCCACACAACCACTGTCCAGTTGTTGCGGCACCTTCGTAAACTGTTCCTGCAGCATCGGTCAAAGTCCAAGAAATTTCTCCGTCCCATGAACCTCCACCGACAACGATGTAAGCACTGTTTTCATCGGCTGAACAAGGCGTGCAGATGACTTCTGGATAACCCGTAGAACTGGCATTACCTGTGGAGCCTTCGATGTATCCTACGTTGCATTCCAACGTTGTGGCATCGGCACACAAATCGTTGTCGGGAGTCGCTGTATAGAAACATGTGCCATCGTCTTGAGTGGCTTGAGGATCATAGTTGTCCGCAGCAGAGTCCGTGCAACCCAAGTAGATACCGGTGGTGGTGAATTCAAATGTTCCGCAATCTGCTGGTTCAGTGGTTCCAACAACAAAGTAGTAGTCTGTATTTGGCACCAATGCAGTAAAGGCCTCAATTGAACCTGCACAAGTACCCGTGAATTCACATCCAACGAATGTGCTGGTTTCAATCGATATGCAATCTCCACCCTGCAAGTACACAGTCAACGTCAAGCTTGCACCGTCAATGTTGGTCAAGTTGAAATCAAATGTATCGTAATCCGAGCTGTTGAAAGTAAACCAAACACCATAATTGGTGTTGAAGGTTGAGTTAAAGCTTGGAATGAGGGGTGGCGATGCGCAACAAGTGGTTCCTGTGAAAGTCTCACCATTCACTTGAGGAAGTGCATTTTCACAGTAGTCATTGAATGGCACTCCTGCTTCACAAGGCTGGCATTCAACATTCATCACAAATTCCACTCCAGTTGTGAATGCGCTCCAGCGGCTGACATGGATATAATAATCTTCACCAGTCGTCGCCACCCAAGATGCAGCAGACAAGAATCCACAGCTGTCGTCATTTCCGACCACACCGACCAAGTTTCCATCGTCATCCATCGTGAAAACGTGAATTTTGGAATCCGTGAGGGGGGAAGCAAAACCTGCGAAACTGGTTTCACACAAATCAATGAAAATGGCCTCATCTGCTGCCGCATTGAACTCGTACCAGACTCCAGCCGCCGTGATATCAGTTCCTGGGAAGTCCGTTCCGATGATGCCATCGGGATCTGATGCATTCTCAATTGTACCAGAGAACGACCCACCACAGAAAACAGGCTCAGCCAATGACAATTCGTTGTTTGGTGGAGGGCAAATGCATGCACCTTCGGGTTGAATGGTGGCAGATATGTTGTAGTTGAAACAGAATGGATCCATACAACCTTCAAAACCACATGTGCCGAGCAAACCAAAGTCAATGTCATATGTCTCAATGGCTCCGCTGCCAGTCAAATAGGTGGTTCCAAACTGGTCAGAAACAGTGTAACCTGTCTCGCCCACTGCTGAACCGCCGGCCACGGTGAAGTTGTAACAACCCAACTCGATACATGCAAAGTCAGTTGCGATACCTCCAGAATAAGTCGCCGCTTCATCCCAGTTGCCCTGGATAACATCACCACTCAACAAATTGGTCAAGTAGTAATTCGCTCCATTCCAACCATCACCACCTGCATCTGACATTTCAACATTCACAACGTAGGTGCCTGTTTCACAATAAACACATGACCCATCGGCTTCAATGGTGGCATTTGGATCGAAGTTCGCAGCGCTTGTATCCATACAACCTACACAGCTGTAGTCACAAGATCCATCGTCGTAGTTGTTCGCAGAGTCGTAATTGCAGGCATTCGCATCTGTACAGCCATATACACAGCCAGGATCACCGAGGCTCAGGGGTTCAGGACCGAATGGCGAACCACCGCTCATGATAATTTCATCCCCATTGTACAAGTCCCAAGATACCTCGGCGGTCCAAGAACCTGTAATCATCGAAACCTCGTAACATCCGTCGGCAAGACAAGTTTCAAAAGTTCCAGTACTGCCTGCTGTAATGGTGGCCGTGGCAATTTGGTTGCCGTCAGTATCTGACAACACCCAAGTATTGCCATTCCATCCGTCTCCGAACGAGTCGGTCATGGCCAAGGTCAAGCAATTGCCGTAGCAGCAAGAACCGTCATCTTCAATGGCAACTGGATCATAGTTGCATGCTGTTTCGTCTGTGCATGCTGGGAAGATGCAAGATCCGTCATCCACTTGGGCATCCGGATTGTAATTCGATGCAGCTGTATCCGTACATCCCTCTGTGATCTCACAGAGCAATTCCCACGAAATGGTGTAAAAAGTAGACGATGACTGGCAAGAAACCGATCCGTCAGTGTCCATAATAATCGCTACTTCTCCTGTTGTTGAGGTGACCAAAACACCAGTCAAATCAGGATAACCAGTGACAAAATCTACACCAACAGAGTAGAGCAAATTGGCTGAGAAAGAAAGCCCATCATAGACGTACAACTGATCCCAGCCGTCTTCGATGTTACCGCCTGTAAACAAGAGATAAGCAGTTTCACCTTCTGGCACCACGCCATGATAGACGAGTTCACTGTTCAACCCGCTGTCATAACAGTACTCACCACTGTCTTCGCATGACGGATAGGAGCAAGATCCATCGTCCTCTGTCGCGGCTGGATCATAATTCAAGGCTGTCGGATCCGTGCAACCTGGGTTAGCTGCGGAGGCCACTCCATCAAATGTGCCCGCATAGCCAGAGGTGAAAGTAAATCCTGACATGGCAGGAAATCCATTCCATGTCATGGTCGCCGTCGCACCGTTCCAACCATCACCATAGCTGTCATAGCCAACAAAGGAGAATGGACCTTCGGCGAAACCGCACAACTCAAAAGTACCTACGGCACCTTCAAACATGGTGCCATTTGCATCAGTCACTGACCAAGAAACTTCAGAGGCGTATGCGCCTCCGGTTACAGTAAGTACTGCGACATCTTCTCCGTCCGCACACTGCGCCGAAGTTGTCCCGTAGGACCCAAAAAGCATAAACAGTGCAACAAAAGCACCGCAACACTTAGATAACGTGTTAAACATTTGAACTGGTTTTGGTTAGAATACGTTTTCATTCAACGGCAGGCGTGAACCTTCCGAAATGGATCTCGTTAGACCCCGAGTTTACTTGTGAAGAGGACATGTCCATATCCTCCATTGCGTAGGATAGTCGACACATCTCCGTTCAGGTTGCCTTGTCCATCAATCTCGCATCGATGCACAATTCGCGTTAAATGTAGCCCAAGGATTACTAAAATCCAACACGACAATGGAAGAATTTGACCGAAGCTACCCTTCATTCATCGCCATAAATTGTGTGTTGGTACGCAAATGATTTTGATTATTCGAACAAGAACCCCCATGCGTATTGGTTTTCAGCCAATTGGCCATCCATTCGGATTCTGAATCATGACCACATTTCTTGATGCCAAGATTTTTCGAAAGGAATCACGCCCACTCCTCTCCACAAACCGATAGTCCCCACGGTCGCATCGCACAATTTCGTTTGGCCATCGACCAATCCTGCCTTGCGCATCGCCCAAAAATCAGAGAGTGAAGCCGCTCTCCAATCTGCTTTGGCATTTTGATACATTATAATGTGTCGGTTAAACCAAGTGAAATCGGCCCATTTCATTTCAAGTTCTTGGAGCCAGCCCACGAACGAATCGATGGAACAACCCGTGGCCTCCTGTCGGGACTCATCCACCGCCAACAACAACACCCGATCCGCAATCGCCAGCGACCAACCGGCCACAAGGTTTTGGCCGTGAGCTTGCCATCCTTCGAGAAATTGATTCATCTGTTCGGCCAAATCTGCTTTTTCACCTGACCCCAAGGACCGCGATGCTGTGAAAACCCACAATTTGGCCGCATCCGGCATGTCATTCCAGTGTTCTGATCGATACATTTGGCAATTATAAGTGGTAAAAAGAGGAAGTTTTGCCGACGCATCCGAAATTGCACCCGAATCCATGACAACACCGCATGCCCCCAAACCAGATTTGATCAATCTCAATGATTTGCGTCCATATCTGAAGCTGCTCGGCAAAAACTGGTGGTTGTTGTTTTTCCTCAGTGCCATGGGTTATGGTGCCGGTCGCTTGATTACCCATCGGCAACTCGACATCCACCTCGCTACGGCCGAGGTTCTTCTGGAGAGCCAAGAGACCTTCAATTATCAAGAGCAAATGTTGGGTCAATTGGGGGCCACTTCCTTGAGTAAGGATGTGCAGAATCAGCTCCGCATTTTGCAGAGTTACGATTTGGTGGGTCGAGCCGTCGATCTCCTACAACAGCCCGTGGATTGCTATTTCGTTGGACGGGTGAGAACCAGTCAAGTGGAAGGGTTTGGCAACATCGCAGTGGAAGTCCGACCCGACCTTTTCAACCCTGAATTCCTCGGCATTCCGATTGATATCTTCATCGAATCCCCTGAAACCTATTTGTTGAAATGCAGCCATCCCGATGGTTGGGAGATTGAGGAAATCCGGCGGTTTGATGAAGTCATCGAAGGTCCGGATTTGGCCTTGACCGTTCGTTTGACAGACCTCAGCCTGAAAGGAGCCAACCCCCAGCGACTGGATGAAGCCCGGCGTCAACATTTCCGCATTCAGGTGTTCAACCGCGACCAGCGCATCAACCAATTTCGAAATGCCCTTGAGGTGGAGAACATCGAACGGACCAGCATCCTCACCCTCAAATCCACTAGCACCTTGGCGCGACGAGGAAAGCAGTTTTTGGACACCCTTTCTCAGGTTTACATCAAATACACCCGGGAAGCCAAATTGGATGCGAGCAGGCGCACAGAAACCTTCATCGATGTCCAGTTGGAAGAGCTGACGGACATCATGGACAGCTTGGAACGACAGGTCGACTTGTACAAAGAGGACCGAGAGGTCTTGGATTTAAGCCGAGAGCAGAATGAATTCTTCAACTCCCTCGTTGAACTGGAAACTCAGCAGCGTCAATTGGATTTGCGATTGGAGGCCATGCGGTCCTTGCAAAAATATTTGGCGGTGGGCGTTGAAGAATTTGGACTGCCCCCCACCACCTACTTGTTTGAGGAGGACCCCATGCTCATTCAGCAAGTCAATCAATTGTTTCAACTGCGCACAAGTCGAACGGCTGCGCTGATTGACGTCACGGAAGACAACTATGCGGTGCGACGGCTTGACAGCGCCATCAGCAACACCAGGTTCAGCATCGCCCGGTACATCGATGACACACGTCAAGCCCTTCAAAGCCAGCGAACCGGCTTGAATCGAGAAATTGTCCATTTGGAAGGGCGCTTGAGTGGCATTCCGGCTACACAGCGTGACATCATGAGCATGGAAAGGAAATTGCAGGTCAACGAAGAACTGTATATCTTCCTGTTACAATCCAAAGCTTCTACCATCATTGCGCGCGCTGGCATCACGCCGGAAGCTTCATTGATTGAGCAAGCGCGGTATGGCGGTGTCATCGGCCCCGATAAAAAGAGGACGATATTGACCTACACAGCTGCTGGGTTCATGCTTGCCTTGGCCATTGCTTTCGCCAGAATGGTGTTTTTTGAGCGCATTGAAACCATTGAGGAACTGCGCGAAAACACGTACATCCCTGTAATCGGTGGGGTTCCACATGAAGAAGATGCAAATGAGGCCCCGTTGATTGTTTTGGAGAAGAACAGGGGCCAAACCACAGAATCTTTCCGATCCCTGAGAACCAACCTTCAATATTTGTTGACCCAAGAGGACGCGAAGACCTTGCTCATCAGCTCCTTGCATCCGCAAGAAGGCAAGTCATTTATCAGTTCCAATTTGACCGCTGTGTTGGCCAAAGCCGGAAAGAAAGCCATTTTGTTGGACTTTGACATGCACAAACCCAAAGTGCACAAGAATTTCAATTTGCCGAACAGCATCGGCTTAAGCAACTATCTTGTGGGAAGGGCCTCCATTCCGGAGTTGATTCAAAATGGACAGGATGCCAACCTCGATGTGATCACCGCTGGCCCCGTACCCCCGAATGCCTCTGAACTTATTTTGAGCGAGCGACTACCTGCGCTTTTGGTTGCGCTCAAAGAGGACTATGATTACATCATATTGGATACGCCACCGATTTTGCTACTCAGCGATGCGTTGGTGCTGATGACACATGTCGATGCCGCCTTGCTGGTAACCAACACGGAAAAATCGTCGAAACGCGGCATCCGTTTGCTTGAAGAAAGCTTGGCACAAAACAATCTCAGTCACATTTCCTTCGTTCTCAACAACATCCGAATGAGGCGCTGGCAATACTATTATTCCAAGTATGCCTACAAGTATGGACTCGGGTATGGATATGGCTACAGTTACGGATACGGAGGTTACAGCTACGGGCCTGATTATGGGGAGGATTCCTCATCGGATTCACAAGCCTAAGAAGCCTGCAACCTTTGCCTGCTTGATGCGTAGAAGAGCCCAATCATGGCCACTCCGAATTCATATGAATCCGCCATCAAGGACGTCAAAGCCGGCAAGAAAACCGAGCCACTTCTGACGACCGTTTGGCGAATCTTGCGCCTGCTCAAGCAAGACGAGCGGAAAATGGTGCTTCCATTGGCCATTGTAACAACCATTTCCAGCATTTTGGATCTCGCAGGCATCGCCATTGTGATTCCCATTGTGGGGGTGGCTGTCAAACCAGAAATGGTGTCCCGGAGTCCAAGATTGGGTCAAATTTATGAATGGTCTGGGGCCAGTTCAGGCTTGGAGTTTGTCGAATATGCCTCCATTCTGATGTTGATCTTGGTCACTGCGAAAGTGCTGTTGTCGATTGCTGTACAATACTGGCAAACCAAATTCGCATTCGTCGTCGCTCATCGACTGAGCGGCGTGATGTGGGATTACAACTTCGCACAGAGTCTCGAGAATGTGGTCAATCGCAGTTCTGGAAAAATCTTAACCGAAATCAACGGATGGCCCATGCAATTCGCCAAGAGGGGCTTGTTTGGGGTGATTGCATTGGCATCAGATTTCCTGATATTGACCGCTTTTGGAATCGCCTTGCTCATGTACAAGCCCTTGATTATCGTTACCATTGCCAGCATTGTGGGCCTGGGCAGCATCTTTCTCCGGACCTTTGTCAAGCATAGAGTGGCGAGTTACAGCGAGATTCAAAAAGAAGAAGGCCCCAAAGCCATGGGCGTTCTCAACAACTCGGTACGTGGGATTCGAGAAATTGTCACGTTCAACGCGGTGGAGACAATGAAGAAGGAGTATTTGGAATCGAATTGGATCAATTTCAACGTCAATTCCAATCTTTTTCTGCTGAATTTGATTCCCAAGCCATTGTACGAATGGTTGGCCATCTTGTCCATATCGGCAGCCATATTCATCTCGATGAACATGAGCATCCGCAACGAGGACTTTTTGTCCATGCTGACTTTTCTCGCTTTGGGTTCTTATCGCATGTTGCCGGCGGTTAGCAAGATTTCGCAGAGGGCCATTCAGATTCAGAGTTCTGCCTTCGTGGTTGAAGCGATGGAGCAGGGCTTGGCTTTTCGCAAGATTCAAACTGAAGAAGCCCAAAAGAACATCACATCTGATGCGGGGATTCAATCTGGAGAATCCATCAGCATTGAGTTGCGGAATCTCAAATTCCAATACACAGGAAAGAAAAAAGCCACCCTGGAAGACTTGTCTTTCCTGTTCCCAGCTGGCCAGATCACCGCAATCACTGGCCGTTCCGGATCGGGCAAAACCACCCTGATCAACTGCCTCATGGGGCTCAACAAACCCCAATCGGGAGAAATTGTGATCCACGCCAAAACCAGCGACAAATCATGGGTGCTTGGCGAGGACTTGAGCCGAACCAATTGGCTCAAACACACCACTTTTTTGTCTCAGCAGCCCTTTCTGTTTCCAGGAACCATCCGAGACAACTTGACCATGAAAATTCCCACGTTCCAAATCGACGAGGAACGCGTGTCCAAGCTCATCGAAAACCTCGGCATGAAAAGTGCACTCGAGCCTGAGCCTGATGCGGAGCCTGACACCGATGCAACCCCAACAAAATCTGCGTTGGATTTCGTTTTGAAAGATGGCGGGGCGAATTTGAGCGGTGGACAACAACAAAGGGTGGGGCTTTTGCGTTCGATTCAGGTGCGACGACCCGTGATGATTTTGGATGAAGCCACCAGTGACTTGGATTCACAGACCCGAGACGCCGTTTTCGAATTGCTCGAAGAGCGGAAGCGCGAGGGGTGCACCATCTTGATTATCACACACGACCGCAAAATCGTCGAACGCTGCGATGCCAACTTGGATTTGACCCCGGTGAAGAAATGATTTTGAGGGGCCCGCAATCCACTTCATTTGCTTCTTATCTTTGACTGCTGAATGGGACTGAAATCATTGATTTTCCAATTGTTGGCGCCGTTAAAATTGCGGTCATGCGCATTGATGGGTTGCTGTATTTTGGTCTGGATTTCCAACGCCGAGAGCCAGTGGGACACCGACATGGGCTGTGTCGTGGTGAACGCCGCAGGAAATGCCACAATCAACTGGACGCCCGTAGCTGATCCCTCCGGGGAATTCCAACATTATGGGGTCTACTATTTCGAGCCAGGGGGCATGCCATTGGGCAATGTTATGGTGGGTAACGATGGGGGCATACCAGATGCTTCGGCCAGCAGCTGGGTAAACACCCTTTATTCCGCCAACACCTTCGAACTGTGTTACACAGTCGTGGCTCAGGCGACAACTGGTAGTGGCATTTCGGATACCCTCTGCAGCATTCATTTGAATGCGAGTGTGGGGCTCACGCCAGGAGTCGCGGAAATTGAATTCAACAGCCCAGGCATTGCCACTGGAACTGCTGGTGCCGACTTGACATTGCAGAAGGAAGATGGTCCCGGTAACTGGGTGGACGTAGCCACCATTCCTGACAATGGCGGCATGATGTTTTACAATTATGCCGTGGAAGCCTGTTCGGAAGACCTGAAATTTCGGGTGACCGCACCCGGGCCTGCAACCAATGGATGCAACCACATTTCGAACCAGATTCCAGTGAGCATCAGCAACATTTTGGCTCCTGACCCCCCGGTCATCACGGACATCGATGTCAATGCGTCTGGTAACGCGGTCATCCATTGGACACAAAACCCCACCGACGATCTCAACGGATTCATCATTTACACCTGTTCAGGAAACGTTTCCCAGGCAGTCGACACGTTGTTCGATGCGAACGCAACAAGTTGGGAGAACCCGAATTCCAACGCTTCGCAATATGTAGAAATCTACAACATCGCCGCCTTTGACAGCTGCTCCACCTCCGGAGATGGTGTCGGCAACACCAGCATTGGCCCTTTGTGTGTGGGGTCTTTGGAAATGGATGTGGCACGTGATCCCTGCGAGGATGTGGCTTCACTAACTTGGGCTGGGCCGTTTTCAACCGCGGGGGATATTCTTTCCTATGACGTTTGGATTTGGGAAGAATCTCCCGCCGGAAGCGGAAACTGGACCGGGCCGTCCATCCTTGGAACCACTCAACCAACTGCCAGCGAATTCACCCATGAGGGTGCAGTTTATGGCAATGCCTATGAATACCAAATTCGGGCCAACCACTCCACAGGAGAGGTCAGTGAATCGGACATTGAGCTTTTGAATTTCATCTATCCCGGTGCCCCTACATACATCTCCCTTCGAAGGGCTTCTGTGCGTGATTCGGGGGGGGTGGACATCATCGTCGATTTGGACCCATCCGTGAACATCGTCCACACGTACATGCTCGAAAGGGCACAAGGACAAGATGGAGAATTCTTTCCGCTGACTGAACAAGAAGGAGTGGCTGGGATGACCTTGACATGGACCGATACATGGGCCAAAACGGATGAACTGACTTACCGGTATCGCGTCATCGCGGAAAACCCTTGTGGAGATTCTGTTCAAGTGAGCAACACAGCTTCAACCGTTCTCCTCCTCGGGACCACAGATCATGGTTTGTTGCGCAACACCCTGACCTGGAGTCCTTATGCTGACTTTCCGGGTTCGGTGATGAGTTATGAAGTGTTTAGACGCCCCCAAAGAGATGGGGTGTTCAGTTTGCTGACAACTTTGCCAGGTTCAGTGCTCACCATCGAAGACGACGTGTCCATGGAATTGAATCTGCCGGGCGATTTTTGTTATCGAGTTCGAGCCATCGATCAACAAACCGATCCCAATGGCGCGCAGAATTATGCCCTTTCGAACACATTTTGCCTGACCCAAGAGCCGGTCATTTGGGTTCCCAATAGTTTCATGGTGGGCGGTTTCAATGATGTGTTCAAACCCGTCATCAGCTTCGCCGATTCCGCCGCCTTTGAGATGCGCATCTACAACCGTTGGGGTCAAACCATTTTTAGCACCACAGATGCAAGCGCCGGATGGGATGGAACCCTGCCTGAAGAAGGCGGAATGCTGGCGAATGAGGGGACCTATGGTTATTTCATTCGGGTTCAGGATGGTTCTGGACGCAAATTCGACGAAACAGGTCTGGTCTACATGCTCCGGGGGGATTGAATCCAACTTGGACTGCAGTACATTTGCATGAATCGTTTGACCGACCGATTCATGGCTACAGACTTTTCCGAGAAATTCACAGGTGAAGGCCTCACCTACGACGACGTTCTACTCGTTCCCGCTTACAGCGAAATCTTGCCCCGCGATGCGCGATTGGCCAGCCCATTCTCGCGCAACATCATGCTCAAAACACCAGTGGTTTCAGCCGCCATGGACACGGTTACCGGCAGCCGCATGGCCATCGCTATGGCCCGAGCGGGTGGCATCGGCGTCATCCACAAAAACATGTCCATCGAACAACAAGCTTTGGCAGTGCGACGTGTGAAGCGTTCAGAAAGCGGCATGATTCAGGACCCCGTCACGTTGGACAAAAACGCTGTGGTGGGCGAAGCTCTTGCCATCATGCGGGAGCATCGAATCGGTGGCATTCCAGTGGTGGATGACATGGGCAAACTCGCTGGCATCGTCACTAATCGTGATCTACGGTTCGAGAAGGACGCATCACGCCCCATTGTGGAAGTCATGACCTCCGAAGGGTTGATTGTGACAAATGATGGAAGTGATTTGGCGAAAGCAGAGGAAATGCTGCGAAAGCACCGCATTGAAAAATTGCCCGTCGTCGATGCACAAGGCGCTCTGGTGGGTCTGATTACTTACCGGGACATCATCAAGCTCAGTGAATTTCCCCACAGTGCCAAGGATCAGTTCGGTCGGTTGCGCGTTGCAGCGGCGGTTGGGGTAACCGGTGATACAGACGAGCGGGTGGATGCATTGGTCGGTGCAGGTGTTGACGCCATCATCATTGACACGGCCCATGGACACAGCCAGGGAGTCATAGACACCTTGCGGCGGGTCAAATCTAATCAGGCTGACATTGACGTCGTATGTGGCAACATAGCCACAGCCGAGGCAGCATTGGCCCTGGTTGAGGCAGGCGCAGACGCCGTGAAGGTGGGCATCGGTCCCGGATCCATTTGCACCACCCGGGTCATCGCAGGCGTCGGGGTTCCCCAGCTGACGGCGGTGATGGAAGTTGCCCAAGCATTGGAGGGGACAGGCGTTCCCGTGATTGCGGATGGTGGCATCCGATTCACTGGGGACATTGTCAAGGCCTTGGCCGGCGGAGGCCATTCAGTGA
This sequence comes from Flavobacteriales bacterium, assembly GCA_049610385.1. Classification (GTDB taxonomy): domain Bacteria; phylum Bacteroidota; class Bacteroidia; order Flavobacteriales_D; family Sanyastnellaceae; genus JBMYZL01. Next base: position 94,626 of record JBMYZL010000008.1, read on the forward strand.
TGATTGGTTCCATGTTAGCTGGGACAGAGGAGAGTCCAGGTGAAACCATCATCTACGAAGGCCGTCGGTTCAAATCATATAGAGGCATGGGGTCCTTGGAAGCCATGCAAAAAGGATCGAAAGACCGTTATTTTCAAGACGCTGAAGACGACTTGAAAAAACTCGTGCCCGAAGGCATCAGCGGGCGGGTTCCCTACAAAGGAACCGTGCAGGAAGTGATGCACCAAATCATCGGTGGGTTGCGAGCCGGCATGGGCTATTGCGGCGCTTCCGATATATCCATTTTGCGAAAAGCACGTTTCATCCGCATCACCAATGCTGGAGTCAAAGAAAGTCACCCACATGATGTGAGCATCACCCGTGAAGCACCCAATTATTCCATTCGATAAGCCATGACAAACGCAAATTTGAAACCATGGATCGCCGCAATTGCTTTTGTGGGCGGTCTGATTTGGGAAGCCCCAGCACAATATCCCTTGGGAGAACAGCCGGTTGCTGCCACCGAACCCGTTGTTCTCACGGTTCACAACGAATCCGTGACCCTCAGTGATTTTGAGGCGATTTTCATGAAAAACAACCGAGACAGTGTCGTCACCCGGGAAGCTTTGGATGCCTATTTGGAACTTTTTGTCAATTTCAAATTGAAAGTCACTGAAGCCGAAACCTTGGGTATGGACACCTCAGCTGCATTTCAGAAAGAATTGGAGGGATACCGATCACAACTTGCCCGTCCCTACCTGACGGACAGTGAGTTGCTGGAAGAATTGGTGCAAGAAGCTTTTGATCGTCAGCAAGAAGAAGTGCGCGCGCGTCACATCCTGGTGAATTGCAGTCCGAGTGCCTCCCCTTCCGACACCCTCATCGCATGGAAAAAAGCGCAAAAACTGCGGGACCGGGTGCAAAACGGTGAGGATTTTGAGAAAGTTGCGCAGTCCAAAATGGGGTCAGATGATCCATCCGTAAAGGACAATGGCGGGGACTTGGGCTGGTTCACGGCCTTCTCGATGGTCTATCCTTTTGAAGATGCAGCCTACTCAACCCCCGTGGGTGAATTGAGCCGTGTGGTGAGAACCCGATTTGGTTATCACTTTTTGGAGGTGACAGGCCGAAGGGATGCACGCGGTGAAATCAAAGTGGCACACATCATGGTCCGCACGCGGAATCCGCAAGATTCAGCCGAAGTGGCGGAAGCAGATGACCGCATTCGGAGCATCCACAAAGAACTCGAAAATGGAGCCCCATGGCAAGAAATGGCCATGAAGTACAGCGACGACAAAAGTTCAGCAGGAAAAGGTGGAGAGCTGCCGTGGTTCGGCACAGGCAAAATGGTGGAGTCGTTCGAAGATGCATCGTTCAACTTGAGCGCAGATGGCGAAATCTCGGAGCCATTCCGAACGAACTTCGGTTGGCACATTGTCAAGCGAATTGCCCGCAAGCCCTTGCCACAATTCAATGAAGTGAAACGTGAATTGGAAAAGAAAGTGGGCCGCGACAGCCGGGCTGATATGACCCGCAAATCCTTCATTGATCAACTCAAAACAGAATACAGTTACAACGCTTATCCTGACGCTTTGAAGCCTTTCCGCCAACTGGCCAACCGCACAGATAGTGCCTTTCACGCAGGTCACCCTGTCGAAGGATTAAGTGCCAAGATGCGAAGTGCTGTGGTGCTCGAATTGGCTGGAGAGACCGCAACACTTGGGGATTTCGCTGATGCAATGAACACACGTCGGTTTCGGAATCTCAGCATCGGGGTCAGCGCGCTGATCGATGAAACCTTTGCCAGCTGGTCCGATGAATTGGTTCTCGATTACGAAAACACCCGTTTGGAAACGAAACACGATGGTTTCAGGCTCTTGATGGAAGAATACCACGATGGCATTTTGTTGTTCGAATTGACAGATCGTGAGGTTTGGTCAAAAGCGGTTGAAGACACCGTGGGGTTGGAGACTTTCTATGAGTCACACAAAACCAACTTCATGTGGGAACGCCGCGCAGACATTCGTGTATTTACCTGCGGGAACAAAAAGATTGCGAAGAAGGTGCGAAAATTAGTGGCCACCGATGGCGACCTCATCACCTACCGCAGGGAGCTCGTGGGGGATGATCCACTGGCACTGACCATAGAGAGCGGCAAGCATGAAAGTGGAGCCAATCCATGGGGCGATCGTGTACTCGAAGCCGCCGAGAAGGACGAAATTAAATTCAAAGAGGGACAACCCACCTTCATCGAATTTACCGCTGGGGGCGAGGAAATCATTTTGATTGAGGTGCGCGATGTCCGTGACGCTGAACCCAAGTCATTGGAGGAAGCACGAGGCCAAGTCATTGCGGCCTACCAAGACCATTTGGAGTCGGCATGGATCGATGGGCTTCGAGCCAAATACCGAGTCCAAACCTTCCCTGCAGTGATGCACACCTTGGCGAAGACCGAGTGATTTTCTTGCAAAACTGTCCGGCACCATCTCGCTTCATGGCTGGGATGTTGGCGTTGGGGATGATTGAGGGTTGTGACAGCTGGTTGAGCAACCCCGAAACCGAAGCCCCGGCCATCGCTGCCCGTGCTTTTGATCATGTGCTGACCCTTGCGGAGGTCGGTGAGCGCATTCCTGATGCCTTGTCACCGCAAGACAGCGCTGACATGGCTGCACGCGTCATTGATGGCTGGTTGCGGGAGCAAGTTTTGGTGGCTCAAGCCCAACAAGCCTTGCCGCCCGAAGAACAAGAATTCAGTTCCGAACTGGCGACTTATGAGCGGGCACTGCTCACCCACAAGTACGAGGATCGCTATGTGCGCCAACGTTTGGACCCCATGGTCACAACCACCGAATCACGCGCTTTTTATGACAGTGCCCCAGAGCTCTTTGCACTGAATGACTTTGTTGTTCAGGCCACATTTGTTCACTTGCCCGCCAATGGGCTGTCAGAAGATGGTCAAAGCTATTTGCGAGAAGCCATGATGTCCTCAGATTCGGTGGTTGTGGGTGCTTTGGGGGTTTGGTGCATTGAAAACGCCGCTGTGCACAGTGTCGATCCGAGCACATGGTGGACCTTGGATGAACTGCTTCGGGAAGTGCCGCTGCAGCTTTATCGGCCAGAACGCCAGTTGGCAGATCGTCGGCTCATCACCTTTGAACAGGACAACCGCATGTATTTCTTGCGTTTTTGGAGTCACGCAAAAGCCGGAGAGCCTGCCCCATTTGAATCCGTTCAAGAACAGATCGAAGAGCTCATTCTACACACCCGCCGGGAAGCACTCCTCACCCAACTTCAGGAAGACCTCTTACAAAATGCTTGGCAATCCGGCTTTTTGTCCACGAAACCCGCTGAAGCTGGTTCAGAATCTTTGGCTGCTGACGGCGAATGAATGATGTACATTTGTGCGCGTGAAGCGATTCCTCTCTTTTTGCTTTTTCGGTGTGGTCGTCGGTGTGATGCTGAACCCCGCCCTCTCCGCTCAATTCGACAGCATCCCTGAACCTGTTGAACCCCAATTTGACATGTTGGATGCCATAGTGGCTGTGGTTGGCGATGGCATTGTGTTGGAAAGCGAAATCGAAGCGCAAGTTTTTGCGGAGTCTGCGCAAGGAAAAACGGTGAGTGCCGTGGGGCGCTGTGCCATTTTGGAAGATATCCTCTTGTCAAAGCTGCTCGTTCATCAAGCCCAACTCGACAGCCTCGAGGTGACCGATGCCGAAGTGATGGAGGAAATCGAGCGGCGTTTGGCCTATTACATCCGGATGTTCGGAACGGTGGAGGCCTTCGAAGCCGAATATGGCCAAACCGTTTCTCAGTGGAAATCAGAATTCCAAGACCCCATTCGGGAGCAACTTCTTGCCGGACGCATGCAGGCCACCATCAACAACCAAGTGCGTGCCACACCTGCCGAAGTCCAGCAATTCTTTGAGGCCACGCCCGTGGACAGCCTGCCATTGATCCCCGAAGCGGTCAGCTACTCTGAATTGGTGCTTCAGCCGGACATCACAGAAGCACAGAAAGGGGTTGTTCGCAATCGACTGGACTCCATTCGAACGCTGGTCAGCTTGGGGAAAATGAGCATGACCCTAGCTGCCTCTCGATATTCCGAAGATCCCGGATCCAAATACAAAGGCGGTTGCTACGAGAACATTGGGCGTGGTCAATTTGTACCCGAATTCGAAGCCGCTGTTTTCGAAACGGCAATCGGCGATCTCTCCCCTGTTTTCGAGTCCGACTTTGGTTACCATTTTTTACGTGTGGTGGATCGCCGTGGGGAACAGTTCAGTGCCTGTCACGTCTTGATGAGTCCCCAAGTGGACCCCAACGATTTGATGGCACTCTCAACCACCGCAGATTCCTTAGCCACCGCACTACTGGAGGGGACTAACAGATTCGAAGAAACGGTTTTGCGTCATTCCACCCGCGAAGCCACCCGCAATGCAAATGGCGTTGTGGTGAATCCGCGAGATGGTTCTACGCATTGGGGACTTGATGAATTGGATCCGAATGTCTCGCTCCTGTTCAGCACCATGAATCCAGGTGATGTATCCTCACCCTTGCAATTGCTCGATGACGATGAACAAGGATACTGGGCCATTTTGCGACTCGATGCCCGTCACGCGGCCCACCGCGCCAATCCACTTCAAGATTTCAGCTACTTCCAATCCGCTGTAGAAAACAACATCCGGAACGCACAATTGACAGATTGGTACGCTGAGCGCATTGAAGAAATCTATGTGCGCATCGACGCACCGTACAATGCCTGTGCTATGACCATGAGATGGGAGTGATTTCCCTTGTGTGACTCCAGTCACATTCCGAAATTGCGGTCATGTGGCCCTCCTTAGACATTGAAGCCCTTGTTGATGCGACCCTTGTAACCATGGGGTCGCGGTTGAACGAATTTGCGGAAGCAGGTCGACAGGTGTACGCCACCTCTTCCTTCCAAACCCAAAGTGTTCCCCTCCTTCACATGATCAGCGAGCACTTTACCGATTCGATTGAAGTGGTGATGATTGATACCGGCTTCCTGTTCCCAGAGACCTATGCTTTCGCTGAGGACTTGCAGAATCGCTGGGGATTCTCACTGCGAAAAGTTCATTCAGAACGATCCTACATCGAACAACTGAACACGAAGGGACAGTTTCTCTTCACCCGGAACCTGGACCGGTGTTGCGGCATCAACAAAGTCCAACCCATGGAAGCAATTTTGAGCGAAGGAGACGTTTGGCTGAGCGGCATCCGATCGGATCAAACCGCCGTCAGAGCCGAAAAAACAGAGCTCGAAACCGATGCCCGCGGCGTCCTGCGTTATCACCCGATGCTGGCGTGGACGAACCGGGACATTTACGCTTACATTGGAGCCCATAACTTGCCGAAACACCCGTTAGAAGATTCTGGCTACATGAGCATCGGATGCATCCCGTGCACCCGGAAATGGAATCTGTCACATGCGAATACGCGGGGTGGTCGATGGGCTGGCAGCCACAAAACCGAATGTGGACTTCATCAGCCTGATGCGGTCAAATCCCCTCCAACACCTGCGCGATGAAAGTACTGATTACAGGCGGTGCTGGGTATGTGGGCACATCGTTGTGCGATCAATTGGATGCGTTGGACGCCATCAAAGAAATCACGGTCTATGACTCGCTGTTTCGAAATGACCGCCGATTTTTCTTCCGTGATGTGCCATACCAGAAAGTGAAATTCATCCACGGAGACATTTTGGATACGGAGCAATTGAGGGGTGCTTGTGAAAATCAGGATGCCGTCATTCACCTCGCAGCTTTCGTGGATGAACCCTACCACCACACACAACACACCCAATACGACCAAGTCAATGCATACGGAACGCTTTCTGTGGTGCGCGCAATCGAACAATCCCCTTCGATCTCCAACGCATTTTATTTGAGCTCGTCTGCGGTGTTCGGATTCCAGGAAGGCATCGACCCGCTTTCCCCTGCCGCTCCTCAAAACGGATATGCAGTTTCCAAGCACCTCGGCGAAAAATACTTCGCTCGGCTCGCGAATTCATTGAATCGGGTTGATATCGCTCGATCAGGCCAAGTTTATGGGGTCAACCGATCCATGCGTTTCGATTCTGTCATCCACGCTTTCCTGTTTGAGGCCTTGACGAATGGATGCGTTCAAGTGTATGGAAATGGCGAGCAATTCCGCGCGTTCATCCAGGTGCAGGAAGTGGCCAAGCGCATCGGGAACTGGCTCATCGCGAGCCCTGACTCAACCCACTTTTCCACAAAACCTCATCTGTGGGCTTCCTTTCAAGCCCAAATCTCCGAGTTGCTCGCATGGTTGGCAGCGGAAATCCCTACAACGGAATACCGCTACCTGACACCCAACATTTCCATGCCCAGTCAGTCTTTCGAGAAGATTTCTAAATTCCAACAAGAAGAACTGCATGTCACCCTTCATGCGATGAAAGCGAAAATGGCGACGCAGGCCGTTTCATCATGAAATCAGAGCTCGAGGAACCTCAACTCTTGAGCAATGATCATCAAGTCAATCCCCTTTTCCTCAACCACTTGGAACCGCGATTGACGATAGCTGTAAAAACCAACCGCAAGAGCTGAAGAGACAAGCATGGCATCGAATCCTGAAAAAGGGACAGGAAATCAGGAGGGACATCCGCACACCATCATCTATGGGTTTTGTCCCGGCCTGTCATCTGATGCCTCAAATTTAGTCTGCCAAGACGGAGAGGAACTTTCATGTTGGAAACTTGGCTCCGACGTGGAAATTTCAAACCCGATAAAGAACAAGTTATGCCGACTTTAGCCACTGCGCTCAAAAGAAAATTCATGAAGACAATTTGGACTCTTTTGGTTCTTGCCCAAAGTTTGATTCTCTCCCTTGACTTGTTGTCTCAGGTTGATGGAATGCACGATTATCCCAAGCCGAAATACTTGATTCTCCCCAACCCGGGAAATGATCCAGTGGGCGCCTTGAGGCTCTGGCGAGCAGAGCTCGTTCGAGTGGGATACCAAACCATCACGCATGCTGAGCAGGAAGATTTGATCGAAGATGAAGAACAACGCATCCTCTTGGCCGACCTTGTCCGAAATGCAGGATCGCAGGGTGTCGCCCGTACAGATTTGCCGGCGTTGGTTCGAGAACGCGGTCAAAATTGGTACAACGGCTATTTCAATGTTCTGAACGATTTGTTGCAAGACGGATCTATGGAAACTTGGGAAGAAATCGAATCACGCAAGTATTTCGACAAGAAAACAGAGCGCATTCGCTGGGCAGATGGCGTCACCCCGCCGGAACAAACACTGAATGAACCGAACACCTTTCACTCGTTTAGTTATCGCTATACCTATCGAGAGTCCTTGACTTGCGGACATACGTTCAGTGAAATTCACGGCGCCATCAATGAGGTTTCAGGGGATGCCAATGTGCCGTTGGTGCAATTCAACTATCGTCAGGGGGCTTTGGAATCCAACTGCCCGACGCGAGTCATTGCGCAATTGGCTAGGCAGATGACCCCCACCCAAGCGGCACCCAAACCCGAAGCTGAAATCACAACCAATCTCACAGCGAATGCCGACCGGGTCGCAGCGCTCTCCACCATCGTTGTTGTACCCAAGCCCGGCACAGACTGCGCAGGACTTGATGCCTCGCAAATGACAGATTTGATGTCGCTCGGTCTGTTGGAGACATTTGACATTGTGGATCGATCGGTGATGGAATTGGCATTGGCTGAACAAAAGCTGTCCATGAGCGGCCTCATTCGCGATGAAGACTGGCTGGAAGCCGGAGCGATGGCGGGAGCCGGTGGTATCCTGACCCTGCAAGCCATGTGCTTGAGCAACCAGAGCATGCTCAAAGCCAAACTCATCTCCTCAGAATCCAATTTGCTCCTGCTCTCCGCCATTGGGAAAGAAGCCACACCTGAAGACTTGGCCCAGCACATCGGGGATGCTGTTCAGGCAGCCAGAAAAGCACCTTAATTCCGATGAAAGCATCATCGCATCAGACCTTAGTTTTACCCTGTGAAGCTTTCCATCATCACCATCGCTTTCAATGCTGAATCCACCATCGCTGATGCGGTGCAATCCGTGGTGAACCAGGTTTTGCCGGACCATGTGGAATTGGAGTACATCTTGGTGGACGGTTTGTCGACCGACAAGACCCTGGAAGTAATTGCCCCGTGGCGGGACCAAATCTCAATGCTCATTTCAGAGCCAGACAGCGGGCTTTACGACGCCATGAACAAAGGCATTGAATCGGCTACTGGGGACTTCATCGGCGTTTTGAATAGCGATGATTTGTACGCACACAACGAAGTGCTGGTCCGTGTGGTCGAGCAATTGACGACCACAGGAGCCGATGGCTTGTACGGAGACTTGGTCTATGTAGATCGCGAGGATATCCAGCGAGTGACTCGGGTATGGCAAAGTGGGGCCTACCAAAAAGGGGCTTTCTTGCATGGTTGGATGCCTCCACATCCCACTTTTTTTGCCCGCCGCGACGCTTTCGAAAAATGGGGGAGATTCAATTTGTCTTTGAAATCGGCTGCGGATTATGAATTGATGCTGCGCTTCGTGCACAAGCATGATATGACTTTGACTTACCTCCCTGAGGTCATGGTGCGCATGCGGGTTGGAGGCATAAGCAATGCCAACGCAGCAAACCGGTTGCGAGCAAACCGCGAAGATCGCAGAGCCTGGCGCATGAACGGTTTGCAGCCAAGACCATGGACTTTGATGCTCAAACCCCTGCGAAAAGTGGGGCAATTTCTGCGCCGATGATCAAGTGGCTTGCCGGAGATGTTGGTGTGGAGCCATTGGTGACCGTGCTGGTCCCCTTTCACCGGGACATTCCAGATGCAGGGTGCGTGCACAGCCTTGTGGACCAATCCCGCAGCGCACCGCCATTCGAGGTCTTGTTCCTCGACAATTCTCTGGGGGCAGTGAAAGAAGCGGAGGACCGAATTCGGGCCGTGATTCAAGGGCGGCTGAAAGCGGATGCGGCCTGGCCTCGGCGGTGGGGGCTCGTGGATGCTTCGGAGAAACGCGGGCCGAGTCACGCCCGCAACCGCGGCCTGGCCGCCGCCTCAGGTGCCTGGACCACCATGGTGGATTCTGATGACACGGTGACACAAACTTGGATGGCAGATTCGGCGGCAGCCTTTGCTCCTGGACTTTGCATCACACCGCCATTGGCAAAAAAAACAGCACGCGGCCTGATTTTGGCGCCAAAAGCGCCTGTGGTTGACTGGCCCGGTGGGGGTCAGGCCATTTTGACCAGCTGGTTTGCGGAAACCGAGAAAATGAGGATGGCTCGAGGTTGGAATGAGGACCTGATGGCCGGAGAAGACGCCGAATTCAGCCACCGTTTGTTGTCAACAGGGATGCAGATTCAAACCACAGTTGGGGGGCATTACATCTGGAAACTGCCTAGCGGAATCAAAGAAGTGTGGGCCAAAGGGCGCCATTATGCCGCTGGAGATCTCGAACTGCGAGCAATCTATGGAAATGCATGGCCGCTGCCCTTTCATGACGGGCATGGGATGGGCTGGTGGGTGCGTCGATGTCTATTGGACAGCCTTCGCGCAATTCAGCTGCGGAGTTGGCATCCACTCTTGGAACCAGCAAAACTCTACTTTCTTTTTCTTTCGGCGCGTTCGGCGCGTTCGGCACGCGCCACTCGTACGGAGCGAAAACAGAAGTGAAAGTCCTCGTCGGCCACCTCCCGCAACAGGCTTTCCCAAACTTGGAATTCCACATCAAGAACAGCGCCAGAGGCAAGCCGTCTGAGGATGGGCAAAAGGATTGGGTTTGGCCGTCCTTGCGTACCTTCGGGCAACGGAAAAGAGTCGTTGCTCATGAAATTTGATTCGGACAAAGAGGCCCTAGATGCATTGCGCATTCGTCACCAAGAATTGCTTGCCGAGGTGGGAAAAGTTATGGTGGGGCAGGAGCAAGTCATTCGAGAAGTGACCACAGCCATTTTTGCTGGAGGACACGTGTTGCTGGTGGGGGTTCCTGGTTTGGCCAAAACCCTTCTGGTCAACACCATCGCTCAATCCCTTGGGTTGAGTTTCAATCGAATCCAATTCACACCAGACTTGATGCCCAGTGACATCATCGGGAGTGAAATTCTCAATGACAAGCGCGAATTTCAGTTCATCCGCGGGCCGTTGTTCTGCAACATTCTTCTGGCAGATGAAATCAACCGAACCCCGCCCAAGACCCAATCAGCACTGCTCGAGGCCATGCAAGAACATTCGGTAACAGCCGCTGGGCAGACCCATTCTTTGCCCTATCCATTCTTCGTTTTGGCCACGCAAAACCCCATTGAACAGGAAGGAACATACCCGCTGCCTGAAGCGCAATTGGACCGATTCATGTTCAACACATGGGTGGATTACCCTTCATTCGAAGAGGAGCTCAATGTGGTCAAGACCACGACATCCAACCACAACGCAGAAGTACGCCCTGTATTGAGCGGTGAAGACATCTTGGAATTTCAACAAGTGATTCGCCGAATGCCTGTGGCCGAAAACGTGATGGAATATGCTGTGGGCTTGGCCGCAAAAACCCGGCCCGGTCGAGAACGAGCCACCGCAGATGTGAATGCCTATCTGAGTTGGGGCGCAGGGCCTCGTGCATCCCAATATTTGGTCATAGGGGCCAAGGTCAATGCCGCCCTAAATGGAAAATACAGCCCGGATATTGAGGATGTGCGCGCTGTTGCCTTACCGATTTTGCGCCATCGCGTCGTGCGAAATTACAAAGCAGAAGCCGAAGGAAAGTCAGTGGAAAACCTCATCACAACTCTGTTCTGAATTCCTTTGAAGATGACGATAAAATTCTGAATTTGGTTTGTTGAAGAAGGCTACATGCCTACAGTCCATAACGTCATCGGTTACCTGAGCAGTGACTCCGGTTTGGGGAAATCCGCAAGAACCTTGGCCAGAAAGTTGATGCTGTCTGGAGAGGAGGTGTTTGTCACGAATGTCTCCATAGGTGATGTGCGTTCAGATCGCCTTCCGTTGAATGAATTTAAGCCGTTTCCAAAGCATGAAGCACCGCGTCGCGTTGTCCATTGGATTCACCTGAATCCGCCAGAATTTGACCATTCATGGGCGCAAGCTTTTCCGCGACAATTACACAATCCCGAGGCCTTTTTGATTGCTGTTCCCTATTGGGAATTGGAACGCATGCCCAAACATTGGGTGCGACGACTGGAAGCCTGCGACGCCATCGCCGCGCCTACACAATTCATTGCGGAATCTCTGAAAAATTCTGGGTTGACCTCACCCATTTTGCGCATACCGCTGCTCATTGAAAGCCCCGCTGATGAGGTCCCTGAAGGGAATCGGCAATCTTTTGGCTTGCCCTTATCAGGTTTTCTTTTCTTGAGCTTTTTCGACCTTTCGAGCGACCCCGCCCGAAAAAATCCTGAAGCGGCCCTCCGCGCCTTTATCGCTGCCTTTCCAGACCCCAAACCAGGTCCTGATGCACCTCATTTGGTCATCAAAATGAACAACCCTGACATCTTGAAGGGTGCTTCTGAAACCATTCAAGAATTGGTGGGGCAATCCAAGGCATTTGAAAACATCCATTGGCGAACGGACAACATCCCAGAGACCGATTTGATGGCATTCCAAGCTTGTTTTGATGCCCTCATCTCCCTCCATCGTTCAGAAGGGTTGGGACTGGTTCCTGTCGAAATGATGTCATTGGGTAAACCTGCTGTCATCACTGGCTATTCAGGGAACATGGATTATTCGACACCAGAGAATTCCATGCTGGTCCCCTATGATGCAGTTCCTGTCCACGTGATTCACCCGGTTTATCAAATGGCTTTGCAAGAGATGCCTGACTTGACTTGGGCAGAAGCCAAGATTCCTGAAGCCGCAGAGGCCATGCGCTTGTTGGCAACCGATTCTAAGCGTTATGTCAAATTATCAAGGCAAGCCCAACAAGACATCGCCCGCCTAGCCGGGCAATCTTGGTCAACCACTTTGAATGAAATCCATCAAATCATACAAACCGCTCCAAGTCCATCAATGGAAGATTGGACGGAGCGTTACAGTTGGTGCGCTTGCGGTTGGACGGAGAACTTTCGTCCCCAACAACATTGGCGGATTCGTTGGGGCCAGAAGTGGTCAAATTTCAAAAACCGAAACAAGCTTAACTTCCGGATTTTCCGAAATTGATTCGTGACAATCGCTGGTTGGACCTTGACCGATGGTCCGCTCAATTTTGATTGACATTTGCCCTTCAGCTTGGGATTTCCGCGCCTGTCCAGGGGCGTCCTTGGACTGGATTCTGAATGCCTCGCTTCCTGTTCAGCAGGTCAAGGAATTTTGGGACGAAACCGAGCACAAAAAATCACGAAAGCACCCCAAAGGCGTCGATAACCTTTTGTCAAGAGAAGACGTAAATTCAACTCCAATGAAGAACACACCGCATGGCACTTTTATCTCAATTTAAACGACTTTTTAGGTTTGGTGATTGGTGGCTTTACAAGCTTGCCCCTGCCCTTGGCTTGTTCTTGATCTTTCAAGGAAAATCAACAGAAAATTGGGTGGCTGGTGATTTCATTCGTTTTCTGATGGTCATGGTGGCCATCAGTAGCGCTGCCATGTACACCTCTTTTTCCAACGACTTGTTTGATTTGGAAAGCGATCGATTGGCCGGCAAGTCCAATCGATTGGCAAATTGGAGGCGAATGAGGCGGCGGGTGGTTTTGGGCTTGCTTTTGACGCTAGGTGTTGCCGTGGTTTGGTCTTTGCCCAACGATACCAGTCGAATCGTGTATGTGGCCATTTGGATCACATGGACATTGTATTCTGCGCCGCCGATCCGGACCAAAAATCGCAAAAGTTGGGGTGTTTTGTGCGATGCCGCTGGATCGCACTTGTTGCCCACTGCATTGGTCATCAGCATTTCCAGTTGGAACTGGTGGATCCAGCCTGAATTGCCGGCAATCGCTTTGATTTGGAGTGCTCTGTGGGGAATCAGAGGCATCATCTGGCATCAACTCGAAGATTACAATGGTGACCTCAAATCTGGTGTCCACACCCTGGTCACCACCTGGGGAAAAGAACGAGTCATCAAAAATTTCGTCGCATTTGTTTTCCCCCTTGAAATCATGACGTTCGTCGCCCTGAATGTCTTCATTCCGTTTGGGGTTTTGAGCATGGCTTGTTTTATGGCCTTCACTTCATGGAAACATGTCATGATCCAAAAGGAGTTGAGAGCAGTTGAACCCGGATCTTCAATTCTCCTGTTTTTCGATTGGTATGTCGTCGGTTGGCCCTTATTGGCTGCAGTCGTATATCAGCCCTGGGCAATTCCTATTTTGCTTTTGGCGTTCGGGTTTTCATACAAGGAACTGGCAATCAAGGGACATTATTTGGACTTTCGAAAGGCACTTGTTCACGACAAAGCCAAATCTCTTAGGCGTTCCATTCAATTGCTGAGAGAACATGAAGCCCAGCACAAAGTGGTGGTCGTATCCCACGAGTCGTCAAGAACGGGTGCTCCTTTGATTGTCCTGCAAATTCTTCAAGAATGGCGCAAAAATTACGGCGAGAACATCTGCTTGGTTGTCTTTTCCTTGCGAAAAGGTGAAATCGACTCAGACTTCAATGCTGTTTCCAACGCATTTGTGACCCAATTGGGCTTACTGGAGGGTGAAGTGAATGAATGGTTTTCACTGATTTCGAAAGACCTGTCCATTGTCCATCAAGAAAATCCAAATCTCACCGCATTGTGCAATTCATGCTTATCAGGATATGCCGCTGCGCGTTTCGGTGAATTGGGCATTCGCACGACTTGTCTGATTCACGAATTCAGTCGACGCTTGAACGTGGGACTGATCGAAAGCAACATCCGTCATTCCAATGCCGTTGTTTTTCCGGCTCACAAAGTTCATGCGAGTTACGAAAATCGACTTTCTGAAATGTCGAGCTTGCCTGAAAAGTTGCCTTCATTTGAAGTGATTCCACAAGGGGTGTTCACATCATTTTTGGAGCCCTCCTCCCCACATGAAGCCGAAGACATTCGAGCGGAAATGGGACTTCAGCCCACGGATTTTTGGGTCCTTGGCGTGGGGACATTCGATTGCCGCAAGGCCGTGGATTTGTTTGTGATGACCGCGAATGAAGTGTTCTTGCGGGACAGCCAATCCAAAATCCATTTCAGTTGGTTGGGCGGAAATAGAATGGATCCCTTTTTTGAAACCATCGTGAAAGGAATGCTCATGGATTTGGGGTTGGAGAAACGTGTTGTATTCAGCCCCCCAGTTGCAGACACCCGGAGCCATTACGCCGCGGCAGACGCCTTGTTGATGTGCTCACGAGAAGATCCTTTTCCTTGCGTTGTTTTGGAGGCCATGGCCCAAGAAACGCCTGTCGTGCTCTTCGATCGAGGTGTGGGATCCACAGAGTTTGTGGAGGCCCACGGTGGAGGTCGTGTTCATCGATTCCTTGACCTCTCAGCCGCTGCGGACACCCTCATTCAATGGTCAGATCGGGATTCCGAGTATCTCAAACTCCAAGCTGAAGCAGCAAAAGCCGTGAGAGAGCACGCCAATTTTGGGGCTTATGCCCAAGAAATTTGGGTTCGTCTGTATCCTAATGCCCAACTTATGAAAGTGTCCAAATCGGGCGACTTCTGAAAGCGCCCGAGCCAATCCCGAAGGAAGAAGTCATTCATCGCTCCGTATAAACGAGCCAGATGCCCAGAGAGCTTACAACCTTCGGGAAATGTGCACGCAGCCAAATCATGTGTTTCAATTGCTTGAATCGACTCTGCACTTCTGCAGGCCATTCTGACACCGGAATATCAGGCTGAAGGTTCTGCATCACACGATGGATTCGTTTCGCGCTGGACCTTGACAAGGAAAGCACCCTGGTTCTCCATGCATTGAGACAGGATGAGGGCCAAAGACGCTCAACGACAACTGGTTTGAATCCCTCATCAAAGCTGTACATGGGCTGGTCAAAAGATTCCAACATTGCGTTCATCGATTCACCCCATTGGCCCCAGATTCTTTGTGCCATTGCCGCGCTCACACCATCTTTTGTGCCCGGCAAATCCGATATCTGATACCAGAATAAAGGGTCGAACAAAGCGTTTTCATAGCGGATGGCTGATTGAGCAATCCACCTGCTTTCCAAGCACATCGATGCGTTTACTGGAGGCGGAAGGACAACTTGGGAATCATCGTATTGAACGCCCAACCAAGTCAGAAATTCCTTCCCCAAGCCACCTTGTAACATATCTTCATATCGCTTGATCTCAAGCTTCATCACGCGATTGTTCCACATCCAGTCCTTGTCTTTCAAAGCCCCCAAAACTGATGGGTTTGCGCACAAATAATTTGAAATGGGATGCTTCTCTTCCCCCACTTTGACAGCCTGATTAAAACTGCTGAGGGTCCAAGAAACAGGGTGCCGCGTCATCAACAACATGCGAATGTCCGCATCTACAGCAACAAAGGGTTCAAAGTGTGACAATGCCTTTTTCC
Source organism: Flavobacteriales bacterium (assembly GCA_049610385.1). Lineage (GTDB taxonomy): Bacteria > Bacteroidota > Bacteroidia > Flavobacteriales_D > Sanyastnellaceae > JBMYZL01. The sequence continues at coordinate 110,112 of JBMYZL010000008.1, forward strand.
AGTGATCCTCAGAAAAATCCCAAAGTGACTCTGAAGAAATCAACAAATTTGAGGCCGCCTGTTCTTCAAGCCACTGCCTAAAAATTGGAATCATTTCAGGCAAGTATTCCGGATGATTGGCAATGGCGGCACCGGGTTTCCCCCCTGCCAAAGTCCACATCAAGGGCCATGCATTGATTCCGAGATCTCGGCCTTTGAAGTTCCCGCCCCAATAGCACCAATCCGATTCATCAAGCAACGCCAAGTTGGCTGTCAATGCCTCCTGAATCGCTGTTGTACCAGTTTTGTGAAAGCCGATGTGAAAAACGACACGCTCGAACCGATGCATTTACAGGTGATTTGATTCTGGCCGAAGATAAGGTGACAAAACATGTAGGAAAACTTGGCACCTCATCCATCCGGCCTTCATGAAGGGAAGCCTCGACGAAAAACTCTCTTGAACCAGTCTCTTAGATGGGATCCGGTGCCCCCCACAGTCTGTGCTTTTGTGAAGGCCACAAAAGCATTGAATCGTGCCAAAGCATCGGGATGCCAATGGCTTGGCGCAGAAGAAGTTTGAATTTTGGACACCGCAACAGACATCAATTCGCGAACAGGTCCCTCGGCATTCGACACGAACTCACGCCAGGCCTCGAGACAAGCTGAACTCCACAAATTCGGGTTCGACTCATCCATCATCTCCACATTTTCAACTAGATATGTCGGCAGATTGTGATTCTCGAGCCAAGCATTCAGCATGGGCAGGACATCTGACTGCATGAATTCCAGTTCTTCATGAGTCAAGCACTTGTCTTCTAAACCCGGAAATTGCTTTGCGACATGGAAATGATGCTTCCACGTTTGGGCGTTCGGAAGCGTTCCCAAGGCCTCAAAAATCCAACGACTCTCTAGAGAAGTGCTTTTGTTTCCAATATAATATTGATCGGGATCGGAATTTAAATGCTTCACTGAAGGCAATGCTTTGGAAATGCCCAAACACCGCTGAAATGTCAACCACAGATCACCCTGCTTGGCCAATTCATAGGAATGGTATTCAGCAAAAATGTCACGATTCCAAGCCTTTTCCATGCGAACAGAGGTCCCCATCCACCCTTGCCAATTTTGGGCATAGTCTTCAACAGTCAAATGCCAATCGAGGGACTTGCTCATTTGATTTCGAAGACTGGGAAAATGTTGCAAAGGGTCTCGAACAAAACACAGAATGTGGATTGTGGTCTGCCCGTTCATGATGGGTGCCAAAGCCGAACAGATTTGATCCCAGTGCTTTTCCTCAAAATACAACAAATACTCGGCAGAAATCAACAAATTTTCGGCATCTCCCTGCCGAAACCAATTCAGCAGATTCTCAATGACCACAGAAGCTTCATGACAAAATCTCTTCTCTTTGGGCAGGTCACACAAACAGCGCAACCATGTGACATGATTCATATGAAAATTCAATTCACCCACATCTCCTGAAGGAATGGCCCAGCCTTCGGTAGACAATGCATCTCGATGCATCAGAAGCTGGTATTGCAGGAATGAGCTGCCCGTTTTGTGAGAGCCGGTGTGGAAAATGAGTTTTTTGACAAATTCAGGCATGTGCGAAATTGGGGCAAAAATCAATGCCAATCTTTGGAAGTCCATACCCGAACTGCACCTGATGAAAAGATGATTCATGCCCTCCAAATGGCCGAAGCATCCGGGAAAATTGACTTCATTCAACCGCAACACACTGTCAAAAATTCCTTGAGCCGATGTTTTCGAACCCGGTATTCAGTTCTCTGTGGAGTGGTTCACGATTTCATTTTGCAGGTCATTCGGAAAAATGGGCAAATGCCAAAACAAAGTCAGAACTCGCGTCGACGCTGAATTGGATTCGTCAATCAAAAAACGATATGGTCTCTTCATTGGAAGTCGTTGCACCGGCGCCTGCAATCCAAGAATTGTTGATCGAAGTGAATCCAAATTGAGCACAATTTGTCCAACCCAAAGATTTTATTTTAATTCAACGCTCGAAATGTCCTTCCTGAAAAGCCCAGATTGGCGATTGCATCCCGAGCGGATGTACCCCGAATTGCACGAAACCCGGGTTTTGCCTGTGGATGGGATTTGGCACCTGAGCCGATATGCTGATGTCGCTGCCCTGCTCAACCATCCGAAAGTGACCAATGTCCAACCGGGCGCGTCTGGCGATGCACCCTTGCATGAAAGCATGCTCCAAAAAGACCCTCCACATCATGGAAGAATTCGATCGACGGTCGGTCCCCAGCTGAACAAACAACCCGTTCAACAATTCCGAGAACGTTTTCACTTGTCTGCTGAATCCCTATTTGAAGACCTGCGGCCTGGCTTCAAGATGGATTTCATGAGCGGAATTGCCGAAAAGTTGCCCATCCTCAGCATGTCAGCTATGTTCTTTCTCGACAAAAAAGACATTGAGAAGATCTCCGGATATGTAGCAGATTATGTCCATCGATCCGAAAGCAACAAACCACAACTAGAAATATGGGCCGAGCAAAATCAAGACTTGCTCCGCATCCGCGAACTCTTCCGTGAAACCATTCAGAATCGAGCAGATGACCCACCCAAGGAAGCCGATGTTCTGGACATGCTCCTCCAAGCAGAGGCCACCCAAACGCTGAGTCATGCTGAAGTTTTGGAGATGTGCGTGATTTTGACCTTGGGCGGCATTGAAACAACACCCAATTTGCTGGGGAGTGCCATGGCATTGCTTCATTTGAATCCTGTTGTGCGTGGCCAAATCCAATCCACCCCCTCACTCATCCCTGCTTTGATTGAAGAAGTCTTGCGCTTGGAATCGCCTGTGAAACACAGCTCACCTCGCACCGCATTGGTGGACATAAACATCAACGGTCTTCAAGTACCGAAAGGAACATCACTCATCGGATTGTTCGGTGCAGCTAACCGCGATCCGGAGGCCTTCGATCGACCAGATGCACTGGAGTTGAATCGAAAAGGCAAGCCTCACCTTGGATTTGGCTACGGCATCCACTATTGCGTCGGCGCGCATTTTGCCAGACTGCAAGCTCAAATCATTCTCGAAATGATGTTCCAGAAAATTCCCAATTGGCGCGTATCGCCTATCGGGCTCTGGCAGCAAATCCGTGGGAAATCAGATATCGAATGGAAGCCAAATCCGACTTTTCGTGGGTTGCAGCAACTCCAACTAGAATGGAATTGAACAACCCCATCAAGGGCAATCTACGGCACGACTAAGCCTTCGCAATTTGGTTTCACAAATCACTAGGTCCATGAACTGAGATGCCGGAAACAAGGTTCAAATCGGATTTGAAAATGTGACCCCCCACTCCAGCGTGTTTCTGAATCCAGAACATCTGGATTACCGACGACACATTCCACACAAACATGTGCAAATTTCATGTGTCACCTAAAAAGGCCGTCCACCGATGATTCGCTTTGAACCTTCTGCGGTGGGCTTCCGCTGTTCAGCGCAGAACCAATGACCGAAAAAGTCGAACGCATATTCAGCCGGCTTTCAAACGAATCCTTGGGTTCGGGATGCCTAACTGTGCTCACCCCCCTGATTCGTCGGTCATTCCGGATATCCGGAGCTCACGAGGAATGGAGTTGAAGACTCGCTGGGCTCTGAAGAAGCCAGACGATCGATGAGCCAACAAGTATATGCTTCTTGTCCAGCCTGAGTCAAGTGTTGATTTTTAATGGTATTTTGAAAAAACGTCGGCTCTTCGATGATGTTCCCCGCCAAATACCCATCAATATATTCCAGACCCAATTCAATCGCCAGCTCTGCAATGTCCTCTCGCCAAGCCAAATGCGCGGCAATTCCACCCCACTCTGGCACGGAGACCAGGGTCACTTTGACTCCTTGTTCTTGCAAGGATTTCACAGTCTTTTTGAACTCCACACCCATCTCTGGATCAATTCTCCAATTCCAATCCAGCTTCTCAATTTCTTGTTGCGACAGACTCAGTACCTTGGTTAACAAGGTGTGACTCATCGATTGGTCTTTTTTGTTCGAGTGCGCAGTAGGGATCTGAACGGTCTCAACACTGTCAGCCTCCACTCCTCGGTGATTGAGAAGGTTTTGAGTGAAAGCTTCCCACTCACGCTCAATTTGATGATTGAAATGGATGGCACGAGAAACTTTTTGACCCAAGAACACTTCCATTTGGCCCCTGCTCGTGAGCAAATTCCAATCGAAAAGATCAATCTGATCTCCCCACGGAGAAGCAAAACACACATGGGTTTGAGGCCTTATCAGACTTCCTTCCATGGCAATTTCATGATCATTTATAGCATGAACTTCCAGAAATACTTCTTCTACACCCGGATGCTGCCCAATCCATTCCAACAACGGGCGGGCCTGGCTCCACTTCAACCCTGGTTGATAAATAAATGCATGTGTGCGGTGAGAAGATGCTTGCAATGCAGGGAAATCCACGCCATAATTCAGACGAGAATTGCCAACCCACACCGCCATGGAATCGGTTCCATTTTGCGAGAGCCAGTGGAAGTAATTGCATCTGATTCCAACGCTGCTTTTGTCAAATGCCAAGGACCAGAAAGTCATTGAATCCATCACCCCCAAACTCCCTACCAATACAGCGACTCCGAAAACAATTTTTGCAAAAAAAGCGAACGCCGAAGAAGATGAACTTGACCTGATCATATCTAGAATTGTTCGTAAATGAAGTCCGCGTCCTCCATGTTTTTGTAGGAACCCACAGCGGGGCGAACTTCACGATTCCCCAGCAGCACGATGGCAAAACCCAGTCCGAGCGCCATGCCCCAACGTGCAAAACCTGGTCCTCGCAAGACACGATTCGCAAGGGCTTCTTTGTGCTCCAAGAATGATTCGATTGCATACAACAACAAGACGAGGAAGGCCCCAACTGCGATTTCATTGGGGTGCAAACCCAACCCATTTTCAAAATCAGAAGTGATTGAGCCTCGGTCCTCTGTTCCGAAAAAAGTGCCCAGCCGCATGTACATCGCCACTGCATCGTCCCAGGTGGGGGCCCGGAAAAAGACGAGAGAAAGAAAGACGACACTGCTCCCCCAGAATTGGCCCAATTTTCGGAACACAAAAAACCGAGACTGAGACAAGGGCTTCAACACCGAACCATCCAAAACCATCATAAGGAGCCCATTGATCACGCCCCAAGTCACCATGTTCCAACTCGCCCCATGCCACAATCCGCTGATAGCGAATATGATCAGTACGTTTCTCGCCCGACCCCATTTGGTCCTGTAACGCGGCAACCGCAGGTATATGTGTTCCAGAAACCAGCGGTGAATGGTGATGTGCCAACGCTGCCACAAATCTTGTAAACTTTTCGCCAGCAAGGGACGACGAAAGTTTTCGGAAAGGTTGAACCCGAGCAACTGTGCCGATCCAATTGCAATGTCACAATAACCCGAGAAGTCACAATAGAGTTGAATCGTGAATGCAAAAACCACACAAAGAGCCATCACGCCCGTCAAACCTTCAATGTCTGCGTAACCCGCATTCACAAACATCGCCAACCGATCGGCAATGGCCAGTTTTTTAAACAGTCCCCACAAAATGCGCAGGATGCTGCGACGGGCCTCAATGGAGCTGAACGTTCGCGCGGTTTGGAATTGCGGCATCAAGTCAGCCCCACGCTCAATGGGCCCGGCAATCAGCTGCGGAAAAAAAGAGACAAATGCGAAAAAGGAAACAAAACTGGACTCAGGCCGCAATTTGCCCGCATAGACATCGAGGGTGTAACCGAGGGTTTGGAAGGTGTAGAAACTGATGCCGACAGGCAAAACCCAATCGAGTCGAACGGTGGCTACATCCCAACCTGTCAACAGGTTCACGAGGGATTCAGCCGAGTCAATGAAGAAGTTGAAATACTTGAAGGCTGCCAGCATTCCGAGGTTGCCGATGAGGCTGAGGCCAAGCCAAACCCGTTTCCGCGCGCCTTTCCGGATCATCATCTGGGTCGACAGGTAATCCATCACCGTGCTGGCACCAATAATGGTCAGTGCCCAAGGATCCCAAGAGGCATAGAACAAGCAACTCGCCAAGAGCAGTCCCAGGTTTCGCAACCGAATGCCCCTGCGACCCCAACGTTCGGCAAGCGGATTGAGCACTCCCCAATACAGCACGAACATCAAGGCAAAGCCAATCCAAAATTGAACGGTCTGAAAACCCATCAGTTGTTAACTCTTGAAAACTGGGACATTTACGGACATCATATCAGATGGGTTTCAAAAAATTGCACCCGATCCAGATGCACAGATGAAACCATGTCATCGGGTTGGCATCCGCCAACCCATCATCCCTGCTCATTGTGACCAAGGCTTCCATCTCTGTTTTTTGCTGATGCCCCATTGGAAAGCAAGAAGTCCATTCATTGCTCAATTGAGGGAAAGAAGTGTCCACGCCGTGTTTCATTGTCTCCCGCTTCATCGCTCGGAATCGGCGCAGAAGCGCAATTGGCACAACGTGGATTGTCCGGAAACCGATGATGTCAGCCAACGATTGGTGCGATTGCCTTTGCACACGAGCTTGACCTCAAATGAGTTGGTGAAGGTCATCGAAGTCTGCCGTTTATTTGTTCCATCATCTCACCAGTTGGACAGTCATCCGAACATCTTCCAATAAATCCCAAGTCCCCAATCAATTTGGTCATTGTCCGGCACCACGCTGTGCATGGTTCATCCATCCAAAAAGAAAGATCCATTTGAATCGTGAAGCCTTAAATATTTTTGTCATCGTTCGGAATTTAGCCGTCCACGGTCCTGCCATCCAAATGGCCGCATTGACCCGGGCATGGGTCCAGCAGGGTCACCGGTGCTTTGTGCTCGATTTGGTACCCGAACAGCGAAACCTCGCGCTCATCCGAGACCGGATGGACCCACGTGTCGAACTCGTCGAAGGCATCTCCCCGTGCGATTTGATGGGGTTCATCGACCAGCATGGCATCTCTCGGGTCATCAGTGTGGGTCGGAAAACAGACGCCTTTGTCAGCGAGGGCCTGCAGCAAGCGTCAGCCAGGCCCAACCATGTCTGCTTCGTCAGTCGGCAAACCGGAAGTTATTACTTCGAAACCAATCTCTCGGTGATTCGCTCGAACCTAAGGCATTTCGATGGACACGTCATCCAAAGTGACGACCATGAAGCCCTTCTGGAACAAGTGCACGTAAATAAAAAACGCATCCATTTCATTCACAATGGTGTCGCAGTATCCGAAGGCCGCAACCAGGAGTGCTTTCGTGTGGCCATGTGCGCACGGGGCCACGCTGGGAAAGGTTGGGCCACAGCCATCGAAGCCATCCGCCAATTGATTGAAGAGGGTGAAACGGTTGAGCTCTGGCTCATCGGGTCGGGGCAGGGCCTCGAGGACCTGAAACACTTCGCCTCAGATCACATCCAATTTCTAGGCCAAATCGCCGACCCGCAGCGCCAGCTTCAGGAATGCACCCTGGGCCTCCTGCCCACCCGCAGCTTTGTGGAGGGATTGCCCAATTCCATCCTGGATTATTTCGCGGCCGGCTTGCCAACCATCGCATCAAATCGGGGCGGCATCCCCCGATTGATCGACCACCCCCAACATCCGGCGGGTATCCTGCTCGAAGATCCCACCGATGTGGCCGAATGTGCCAGGGCCATTCGCAACTACCTCCACAACCCAAAATTGTTGGAGCAACACAAAGCGGGCGTCCAGGCCATGCAGCGGCTCGTGGACATCGAATCCATCGCCGATGAATGGCTGGACTGGATGGATGGGCTTGCTGAAAGGCCCAACCGTCGGCTACCCGGCCTTCTTGACACCTGGCGCGAAGCGTTCATCGCCCTTTCGATCCGCATGAAGTTGCTCCGGTCATCTGCGGCTCGCTGAAGTGTCCTTGCCCCACCCTGCCATTTTATATTTGCAAAAACACCTGGCGGCGCGATGCTCTTCAACTCCATCGAATTCCTGCTGTTCCTGCCCATCGTCTTTGCGGCGTA
>JBMYZL010000009.1:0-111949 GCA_049610385.1 Flavobacteriales bacterium
TCGCGGCTTGGTTGAAGTTGCAGGCACTGCTGTCTTGACATCCTGTGATTTCATCCCCATCGCATACGCCATCCTCATCCGCATCTTGGAGGATCACTCCGCCATCAGCGTCGCAGACTTCGCATGGGTCATCTGCAAACACACAAGCCCCAGCATCTGTCGCGGCTTGGTTGAAGTTGCAGGCACTGCTGTCTTGACATCCCAAAACTTCATCCCCATCGCATACGCCATCCTCATCCGCATCTTGGAGGATCACTCCGCCATCAGCGTCGCAGACTTCGCATGGGTCATCTGCAAACACACAAGCCCCAGCATCTGTCGCGGCTTGGTTGAAGTTGCAGGCACTGCTGTCTTGACATCCCAAAACTTCATCCCCATCGCATACGCCATCCTCATCCGCATCTTGGAGGGTCACCCCACCGTTCTCATTGCAAATTTCACAAGGATCATTTGCATAAATGCAATTTCCAGAAACAGTTGCCGTCGCATCATAATTACACGCACTGCTGTCCAAGCAACCGCTGCAACTTAGTCCATCACCTCCGCAAACCCCACACAAATCAGCAAAAACACAAGGTCCATTGTTCGGATCCGCGTAGTTGCACGCCATCGTGTCTGAACAATTGTCCAATGCATCACAAGTGCCATCAGCATCGATATCTGGATTGGTAACCGTTCCGTCTGCGTTGCATACATCACAGGCATCCACCAAATAAACACAGCTGCCATCATCAACCACAGCATTGCTATCGAAATTGCATGCCGTCTCGTCGATACAACCTGTCTCTGGACAGGCAGCACAGCTGCCAAAACAAACCGTGGAAATCGCTGCCGATGCATCAGGGATAACATAGACCCGGTTGGTGTACTCCCCTGTGGTCAACGTACAAGAAGACCCAGACTCCAATGTTTCCGAATATGCCCAACCACCAATGGTGTATTTGTATTCAATCTGGCTTCCCGGTTGCAGCCCGATCGTCACTTCAAAAGTCCCATCGCCATCGCCATCTGTCATTTGAATACAATTTCCACACCATGGATTCGGTGTTTCAAAACTTCCAGTCAGGTAGACCAACAATTCTCCAGAATATGGTTCATCACTCACATCCACTTGGAAAGTGATTTGCACATCTTCACTTGGACATGGAATACAAGACTCTGTCGGATTTGCGTCAAAATTGCAAGCAGAAGTGTCCGTGCATAAATCAACATTGTCACATATCCCATCGCCATCCTGGTCAGTGCCCGTCCCTCCGCAATTTCCGCAGGCGTCGAGGGTATTGCCATCACAATCACAATTCCCTTCTGCAATGCCTGTACATGAACCGTCATCTGTAGTCGCTGCGGCATTGTAATTGCACGCATTTTCATCCGTACAACCTGCCACTGATGTTGGACAACCAGACGCGCAAGAGCCATAGACGATTCCGTTAACATCTCCTGTCCCCACCGTCCAAACACGATTTGCATATGATGAATAGTCCGTATTTCCTACGCAACTACCTCCATCAATGGCTGCCTGAATCAAGTTCTCTTGAACGCCATCAGCAACCAACAAATACTCCATATCATCTGTGGGCGCTGGGTCAAACGTGAATGTCCAAGTCCCATCGCCATTGTCACTGGCAACAGGCCCCGCACCCCAGTTCCACCATGGCCCTGTCAAGGTTAATTCCGAAACCGCCTCACATACGGTCGCTGTGATCGTCAGCGGGTCCGCAACAACAGGTGGACTTGAACAATCCGAACAGCTTTCAAAACAAACCGAAGCAAGCACTGTGTCCAATTGATATACAATGTGCCCCAAATCGAACTCCACAAATCGATTTGTGTTGCCTGACCCATCAGTGGTTGTGCAAGACATCCCTGCGGATAAATCCTCCCAGGCTCCATCATTGATGAATTTGTAAGGCATGATTCCCAAGTCCGCTGATACGGCAATGTTGGCGGTATAGATGCCATCTGCATCCGGATCATTCAGCGGGTTGCAAGTGGAACACCATCCATTGAAGGGCCCCGCAACGAATGGAGCATGAGTTCCCTCCACACCATTCAAATCCAGGGAAAATGTCATCATCGATGAGCCGGATGTCGGCTCCGTCAATCCAGAAGGAACAGCATTGGGCCTCGTGGCCGCCCAATAGAGGGCATTCGCCGGTGGGTTGCCCGAATCAAATGCAGTCAAAGACAGCATTTCATCCCAAGCTTGAACAGGTTCAATCACCGCATGTGCACCGTATATAAATCCCTTCCAATCTTCCTCAATGCTCGAACTGTTCAATGCCTCAGAAACCACGGGGTATTCCTCGGCAACCCATGATGAACGGAGAAGTTCCTCCGTGATGGGGGTGAATGGCAACATTTGAATGCCATGAATGTACTCAATGTTGTCGCCAAAAAACGTGCTGTATGTGGCCTTGGCATCAAACAACTGTCCCACCACCTTATTCGCCTCAAATACGTCAGGATAAATTTCATCCGCCGAATCCATCTGCCAATAAAGATGAGTTGAACGAAGCTCAGTGGCCAACATCAGTCGGCCCAGATCTTTGATCCGGGTGTCCCCAATGGCCTCACCATACAATGCAATTGCATACCATGCATTCACGGCCTCAGAGGTGCTTTCTTGGTTTCGTCCATCCAACCAAGGAACAATTCCACTTGCCAACGAATGACCTACGAACCAATCCTTATTCCGCATAAAGGTGTAAAGCGGATCGGATGAACTCGGGTTGGCGATGTTTCGAATGAGCTGCATGACCACATCTCCGTGATTTGTGACCCACTCCGGATTGTCCTTGGCCATGACCGCGGCTGCATATATGAAATGACCATATTGAAAATGTTGGTCATTGTATTTATCCATTTCATACGTTCCATAATATGGCGGATTGTTCCCGGGAATCACTCCCCCCCAAAATGGATCATAAGAAAGAGGGTAAGTCGTCGAGCCATCCATCCATGGGCTCAAGGCATTGGATAAATTGGTCCTGAAGGTCTCAGCCAATTCCGTCTGGTTCATTTCATCTGCAATCAACACAAGCCGGCCAAGTGCTTCCAACTGCTTTCCCCCATCGTAGGGTCTTGGGTCCGTGGCCACATAGGCCTCGCTCAGTGACAAAGCCGCAATCACCTCATCCTGTCGTTCCACTGGGACAGCGCGTGGTGCATCCCAAGTAATGGTTGACAAGGGTTCTGTCATCGTCCAAGTACTCGCTGAAACACCCTGCATGACTCCCCGGTGGGTGCGAACCCAGAAATTTTCCTCTGCCATTTCGGAAAGAATTTCCCGGTGGTGTGGCAATGAATAGACCAAAAAATTCCCTGAAGAACCCGCTGCATGTTCCCATGAAAAAGACAAGTTTGCGGAATTGCCCTCCACAACCGCAGAGACCGTTCCCCCAGTTGGAATGGCATCTTTGTGCGCATCTAACAAAGCAATGTTGGACGCCAAATCCTGACCGGTGTAATATTCCGATGGCCAGTTTGCGGGTGAATTGGACCACGTGGCCAACGCCAGACGAACCCAAACATCCGACGTTTGTTCAGTTGCCGAAAGCTCTCCCCCGGTCCAGTTCCAAGCAACTGAAGCCGACGAATACAATTTCCAAACTTGGTTGTTGTTCAAGGTCAATGTGAAATTGTCCCCAGAGAAAACATTGCCTGGCTGCAACGAATTACCAGATGCATCTTCAATGGCCACAATGGCATGTGAGGTGGTCAATTTGGGCGTCGCCTGTAGATAGTGCCCTGAGACATGTGCCATTCCTCGAACAAGCGGCATTGACATTTTTGCCCCACCCGTTCCATTGCTGAATTCAACCGTCACCGACAATGGATCATAATCCACGACTTGATGGCTCAAACCGGACTCTGCAGTGGAAAACAGCCAATTGGCTGAGGCGGTTGTTGTCACATAAGTGGACGTGGCCTGAACTTCAGGAACCCAAACTTCCATTCCTCCTTCGGTGGCTCTCATTTGGTATGGAAAACAATTGATGCGACCATAACTGCCGTATGTTGGGTTCAACAAGGTCAAGTCCATCCACCAAGCATTTGTCGGTAGTGGACCACTCAAATTCTCTCCCCATCGATCTGAAGGCAAATCAGCCGGAATGGCACCAAGGGTAGGCAAACCATGAGGTGCTGTGCTCAAAGGAGGGCCGAACAAGGGCACGTCAATCGAAGGGTCAACATCATCGCAAATGCCATCGAAATCAATGTCCTCCGAACAAATCACGGAAAAATTCGCTGTGAAGTTGGCGCCACCGCCATTGTCATATTGATATTCGCCGCATGCCCCGCTGGAGAATTCATTGCCCTCAGCCTGCCAATAAACTTCAAGTACATAATTTCCAGTAGACAAACCTGATAACAAGTTGATGCCGGCCCCGGTAGCGTTCCATTTTTGATCTCCACCACCCAACTCTCCCGCGTAATTCAGGGCGATCAATTCAGCTTGCCCAGAAGGATTTCCCGCCGGGTAAACCCGATAACTGAGGATTCCTCCACACACATTGGATGACTGGTTTTTAAAGGTCTTCAGCTCTCCTCCATTCAAAATTAAGCTGGTGCCCTCATGGAACATGCCAAAATCATGACCGCTGAATTCAGCGGCGCCATCAGGGTTGATGCCACCTGCAAAAGGTCCAGTTTCGCTGCCGTCTTCAAGAAAAACGTACGATTGGAAAATGCCCCAACCAGCCAATGAATTTTGGACGGAATACAACAAGCAAAAAGCAACACAAGTCGCTGCCATCCATTTCTTTTGAATGCTCATATTAATCGATTTGGTCTGATTGTTCGATGAAAGTGCCGAAAATTTAAGACGAAAAGCAATTTCAATCAAATGGAAGGGATTATTTGGTCAACAAAAGCCTCTTTCAAGTGACTTTTTAATTACCGGCAACAATCCGCAGGAAAGTGCGAAATTTGACAGCTACAAATAGGTTCTGCCCATGAAACAGCGCATCATGATGACCTCAGCCTTGCCTTATGCAAACGGCCCCATCCACATTGGACACATCGCCGGGGCCTATTTGCCGGCGGACATTCGGGCGCGATATTTGCGCTCAGCAGGACGAGATGTGCTCTGGATTTGTGGGAGTGATGAGCACGGTGCTGCCATCACGTTGCGCGCAAAAAAAGAGGGCATCACCCCACGTGAGATTGTCAATCGCTACCACGTGGAGATGCAAAAAGCATTTGAAGGAATTGGTATCAGCTTTGATCACTACAGCCGAACGAGTTCCGAACGACATCACCAGGTTGCACAAGATTTTTTCACCACGCTTCTCGAGAAGGGAAGTTTCGAAGTCAAAACCGAGGCGCAGTTCTATGACGTGGAAGCTGAGCAATTCCTCGCAGACCGTTACATCACAGGGACATGTCCCAAATGTGGCAGCGATGGAGCCTACGGCGACCAATGCGAAAAATGTGGCGCAGCATTGAGCCCGACAGACCTGATTGATCCCAAGTCCACTCTCAGTGGCAGCCAACCCGAATTGAGAGACACCAAATTGTGGTATCTGCCCATGGGCAACCACGAAGAATGGTTGCGGGATTACATCGAAAACGGCTTGTATGAAGAACAACCTCATCATGACCCCAAAACTTGGAAGGCCCATGTCATCGGTCAGTGCAAAAGTTGGATCGATGGTGGTCTGGGTAGCCGTGCGATGACACGTGACCTCAACTGGGGAGTACCTGTGCCCGTGGAAGGAGCAGAAGGCAAGGTGCTTTATGTTTGGCTCGACGCCCCGATCGGTTACATCACTGCGACGCAAGAATGGTGCGAAGCCAATGGTCAAGATTGGAGGAAATGGTGGCAATCTGAGGAAACCGATTTGATCCATTACATCGGCAAAGACAACATTGTGTTCCACTGCCTCATTTTCCCCATTCTCCTGAAAGAACATGGAGACTACAATTTGCCGGTAAATGTTCCGGCGAATGCGTTCATGAATTTGGAAGGCCAGAAAATTTCCACCTCCCGCAACTGGGCCGTTTGGGTGAGCGAATACCTCCAAGATTTCCCAGGCAAATCAGATGAACTTCGTTATGTCCTGGCCAGTATCATGCCGGAGCAGAAAGACAGTGAATTCACTTGGGCGGATTACAGAGATCGCGTCAACAATGAACTCGCTGATATCTTGGGCAATTTCATCAACCGCGTTCTGGTCCTGACTGGCAAATACCATGACGGATTTGTTCCACCACTGGGCCCGATCGAAGCCGCCGACGAAGAAGTTGTGGCAGCCTTGGCCGCAGCCCCAGCGAAAATCGGTGCGGCCATCGAACGCAACCGCTACAGAGATGCGCTCCATGAAGCCATGGGCGTCGCGCGGCTCGGCAACAAATACATGACCGAAACCGAACCTTGGAAGTTGCAGAAAATCGATCCCCAACGCGTCCAGACCATCCTGCATTTGTGTGCCCAGATGGCCGCCAATTGTGGGGTGTTGCTGGCACCGTTCATCCCGGAAACAGCAGCCAAAATTCGGGATGCTTTTGGGATTTCATCAGATCAATGGTCTCAAGCCGGCAGCCAAATTTTGGCCGCAGGCACCGTCACCCACAAACTCCCCATCCTCTTCGAAAAAGTGGATGCAGCAACCACCGACGCCATGCGAGCCAAACTGGAAGCCACCACCCAAAGCCAGACAAACGAGAATCAAGTCGATGAATCCAAGCCCCTTGTGACATTCGATCAATTTCAAAACATGGATTTGCGGGTGGGTGAGGTCATTGCTTGCGAACGTGTGCCAAAGGCCAAAAAACTGCTCAAGTTGACCCTTCAAACCGGACTCGACGAACGCACAGTCGTCAGTGGAATTGCTGAGCATTTTGACCCTGAAGAGGTCATCGGTCGAAAAGTCACTGTGCTGATCAACCTGGCGCCACGAACCATCCGTGGTGTCGAAAGCCAAGGCATGGTGCTCATGGCCGAGACTCCATCCGGTGGCTTGGCCTTCGTATCGCCCGAAGACGAGGCAACACCTGGGTGCACCATTCGATAACGATTTTGTAATATTGATTTGATGACAGGCGCTGAAAACCGAAAATTTGGAATGGACCAGTTCACCGTGTTGTATGTGGACGATGAAGAGGCCAATCGCATCGCGTTTCTCGCCGAATTTCGCCGAGATGCGCGCATCTTAACCGCGGATAGCTTGGAGGAGTCCCTTCGAATTTTGCACTTGAATTCTGTAGATCTGATTCTCACAGACCACCGCATGCCTGGAAGCACTGGACTTGACTTGCTCTCGGCCATAGGCAATGACTTTCCAGACGTCGTCCGGGTGATGATCACGGCATATGCCGATCTTGATTTGGTCAAATTGGCCATCAACAAAGGCCGGGTAAGTTGGTTTCTCGAAAAACCTTGGGACGCTTCCGAAGTGCGTCAAATTTTTCGCTCAGTCTACCGAGATGGTGTGGATCGTGATGTCCGCAGATTGCAAATTTTGGAATTGGCGCAGAAGCGTTATTGAGGTGGATACGTCCCTCTTTGGAAACTCCATACAAGCTGCCAAATCAACGCTCAAAACACGGCCAACACAATCGTACACGTCCAGGCATCCTGTGGTTTGGGCTGCATCACCTAACTGGGACCCCACGGTGTACATCGTTGCCTAACCCATCTCATTTGGGAGGTCGTTAAAAATGGTCATATCGAAATTCTTGGCGTCCATCCAATTGCCAAGTGACAACATGCCCATGGTTTTCCATCCATCCTTGGGGCAGCAATTCGCCTCAAAATCAATGCCGTTTTGTTGCACATCAAAGTCCCTGAATTGTGCATTTCCTCCCACCAAGGTGGTGTCGTTGATGGGCACATCAGTGCTTTCGGAGAAGAAGTGATTGCCGAGTGCCAGTTGGATGTAGCCAAAGGCTTGTTGCAAAAGTTTCGGCGCATGCTGACCCGGATGGAATTTGCCATTCAAAGGGACTTGTGCCCCCAATTTCAAGAATCAGACAAGCTCAAGTCATCAATCGATGAAAATCAACAAGCTGATTTCAAAATCTCAATTGTTGTAGATGGCACATGCCAATTGAACAACTCTAGACCCGAAAAACAGGTCAAAACGAACACCTCAAAACCGCATTTTCAGTGATGCAGAGAGGGTTCGGCCATATGACCAATACCCTTCTAGGCGCCCATTTTCCACGGTTCCCTGCTGGCGCTCGCCGGTATATGGATCTGTGAAAAATGTTTCAAATCCATCGGACATGTAAATGTTGTCCAGAACATTCTGCACGTTCACGCTGGCCGTCCAATTCAAAGAGCCGATTTTGAATGCCTTGCTGACGCGGGCGTCCAAATAGCCGTAGCTGGGCATGGTCACGGGTTGCAAACCACGGCGGTCCTCATCTGTTCGGTCTTCGTCGACCGCAAATCGGGCGTACAACCGCCAGTTTTGAACATATTGCGTGCCCAACCGGAAACCGCGAGGCAAATCGAAATTGGCCAAAACCCCCACTTGGGATTGTGGCGCATCACTCACCTTCAAACCAGCACTGTAGATGTCCAAAGTCTCAATCACCCCGCCACCCTCTTCATTCACAATTTCAGCGGAAACATCGTTGTCCCATCGCCAATTGCCGAATGACGCCATGCCACCGAGCTCCAATGCCGGAATGGGCCGAGCCCGCCATTCGACCTCAATCCCCTCGTGTGTTTGAATCAAACCGGTGATGAACGCTCGATATTCTGTGCCATCAGGCCGCAACAACGGACTGGACAAAATGGATTTGTCGCGCCATTGGGTATGGTAGGCATTGATGTCAAACGATACGCCTCGCCATCGAAAACGATAACCCAATTCCGCCGCGGCGACTTTTTCATTGATCAGTTTGTCCGTGCTCAGGACATTCGAATAATTCGTGAATACATAACGAATGAAGGGAGAGCGTGAGTAATAGCCCGCATTGACAAAAACATTGCTGTGCTCACCGATGCTATAGCTGCCTCCAATTTTTGCATTGTAACCCAAACTTCCTGCCCGCTGCGATTTGATGCCGTAGACAAAAGCTTCATTGCTAACCAATTCCCCTGAATTGGGGTCCACGTCTGTCACGGTTTGGACGCCCGTCTCCTCATAACGGAAGTACTTGTAAGGATCGATTCGCCGGTATGTGGTGTAACTCGCCGTGGCGGCGAAGAAAGCCGACAAGCGGTCAGCAGCGAACTCGATTTGGCCGAATGCCCCTCCATAGCCCACCCGGCCAACATCGTCATAGTCAACCACGTCGCCAGGTCTCGCGAGCAATTCATAATCCGGATTGATGCCATAACCATCGGAACTGGCGAACGACTGCAAATAAAAATCACCTCCGAGCAAATTGTTGACCCGCGTAAAGTGCTTCCCGCTGTAAAAACGCGCATCAATGCCGGCGATCAACGTCAATTTTTCATTCAATTCAGCGTGAAGCGTCGACAAAATCCCAGTCCAAAAATGCTCATTGTGGGCATTTTCAATGCTGCTGAGCGCACGGCCGCCTACAATGGAATCGCCTGCCGCTGTGAGAATGGGAGCGCCTTGCTCATGCAACGTATCCACCCAAGCTTGCTCCCCTTCGTCGTAGTTGATTTGGTCTGCCGCGTAACGAACAAGTTGGGTGTTGTTCGCGTTAACGCCATAGATATAATCCCAATTGATGGTGGTTTGGACGTTGCGGACATTTCCATCTGCATCGGTGTATTGCTCGCTCAATCGAGGCGTACTGGTGCCATCAAATCTGGAACCATATCCTCGGCCCGTTGAGATGTAGAAAGAATTGGCCAAATGCGCCTTGTCGCTCAATTGCCAGTAATGATTCAAAGCAAATTGAGGCTTGTGGTAGCCATTCACCCTTGAATTCAATTCTTGTCCATCCAATTGGCCCCAATCGTCATTCCAACGGTGGGCTTCATAACCCAAAGCCTGGAGGTCATTGAAGCGATCAACATTCATTTGCCCACGGCGCTGGCCGTGGGTTTGGGGGGCTCCAATGGCTGTGAACACCAAGCGATGTCCTCCGAAGTCCTTGGCCGCCGTCAAAAAATAGCTCCAGGCATCGATGAATGTAGCGTCCACATATGCATTGCCTGAGGTTCGGCTGCCCACGGCACTAACCGCCCAGCCATTTTCCATCACCCCTGAGCTCAAGGACAGCATGGTTTTGTATCGACCATAATTGGTCAACGATTGCATCAAACTTCCACCCTTGCGGGTGTCGGTGGCCTTGGTGATGATGTTCATCGTGCCACCAACCGAGTTGATGGCCAACTTCGACGCCCCCAATCCACGTTGAACCTGCATCGTGCTGACCGCATCGCCCAAGCCTGCCCAGTTCGACCAATACACCCATCCACTTTCCATGTCATTGACCGGAATGCCGTTGATCAGCACGGCCACATTTCGCTGGTCGAATCCCCGGATGTTGATTCTGCTGTCACCGAATCCACCGCCGCTTTTGGTGGCATAGACGCCAGGCGTGATGTTCAAAGTTTCCACCAATTCCTTGTCACCTATGACCTCCTCAATGGTCCGCGCATCCAAAGTCGAAACCGCTACTGGTGTGGTTCGATCGACGGCCACCGAAGCAATGACATTGGCCTCCTTCAGCCCAATGGTGGAAGGTATCATGTCCACAGGGCCTAAAGCCAACTCTCGGGAGCCCACCAGGTTCAAGAACTGTTCCTGTGTTTCATATCCAATCATGCTCAACACCAAGGTCATCTCACCAACTTGCCGAACACGCAAAGTGAAATTCCCCTCAAAATCTGTTACGGTTCCGGTTTTGAATTCGTCGATGTAAATCGAAGCCCCGATGAGAGGCTCTTCCGTTTCAGCGTCGAACAAAGCGCCGCGGATGACAGACTGGGCTTGCATACCGCCCAAGGTCAGCCCTAGGATGCAGACCCAAATGCACAATCGCAATTTCATCATGATGGAGTGTAGGGGGTTGTGTTGTCAATCGGTTGTGGCCGAAGTTACGACCACCGCCCGGAGGACCGCAAGTGCTCTGCGATTTGAACCGCATTTGTGGCCGCTCCCTTCCGCAAATTATCGGCCACAACCCAGAAGTGAAGACCGTGAGGTTTGACCAAATCCCGGCGAATCCGCCCCACGAAAACCTCATCACGGCCATGGGCAGTCAGGGGCATGGGATATGCCAAGTCCTCCGGCTCATCAACCAACTCGACCCCAGGAAAAGCACCCACCACTTCCCGCACCTCCTCCAAATCGGCCGGAGCCGTCTTGAGCTCGACATAAACCGACTCACTGTGTCCCGCTTCAACAGGGACACGGACTGCGGTGCACCGCATTGCTACTTGGTCATCCCCTAAAATCTTTTGGGTCTCATGCCAAACTTTCATCTCTTCGCGAGTGAATCCATTTGTTGGATCAAAGACATCACATTGGGGAATGACGTTGCGATCAATGGGGTGTGGGTATGCCGGAGAGGATGTGGATGAGCCCGCCCGCTCAGATTGCAATTGCTCAAGGCCCGCCACCCCAGATCCCGTCACGGACTGATAGGTGTTGACAATGCCTTCCACGATGCCCCAACGATCATGCAAAGGCTTCAGTGCCATCACCAATTGAGCTGTGGAGCAGTTGGGGTTGGCAATCAATAAATCTGCTGGTCCCAATACATTCCCATTGACTTCTGGCACCACCAACTTGTGGTTGGGATGCATGCGCCAAGCACTGCTGTTGTCAATGGTTGTGATACCGGCCTCTGCGAAGCGTGGGGCCCAAGCCAAACTCAATGCGCCCCCGGCACTGAACAAGGCCACATCAGGCCGAGCATCCAGCGCGGTTTGAATCGTTAAAACGGGCATCAATTCCCCTCGAAATCGCACCTCCCGTCCTGCGGCAACGCTGCTGTCACTCGCCACAGGAAGCAATTCCGCTACCGGAAATTTCCTTTCTTCCAATATGCGAAGAATCATGGACCCCACCATTCCGGTGGCCCCAACAACCGCCACGCGCAATGCGCGAGGTTCGGAATCAGATGGTTTCATGAATGTGGATGTTTGATTTGCAACTGATGGCGCGACTTAACGACAAAATTACGAGGTTACCACCGCAATCAGAAGGAAATGAGGGGGAAGAAAAAAACGGGCTGCTGGACCTTGTTGTTTGGCATTTTGTCGATGCCCATGCAGGGACAAGAATGGAATTGGTATGGGGACCCAACTGAATGGAACGTCGCGGAAGATTCCACCGCACAATTGGGCTTAATGACCCCGGGTGAAACCTGGATTTACACCTGTCCGACGGGTGAACCCGCTACCCAAATTCAATGGAAATGGGTGACTGCTTTCTCAGGGTCGAATGCCAACCACGCCACCATCCATCTCTTTTCTCTGCCTCCGGGTGCAAGTCCAGGTGACAGCAGCCTGCAGGAGGGGCCACCAGCCAACAGTTGGCGATTTCACATCGGAGAATCGGGCAGCAATGATGGTTTGGATATCACATCGCTGACTGGTGAGCAGACCACAGTCATGTCCGGTGAACTCAGTGATCCCTTCGACCTCCGATTGCAGGTGTTTTCGGCAGAAGGTGGCGATTCCATTGAGATTTGGAGCAGCCTCGAACCAGGTGTTCACCCGCTTGCACCGAGGATCAAACTCCCGAACGACATGACGTTTAGCCCGCAATGCATTGGCATTTCAGCCACTGTGACCTCCTCCAACCTCACGGGCGTTTCATTGCGCATCGAAGAATGGCAAGACTGGACACCGGACACCATTCCACCTGGATTTGTCGATGCCTACTTGCTGAACCCCAGCACTGTTCGATGGATGGCAGACGAACTGATTCAAGGCCAAAATGGGATGTGGTGGGTGGATGTTCCATTGGATGCGACTGCAACACCAGGCATTCCCATTTCTGTCGGGAGTCCATTGGCATGGGACCTTTGGGGCAATGCCTCCACTGAAGGAGCAACAACCAGATGGGTCGTGTGGACGGACCCGATGCAACATGCGCCAAGGAACATTTTATTCACAGAAATCCTAGTTGACCCAACACCTTCTGCGCATTTGCCTGAAGTTGAATGGGTCGAAGTCATCAACAACAGCAATTGGGCCTTGAAAATGGGGGACCTCACTTGGTGGAATCAGGGATCGGGGGAATCGTCCATTGTCCCCGTGAGTCCGTGGAACGGGATTCTGAATCCTGGGGAACGCGCCGTTCTTTCGGCGGAAGTGGGCGCGCTCCCTCTTTTTGAAGGGATACATCATGCGGCCCTGCCCAATGGGGGGACATTGAGTGACCATGACGATGCCATCGGTTTGATTTTGCCCGATGGACGATGGGGTGATGTCGTGAATTGGGGAGAAGGAGCTTGGGATCCCGACGGCCGCCATGGCCGGTCATGGCAAAAACAATTCTTGGCCGGATGCAGCAGTGCGGTCAACTGGCGAGCAAGCGCCTCTCCTCTCGGAGCCACCCCGGGAACAGCAGGCTGGAATGAGAACCCAGGGTTGGGTCCTTTTGCAGATTCCGTTTTTCGCGTCGTCCGAACATTGACGAGGTCCGTCACTTTAACTGAACTGGAATTCAACCAACCCTTGGATCCACGTGGGCTTGATCTCTTGCCGTCAGGTTGGGGCGGCAACATTTTGGATGAAGCCCAGTTGAAATTGGAATTGAAACGCCCACATGTCTCCATTGTGAAAATGGATCGGTGGCCTGGTCTCACCGCTTGCTTTTCTTCTTCCATCCCAACCGGATTGCATTGGGAGTGGCCTGAAAACACCCATCGCTTCGTGGAGTCAGGCGACATCGTGATCCGAGAAATCATGGCGAATCCTGGAGAAGCTGGCCCCGGTCCGGTTACTGAATGGGTTGAGTTGCAAAATCTCTCAGACGACAGTTTGAACGCCACCGGTGTCAAGATTCAAGGACAATCCATGAAAACACAAATCATCGTCCCGCCAAAAGGACGCTGGGTTTATTCATTTCCAGACGCGCACAGTTTGCCCAATTCCGCTGGGGTCATCAAACTGGAAAACGCCAGCGGTGACACTTTGGAAACGGTCCAATATCACGCCTGTGATTACCGACGCAGATCGCATGTTCAAAAGGGCATGAGTTTGGTCCGCACCTGTGAATTCAATCAGAATTGGACCACCAGTGCATCGGAATGGGGTGCTTCTCCTGGTCTCCCCGACCCTGCAGAACACTGCCCGAAACCAAATTCTCCCTGGATGCCTGAATGGCAATTATGCGGGCAAAAGGCCGACGGCTCACAGACTGCATTGTTGCTTGACACCACCGTTGATTATGTCCAAACGCAGAAAGCCAATGGCGTTTGGATACAAGCGGATCCATTGGACCTCATCGGTGTGGAGTCGGGTCGGGTTTGGGCATTCGATTGCGACGCCATTGACGAGGATTTAACTGACATCCACGTAGGCGGTCCGGAAAATGAGATTCGCGTCCTTTCAGCACCTGAACATTGCCAGATGCAAACCATCACAACGCCTGTCTGGTCCCTCACCGAAGTCCTCTTCGATTCGGACATCGAACCTTTTTTTGAGTTGCACGCACATGTTGAATTGCCCGCTTTGAGTGCCTCCACAGCCTCAATTGCAGTCACCACAGATCCGGAATTGAACATACCGGAGAATTGGCACCCATTGACCGATGAAATCCATTGGTGGCTTCCTCATGACGAACCTTGGGCTTGGGCTGAATGTCCAAATCGAATCGATGCCCGACATGTGCTGCCGATGCCTCAAATGCCGAGCTTCTGGGGAAATCCAGTCCTCTCCCTCATTCAAACCGCGGACGATTGGACTATGGTGCTTGTGGACTCTGTCCAAACCGGCAACCACCGCCATGCGCCCTGGGTTTCAGACCCCCATCACATATCCATTGAACGATGTGATGAGGGAGCCCATTGGACCAGCTGCAGGAACGCAACAGGTCACAGTGCAGGAAGGTTCAACTCCATTTGGGGTCTGTGTCAAGGAGCTTCGGCATCAGACATGCATCTGTCCAGCACTGTCTGGGAACCAGGAGGACCGCCGTTGATCATCACTGTATGTCCAGAGAGTTTGGCATGTGCTCCGCAAATCACGCTCTACGAAGCCTGGTCCATGGCCCCGCAGGTTGTGCTTCATTCACCCGAGGCCACGGGAGACTCCACATGCATGCAATTCATTTGGGAAGGTGAAACACAAGCTGGGTCCGGAGTTCCAGCAACAGGTGCCTACCTCTGGCGGGCCAGTGGATGCCCTTTACAAACCACCAACCCGTGGAAGCCATTCGTGGTGATTTCCCCATGAAACCAACGGGGATTCTGCATAAGAATTCCCGAACTTGGCGCCATGCAATTTGATGGCCAACCCCTGCCTTCTGGAATTCAAGAGGTGTCTGGGCCCGCGATGTTGGGGCTTGTGTTGAGCGGATTGCTGATTGTGATTTTGCGCAATCGATTTGAACGCGAGTGGCACTTGACTTTGTGGACTTGGATCGACATTCAACGGGTTTGGAAGCGCCTGCCCAATGAATCCGCCCGATCAGGCGGCATTATGCTCAGCCACCTCATTGGGTTCATGGCATGGGCCATTTTGGGTTCGATTCTTTGGCCCGAAAGCCCTTGGAAAGGCCTTTCTTATGGGTTTTTGACTGGACTGACCGTGGGATTGGCGCGTAGATTGGGGCAGACCTTTGGGAAATGGTTGACTCGAGAACATGCAGTCTTGGACAACCATGCTGAATTGGATCGACACATGCGAACAGCATTGACCGTTGTGTTGGGATTGGGAATTGTCTTCATCGCCCTCAGGTTTCCGAACGAAATGGGCTGGAAGGAGCACATCCCATCGGCCGTCTTTATCTGGCTTGGGTGGTTGATTATCAAGTGGTTAAAGTGCATTCAACTCTTGCTTCACCGAAGAGTGAGGATTGGTTGGGGAATTGCGTACCTTTGCACCCTCGAAATTACACCAACCGTTGCCCTTGTTGTGAAGGGGTTGGGGGTGTGATGACGGGCTTGAACGACCACTATTTCCATGGCGAAAAAGATCAAGACCATCCTGATCTCCCAGCCAAAACCGACTACGGACAAGTCGCCGTATTTCGATTTGGCGGAGCAACACAAGCTGACCATTGATTTTCGGCCCTTCATTCACGTGGAAGGCATTGACGGTCAAGAATTCCGGCAACAACGCATAGATTTTAGCGAACACACCGCTGTTATCTTGACTTCGCGAAATGCCGTGGACCATTTCTTCCGCCTCGCTGAAGAGATGAGGTTTGAGGTGCCCGATACCATGAAGTATTTCTGCATCAGCGAATCCACTGCATATTACTTGCAGAAATATGTGGTGTATCGCAAGCGCAAAATTTTTCATGGCCAGCTGCGCTTCCAAGATCTCATGGATTTGATCAAGAAGCACAAAAATGAGAAGTATCTCCTGCCTTGCAGTGATTTGTTGAAGCCGTCCATCCCCAAATTGCTGGATGAAGCCAACATCAAATACACCCAGGCCACAATGTACCGAACCGTCTGTTCGGATCTAAGTGACCTGAGTGACGTGAAGTATGACATGCTGGTTTTCTACAGCCCCAGCGGGATTGAGAGTTTGTACAAAAACTTCCCTGACTTCGAACAAGGCACGACTTGCATTGCCACCTTCGGTCCGACTACCGAAAAAGCCGCGCAAGACAACAAGCTCCGTGTGGACATCGCCGCACCCACTCCGAAGGCGCCTTCGATGACCATGGCCATTCAGCAGTACATTTCGGGGAAATAACCCCAAGGTGTCCGACTCCAACCCCTCTTTCAATGCGCGACCACCCGGTGCCTTCAAATTTCCCGGCACCCATCGATTGAAGTCGCGCAAAATTTTGGGAAGGGCTTTTGAAAACGATGATTTCAAACCGCACAAGGCTTGGCCCTTGTTAATGAAGATCGTCCCCGGGAAATTGCCCAAGCCTGTGCCCACACAAGCGGCATTTGCCGTTTCCAAACGCCGATTTCCCCGGGCTGTCGATCGCAACCGAATCAAACGGCTACTCCGAGAGGCTTGGCGACATGAACGTCAACCCTTGGAGAATCATTTGAAGGAAGCGGGAGTTCAATGGGCAATCGTTTTCATCTTTGTCGGACAAGAAATGCCGGATGCCCAACGTTGTCGAAAAGCCGTGCAACAACTCATCAAAAAAGCCACCTCCGGTCCCAAGACCATTTGACATGAAAAGGCCCTCATTCCCTGCCCCAATTTGGCTTTGGCTCCTCATTCCCACGCTTGGTCTGATGGCCATGGCTGCCAGACCCTTGCGCGAGAATTACTTCGAAATTTCCAAACAACTGGAAATCATGAATGCCTTGTTTCGTGAACTCAACATCTTCTATGTCGATGAGTTGCAGCCGGGTGAAATCATGGAAACTGGCATCCGAGCGATGGTCAATTCGCTCGACCCATATACCGTTTATTATCCCGAATCCCGCATGGAAGATTTGCGATTCATGACCACAGGGGAGTATGGTGGCGTCGGAGCGTCCGTCCAAGACATGTCCGGTCGCATCACCCTCGTCGACGTTCACCCGGGGTTTCCTGCAGACCGCGCCGGCTTGCGCATCGGGGACATCTTGTTGAAGGTGGATGGACAATCTTTGGACGGACTTGGAATTGACCAAGTTTCCGAATGGCTTCAGGGAGCCACAGGTTCTGAAGTCGAAATCCAGTACCTGCCTTTGGGGGCCTCTCAACCCGAAAGCTTGGTCATTGTGAGAGAAAAAATCAAAGTTCCCGCGGTGCCATTCAGCGGCATTGTAGGCGACAGCACGGCATACGTCGCATTGACTTCTTTCACGAGGAATTGTGCCGGGGAAGTGCGACAGGCCATCAAAGCCCTGAAAGACTCTGTCGGCATCCATTCGGTCATTTTGGATTTGCGAGGCAATGGCGGTGGATTACTGAACGAGGCCGTCACCATGGTCAACCAGTTCATTCCCCAAGGCGAAGAAGTGGTCAAAACCAAAGGGAAAGTTGAAGATTGGGACAAAGTTTACAGCACCCGAGGAAAACCCATTGTGGAAACTGATCCGGTTTTTGTGCTCATCGATGCCACCAGTGCATCAGCCTCAGAAATTGTTGCCGGTACGCTCCAGGATTTGGACCGGGCGGTGATCATCGGGCAGGAGAGCTTCGGCAAAGGGTTGGTTCAACAAAACAAAGATTTGGCTTATGGGACCAAACTCAAGGTCACTGTGGCCAAATATTACACCCCCAGTGGACGGTGCATCCAACGTCTCCACTACAGCAGAGATGGTGCAGAGGCCATTCCCGATTCCTTGGTCAAAACCTTTTACACCCGCAACGGTCGTCCTGTTCAAGATGGCCAAGGCATCCAACCGGATATTGAAATTGAGCCCGCGTTCTATGGACATGTGTTGGAAGGTTTGTTTGCCAGCGGGACCATCTTCCGCTATGTCAATGATTTTGTAAGTGCCCATGACAGCATCGGAGAAGCCGCCGCCTTTCAGTTGGCATCGGAAGACTGGGACCAATTTGTATCATTCGCCGATGGCGACACCGCCTTGCACTACCCTTCTTCGACATCCCGCGCTTTTGAAGATGTCCTCGCCACAGCCAAGGAGGAGCGCTACTGGAATCTTGATTCTGCGGCCTTTGCCCAAATTCAAACGCTTCTGGCCCCTCAGCGGGAGCGAGACATCCTGGCCTTTCGCGAAGAAATTCAAGACGCCATAGAACAGGAGATTGTGATGAGATATCACCTGCAACCCGGTCTGATTGAATGGATGTTGCCGCATGATCCAGCAGTCAACAAAGCCTTGGAAATACTGGCGGATGGATCCATCCCTTCCATTTTATCAGGACCCGCCTCTACCGAAAAATGACGGCAGCTGAAAAGCGAGTGAACCGGGGGTATGCCTTTGGGATGGGTTGGACAGCCTTTGCCATGGTGTTTTCCAATCTTTTCATGTCATGGGGGGCGATGGCCTTGGTGTTGGCGTGGGGACATGATCGCTGGGTTTTGGGGCCCCTGTTCAAAGGCCGTGATCGATCTTTCATTCAAGGCAGCACAGTGCTCTTGGCTGTCGTGGCTTTGATGGGTTGGCAAATTCTAGGGCTCGGCTGGAGTGAGGACTTCTCCAATGGCTTGAGCCAACTTCGCATCAAACTCCCTTTTTTGGTTTTCCCCCTCGTGCTGTTGACCGGACGTTGGGATCGGAGAGCATTGATGCAGTGGTGGCCCTACTGGTATGCGGCTATGGTGGGCTTGGGGTGCGCTGCGGCCTTATTGGCCGGCTGGTTGGGGAATGCCCCCTCCGATGCACGCGGCTGGTCACCATTTATCAGCCATATTCGTTTCAGCCTGATGATTGCGACGGCTTGGGGTTGGATGGGGGCGATCTGGCTCCACAAAAAACCATCTCTGGCCCAGCGGAAGGCGGGATGGATGTGGTCGATGTTGACCCTTTTGGGTGGGCTTTTCATCTGTCAAACCACAACCCTAACGGGAATAGTTCTATTGCCCATCGTGGGCATGGCCCTCGTTTGGTGGGCTGGTTTGGAAAACATGGGGTGGTCACCCAAGGGCAGCCACCAACTCCTGTTGGCGGCCTGGTTGACACTTGTGCTTGGAACTGGGGGCGTGATGTGGCAGTTGCGACCGGTTTGGCCCAACCTTTCAGAATTCCCAACCCATTCTGCAGACGGCGAGGCGTACATGCACCATCCTGATCGTTGCTTGCGCGAAAACGGCCACTACATCTGGATGAACATCGCTTGGAACGAACTTCAGAAGGCCTGGAATGAACAAAGCGAAATTCCATTTTATGGGCACAATGCACGGGGCTTGCCCGTGCGCATGACTTTGATTCGCTACATGACCTCGTTGGGTTTGAACAAAGACCGTGCGGGCTTGGAGACCCTGACAGAATCGGACATCCAGCGAATCGAATCCGGGGTGCCCTCCATTTTGGATTTGGAACACCACGGACTGATGCGGCGTTTCGATATTTTGAAGTTTGAATCAGATGCCATGTGGAGTGGCATCGCCCCATCAGGCCAATCCCTGATGCAGCGATTGGCTTACTGGAAAACAGGCTGGCACATCTTCCTCAAGAGTCCAGCTTGGGGAATGGGGACTGGTGATCTCGACCTCGCGTTTGCCCAAGCCTACAGAGAAAACGACAGGGGTCTTCTTCAACCTTATCAGCTGCGGGCGCACAATCAGTTTTTGTCCTTCGCCCTCGCCGGTGGGCCCGTCGGGGTGATGTTGTTCTTCTCCCTGTTTTTCGCCATGATTGCGGTCAGCCGCAGGCAACACGAGGGCCTCTGGACCACGATGACCCTGCTTTTTGTGCTCGTTTTCTTTCTGTCTTGCTGGAGCGAAGACACTTTGGAAACCCAGGCAGGAGTCACATGGGCTGGGTTGTTTATTGGCCTGCTTGGGCGGCGCTTGTAATGCGGTCCACGGCGGCAACAATGTCCTGAGGCAGGAGGTTCAATGCCCCAGCGTCAGTCAATTCATCTGTTACCAAGGTTTCCACCCAGGGACCCAAGGGGCGCCAGCGTTCAGGCCAAACTGGAGCCGATGCGCCGAACAGCCCCACAACTGGGGTTCCCAAAGCAGCCGCCAAATGCAATGGCCCCGTGCTCGCAGCCACGCAAACATCCACATGAGCCAACAAATCCATCAACTGGGGCAAATGGAACTTCCCCGTCGCATCCACAACCTCGGGATGCTGCCAAGGCAATCCATCCAAAGATTTGCGTTCCATTGCTGTTCCAGTGACCCAGATTTGCCATCCCTCACGCACCAATCCTTCAAGGACTGTTGCGTAACTGGTAACGTCAATGTTGTTGGCACTGCCATGTGATCCCGGATGGACCACTGCCCGAGGCTGATGAGATGGGTTTTGCGAGGCCAGGAACTCAGGCATTCTCCGTTTTTTCAACCGGATCCAAGGGGTCAAATCTTCATTTGGAGTTGGCAACTGCTTTCCTTGACATTCCAAGCCCGGAAGCAAACGTACCGGCTCGATCAACTGAAGTCCATGCCAAGCTTCGTGGAAACCACTCCTTTTCCGAGATTGCCAGACACCGTGAGTCAGGTGACGCCAAGTATGAGACCGGCGTTTCGAACCCACCAAAACGGGCACCTTCGCATCCACAAGCAACCGCAACAATTCTCGATCAGGAAAGGCAAGCACCGCCATGTCTGGCAAGGGCTCCCCTTTTGGCAACGCCTTCCCTGACGACCAGGTCACCACGCGATCTACATCCACACAAGCGTCACCCACCGCCCGCGCATAGGGACGTGAAACCCAGATCAACTCAAGAGAGGCCTTTGCATTGTCGCGCAACCAACCCACCACTGGCAGCGTCACGACCCCATCGCCAATGCCATCGGTTCGGCAAATCCAAACCCGTTCCACCTCAGTTCGTCCGGCTCTGGCCAAACCCAACAGACCCCGGATTCGGTTCCTGATTTTGCGGTACTTCTCCCCTGTGGCGTGGGCACTCCACCAGGCAATGTGCAAGCCCATCCAACCATCGCGCCACCCGCCTCGAAGGATTGCATTCTTGGTCCATTGAAACCCCTGTCGAAAGGCGATCTCCAAAAGTTTCGGGGGACGGTGTTTTTTTGAGGCCGTGGCGGAAATATCCGAAAAGAGCGCGATTTGGTTCAAATGGTCTTTGAAGCTGGGATACGAATAATGAAGCAAGTCCCCAGCCAAATGTCCAACCCCTGCATCCTCCATAAGGGGTTCGAGCCGGTCATGTGGATTTTCCCCCGTCCATCGGGCCGCATCCTTTCGCGCCAAGCGAATTTTGGTGTCAGGATACCACCCCCCATGCCGCACCCAATGGCCGCAGTAATTCGTCCGTCGATTCAACGACCAGGCCACCACAGCCGCATGATTCCCAGTCTGCTTCCATTCGAACAAAGAAGCCTTCAATTCGGGGCTCAACGCTTCATCCGCATCCAAACTCAGCACGTGCGTCCCCGTCGCAAGTGACCACGCCAAATTTTTCTGTTCAATATGACCCAAAAAAGGCTGGTGAACCACCCGCGCACCCCATTCCAGGCCAATTTCGCAAGTCCCATCTGTGGAACCTGAGTCCACCACCACCACCTCATCTACCAAATCACGGAGCGAGGACAAGCACCGATGGATGTTTCGTTCCTCGTTCAGTGTGATGATCGCTGCGGTCAACTTCACCCGGGGTCCAAGCATGGTCGGCAAGTTAGGATGAAGTAGCTTTGCGGCATGAAAGTTTTGTTGCTTGGAAGCGGCGGTCGCGAACATGCGATTGCATGGAAATTGGTCGAGAGTTCCCTGCTGAGCGAATTGCACATTGCACCAGGCAACGCAGGGATGGAGGCCATTCGTCCCGTCCAACCCATTTTGGTCAACAATTTGGATCCCATGGACTTCCAAGCCGTCAAGCGTTATGCCAAACGCCATGACATCCAATTGGTGGTAGTGGGTCCGGAGGCACCATTGGTGGGGGGATTGGCCGATGCGCTGGAGAAAGAAGGCATTTCCGTCATCGGTCCCGGTGCGAATGGAGCACAATTGGAAGGCAGCAAGGACTTTGCCAAAACTTTCATGGCTCGACACAACATCCCCACAGCTGCCTATCGTTCTTTTGATGCCACGGAATTGGAGGAGGCCATTGCTTTCCTGGATTCTTTCCAAGCCCCCTACGTGTTGAAGGCAGATGGCCTGGCCGCAGGAAAAGGCGTGGTGATTGTGGACTCCAAGCAGGAGGCCGCCGCCACGTTGAGAAAAATGTTGGTGGACCAGCAATTTGGTGAGGCCGGCAATAAGGTGGTAATCGAAGAGTTTTTGGATGGGATTGAAGTCAGCATGTTCGCCATTACGGATGGCAAATCTTTTCATTTGTTGCCATCCGCAAAAGACTACAAGCGTGTTGGCGAAGGCGATACAGGCTTGAACACCGGAGGCATGGGGGCCATTTCACCTGTGCCTTTTGTAACACCAGAATTTCAAGAAAAAGCCCTCAACCAAATCATCATCCCCACCATCAAAGGATTGCAAGCGGATGGAATTGAATACAAAGGCTTCTTGTTCTTCGGGTTGATGAAAGTCGGTGGTGATCCCTATGTCATTGAGTACAATTGTCGGCTGGGAGATCCTGAAACTGAGGTCATTTTGCCCCGCTTGAAAAGCGACCTGTTGCATTTGTTCGACAGCTTGTCGACGGGGCTGTTATCCGAATATGATATGGTGCTCGATGAACGCGCCACCTCCACGGTGATTTTGGCCAGCAGCGGCTACCCTGAGGGTTATGAAAAAGGAGAAGAAATTTCTGGCGCCGATGTGATGATGCAAAACGGCATGGTCTTTCACGCCGGAACCAAAATGTTCAGAAACAAGCTGGTCACGAATGGGGGGCGTGTTTTGGCCTTGACTGGATGGGGGGTGAATTTGCAAGATGCCCTGAAGAACAGCTACACCTTGGCCGACAAAATCACATTTGCGGGGTCATTTTTTCGGAAGGACATCGGCAAAGATTGCTTGAACTAACAGCAATCTCTTGCGTCGAGGGAAATCAAATGATGTTCCCAGACTGCTTGGCCTTGGCGGTGTACTTTTTTTGCAACCGCAACCAAAAAGCAATGCCCCCCAAACCCAGAACAATCACAACCCAATTGAATCCCGAGCTGATGGGCACGAGAACGGTCTCGAAAGTCCACTCAATGAATTTGGCGACGGGGGTGATGATTTCCTGCGTGTTCATGTCCAGTATATTCGCGGCAATTCTGCCGATGTTGTGGCTGCAAAAGTAAAGCATTCGTGATATCCATCCTACGATCCAACCAACCCATTGCCTTGGGTTTGGGGCCCTTGGTCATGTTGGGGTGTGCCGCCATTGGATACTGGGGGTGGGGGTGGGATCCTGCCATTCTTCAAAAGCACGTGTTTTGGGGATTAATCACCCTGTTTTTCGTACACTTTCTCTACACCAAAGGTGGATTTGTTGAACGGGCAGATTCGGCGGTGGCCATCTTTGCGGCCTGGTTTTGGATGGCCGGATGTTCATTCCACTCGACTTTGTCCGGGACTTCCGGCTTAGGTTTGCTGCTGGCCCTGGGTGCTTGGCGTCCCATTTTGCAAATTCAGCGTCAACCATCTACCGGGCATTTGGGGTTTGTGGCCGGTGCGCTGATGGGCTTGTCATGCTGGTTGGAACCCGGACTTTGGGGAGGCGTGGTCGGAATGCTCTTGAGCCATTTCATCACAAGATCTTTCCAAGCACGAGAGATTGCCCTGGTGTTCATGGGGCTGCTGTGGCCCTGGGTCATGCTGTCTGCATGGATCTGGATTCTTTCGGACATTGAGGGACTGGCCTTTGTCCCTCATCTCCCAGCGTTACCAGTGAACTTCGAACTTGGCCCTCTTGAGGTCCCAGTTTGGGGCTTTTTGGTTTTGGGTGTCTGGCTGCTTTGGGGAGTTTGGACGATGGTGGGGATGCAGTCGCGCTTGGGTGTGACCACCCAAATCATCCGCCGAAATACGTTCATCCTCAGTTGGACTTCGGCCGGCGGATCATTGCTGATGGATGCTTGGAACCCAGAAATCAGTGGACTTTCGCCGTTGAGTTGGGGTCTTCTCGCCATTGGTTCCAGTTGGGTGGCAGGTGTGTTGGTACCACAACCCGGTCGGGCTTTTGATGAACTTGGGCAAAAGCGGCAATGGACCCTTGCGGCGATTGGTTTTTTCTGCCTGGCCTATGCCCTGGCCGTTTGGTCAGATGCTTGACCCGATTCTTTCAATCGTGCCCAAAAAAATCCGAACTTCGCCACATGAAAATTGGTGTTGTCACCTTTCCTGGTTCCAACTGCGACATGGACATGGTCCATGCACTCCAGAATGATTTGGGTTTCGATGTGGTTCAACTTTGGCACAAAGACCGCGATTTGCAAGGTGTTGATGCCGTGGTATTGCCCGGTGGATTTTCCTACGGTGATTACCTGAGAAGTGGAGCGATTGCACGCTTTTCACCCATCATGGGAGAAGTGGTCGGCTTCGCCAACAGAGGGGGGCGCGTTCTGGGCATTTGCAATGGCTTCCAAATTTTGTGCGAAGCAGGCCTCTTGCCCGGAACCCTCATGCACAACGAAAACCGAAAGTTCATTTGTGAAAATGTTTGGCTCAAACCCGTCTCCCAGACAGCCTGTTTGACCCGTGATTTATCCGATGTCGGTGCCTTGCAAATCCCCATTGCCCATGGCGAAGGCAACTATTTCATCGAACCGGATGGATTGAAGCGTTTGCAGGACAACGACTCCATTTTGTTTCAATACGCAGAATCCAATGGCGATGTGTCGAAATGGTCGAACCCCAATGGTTCTACCTTCAATATCGCAGGTGTCGCGAACGAACGACTCAACGTATTTGGAATGATGCCACATCCTGAACGCGCCACAAATGAACAGTTGGGGAACATCGACGGACTGGGCATTCTTCGTGGACTGGCCTTGTTGGTGGAAGCGTAATCCCCTCTCCAGCAAGGCAATTTCTCAAAGTTTCATGCGTGTAAACATGGAACGATTAGATTTGTTGTCATAGCGCCGGGCAATGTCCCCTGGCCCATCGAAGATGAAAAATTATCCCGCCGGCCCTCTCCTTTCCAAAATCGAACTCCCGTCAGACTTGCGGGAGAAATTCGACAAGGCAGACCTTCCCGCCTTGGCCGATGAACTTCGGCAGTATATCATCGATGTGGTGTCTGAACAAGGTGGCCATTTCGGGGCGAGTCTTGGTGTCGTGGAATTGACGCTTGCTTTGCATTATGTGTTCAACACGCCAGAAGACCGAATCGTTTGGGATGTCGGTCACCAGGCCTATGGTCACAAGATTCTAACCGGTCGTCGCGATCGTTTCCCCACCAACCGACAATTTGGTGGGCTTTCTGGTTTTCCCAAACGAAGCGAAAGCGAGTACGACACGTTCGGTGTGGGTCACAGCTCCACATCGGTTTCGGCGGCCTTGGGTATGGCGGTGGCCAGCCGCATGTCTGGGAATCGAAATCGCCAGCACATTGCTGTGATTGGTGATGGGGCGATGACCGCAGGATTGGCCTTTGAAGGGCTGAATCATGGTGGGGTGGAAGACACGAACATGTTGGTTGTTTTGAATGACAACTGCATGTCCATCGATCCCAATGTCGGTGCATTGAAGGAATATTTGACCGATGTGACCACATCCCACACATACAACAAGGTCAAGGATGAAGTCTGGCATTTGTTAGGACGCATCAGCAAATTTGGTCCCAATGCGCAGGCCATTGCCCAGAAAGTAGAAAATGCGGTCAAATCCGCCATGCTGAAGCAGTCGAACCTATTTGAATCGCTCAATTTTAGGTATTTCGGACCTGTTGATGGCCACGATGTGGAACACCTCACTGAAATCCTCAACGATCTGAAGGACATCCCAGGACCCAAGTTGTTGCATTGCGTCACCGTGAAGGGAAAAGGGTATGCCCCTGCAGAGGAAGGGAGCCCCACAAAGTGGCATGCTCCGGGCTTGTTTGACAAAGTGACTGGTGAATTTCATTCCAGTGTGCCTTCCGGCCCCAAACCGCCAAAGTTTCAGGATGTTTTCGGGCACACCATCATCGAATTGGCGAAGGAAGATGTTCGCATCGCCGGCGTGACCCCTGCCATGCCCACTGGTTGTTCCCTGAAATTCATGTTGGAAGAAATGCCTGAACGGGCATTTGACGTAGGCATCGCTGAACAGCATGCCGTTACTTTTTCAGCTGGACTTGCCGCTGAAGGAAAAGTCCCATTCTGCAACATCTATTCAAGTTTCATGCAACGTGCGTACGACCAAGTAATGCACGATGTCGCGTTGCAGAATCTTCCCGTGGTTTTTTGTTTGGACCGAGCCGGTGTAGCCGGTGCGGATGGACCCACGCACCACGGAGCTTTCGATTTGGCCTACATGCGATGCCTGCCCAACATGGTGGTGAGCGCGCCAATGGATGAGGTGGATCTGCGCAACTTGATGCTTACAGGGGCTCAAAGTGGAGTGCCATTCACCATTCGGTATCCCAGAGGGACGGGCTCCATTGTCGATTGGCGGCAGCCCATGAAGCCCCTCAAAATCGGAACGGGTCGCCGATTGAATGCAGGTGATGATGTGGCCATTCTGACCATTGGTGCCATCGGAACTCAAGCCACCGAAGCAGTGCAGGACTTGAAACGACGAGGGGTTTCAGCGGCCCATTATGACATGCGTTTTGTGAAGCCCATCGACGAAAACTTGTTGCACGAGGTTTTCGGTCGCTTCCAACAAGTCATCACGGTGGAAGATGGTTGTGTCGTGGGTGGATTTGGCAGTGCCGTTTTGGAGTTCATGAGCGAACAAGGTTATCAGGCAGTCGTGAAAAGACTGGGAATCCCAGACCAATACATTGAACACGGTACCCAAAATGAATTGTATGCGCAGTGCGGCTACGATGCCACAGCCATCGTCGAGAGCGCCGTGGAAATGGTTGAAGAAGCACGTACGCGTGATGCTGGAAGCACCCAACCCCGAATTGCCTGAAAACCACGGATGGGCGACATCATCAACAAGGTCAAGACCAGTGGTCTGGTACAAATCGAACTGAGAGAACTCTTGCCACCAACCCAAGTGAAGGGCTTGGATTTGGCGCCAATGCTATGGGAAGGAATGGTGCTGCGGGAAAAACCATTTCGTGATGCCTTGAAATCCATGTCATGGAGCCCATGGGAAGGCCATCGGGTTGCCTTGCATTGTTCCACTGATGCCATCATTCCCGATTGGGCTTGGATGCTTGTGACCTCGAAGTGTGCAGAGCATGGACTCGTTGTGGAAGTGGGGACAGCTGACGAAATCCGGACCCGAATGCATCTTCGCAACATCGACAATTTGGATGCTTCGCGTTATGAAGATGCACGACTCGTTATCAAAGGTTGCAGCACGATGGGTGGCCCCGAAGTCTTGTCTGCTTTGGTGACCAAACTGCAACCTGTGGTTCGAAGCTTGATGTTTGGCGAAGCCTGTTCCACAGTTCCCATCTTCAAGCGACGGCAGTAACTTGCCCCCGCGATGATCACACCCCAATCCGATAAAAAGCTTTTCTTGCTGGACGCCTACGCGCTCATTTTCCGAGCGTATTATGCTTTCATCAAAAATCCACGCATCAACTCCAAAGGCTGGAACACCAGTGCCATTTTCGGCTTCACAAATGCAGTTCTGGATGTCCTGAGAAACGAGAAGCCCACGCATTTGGCCGTGGTCATTGACCCCCCTGGCGGAACGTTCCGGAATGAGGTGTTTCCTGAATACAAAGCGAATCGAGACGAAACGCCTGAGGACATCAAAAGGGCTGTTCCGTGGGTGAGTAAAGTGTTAGAAGCCCTCGATGTTCCTTTGCTTTCTCTGGCCGGTTTTGAAGCCGATGACCTTATCGGCTGCTTGGCAAAGCAAGCGGGAGAACAAGGATTCGATGTCTACATGATGACCCCGGACAAGGACTTTGGCCAACTCGTGACCGATACGGTGCGGATGTTCCGGCCCGGCCGAGGTGGTGGACCGGCCGAAGTTTGGGGGCCTGAAGAAGTCTGTGAGAAGTTTGGCGTGGATCGTCCTGAACAAGTCATCGACCTTCTGGGACTGATGGGAGACAGTGTGGACAACATTCCAGGAATCCCAGGTGTAGGTCCGAAAACCGCTTCCAAATTCATCAAACAATATGGCAGTCTAGAGGGACTGCTGGAAAATGCCAGCGATCTCAAAGGCAAAATGCGTGAAAAGGTAGAAGCCAATGTTGAGCAGGCGAAGCTGTCGAAAGATCTCGCCACCATCCGTGTCGACATGGACTTTGCTCTGGACATTGACGCCATGAAAACGGGCGAGCCCAAACCTGATTTGTTGCGTGAGGTGTTCGAGGAATTGGAATTTCGGACGCTGGCTCTTCGTGTTTTGGGGGAGGCCCCAGCCGCTCCTGTAGGGACAAAGGCACCCTCGGCCTCCGGACAATTGGGCATGTTTGATGCCCCTTCATCGGAGTCCAAAACCGAGACACAAAATCCAGCAGATGGATTCAAGGACATCGCAAATGTGCCGCATCAGTATCATCTCGTTCTGACATGGGCCGATTTGAAGAAATTGATTTCCACACTGTCCGAGGCCGACACCTATGCTTGGGACACAGAGACCACCGGATTGAATGTCATGACTGCGGAACTTGTGGGGATGTCCTTCTGCATCGATCCGGGAGAAGCATGGTGGGTCCCCGTCCAACATGGAGAATGGACCCATGCAGATGAATTGCTTGCTGCGTTTTCCACCATTTTCGAAGACACGAAAAAATCCGTGGTTGCCCACAATTTCAAGTACGACTACAAAATACTTGCCCGCCGAGGGGTCCGGATTGCTAACCGCATCTGTGATACCATGGTGGCGCATTATTTGATTCAGCCAGATGGCGCTCACGGGTTGAATCGACTGGCCGAGACTGAATTGGATTATGCTCCCATCGCGATTGAAACCCTCATCGGCAAAAAAGGAAAGAGCCAAAAAACCATGGCCGATTTGGACCCTGCATCCATCACGGATTATGCCTGTGAAGATGCCGATTTGGCCTTGCAATTGTGGCAGCGATTCGAGCCGATGCTGCAAGAACACAACGCGAAACAACTGTTCGACAATGTGGAAATGCCCTTGGTCAGGATATTGGCAGAAATGGAGCTCGAAGGCGTGCGCATCGATGCCGAACACCTGCGAACATACAGTGCGCAACTTGAAGTCCAAATCCAAGCCTTGAATCAACAAATCCAGACATTGGCTGGCACAGCATTCAACGTAGACAGTCCTCGTCAATTGGGGCCCATTTTGTTCGAAGGTTTGGAAATTCCATCAGGGCGATTGAAAAAAACCAAAACAGGACAGTATCCCACTGGGGAAGAAGTTTTGACGAAACTCAAAGACCATCACCCCATCATTTCCAAAATTCTGGATTACCGCAAACTGAAAAAGCTGCGCAGCACGTATGTCGAACCCTTGCCGACACTGATTCACAACGAGACGGGCCGCGTTCATACGCATTACATGCAAACTGTTGCGGCCACAGGACGTCTGAGTTCAAAAGACCCAAACCTGCAAAACATCCCGATTCGCACACCTGAAGGAAGGGAAATCCGTAAGGCCTTTGTTCCAGGCGACAAGGACCGGGTGCTGTTGGCAGCAGACTACAGCCAAGTGGAGCTGCGCATTGCCGCGGCATTGAGTCAAGATCCAGGCCTCATCGAAGCTTTTGTTTCTGGAGAGGACATCCATGCAGCAACAGCCGCTAAAGTATTCGGTGTGGCCCTCGAAGAGGTGACAAGGGAACAGCGAAGCCAAGCCAAGGCAGTCAACTTTGGGATTTTGTACGGCCAAGGTGCGTTCGGGTTGGCCAACACCTTGGGCATTTCCCGTCGCGAAGCCAAATCAATCATTGACGCTTATTTCGCACAATTTTCGGCCCTCCAGTCCTTCACAGCAGACGCGGTTGAAAGGGTGCGTGAAACCGGCTATGCCGAAACCGTGCTGGGACGACGTCGTTTGCTTCCCGACATCCATTCCAACAACGCCACCGTTCGGGCATTTGCTGAACGCAATGCCGTCAACGCCCCGATTCAAGGATCTGCTGCCGATATCATCAAAGTGGCCATGGTCCAAATCGATGAGGCCCTGAAGGCTTCTCACCTCAAATCACGCATGATCATGCAGGTGCACGACGAACTGGTTTTCGATGTACCCCGTGAGGAGGTACATCAACTCATGCCCTTGATTCAAAAGCACATGGAGGAAGCTGTTCGGCTCGATGTGCCCTTGGTGGTTGAAATGTCAACAGGTGAAGATTGGCTGGAAGCCCACTGACCCTTCAATCGGCCTTGCTCCCCACCAAAACCGTTACACAACCCTCGTGGAGAATGGCCGCGTCTGAAGCAGGCACAGAAATCTGTACCAAAAGCTGCTGGGTGGTTTGCACTTTGAAGTCCACGTAATCGCGGTCTTCGGAGGCTTTTTCAGAGCTGTACAAGGTCGCGCCAGCAGCGTCGAGAATTTGATACTCAATATCGCCCAAAATCGGGTGACTGCATACCACCAAGCGGTAGTCTTGCCCCGCAAGGAAAGTCAGCATCAATTCAGCCTCATCCCCTGGAATCAGGATCGCGCTGTTGTAGTTGTCATTCTGAATGTAGCCTTCCAACTGCGTCATGCAAGTGCGCTTTGTGAAGGAGCGGCATTGGGCATGCGCTTCCGCAGTTGACAAGAGGGCAAATGCACCCCCGAGCAAAATGGTGAAAATAGCGTTCTTCATCGTTCTTAGGGGTTGAAATTATTGGACTTGAACCAAAGCGTTACGCACCGCATTCACTGCGTCCGAAATGGCTTGCAGGGCGGAATCATCGGCGTGAAAAGTCGGGCCACCACCGATCACAATCATCGCATCATCTTGAGCAGCTGAGGCAGCACCTGCCACAACGGATACCCCATCAAATGCCGCTTCAATCGGCGCCATGGCTTCCAACATTTCAGTCAAAGCTGGTGTCGCCTGGTAAGAACGGCACAAACGCATGACGTCATCCAACGTGAGCTTTTGTTCGGCAATCCGAGACTTCAATTCGACTGGGGCTTCATCCATATGACGCGTCGCTAGGTAAAGGCCCTCAATCCAGCCCGACGCAACGACCAAACCGGCTAGGTCTTCCATGCCGTTGGCTTTGAGCTGCTCGTTCAAGTCGTAAAAACTATCTGATACAATGTTAATGAGGGCCGAGCGATCATTGCGGTTGTCACTGGCGCGCTTCATCACCTCATCGCTGATGACATTGCTCAGGCCCAAAGCCTGTGCCAGTGACTTCACTGTACGCAAATAATCAAGTGCCGCACTGTTCTCCTCAAAAATAGTCGCATAACTCAGGTCGGCCCCGTATACCCCAAGGCTCATGGCCTGCCGAATGGAGGTGGTGTAACTTTTCAAGTTTTCTGTGGGGTTGAGTGCGTCTCCATGGAATTCCGCTCCGCTTCGTTGAATAAGTGACGCAGTTTCCATAGGTGATGGTGCCGCATGAAATATTTTTTTCAGTGTGGTTGTGCGATTTGACACCGCCATGCCATCATCGGACGCATCCACCTCACTGTCAGCGTCGGACACGGCTGTGGTGGTTGAAGCAGATGCCGGGTTTGTGGCATCGCCCTCGTCGGTGCACCCGGCGAAGGAAAACAAGATCACGATCAAGCAGGCTAAGGAGCCCATCAATGCAAGTCGAGATGTCCAAGAAAAGGTGGAAATGCGCATGGGTTGAGTAGATTCAGTTTTCACACGGAAGTTCTTTGATGAACTTTCGTATACGCGCAATTCCTCAAAAAGTTCTACACGGTGATGTGTTCAATCCACGATCAATCGCCGAGTCGTCCGGATGCCGTCCACATCGACCATCACCAAATACAAACCCGCAGGCCATCCAGCAGTAGAAACCTGCATTTTGTGCAAACCCGCTGGTCGACGGGAGGCGGTCATGGGTTGCGCAATCAATCGCCCAGTCAAGTCCCTGACCTCCGCCGATAACTCGCGAGCTAAAACCGTCCGAAATTCCAATGCAAATGGTCCCGAAGCGTCCACGGGATTGGGGTAAATCCGCATGTCCAATTGGCCAGAGGACGCCGCTTCCGCAATGTCATTTGACCCGACAGCTGTAATGTTGATATCGTCCAAGAAAATGTTGTTGCCCAAACGGCTTTCAAACTCAAACTTCAGTCTGAACTTGTTGGTCAAATAGGTCTCATATGGCAAAACCAAGGTATACTCATTCCACTCCTCGATGCCATTCGGGATGAACATAAACGGATGCGGGGGCGCTGATTGCAAATCCGTGTATCCACGGTGCATGCGGCGAAGGTTCCAAGAAGCTCCACAGTCCCCAGAAGCGTAAATTTTCAATCGGTCATCTGTGTCATCCTCATCTTCATCGGTTCCGCGGTATGCATAAGCCCACTTGTAGTTGACGTGTATTTCCACGGCATCGGACATGTCCATTGTTGAGGTGATCAAGGCATCCGTATTGAATTCAATGTCATTGCTGTAATTCCGAATCCACATGGATTGGCCACCCGTGGCAGATCCTGCGCTGGTCAACTCCCAACCATCACCATCGATGAAGGTGTCGTCGTGAAACCAGTCGCTGTTGTCCAGCATTTCCGCTTCAAAGCCATCGACAAACGGCAAATCCATGGCCCCTGCAGGCAAAACTTGGAGGTAGTTGGATTCCAATGATGACACCGATTCAATTCCATTTCCTGCAGTCAACTCCACATCATAAAACCCCGGAAGATCAAAGGTCACCCACGGAGACTCTCCTTCCGCCGAGATGCCATTGCTGAATTGCCAAGACCATTCGGTGACACCATGGTATGAATCATCAAAAAATTGCACCGAATCTCCAGCACAGATGGTCCGGCGATCTGATGAAAATCGAGCCACGCACAAAATGGGTTCTAACGATACGCCAGTGGCCTCGAGATTCTCATCTGTCCATAGCTCATTGCGATCAGCCACTCCGCTAAACATAGCGGCGCGCATGCGGTCGATTTGGCCTTGCGAAAACATCCGTCCACAATATGAGTATTCCATGTAATTCTGAACGTTGTCAATAGAGCCACAGCTCTCGCCGTCCAAAGTGCATGATGTCCACCCACGGGTCTCTGGGGTGTCGTCCACCAAATCATCTTGATCACAATTGTCGGCCTCACCCGGGCTGTTCGAATTTCCCCAGGTGTGCCGCAAGTTGATCCAATGACCCACCTCGTGGGTCAAGGTTCTCGAGCGATAATTGTTGCTTGTGCCAATGTTTCCGGTGTAGTTGTGCGCCAAAACGATTCCGTCATTAACCGCGTTTTGATTGTTCGCAACCGAACTCGGATACAAACTGTAACCTGCAGCTCCGGCTGCATTGGCTACCACCCAAACATTGAGATAACTCTCTCGTGGCCAATTGATTAAATCTTTCACATCCCCATCACCCACATACGTCAATGGCGACTGAATCCGATTGATGCCCGTATGACAATTGCCTTGAGGGTCCTTTTGTGCCAATCTTAACTCTATGAATGCATCGCCGGTGATGTCAGTGAATTCCGAAATGATTTGGTCGGCATCGGGATTCAAAAAACGCAAATCACGATTCGCCACTTCTATCGCACTGAGGACTTGTTCATCACTGATGTTCTCCGGTCCATTGTCATGAACGATATGAAACACAGTGGGAATGATGATAAGCTCATCTCGGTTTCCCACCACACCTTGCGTGATGAAGTCCCGAGTGAAGGCTTCCAAGGTGGCCTCGTCGGCCAAAGCTTGCTGTCGAGTTTCCGGATGGGTTTGA
The DNA here is from genome assembly GCA_049610385.1 of Flavobacteriales bacterium. Taxonomy (GTDB): domain Bacteria; phylum Bacteroidota; class Bacteroidia; order Flavobacteriales_D; family Sanyastnellaceae; genus JBMYZL01. The sequence continues at coordinate 34,425 of JBMYZL010000009.1, forward strand.
AACAACCAACGCGTCGCATGGAGGTGTCCACAAGCTTCGACAACTGGCGACTGCGCCCAACTCCAAAACGCAAATCCCACGACGGCCCATCCGACCAACATGAATCGCACAACGATTCCAACCCATGGATTTTTCATCACAGCAACGAACGGTTTCAATTTACAGGAACCTGCAATTTACAATGAAAAGCCGCACTTTCACGCCCTTCATACCGCTCTTGAACCCTACCCAGGGGTCAGATGTAACTCAGGTCACCCAATTCTGCGCAGCCCGACTTTACTTTTACCCCGTATCGAAAGACACATCATGACGCGACACATTCCACAACAATCGACTTGGGTCCTTGCCTTGCTCATCGGACTCAGCACCGCTTGGATCGCATGTGAATCTTCAAGCCACGCTGACGCCTCGAATGCCCTGACCCATTCTGCACCAACTCACAGGGCGGAAGATGTCGATGTTGAGCGATTTGTGGCCCTCCTCGCAACCTTAAATGACCCCATTTTGTTGGATGTTCGCTCCGATGAAGAGTGGGCAGAAGGGCACCTGCCAAACGCGTCCTATATCCCATTTGAAGCAGAAGATTTTGAAGCCCAGTTGCAAGCATTGGACAAGAATCGTTCGGTTTTGGTTTATTGCGCCGCTGGCGGACGGAGTTCTCATGCGATGGGTGTATTGAATCAAGCAGGCCAAGCAGAAGTATTCAACCTCTTGGGCGGCATCCGCGATTGGGCCGCAGATGGCCAACCGGTGGTCCATGGCGACCCCCACCCCATCCAATCACCCAATTGACATGCAAGAGTACTTGGACCTTTTCATCCATCATTTCTCCCGTTACGCAGACTATCTCTGGCAAGAAATCACGTGGTCTTCCCGGTATTGGAAACCTTGGTACGAGAACTACTTTTACATGCTCATTTTGCTCTCCCTCGTGGTTTGGGGCATTGAACTTTCATCGCCATGGCGAAAAAACCAGGCCCCCATTCGAAAAGACTTCTGGTTGGACGCCTTCTACATGTTTTTCAATTTCTTCCTCTTCAGCCTAATTGGATACAATTCCATCAGCATGGTCGGGGTGGAAGCATTCAACGATTTCCTGGAGTTGTTTGGTGTGACCAACTTGGTGTCGTTTGAGATTTCAACTTGGTCCCACACTGCACAGTTGTTGGTGATGTTCTTGATGGTGGATTTCATTTCGTGGTGGACACACCGCCTCCTCCATCGTGTTCCCTTTCTTTGGAAATTTCACCAAGTCCACCACAGCGTCAAGGAAATGGGTTTTGCGGCCCACTTGCGCTACCATTGGATGGAGACGATTGTCTATAAATCCATCCAATACATCCCCATGGCCATGATCGGCTTCGGGCTTGAAGACTTTTTCATCGTCCACATCGTCGCCCTCGCGATTGGTCACCTCAACCACGCCAACTTGAACTGGGACTATGGCCCTTTGAAATACGTTTTGAACAACCCCAAAATGCACATCTGGCATCATGCGAAGGACATCGGGTCGAACCCATATGGCGTCAATTTTGGCATCAGTTTGAGCATTTGGGACTACCTCTTTGCCACCGCCTACATGCCGCATGATGGCCGGGACATCGAATTGGGCTATCCAGGAGATGAGAACATGCCAGCAGGATTCATGGGTCAAGTATTGGCACCATTCAAATCGAAATCTTGACGCGAAGCCCGTGGCATGGGTTGGGTAGATGGGTTTGATTTCGTGATGCCCGGAACGCCTGAGTAGCTCTGGATGTGAACCGGCGATCTAAACTTCGAGGTGTTCCTGGTTCAAGCTCAGCCGCCTCTGCTTCAATGTCGCCCCGGGGCGAGACTTGATGGCCCAATCATTCAGGAGATTTTTCCAAGCGAAAACCCACGTCCAAAATTCCTGGCAAAGGATCCTTTCGCATCGCATGGGCAATGGTGACCTCATAATTCCCCACCAACGGAAATGCCGTTTGGGTTTGCACACCAATTCGATGATCTACAATGGGGCCGGACCCCGTGCCCAGCCAAGTGCCCCTGGAATCCGCGAGTTCACAAAGCACCGTGTCTTGCCTGGATCTTCCGTTCGGAAATGTGTAATCCACAAACAGATACAAATTGCTGAATGGATAGGTCTGATCGTGCCGGAGATCAATGAAAAATTCGTGCTTTTGCAGGGTGTCAGCAACGGCGAACTGAAAGGACTGGACATTTGTAGAGGACCAACCCAACTCCGCATCGACTTCACGCGTTTCAGCATAGACCGGATCTGGGCCACAACCCGAAAGACCCACCAGGACAAGCATGGCCATTAACCCCCACAATCCAATTGTACGAACGGCCCCAATATCAAGTGGTGCCATTGTTCGTGGACGGACCTTTGTTCGAGCTACTCGCATCATTGCCTTTCCTCCTTTTGTTGCGGTTGCCTCGGCCCTTTCGTCGAGAATTTCCATTGTTGCCCGCGACATTTGCTGATGCAATTTCTGATTTTCCATCCGGATTCGCCTTGGACTGTTGGGAATTTTTACCGCGGTTACGGGCCGATTTGGGCCGGCGTTTTTTGCGGCGACGGCGCTCTTCATCGAATCGTGTGAGATCGTCTTGACCGACCACGTTGGCATAAATATCCTCCATCTCATTCGGCTCCTCCTCAATCGCGAAGTCCGTCAAATTCGCAGGATATTCCCCCCGGTCATTCATGGATTGGAGTTCTTTCATGTCTTCAACAGTCACCGCCACAGGTGAGGCTCCTGGTTGGTCCAAAGGCAAGAGGTACACCAATTCCTTGAAAATGTCCATTTTGAAAACCACGGCACGACCTTCCTTCAATCGGATTTTGGTGTTCGGAGAAGGAAATGCCTGGATGGCCTCCACATACTGATCCAATTCATAATTGAGGCAACACTTCAATTTCCCGCATTGTCCGGCCAGTTTCTGTGGATTCAACGAAAGTTGCTGGTAACGCGCAGCCGAAGTCGAAACCGACCGGAAATCTGTGAGCCAGCTCGAGCAGCACAGTTCTCGACCACACACACCAATGCCTCCCACCCGAGCAGCTTCTTGACGAGCACCGATTTGACGCATTTCAATTCGAACCCCAAATGCACTCGCCAATTGGCGCACCAAAATGCGGAAATCCACACGTTCCTCGGCGGTGTAATAAAACGTAGCCTTGCGACCATCTCCCTGAAATTCCACATCTGAAAGTTTCATGACCAATCCCACCTCACGGATGATTTGGCGCGCACGGGTTTTCGTATCCGGCTCGCGTTTGGTGGCCTCATGCCAAACGTCAATGTCCTCTTGAGTCGCCTTGCGCAGAACCTTTTTGATCTCGTGGTCGTCGCGAATTTTTTTGGCCTTCATTTGGTTCCGAACCAATTCGCCTCGCAAGCTGACCACACCCACATCGCATCCGGGATCTGCATCAATCACCACCACATCGCCCACCTGCAAATTCAAGCCTTGGGAACGCCGGAAGAACGCTTTGCGATTGGACTTGAAACGCACTTCCACCACGTCGAAAAGAGCGGATCCATCGGGCAAAGCCACTCCCTCCAACCAATCAAATACGGTTAAAGGCCCACAGTTTCCGGTTCCACAATTGCCATTGCTTTTGCAGCCCCGAGGCTTGCCATCTGCTCCATTTCTACAATTCGCACAACTCATGATTGAGCGAAGATACGCACGGGCAGTGCGCAAGTCATCAATTCCAACACAGGGAAGTTTTCAAGGCGTTTTACGCAACAACAAATTCACCTGAACGCTCAAATCCATGAAAACCAATTTGCCATTCACGTTGCCCGAAATGTCACGATGCGCATTTTCGAGCTCTTGAAACAATTGTCTCACATTCCCGTGGTGAATGAACGGTGCGAATTTCTCGGCAAATGTGCGCTCCTGCGCAGTCAATCTGACCAAATGCATGGCTCCATAATTTCCGACGATGCACTGGCGAACCATGTGCATGGCATAAATCAAAAACCGCTTCATGGCCTCGCGCCCCGGCTTCGCAAACTGATCGGCAAGGGCCACGAGTGCGCCCGCATTGCTCCCGTAACAAGCCCGCATCCATTGAACAAACAACTCATGATCCGGTGTGGCTCCTTCCGCAGAAGCAAGCCGAATCGCCGAAGCCATGTTGCCCTCGACCACCCGCGCCAAATCTTCCGATGCCTCTGCTTCCAGACCTGTCAATTTCTCAATTTGTTCCGCAGCGGCGGCGTCTTCAAGTCGAGGCACCCGAATCGTCTGCACCCGAGACCGAATGGTCGCCAACAAGCTGCCATAGTGCTCACTGACAAAAAGCATGATCGTGTTGTCCGTGGGTTCCTCAATCAGCTTCAACATCTTGTTCGCTGTGTCCACACGCATCGTTTCAGGCAACCACAAAATCAGCACTTTCCAGCCCCCTTTAAATGGTTTGAGCCCCAGTTTCCGATTGATTTCCAATGCTTCATGAACACCAATAAAAAGCTGCTTTCGATCGGATCCGATGGCATGTGTCCATTCCTCCATCCCAAAGAAGGGCTTGTCTAGCAACAACTCTCGCCATGCCAGCTGAAAAGGTTGCGAAATGGCCTTTTCCTGTCCATCCGCTTTGAAAAAAGGAAAGCCCCAGTGCAAATCCGGATGTTCCAATCTGGCGTGAGCTTTGCAACTGCCACAAATCCCACACGAATCCAATTCAGTGGGCTGCTCGCAGTGCAAGTATTGCGCATAGGCCCTGGCCAAGGCCAAAGCGCCTGAACCCTCTGGGCCATCAAACAACTGGGCATGAGCCACGCGTCCAGAGCGGGCCCCAATTCGCAGCCGAGATGCAATGTCTGTATAGCCGATGATATCCGAGAAACGCATTTCCTGCGATTGAACCACGAAGGTAATTCGGAATCCAAAGCCTCACATCCAGTCGTCCATGCCCGATTCCCGTTCAAAACATGAAATGCCCCGAAGCATGCACACCCCGGCCCGCGGCTGAAATACCACTGGCAAAAACCCGATAGTGCATGTCCAAAATGTTGCGCATGCCCAGCCGCAATTCAAAGCCTTGGCTGAACCGCATTCTGCTTTCCAGGTTGAGCGTCCACCAAGCAGGACTGCCTTGGGGCAAGGCCAAATCTGCATTGTCCGTTGATCCCGAACCAAACTGATCTATGGGTTTGAACCCGCTAAATTGAGCGTGCAACACCCAAGTCATCCATTTGTGTTCGAAATCCAAGGCCAGTCGTCCAAAAGTCGGCGGAATGTGACCCAATGGGGACCCCGTTTCCCGCTCTTGTCCAAAGGTCCAGTTCACTGCCCCTTCCATTGAAACTTTGGGGAAAAGCTGTGCTTTCAAAGACAGCCGGGCACCTCGGACCCATGCAGATGAGGCATTGACATGGGTTTGCACGCGGGCAGAGTCCCCATCAATCCACATCATGGTGTCACCTTCAAGCATGGCATTGACCGGGACAATGGCATCCTTCCAAAACGTCACAAATCCATTGATGCCCAGTTCCAACAAACCCTTTCCTTGCAAGTTCCAAGTAGCCCCTTGTTCCCAACTGTAGAGATATTCTGGCCGCAACGAATCATTTGGCACAATCACAAATCCGCGCTTCTCTCGAACCTTTCCGATATCATCGATGTTGGGGTGACGGAAACCGTTGGAGGCAGAAGCGTTCAAACGCCAAGACGGAGAGACATTCCATTGCCCTGAGACTCCACCAGTCCATGCCCCCTTGCTGGATTGAATGTTTTCAAAGGGGAGCTCAAAAGTGGATTGGGGGAGAAAACGGGCCGCGAGCGTTGCATTGCTATATCGAACCCCAGCAGTAATCACCCCGCGATGGGAGAACATTTTTCGCGCGGACAGAAAAGTCCCGAACATGTTCATGGAACTGCCGCCGGAAGGATAACGGGTGTTCACCTCCATCATCTCGCTTGTGACCAAATGCGTCTCATGCGCTTGGGACTCCACATCGTTCAATTGGAAATCCAAGCCAAGCGCCACGTGAATCTGATTGGGGAAATTTCTAGATGCTGAGACTGAACCACTCCATACCAGAACGGTTTCCCGTGAGATCTGACGCCATTCCGAACCCAATCTCCGCTGAATGCGCTCCTCTCCGATTTTCTGGAAAGCTGTTTGGGCTTGGAATTGAATCCCCCCCAAATGGCGCGCGTACAATCCGTAATTCAATGCGGCCATCAAGCGCTCCTGAGGACCGTAGCTCCATTCCGCCCATTTGAGTTCATCGCCCGAAAAATCAGAAGAGACATCATAGCGCGGAATTTGCGAACTCGTGCTGTATTGCAGATTGAGTCCCCAAGTGCCTATACGCGACTGAAACCGCCATTTTTGTAGCAGATCCAATTGATCGTAACCGCTTCCCACTTGCAATGTGGGTTCTTCATTCCTCATCACCGTATCCACACCTTGAATTTGGGCTACAAACAAGGTGTCCAATCCCCAATTTTCATCGCCATGTGGTCTTCGTGAACCCATGCGCAAATCCCCAAAACGCGAAAGTGAAACGCTGGTGAGACTGGCCCATCGATTCCCGCCATATTCAACATCCGCATGCAAACGAGTGCTGCGGTTCGGGGTGCGATACGCTACAGATGCTCGTGATGTCCATTTGTGGGTGTTGAAACGAGGGTCTCGGGTCCGATAATGGATGACCCCCCCCAAGGCGTCAGATCCGTACACGACACTGTTTGGGCCCATGACCACCTCCGTTTGGGCCAAAACATTGGGGTCAATCGTAATGGCATTTTGCAAGTGGCCACTTCGGTAAATGGCATTGTTCAGGCGCACACCATCCACAACCAACAATATTCGATTCGCCTCAAACCCACGGATGATTGGTGACCCGCCCCCCTGCTGACTTTGTTGGACCAAAACCGATCCTGTGGACCACAACAATTCCGCCGCGTTTTCCGGCACCTCAACCCGTCGCACCGATTCCACGGATTTTGTAGCCAACGATTGAATAGACCGCATGGCCGTCACCTGATCAAAGGAGGCGGATTCAGAAACCACTTCCACCTCGTCCAAGGCCACTGGATCAGTCACCATCCTCAAAACATTGGGAACCTCACTGGTTATGGGAACCAACAAATCCAAATAACCCAGGCTCTTGACCACAAGTGTGTCTTGAATGCCCGTCAACGGCAACCGGACATTTCCATTTACATCCGCGGATACAGCTTGACCATTTTTTCGGTTCAACACTGTTGCAAATGGAACGGGTGAGCCGTCTGAACCGACAATCCGAACTTCATTGGTGTCCGGTGTTCGAGCGACAGAAGAAGGAGGTTGGGTTTGGCCCAGTGCCATTTTCGCCCCCAACAAATACAGCGTTATCACAGCAAAAGCTGTCATCAAACCAATCCAATGGGGCTTCCACTCCTTCTTTTTCATCTCGCCTTTCTTCCCCACGAAAACCGCAAGAATCGCGCCAAAAAATGTCAAGCGAAAACCTCCTCCAAAACCTGCAAACTTTTGATGGTCTTCAATCCAGACAAATGGTGCTGGATGTATCGCACCATGCCGGGCACCAATCGTCGCCGCATCTCACCCGGCAATTTGGGGTGATCCACCCCTGATTTCGCAGATGACAAACACGACCAAAACGCCGATGCCGTGCCCGCATCCCACAAATCCTCACTGTGCAAATGCACCCCTTCCCATTCCCCAGTCATCAAGTTGAACCCCGGCACATGTTCTGAGGGTGGTGCCTCGGGCGCCAAACCCAGCTGAATCACAAGACCAATCAAAAATCGCAAATGCACATGTTGCGGTGCGTCAGTTGTGCTCAACGAAGTGGCCGCTGACCACAGCAAATCTGCTACTTCTGAATGGGGATGCTCCTCGGGCAATGTTCGCCAGACCAACTCCGCCAAAAAAAATGCCACCGCTGAACGACGGACATCGGTCAACAATGCATCCATTTGAACGGCCCGACGTGCTTCCTTGAAGCGATACAATCCCTCAGATCCCTTGCGATGAATCCCGTTGACTTCCAACAAAGCCATCGGGTGAAACATGGCGACTTTCCTCTTCTTCACCTTGCCCACAGGAGTCCAGACAGCAATCACCCCCAGTTCCCGGCTCAAGGCTCTGACGATCCATGCGCTGTCTCCATGGGCAACTGAACTCAAAACCACCCAACGATCTGCAGGCAGGTCAACCGAAGCCATCCCCTTCGTCTTGCTCTGAATCGTTGAAAAGACCGCTCATCAAGTCACTGAAACTCACCTCTCCATCGACCACCGATTTCCCGATCAAATTGTGCTCTGCCAATCCATGCAACACAAACTCCATCATCACAATGAGCTCCTTGCGTTCCAAATCAGGGACATACGTATTCACCAAATCCGCCAAGCCCGGGACTCCAGCCAATTTTTCCGTGTATTGCTCGTCGGAATCCGACCTGAGCAAGTCCAGCCCCTCAGTGGAGAAATGCGCCACAATCGGGGCATACACATCCTCCATTTTCTTGCGTCGAATCAAATCAGGGTCAGGGAAAATCTCTGGAAATTTGAGGCGAATGGCCTTGCCAATCAAGTTCAGGGCCACATGTTCAGGGCCCTCCCGCTCGCCTTCATAAACGAGTTCTACCTTCCCAGTCACAGCTGGCAGTATGGACAACAAGTCCATGATGCGGGTGAAGGTTGGCCCCGTGTCTGTTCGGAGTGACCTCAACTCCACGCCGGCCACCAAATGTTCGTATGCCGTGATGGACATGCGGGCAGAAACACCCGAATTCTCGTCAATGTATTCGCTGTCCCTAGCGGCAAATGACACCCGTTCCAAGAGATCCGCCGTTAATGGCATCACCTCGACCCGTTCCAGTTGTGCCGGCAATACTTGGGCTTCTTGGGCCGTAATGCGTCCAGCGGTGACCAAGTCGTTGGGATAATGCGTCAAAATCTGAGATTGAATCCGGTCTTTTAATGGGGTGATGATGGCTCCTCGACTGGTGTAATCTTCTGGATTCGCTGTGAACACGAATTGCAAATCCAAATCCAACCGCATCCGGAATCCACGGATTTGGATGTCTTTTTCTTGCAAAATATTGAACAGCGCTACTTGAATTCTAGGCTGCAAATCCGGCAATTCATTGATGACGAAAATGCAGCGATGGCTTCGGGGAATCAAACCATATGCAATCACCCGCTCATCGCTGTAATCCAATTTCAAGTTTGCGGCCTTGATGGGGTCCACATCTCCAATCAAGTCCGCCACGCTCACATCCGGAGTGGCGAGCTTTTCCACATACCGATGTTCTCGACAAATCCATTCGATAGGAAAATCATCTCCTTGTGCCTCAATTTGGGCTTTCGTGGTGCTCAACAACGGGGCCATGGGGTCCTCATTGAGCACACTTCCTGGCACCACAGGCACCCACGCATCGAGCAAATCAGTCAGCCCACGGGCCATCCGTGTTTTCGCCTGACCTCTCAAGCCCAACAAATTCATGGAATGGCCAGCGAGGATGGCTCTCTCCACCTGCGGAATCACGGTGTCCTCATACCCCAATACGCCCTGAAAAAGTGGCGTATTATCCGCAATCCTTGCCATCAAATTGGCCCGCAATTCGGCATGAATACTTCGGGGAACGTATTCGCTGGCGCGCAAGTCTCCGAGCCGATTCAATGGCGGTTTTGGGGTCATGGATTCAGGTTCACTCATCGTGCTCTTCGGCTTCTGTTTTGTTCAAAATCTCTGAAAATGGTGTCGCCCAAGCCCTGCAGACCCGTAAAAAAAGCGCGGCCGCCATTGGCCTCTGTAAATTCCTCCACAAAAGCTTGCAGCTGAGGGTCACTCGCAATCATGAATGTAGTGATGGGAATGCCCAATTTCCGGCATTGTCTGGCCAAATTGTAGCACTTTCCCGTGATGAAAGGATCCAAACTCCAACTTGGGTTTTTGTAATATCCCTCTGGGAAACTCGGGTCTTTCAAACATGTCGGCTTTCCATCGGTGATCATGAAAATTTGGCGATTGGCAGTCTTCCGGCGACGCAAAATGTCCATGGCCAACTCCAGACCTGCAACCGTGTTTGTGTGATAAGGGCCCACTTGCAGATATGGAAGATCAGCAATGTCCACCTCCCAAGCATCGTTTCCGAATACAACCACATCCAGGTGGTCCTTCGGATACCTGGTCATCACCAGTTCGCTCAAGGCCATGGCCACTTTTTTTGCTGGTGTGATGCGGTCTTCTCCGTAGAGAATCATCGAGTGGCTGATGTCAATCATCAGGACTGTGGCGGTCAAGCTTCGCCATTCACGGTCTTCGACGACCAGGTCGGATTCAGTCAAGTAGAATTGGCCGGGACCATGGTTGATCTGGGCGTTGCGCAGGGAGGCGGTAAAGTCAATTTGGTCCAATTTGTCACCAAATGCATAAGGTCGCCGGTCTTCCGTGGGCTCATCTCCTGCCCCCCGATGGCGCGTTGCATGTTGCCCCCGACTGCCCTTCTTCAAGTTGCCAAACACTTGATCCAATGCCCGGCTACGAATCGACTGCTCCCCACGGGCTCCAAGTCGCATGCCACCGCTGCCAGGTCCATTTGACTCTCGGATGTAGCCTTTTGAACGAAGTTCTTCGAAAAAATCTTCCAGGGTATACTCCTCGTCCGTCAACTCATATTTTTGGTCGAGCTCGCGCATCCAATCCATCGCCTCGTTGACCTCACCATTGGTATGGGTTGTTACCTCCAGAAAGATTTCGAGCAACCGCTCGAAAAGCGTGCGGCGGTCTTCTTGCGGGCGATGCTCATGAAAACGATATCCAAGCATGATGGAAAGTTACTCATGGAAACGCTCCCAAAGCCTCGATTGTTCTCGTGATTTGCGACAGAACGAAACCCCATGGAAGACCCTTGCGTACAGAATAAGATGACACTCACAGTCATCATGCCGGCATACAACGAGGTGAAAACCATTGAAAAAGTCATCCGAACAGTGACCTCAGTGGATTTGCCTGATGAAGTCACCATGGATCTCATTGTGATTGATGATGCCTCAGAAGATGGCACTGCTGAAATCGTTGAGAATCTTCAAAACAGCGATCTTCAGCGCCCCATCACTTTTTTGCAGCACCCCAAAAACCAGGGCAAAGGAGCAGCCCTCCACACTGGCATTGAAGCAGCCACTGGAGACTATATCCTCATCCAAGATGCAGATTTGGAGTATGACCCCAAAGAGTATACTCTCCTCTTGAAACCCATTCTTGAAAAAAATGCCGATGTGGTTTATGGCTCTCGTTTTATAGGCGGTCAACCACACCGTGTATTGTTCTTTTGGCATTCCATCGGCAACAAATTCCTCACCTTGCTCTGCAACGCCTTCTGCAACTTGAACCTCACAGATATGGAAACCTGTTACAAACTCATTCGACGGGAATTGTTGCAGGGCTTGGATTTGCGAGAAAAGCGCTTTGGATTTGAACCCGAAGTCACCATCAAAATGAGCCGAATTCCATCCATCAAAATTTATGAAGTTGGTGTCAGCTACTACGGGCGCACGTACGCTGAAGGTAAAAAAATTGGATGGCGCGATGGTTTCCGAGCGATTTGGGTCATCTTCTCCACCGGCCTGCGGAAAGGATGAAAACAATTTCCCAAGTAATTCTGGTGCTGGCAGTCGTGCTCGCCATTTGGAACTTCACAAACCTCTGTACACTCTGGCTCGATGAGGCCATGCTGGCTCTGAACATTGTTCAACACGGGCTTATCCGACTTCTTTTGCCACTCGATTACTTCCAAGTTGCACCTGTGGGCTACCTCTGGATGCTCAAAGGCTTGACACATCCATTTGAAGGTGCCATTTGGGCATTCAGATTGCCGTCTTTGGCCGCTTTTGCATTGGGCCTGTATGCATTCCGGCGAGGCATGATTGACTTGTTGGACATCCACGCGCCTGCTGGCTCAACTTCACTTGCGAACCTTCTCACTGCCTCCCTTTGTCTCTCTCCGCTCTTGCTCAAGTATTCTGTCGAAGTCAAGCAATACATGTTCGACTTTGCAGTTTGGTCGGTGGCCTTCGCGGGCATTGTGGCTTTGCAAAAAGGTTCATTTCAACCCCTTTCATCCAAGCGACATGGGCTGCTGCTTTTGATCAGTGGACCGGTTGCCATGGCTTTTTCCAATGTAGCTGTGCTCGTGTTGTTCAGCTGGGGACTGTCCTGGCTGATTCAAGACCCCAAACGCTGGCGACATATTTTTCCGATTCTGTCAGGCTGGGCAGGTGCTTTCGCCATCTGCTATTTGTTGTTCATTCATGATCACCCAGCGCGTGAATTCATGCAGGAATTCTGGTCCAGAGCTGGAGCGTTCATGCCATTCGATGAGCAAATCTTCCATTGGACTTTATCGCGCATATTCGAGCTCATCCAGGGTGTCATTCCGCTGTCCTCCAGTATCACCTCAATGGCGTTTGCGGCGCTTTGGATGCTGGGTTTGTTGTTCACAAAGTCTCGAGCTCAGACCCAACCCTTGTTGGTTTTCCTCTTGTTGCCCATCCTGATACATTTTTTACTCAGTGGATTGCAAATGTATCCGATGGCTAAAAGATTGGGAATGTGGCACATTGGCGGAATGGTGGCGATGTGGGGGTTGGCCCTGGGCAAGTTTGGGTCATCCCACCGATATCTTCGACAAACTTCTCTTGTGGTTTTGGCATTCAGTCTGGTTTTACAGTGCAAAAACACCTTGAAATCTCCACCGAGGTGCCTCGATAGTCTTCAAAACGTCCTTGAACATTTTGAAGCAAATCCCCGAGATTTCAATCCGATTTTTCTGGATTTGCGCATGTGGGCGTCCACATCTTTTCATCTGGGGACTCACACATCATTTCCTGAACGAAACTTCATCGTTCTCGGGAATTACAAATCGGGCTTCCCGGACGACCTCCCTGAGGTGACTCGCTCAGCGCCCGATACCTGTTGGGTGCTCGTCTATGATTACTCATTTTCATTCCGCAACGAAAAAAATGAAACCCCAGCACAATCCGCGCTTGAGCATTGGCGCGAACAAGGAAGATCAGTCACTTTGGTGACTCAAGAAGGAGTGATTGAATTGTGGAAAGTTGTGAACAATCCTTGACCCTTGGGTGGTTGTTGCAGTGAGATGTAATTTCACCTGGCCAAACCGCACTGCAATGCCCTACTGCCCAGACCCCTTCAATTACAGACGCCGTTCCACGAGGCAAGTGCATATTGGTGCTCTCACCCTCGGTGGTGATGCCCCCATTCGGCTGCAAAGCATGACCACAGTCGACACCATGAACATCGAAGGTTCCATTGACGAAGCTGAACGGATGATCGAGGCCGGTTGTGAATTGGTTCGCATCACAGCACCATCCAAGCGAGAAGCAGAAGCCCTTGGGGCCATCAAGGCCGGTCTAAATGCCAATGGCCACGGGGCGGTTCCCGTTGTTGCGGACATTCATTTCACGCCCAATGCCGCCGAGGTGGCGGCAAATCATGTCGAAAAAATCCGTGTCAACCCGGGCAATTACGCTGACAAAAAGAAATTTGAGGAAATCGCTTACACCGACGAGAGCTATGCGACAGAATTGGACCGGATTCGAGAAAAATTCACGCCACTTGTCTTGAAATGCAAAAAATTGGGTCGGGCCATGCGCATCGGCACCAACCACGGATCCCTGTCCGACCGCATCCTGTCTCGGTACGGAGATACAGCGTTGGGCATGGTGGAGAGTGCGCTGGAGTTTTTGCGGATTTGTCGAGACCACGATTACCACTCACTGGTCATTTCCATGAAATCTTCTAACCCGCAAGTCATGGTGCAGGCCTATCGCCTTCTCGTGGAGCGGATGGACGCCGAGGGGATGAACTATCCGCTTCACCTTGGTGTAACGGAAGCCGGGGATGGTGAAGATGGGCGCATCAAGAGTGCCGTGGGCATCGGGACCCTTCTTGAGGACGGAATCGGGGATACCGTTCGGGTGTCGCTGACAGAGGCACCCGAAGCCGAAATCCCAGTAGCACGCAAACTCGTGGAGCGATACGCCTCACGCCGCGGGCATCCGTCCATTGAGCCGGTCCCGCTCACCTTTGACCCATTCAATTACGTTCGGCGGGCAAGCCGAGGCGTAAGCTCCATCGGGGGCAAGCAAGTACCTGTGGTGGTGCAGCGACCCCCGGGCGAGGGGCCGGTTCAGCCCGCTCAGCTTTATGGGTGTGGATGCCGTTACAGCATGACGCTTGACAAATGGAACCTGGATGAGACCGCTTGCGATTTTGTCTATGTGGCTGACCGGCCGGTTGACTTTGCATTGCCTGGCACCTTGGGGGTGATTCAGGACGCCAAAGCTTGGCAAGACCGCGAACGTCACTCCCCTTTGTTTTCTGCTGAAGAGTATTTGGAAGGAGGGCGCGAACATTCCAGTGCCATGCATTTCGTTCGCTGCTCCCGAGCCCACCTCAGCGTTGAACTCATTTCGGCGATGAAGGCTGACCCGTGCGCTGTGGCAGTATTGGAGACTGACAATGCCCATGCCATGGTGGATCTGCGGACAGCTTGCATGTTGTTGGACCAAGCCGGTTGCGATGTTCCGGTCGTTTTTCGTCGAATCCTCAACACAGACGACCCGGAATCATTTCAACTTTTCGCAGCGACAGATTTGGGCGGGCCACTTCTAGATGGAATGGGAGATGGAATTTGGCCAGAGGCCGAGGCCATTCCACTCCAAACCCGTAACACAACTGCCTTTGGCATTCTGCAAGCAACGAGAACTCGCATCTCCAAAACCGAATACATCAGCTGCCCAAGTTGCGGCCGTACCTTGTTCGATCTGCAGGAAACCACGGCCAAAATCCGGGCAGTCACCCACCACTTGAAAGGTGTGAAAATCGGAATCATGGGGTGCATCGTAAATGGACCAGGAGAAATGGCTGATGCCGATTATGGATATGTCGGTACGGGGCCGGGAAAAATCACCTTGTACAAGGAAAAGGAAGTCGTGCGTAGAAATGTGCCTGAAGCCGAAGCTGTAGAAGCTCTGATTGACTTGATTCGAGAACATGGAGATTGGGTGGAGCCCGTGTCGGTTTCCTTCTGATGGCTGCCCAAAAGACCCAAAACCTCAGGGTAGATCTAGCACCCGTTTTCAAAATGGAATCGCGAGCCAAACGGCCATTGCCCGGCCAGGTGCATGCGAGCGAAAGGGGTCATGGGTCAAGCCTTGAAATACTTCTTCTGCTTGATAAGCATCCAAATGACGGAACATGAAATGGATGCGTCTGCAATGTTCCAAATCGGGGGGAACACTTCTCGCCCCTGAAGTGAATCTACTGGAAACCAATGTGGCCATCGCACTGTGAAGTGAAACATATCCACCACATTGCCCATCAAAAACCCAGCATAACCGCCGTCGCTTGGCCAAAACTCGGCAAATGTTCCCCAAGTCGAGGCGGAAAACAACACCCCATACAGCAGGCTGTCGATGATGTTGCCCATCGCACCGGCCCAGACAAAACCAATGGATAGAATCAGTCCCCCTGGGGCACCCTGTCGAGCCAAGCTTCGGATGTAAAAGCCGATGCCCACGGCCGCAATCAATCGAAACAAGGTGAGCGCCAATTTTCCCGCGGCACCGGGCAAAGCCCAACCGAAGGCCATGCCTTCATTTTCGATGAACTGCAACTCAATCAGCCCAGGAATCAATTCGAATTGTTGACCAATGGTGCAATGGGTTTTCACCCAAACTTTCAACCACTGATCTGCCAGCAAGACGGGCAACACCACGAACAAAAGAACCCGCCTCAATGCTGGAGATTATTGCTTGTTCTTCGCTTCGATGGACATTGTGGCATGCGGGACCAAGCGGAGTCTCTCCTTTTTGATCAATTTGCCTGTCACGCGGCAGATGCCGTACGTTTTGTTCTTGATCCGCAACAGTGCATTTTCCAAGTTGTGGATGAACTTTTCCTGCCGAGCAGCCAATTGAGCCGTTTCTTCACGACTCATCGTTTCAGAGCCGTCTTCCATCATCTTGAATGTGGGTGCAGTATCTTCTGTGCTGTTGTCATCCTGATGTGACAAGGCACGCCGCAACTCCCCGAGATTTTCCCGGGCCACATTCAATTTTTCATTGATCAGTGCTGCGAATTCCTCCAGCTCTGCATCCGAATAGCGAGTTTGTTCTCCCATGTCGGTCAGTCATTGTTTTTTTGTCAAGGCCAAACGAACAGTCACCCCATCCGCAAGTTCCATTTCTGACGCCTCGCGCCCTGATTTCCAGAGCACTTCATCCGCCAACGTCTCGGCCCGAATATAATCCAAATTCTGCTCGAAAGCATCCTGTTCTTTTGGCCCTGTTTCTACATACAATAGGATGCGATCGGTGACTTCCAAACCGCAATCTTTTCTCAGGTTTTGCACCCGATTCACCAGCTCACGAGCGAGCCCCTCAGACCGAATTTCATCATCCAATGTAATGTCCAGTGCGACCGTTACCCCTCCTTCACTGGACACCAGCCAGCCCGGAATGTCTTGAGCCAAAATGGCCACATCAGACAATCCGATTTCAACATCACCTAAGCCATCCTCTGGGGTGACGACTCGAGTTCCATCACGTTCCAAAGCCGCAATGTCCTCAGCCTTCATCCCTTGAATCGATAGGGCCACCGCCTTCATGCGCTTGCCAAACCGTGGACCCAAAGCCTTGAAATCCGGTTTGATGCTTTTGACAATTTGAACCGCACCCAATTCACCATCTTGAAGAACCTCCACGGATTTGACATTGACTTCACTTTTCACCAATTCCGATACCGCTTCAACACGCCGGGCCATGCCTTCATCTGTTACGGGCACCAGCACCCGACGGAGCGGCTGCCGGACACGCAATTTTTCCCGCTTCCGCAGCCCCAAGGTCAATGAACTCAATCGTTGGGCCAACGCCATCCGAGCCTCAAGTTCTGGATTCACCCAATTCGCGTCATAGACGGGATAGTCAGCATGATGCACTGACCCCAAATCCGAGTTTGGATGTAAGTTCTGATGCAGTTGTTCGGTGTAAAACGGAGCGATAGGAGAAGCCAAAACTGCGACCGTTGAGAGGCACTCATGCAAGGTCTGATACGCACTTTGCTTCTCGATGCTGCCAGCGGCTTTCCAAAACCGTCTTCTGGACAGTCGAACGTGCCAATTGGACAACTCATCCATCGTGAACTGTTGAATGGCGCGGGCTGCACGCGTAGGTTCCAAATCCGACAGGGATTCATCCACCTCACGGATCAAAGAATGCAGCTTGGACAAAATCCACTGGTCGATTTCCGGACGGTCTTCGAGCGCGACCACTGGAGAACACGTTGGGTCAAATCCATCGATATTCGCATACAGCGCGAAGAAATTGTAGGTGTTGTGCAAGGTCCCGAAAAACTTGCGCTGAACCTCACCAATCCCCGCAACATCGAACTTCAAATTGTCCCACGGTTGGGCATTGGCAATCATATACCATCGCGTGGCGTCAGGCCCATATTTCTTCAATGTTTCGAAAGGATCAACCGCATTGCCCAATCGCTTGGACATTTTTTGGCCATTCTTGTCCAGAACCAATCCATTCGATACGACCCGTTTGTAAGCCACGCTGTCAAACACCATGGTCCCAATGGCGTGCAAGGTGTAAAACCAGCCCCGGGTTTGGTCCACGCCTTCCGCGATGAAATCCGCTGGAAATGCCTGTCCAGAATCAATTTTTTCTCGATTTTCAAACGGATAGTGCCATTGCGCATATGGCATGGATCCACTGTCAAACCAAACATCAATCAAATCTGGCTCCCTGTTCATGGGTTGTCCGGAAGGAGATTGCAAGACGATTTGGTCCACCACGTGCTTGTGCAAATCGAATTTGTGATAGTTCTCATCGGACATGTCACCTGGCGTGAATTCCGCAAGCGGATTCGTCTCCATCAACCCCGCCGCCACCGACTGCTCGCAGGCTGCTTTCAGCGCCTCTACGGAGCTGATGCAAACTTCCTCCGTGCCATCGCCGGTTCGCCAAATGGGAATCGGAATGCCCCAAAACCGGCTCCGACTGAGGTTCCAATCGTTCAGATTGTCCAGCCACTTTCCAAACCGACCCGTGCCTGTGCTCTCAGGTTTCCATCCGATGGTGCGATTCAGTTCCGCCATCCTTTCTTTGACGGCGGTTGCCCGAATGAACCAACTGTCCAAAGGGTAGTACAAAATGGGTTTGTCCGTCCGCCAGCAGTGGGGATAATTGTGCTCGTATTTTTCCACCAAAAAGGCCTGACCTTTCTCTTTGAGCATGATGGCAATCTCCACATCCACGGGCTTCACATCATCCGAAGCCTCACTGTCATATTCGGGTTTGACATAGCGACCAGCCAGGGGCCCAACCCGAAATCGACCTTGCAAATCCACCAATGGAACCCCATGACCCGTCCCGTCATCAATCAACATCGGCGGAATTCCAGCGGCAGCGGCCACGCGAGCATCATCCGCACCAAACGTAGGTGCTGTATGAACGATGCCCGTTCCATCTTCGGTCGTCACGAAATCTCCCGGAATCACGCGGAATGCATCGTCCAAACCTGCCATCGGCGCAGCCCAATCCAAGAGGGGTTCATATCGAGCACCACAAAGATCAGCTCCCTTGAACCGGGCAACCACTTCGTGCTCCGGGGCTTTTTTTCCACCGAAATGCTTGCCCAACAAGGCTTCGGCTAAAACCACCAAACCGGGCTCTCCAGTATAGCGATTGGTCGTCTTCACCAAAACATATTCGATGTCGGGTCCCACAGTCAATGCCGTGTTTGAAGGCAAGGTCCATGGGGTGGTGGTCCAAGCCAAAAAATCCACTGGCAAATCTTTCAAAACTTCCGCCTGTTCAGGACTCGCGTGCTGGCGAATTCGATCACCACATTCTGGCCAAGTCCGGAACTGGGCCACAATCGTTGTGTCTTTGACATCCCGATAAGCCCCAGGTTGATTGAGCTCATGAGAACTCAACCCAGTGCCTGCTGCTGGGCTATATGGCTGAATGGTATAGCCTTTGTAAAGCAGCCCTTTCTCATGGATTTGTCCCAATAACCACCAAACACTTTCGATGTATTTGTTCTCATAGGTGACGTATGGCTGCTCCATGTCCACCCAGTACCCCATCTGACGTGTCAATTCATTCCACTCCTCCGTATAGCGCATCACCGTCTTGCGGCATGCAGCATTGTATTCTTCGACCGTCAACTTGGAGCCAATGTCTTCCTTGGTAATGCCCAATTCCTTCTCAACACTCAGTTCCACAGGCAACCCATGCGTATCCCAACCCGCCTTGCGCTCCACCCGATAGCCCTTCAAAGTTTGGAACCGACAAAATATGTCCTTCAAGGTCCGTGCCATGGCATGGTGGATGCCCGGCTTGCCGTTCGCCGAAGGGGGGCCTTCGAAGAATACAAAGGGTTTGTCTTCGGGTCGCGAATTCACACTGACCTCGAAGGTTTGCTCCGATTCCCAGCGCGCCAAGATCTCCTGTGACAATGCGGGCAGATCCAAACTGCCGCGCTCTTCAAACATGGGGTTGTGCTTTGTGTCCGACATCTCGCGGGCGAAGATACGTCCGTCCGTGCAAGCACACGAGAGTGGAAATCAGACTTTCGACAATTTGAGCATGTTGGTGGTTCCAGCATCCGCTATGGGCATACTTGCCAAATGCACCACAAAGTCTCCCTCAGCCACAGCACCCTGTTTGGACAGCACATACTTGATATCGGCAATGGTGTGATCGGTGCTCACCATTTTCAAATAAGGAAAAGCGTAAACCCCCCATACCAGTGACATTTGTGCCAAAATCTGCTTGTTCGCGGTAAAAATGTACACATGGGATTTGGGTCGCTGAGAAGCCACTTGGAGCGCTGTGTATCCACTGAAGGTCATGGTGACGATGGCCTTTGCATCCACCCGTTTTGCCAAGCGACATGCATTGTAACAAATGGAGTCGCTGATGAATCGTTCATCCGTTTCTGCCAATGGAGCTCTTTCCTTGTAGTACATATCATCCTGTTCCTCCATCGAGTTGATGATTCGTGTCATGGCTCGCACAGCATGCACGGGATAAGCGCCCACAGAGGTCTCCGCACTCAACATCACTGCATCCGCACCGTCGAGAACAGCATTTGCCACATCATTGACCTCTGCTCTGGTGGGGACTGGGGCCTCAATCATGGACTCCATCATCTGGGTCGCCACAATGACTGGCTTGCTGAGCTCCATGCATTTGCGGATGATTCGCTTTTGAACCACGGGGACATCTTGCATGGGAATTTCTACCCCCAAATCCCCTCGAGCCACCATCACTGCATCTGTAGCCTCCAGAATGGCATCCAAATCCGCGATGGCTTCTGGCTTTTCGATTTTGGCAACAATGCGGCTGTGTTTCCCAGCAGCCTGAATGCGCTCCCGCAATTCATGAATATCAGACGCATGGCGCACGAAAGACAATCCCACCCAATCCACATCATTTGCCAACGCAAATTCCAAATCTGTGGCATCCTTTTCTGTGATGCATGGAAGACTCACTGCTGTTTTGGGGAGATTGATGCCCTTTCGAGGTTTCAGCAAACCCCCGTGAACAATCCTGCATTGAACCTCATCAACCCCATTGGATGCTTCCACACACAATTCGAGTTTTCCATCATCCAGCAGAACGGGTTCCCCCACCTTGACATCAGATGCAAACTGAAGGTAGTTCGTGAACACCATGCCATCGACTCCTGTGCCTTGGCCTGTTTTGATGGTCAGCATCTCTCCTTCTAAAAGGTTCATCTGTCCACCTTCAACGTCTCCAATCCGCAATTTGGGCCCCTGCAAATCTGCCAAAGTGGCGACTTGAATATCCAACGTTTCGTTTATTGAACGGATGGTTTCCAAGGTGGTGCCGTGAACGCTGTGGTCACCATGCGAAAAATTCAAACGGGCCACATTCAAACCGGCCTCCACCAATTCCTTCAACACCTCCGGTTGGTTGGAGGCTGGACCCATTGTGGCAACTATTTTCGTTCTTTTCATTTCAATGCAAATCTTCTTCCGGCGACGCACAGTCGAGGACCGCCAGGTGTTCCATGATGCCTTCCACATGGGGGTCCACCGGTGTGGCCAATGTCACTGAGGACAATGACCTCACCCCTTTGACAACGGCCTCGAAATCCAATTGCTCATTGGGGTCGTCCATGTGCTCCAATCTCAAAAGGTAATCCAATCTGGCAACACCGCTTGTCTTCACCAAAGACCCTTCGGCATGCCGATTGAGCACCAGCATGGCAGGCCCACCTCTGTACACCAAGTGATCCGAATGCCCCTGACGTTGAGGGGACTGGATGATGTGGTGGTATTCCAAGGCCCATCCGAATCGTCCATTGAGTTCCCAACCCAATCGATGTGGACCCACTGCCGAACCAATACCTATGACATCAAAGTCACAAGATTCCGCGAAGTCCTCGTCCAACCATTGCATCAGGGCGCGAATTTAATCAAACCGCCCAACCCAAGAATGAAGCCTTTATGATTTCTTCTGAGCAGAGGGGCGTCCTTGCTTTTTCCTTCCAGCGAGGTACACACGTTTCCATGCGTGACGCGCAGCCAATTGTTCAGCGGCCTTCTTGGACGCCCCTGTGCCCCGGCCCAACTCCTTGCCACTGATTACGGCTGCAATTTCAAAAGCATCGTCTGACCCATCTCGACCCTCTCGGATCACTTGAAACTCCAATTTTCGCTTTTGCTTCGCTGCCCATTTGTGCAATTGAGACTTGAAGTCTTCACGAGAGTGGACCTTGTCATATGCACCGTGGTGCTTCAACATCCGGATGACTGCTTTGCTCGTCTTCTTGTAACCATGGTCCAAATAAACCGCACCTATCAGCGCTTCCAATGCATTGCCGACCACGGCATCACGGATGTCCTCGCGTCTCATCTTGGATTCGATAAGGGCCGGGAGGCCCATGCGCTCCCCCAACAAATTCAAGGTCTTGCGATTGACAACTTTGGACTTGCGTTGAGTCAAATCGCCCTCCTGTTCTTCCGGAAATTCGGCATAGAGAGAAGAGGCCACGGCCAAATCGAGGGCTACATCTCCCAAAAACTCCAATCGCTCATTGCTCCTTCGACCCGTGGTGTCCCCTTCCAAAAACGACGAATGGGTCAGGGCCTCAACGTAATGGGATTCCTGCTTCACACGCAAGCCAAACTCACGCTTGACCAACTCTCGAAAATCCTTGGGGGGCAAAGCCTTCCCTGAATCGCCAACCATGGCGCGAAATTGGTCACGCCAACTCATCCCAAGCAAACAAAATCAGGAACGCCAGTCAAACCGGGCATCAGGCCTGGTGTGCTTTGAACAACACGGACGCATTGTGTCCACCAAATCCAAAGGTGTTGGACAATGCAGCACGGATGGGACGTTTTTGGGCTTCATTGAACGTGAAATTCAACCTGTCGTCCAGTTGATCATCCGCATGCTCAAAATTGATGGTCGGTGGAACAATGCCATTTTGAATGGCCAAAATGCAGGCGATTCCTTCGATGGCTCCCGCGGCACCCAGAAGGTGGCCAGTCATGGATTTGGTTGAAGAAATGTTCATTTGATAAGCTTGCTCACCAAAAACCTGTTGAATCGCTTTGGTCTCCGCCACATCCCCAAGGGGAGTAGATGTACCATGTACATTCACGTAATCCACTTCGTCGGGTGACATGTGGGCATCGTCCAGTGCTGCTTGCATCACATTTTTGGCTCCAAGGCCTTCAGGATGGGGTGCGGTGATGTGATGTGCATCTGCACTCATTCCACCTCCAACCATCTCACAATAAATCTTCGCTCCTCTCGCCACGGCATGCTCATACTCTTCCAGGATGACGGCTCCAGCTCCTTCGCCCAGAACAAATCCATCCCTGGTGCTGTCAAAAGGTCGAGAAGCCCGAGTGGGATCATCGTTCCTCGTCGACAGCGCCTTCAAGGCATTGAATCCGCCAATCGCGCCCTCGGTCACTGCCGCTTCTGATCCACCTGTGACCATCACATCCGCCTTTCCAAGGCGAACATAATTGAACGCATCAATCATGGCATTTGTGCCCGATGCACAAGCCGAAACCGTACAAAAATTCGGGCCTCGAAATCCGTGACGCATGGAGATGTGCCCAGCCGCGATGTCGCTGATCATCATCGGAATGAAAAAAGGCGAGAAGCGTGGCGTTCCATCTCCGGCGTGGAAATTTTGGGCCTCGTTCATGAAGGTCTGAAATCCCCCAATGCCAGATCCCCAAATAACACCTACCCGATCGTGATTTACCGGGGCCTCTTCACCGCTCAAACCAGCATCCTGAAGGGCTTCATCTGCAGAGACTACAGCATATTGAGAGAACAAATCCATTTTGCGCGCATCTCGGCGGTCGATGAACTCGAGCGCATCGAATCCTTTGACTTCGCAAGCAAAGCGCGTTTTGAATTTTTCTGAATCGAACTTGGTGATCAGGTCAGCACCGCTGACCCCGTTCACCAATCCATTCCAATAGGATGCCACATCGTTGCCCAGTGGCGTAATTGCCCCAAGGCCTGTGACCACAACCCGTTTCAACTCCATAGGAGCCCGAATTATTTCTTCGCCCCCGAGATGTACTCGACAGCTTGGCCCACTGTGCTGATTTTCTCAGCCTGGTCGTCCGGAATGGCGATGTTGAACTCTTTTTCGAACTCCATGATGAGTTCGACTGTGTCGAGGGAATCAGCCCCCAAATCGTTGGTGAAACTCGCCTCGGCGGTTACTTCTCCCGCATCAACTCCCAACTTGTCGACGATAATCGCCGTTACTTTTTCTTGAATCTCAGACATAGCTAAGGGTTTCTTTCGCGGCGCAAAGTAACCAAATCCCCGGTCAACCTTCGCCGTTATTTTTCACTTTTCTTTTTTTTCCGGTGCAGCGAACGGATTTTTGAAAGTTCAAATCTTTGAATATCAGGTACTTTGCAGCCATCTGCAGGATATCCAATGGGCAGCACCAAAAATGCTTTTTCATGTTCTGGACGACCCAAAACCCGACCGCAAAAATCCATGGGTGAAGGTGTATGAGTCACCGTCACAAGCCCTGCGTGATGCAACGCCGACAAGAAAAGACCTGCTGCAATGCCCACGGATTCGTTGACATAATAGTTCTTCTCCCTCCCTTCAAGGCCTGGGCACCAAGGCTTCCTGAACATCACCACCACCACTGGGGCATCGTCAAAATGAGGCTTGTCTGCATCGGTTCCCAAATGGGCCAAATCAGCTTTCCATTTCTCGGACATGCGCTCAGCATAATTGCGCTGCTCTTCCTTTTCGGCCTCTAACCGGAGTTGATGTTTGACATCAGGATCCGTCACGACGGCAAAATGCCAAGGTTGCTTGTTCGCCCCGGATGGCGCCGTGCCTGCAGCCGCGATGCAATCATCGATTACATCCAATGGAATGGGATCTGATGAAAAATGCCGAACCGATCGGCGGGAGGACATCTGCTCCAGGAAACCCTTGGCACGATCCCGCATCTCCTGTTCAGGCAGACGTTCGAAGGGCAGGTCGATGGTGGCGAAATCCTCAGACATTCAACTCAACTGTTCGTTCGAATCGTTCGCATCAAATCCGAGGCAAAGACGAATTCCTCAAGTTCTTGAACGCCCCCGGCGAGCAACTGATGGCGGTCACCATGCCATAGAATTTGGCCTTGATGGACAAAATGAATGGTGTCCGACGCTTCCATAACACTGTTCATATCGTGGGAAACGACGACCGTGGTCATGTCGTACTCACGGGTGATGTCTTTGATGAGGTTGTCAATCACGATGGCCGTCTGTGGATCCAATCCAGAGTTGGGCTCATCGCAGAACAAATATTTCGGATTCATCGAAATGGCCCTGGCAATGCCCACTCGTTTTTGCATGCCTCCAGAAATCTCTGACGGCAGTCGACCTGCTGCATCTTCCAACTCCACTCGACGCAAACAATCCAACGCACGCTCATGGATGCCCGCTGACGACAAATCACTGAACATGCGCAAGGGGAATTGGACATTCTCAAGCACAGTCATGCTGTCAAACAGTGCACCGCCTTGAAACAACATGCCGATTTCCTGCCGGATGCTCTTCCTCTCCTTGCGTGACATGGCTGTGAAGTTTCGATTGTCGTAGGTCACGTGGCCTTGATCCGGTTCAATGAGCCCCACGGTGCATTTGGTCAAAACCGACTTGCCACTGCCACTGCGACCGATGACATAATTGACTTTTCCCGTCAGGAATTTGGCACTGATTCCCTTCAACACATGATGTTGATCGAACGATTTGTGGATGTTGTGCAATCGAATCATGCCAATGAAACTTGTCAGTTGAGCAACAGGGAGGTCAAGACCAAATTGGACACCATGATCAACACCACGCTCCAGACCACAGCTCTGGTGCTTGATTGGCCCACACCCAATGCCCCTCCTGTGGCATGATAACCATGATACGCTGGAACACTGGTCAAAATAAATCCAAATACAGTGGTCTTCGTCAAGGCATAAACCACATCAAAAGATTTGAAATCCACCTGCATGCCGTACTCAAAATCCGCCAAACTGCTCACCCCAGTGGTCACCCCGATCCAAGCTCCCGCACCAATGCCGAGCACCATGCTCAACACAACCAGGAAAGGAATGATCAAAACTCCAGCAATGACCTTGGGCAAGGCAAGGTACCCAGCGCTGTTGACCCCCATGATTTCAAGGGCATCGATTTGTTCGTCGACGCGCATTTTCCCGATTTGGGAGGCAATGTTTGACCCCACTTTTCCTGATAGAATCACTGGAATCAATGTGGGGCTGAACTCCAAAATCATGGTCTGCCGAACTGTGAAGCCAATGGTGTAGACGGGAATCCAACCCCCAATCTGGTGGGCCGTTTGCAAACAAATGACCGCGCCCATAAATACACTCAACAAAGCCACAATGCCCACTGATTGTGTTCCAATGGCTTCCAATTCAGAAATGAAGCTGCGCAGGAAGATCCGACCCCGTTCAGGCAGGCGAAACGTCCTCCCCAAGAATTGAACATATCGGCCCAAATGAAACATCCACCGCATGCGCACGAAGGTACTATCTTCGCGGCATGACCCCACGACGCATTGCTCAGTTCTTGTTTTTGCTTGGATTTGTCGGCCTTTTATCTGCCTGTTCCAGCACGAAAAAGACCCGAAAATGTGCCACTTGTCCGACGTTCACATCGGAAGCAATGCCCCGCTCGTTAAACGCAGCCGCACCTGGACTTGCAGCCTTGAGCGAAAGACCCCACTGAATCCACGATGACTTCACAACCCAAACAATTGGAAAACACATTTGCTGTGATCATGGCCGGCGGTGTTGGATCTCGGTTCTGGCCCATGAGCCGTTCCGCTCGTCCTAAGCAATTTTTGGACATTCTAGGCACCGGACGCTCATTGATTCAAATGACCTTTGATCGCCTGGCCCATTTGGTGCCGGCTGATCACATCCTTGTGGTGACCCAAGAGCGATATCGCAGTCTTGTGGCAGAACATCTGCCCACCTTGCCAGCAGAAAATGTCTTGTGTGAGCCCTTCATGCGCAATACCGCTCCTTGCATTGCATATGCCAACCACTGGGTGGCTGCCAAATCGAAGAATCCGGGCGAAGCGGCCATGATTGTGGCCCCCGCCGACCATCTGATTTTGGACGAATCGGGATTTCTCGAAATTGCAAGACTGGGGCTCGAATTGACTTTGGAAACCGAGCAATTGGTGACGCTCGGCATCAAGCCGTCTCGTCCAGACACCGGCTACGGTTACATTCAATTCGAAGACCTTGAAGGTGCATCCGATTCTCGGATTCGATCTGTGAAAACCTTCACCGAAAAGCCAAACTTGGAATTGGCCGAATCTTTCCTTGCCTCGGGTGATTTTTACTGGAATTCGGGGATTTTCATTTGGTCTTTGAACAACATCCAGTCCGCTTTTGAAGAACACCTGCCCGATATGCAGCATCTCTTCACAGAACGGGCAGACGCCTTCGCCACTGCAGCAGAGGCGGAAGCGATTTCGACCATCTACAGTGATTGTGACAACATATCCATTGACTACGGTGTCATGGAAAAGGCCCCAAATGTGGCGGTGGTGTTGAGCGATTTCGGGTGGAGTGACCTTGGAACATGGGGTTCCTTACATGAAAAATTGACCCTCGATGAGATGGGCAATGGCATTGCAGGAGCGAAACTGGATGCACAAGATGCTGCTGGCAACGTGGTGGTCTCCGACCAAAAAGGCAAGTTGATTGCTCTGCGAGGACTCGACAATTTCATTGTCGTCGACACTGAAGATGCTTTGCTGATTTGCCCCAAGACAGAGGAACAATGGATCAAACAGTTGGTGACTCGACTGAAAGTTGACCGTGGTGAACCCATGATTTGACGGCATCTGACAACCTTCAATCCCAATTTCTCAACACCAACCGTGAGGCTTTGATGCTGACTCACAGCGTGATCTCAGCTGGAGCCATTTTTACCGCATCGGATGCGCAAGATTGTGGCGTGTGACTTGACTCTGGGGTCGAGTCCGGATTCCTCTACACCGCCGGCCTGAAACCGAGCGCGTATTTTGTTGGGTTCAACAAAAATGATGTTGGCGAAACCCGAAACATCTGTTTTCAGGCCCACTGGAATCCGATAAAAACAAAAACGGGGCAAATCTCAATTGCGGCCTGTCATGTTCGCTGGAACCACCCAAGCCTCATATTCCGACTCGGTCAGGTGGCCTGACGCCAACGCAGCCGCTTTCAATGTCGTACCCTCGGCATGAGCCTTTTTGGCAATCTCGGCAGCCTTGTAATAGCCAATGTGTGGATTCAAGGCCGTGACCAACATCAGGCTGTTGTTCACGAGCTCTTGGATCCGCTCGTGATTCGGTGCAATGCCATCCACACAATGTTTGGCAAAAGAAACGCAGGCATCACCAATCAATTGGGCCGACTCAAGGATGTTTCGCGCCATCATGGGTTTGAAAACATTCAATTCATAATGGCCCTGGGTGCCTCCGACCGAGATAGCGACATCATTTCCCATGACTTGGGCACACACCATGGTGATGGCTTCGGATTGGGTCGGGTTGACTTTCCCCGGCATGATGCTTGAACCTGGCTCATTTGCCGGGATGATGATTTCGCCAATGCCCGAGCGCGGGCCAGAGGCCATCATGCGAATGTCATTGGCCATTTTGTTGAGGGCAACAGCCAACTGTTTGAGCGCCCCATGAGTCTCCACAATCGCGTCATGTGCCGCGAGGGCTTCAAATTTGTTTTCGGCCGTAACAAATGGCATGCCAGTGGATTCAGAGATGTGCGCAGCAACCCGTTCAGCATATCCTTCAGGGGTGTTGATGCCCGTGCCCACAGCAGTGCCGCCCAAAGCCAACTCCTGCAAATGCGGGAGGGTATTTCGCAGCGCCCGCATTCCGTGGTTCAATTGCGCCACATAACCACTGAATTCTTGACCCAAAGTCAAAGGGGTGGCATCCATCAAATGCGTCCGGCCAATTTTCACGACATCCATGAAAGCCTTGGATTTGGCCTCGAAGCTGTCACGCAAACGCTCCACCCCGGGCAACGTCACTTGCACAATTTTCATATAAGCCGCGATGTGCATGGCAGTGGGGTAGGTGTCATTCGACGATTGCGACTTGTTGACATCGTCGTTCGGGTGGATTGGCTTTTCCCCTTGGCCTAGTTGGCCTCCAGCCAGAACATGGGCCCGATTGGCAACAACCTCATTCACATTCATGTTTGACTGGGTGCCACTACCGGTCTGCCAAACGACCAGGGGAAACGAATCATCCAGTTGACCGGCCAAAATTTCTTCACATGCGGCCACAATGCGTTCACACTTGTCTTGAGCAAGCACCCCCAATTCCGCATTGGTCTTCGCTGCCGATTTTTTCAAGTGGGCAAATGCGTAGACAATTTCCATGGGCATGGATCCTGATGGACCAATTTTGAAATTGTTGCGTGAACGCTCTGTCTGGGGTCCCCAGTATGCATCAGCGGGGACTTTCACCTCGCCGATGGTGTCTTTTTCAATGCGAAAATCGGACATGATATCGGTTCTAAAATGTGTGGTTATCTCGTGGGGTTTTCAGCATGGTGATGCGAACCTTCGCCACTGAAATGTCGCTGTCAACGAGCGTTTTCCGTTTGGGCCGCACCGGATCCGGCTTGCATCAAAAAGGCCTTCAAAAACCCATCGATTTCGCCATTCATCACTGCATCGACATTGGACGTCTCATGGTTTGTTCGGACGTCTTTCACCATTTTGTAGGGCTGCATGACGTAAGATCGAATTTGAGATCCCCATTCGATTTTCTTTTTCCCAGCTTCGATTTCTGCACGGGCTTCATTCCGTTTGGCCAGCTCCATTTCAAACAATTGTGACTTGAGCAATTGCATGGCCTTTTCCTTGTTCCCGAGTTGAGAACGGGTCTCGGTGTTGTCAATAATGATGCCTGTGGGTGCGTGCCGCAAGCGAACACCTGTCTCAACTTTATTGACGTTTTGACCGCCGGCCCCACCTGAACGGAAAGTCTCCCAAGTGATATCAGAAGGATTCACCTCAATTTCAATGGATTCATCCACGAGGGGGTAGACATAAACAGAAACAAACGAGGTGTGCCGCCTGGCATTGCTATCAAACGGGCTGATTCGCACCAGCCTGTGAACGCCATTCTCCCCCTTCAACATGCCAAAAGCAAACGAACCCTCAAATTCCAAAGTGACTTGCTTGATCCCAGCCACATCGCCCTCCTGCAAGTCCAATTCTTTGACCTTGAATCCAGCCCGGTCTCCATACATGCGGTACATCCGCATGAGCATGGCTGCCCAATCGCAGCTCTCGGTGCCACCGGCGCCCGAAGTGATCTGCATCACTGCATTCAAATTATCCTCCTCAGCACTGAGCATGTTCTTGAATTCCAAATCCTCGACGGCCTGAGTGGCGTCTTGGAAAGCGTCATCCACATCTGAGGCATCTGCCTCACCAGCCTTGGCAAACTCATGGAGCACCACCGCGTCTTCCACGGCCGTATCACATTTTTGGTATGATTCCACCCAACTTTTCAGCGTCCGCAACCGACGCATCACCACCTCAGCGGCTTTGGGGTCATTCCAAAACTCTGGGTCTTGCGTTTGCTTCTCCTCCTCAGCGATTTGCATTCGCTTCACTTCGATGTCGAGATAGCCCTCGAGGTCCTTGACTCGCTTCCGCAGCGCGTTGAGTTGTTCAATCGTGATCATGCCCTGCAAAAGTACGACGTGCGTGGCCCCTGTCAAGTGCTTGGAGGATGAGGTCTGCCGGGTATCCCTTGCCTCGAAGCCAACGAAACAGCCGTGCACGCTCATTTTCTGATTGAGGTTGGGGCCTTTGTTCCAGCAAGGATTGGAGGTTTTCTTGCCAAATCGAATCCCCAACACACCCCAACAGACCCTCGACAATGACCTCGGAAATGCCTTGTTCTTTCAAGCCGTGTCGCAATTTGATGGGCCCCCAACGTTTGTCTCGGATGTGGGCATTGACGTAGGATTCGGCAAACCTGTTGTCATCCAAAAACCCATCTTTCAAGAAGTCGAGCAACAGTTCCTCAACATCTTTCGTGTTCAACCCCAAGTCTTTGGCTTTCTTGCGCCACGCCCTCACCGAGCGGTCTTGCATCGCACAATATCGACGCAGGCGCTCCACCTGTTTGACATCTACATCCACTCCCATTGCCCGAAATTTAAAGCAATTGGCGATATTTGCAGACCAAACTTTAAACGCGTAGACCCATGCGGTCCGACATTTTGATTCGTATCCAGGAACTTCTGAAGCAAGAAGACCTGGAGGCCATCCGGAAGGATGTCCGCAGTGCCATTGATGAGTTCCGAGCTTTGACGAATGATGAAGTTCGCAGGCAAAAAGAGGCCTGGCAAGCCGAAGAACACGAACCTGACGAAAGCTTTGAATACCAGCCAGATGCCGAACATTTGGCTTTTGACGAGTTGGTTGAAGTTTTTCGAACCCGAGAGAAGGAGTGGCGCAAAAAGGTGGCTGAAGAGCAGCGGGCAAATTTGGTCTTGAAAAAAGAAATGCTAGAGAAGCTTCGGCACACCATTCAAGAGGAGGAAAACATTGGCGCAGCTTTTGCCGTTTTCAATGCCGTTCGTGAGGAATGGGACCAAGTGGGTGACGTGCCCGGTGATCAACACAAGGAAATCCATGACAATTACTACCGCCTTCGAGATGAGTTTTTCTACAACATCAACATTTACAAAGAACTCAAGGAAAACGATCTGAAAATCAACCAAAAGAAGAAGGAGGAACTCATTGAACAAGCCGGGAAACTTGCTGCTTTGGATAGCCTTCCTGAGCGAGAAAAAGCTGCGCGTTCCTTGCAAAAGCAATGGATGGATGTGGGACCCAGTCCGCGGGAGAATTACCAAGAAATGGCCGATTCATTCTTTGGCATCATTCGACCCATTTTTGAAGAGGTCAAAGCACACTACGACGAAATTCGCGCCACGTTTGTCGGCAATGCGGAGGCCAAACAGGCCCTGATCGACGAATTGCGGGCGTTCGTAGCTGAAGAAATCGAAGACTCCCATGCAGGTTGGAAGAAGGCGACAGAAACGGTTTTGTCGATGCAAAGCCGTTGGAAGGAAGTGGGCTTCGCAGGCAAAGAGAACAACGAAGAACTTTGGCAGAGTTTCAGAAACTTGGCCGATGTATTTTTCGAAAAGAAGCAGCTCTTTTACGACGGATTGAAAGCCACAAGCAAGGAGAACAAAGACAAAAAAGTCGCCTTGATTGAACGCGCAGAATCCCTTTCCGAAAGCCAAGAATGGAAGAAAACCACAGATGCCATGATTTCTCTTCAGAATGAGTGGAAAGCTGTGGGACCTTGTGCACCGGGAGACGAACAAAAGCTTTGGCGACGATTCCGGAAAGCGCAAGATGCTTTTTTCAAGGCGAAAAAGGCCCAGTTTGCGGATAGAGAAGCCAGTGAAAAGGCCAATTTGAATGAAAAAAATGCTCTGATTGATGAAATCAAAGCTTACACCTTGACTGGGGACCGCAAGGCTGATTTGAATGCCTTGAAGGAATTTTCATCGCGTTGGACAGCCATCGGGTTTGTTCCGCGACGATCGTTGGACGAATTGATGGATCGCTTTCGTTCTGCCATGGACGAGAAATACGACGCTTTGAGCGCCCAAAGATCTGAGCGTTCCATCGACGCCTACAAGCAACGCGTGGACAATTTGGTCAACAACGATGACCGATCGCTTCGAAAAGAACAATCGATTCTCCGAGAAAAAATGGACCGCCTGAGAAGCCGAGTTTCAAAAACTGAAGAAAACATCGAACGATTCACGGGCAAAGGGGCAGAAGCCATCCGTGAACAATACGAAAAGTCCATTCGCGCCGACAAACGTGAAATGGAAGAAATCAAGGAAAAGTTGAAATTGCTGCGGGTCGCAGCCCAATCCACACCGAAAAACGACTAGGTCCGCCGGTTCAAACGGTGACTGATGCCCCTTTCTTCTGCGGAAGCAAGGCCACTTCCATTTGGTTTTCAGCCAACCATGTCAAGAATTTTGGCAGCGTCGGCAACATGCGCGGAGCCGCTTTGATGCTGTCGTGAAAAACCAAGATTGAGCCTGGTTTTGTTTGCTTCTTGAGGATCGAAAGGCAATCGCTCGGTGACTTTTTGGGGTCCCAGTCCCAGCTCAACACATCCCACATCACCACCTCAGCGCGCCGGCCAATGGCCTGGGCTTGACTGCGGGTAATGCGACCATATGGAGGCCGAAATTGGGTTGAATGGGGCAAGCATTCCAAGGTGTTCAGAAAACTCCTGAAATAAGCAGCATTCGACGTTTGCCAACCCGAAGCATGATCGAACGTGTGGTTTTCCACACCATGGCCAGCTTTTTGGAGTTCATTCACCACATCAGGATGTTTCGTCACGTTGCTTCCCACACAAAAAAAGGTCGCCAAAGCGCCAAACGAAGATAAGATTTCCATCACCTCCCGGGTGATTTCCGGATGGGGTCCATCATCAAACGTCAAATACACCCGCGGGCGACCATCCATCCCCCTTTCAGGTCCTTTCCATGTCATTTGATGGGCAAAGGCCTGAACAATCTGGGGGGGTGAGGACAAATACATAGAAAGCCAGAGGTGTGCTGCAAAAATAGCAACTTACTTTTGCTCCGATTGCAAAACAGGTTGTGATGGATTATGATTTTCGTTCAATTGAGGCGCGGTGGAAGCAGGTTTGGTCAGAGCAAAACCTTTATCGGGTTAAGGAAGACACTGATAAACCTAAATTCTACGTGCTTGACATGTTTCCCTATCCATCAGGCGCCGGTTTGCACGTGGGGCATCCACTCGGTTACATCGCCAGTGACATTTATGCTCGCTACAAGCGCCACAAAGGTTTCAATGTGCTGCACCCGATGGGCTATGACAGCTTCGGCTTGCCCGCGGAGCAATACGCCATTCAAACTGGACAACACCCCGCCATCACCACCCAAGCCAATATCCAGCGATACCGGGAGCAGATGGATTTGCTCGGGTTTTGTTTCGACTGGTCACGGGAGGTGCGGACCAGCGATCCGACATATTACAAATGGACTCAGTGGATTTTCGGGGAACTTTTCGATTCTTGGTATGACCGCGATGCCGACCGAGCCCGACCCATCTGTGAACTGGAACAAGCTCTGACCGAGAACGGCACGTTCAACGTGCGTCCAGCCTGTGAATCGGACTGGTGGAAATCCTTGGATCGCACAGATTTTGAACCCCTTTTCGGGGAACAATTCGCAGGAGATTTCACAGCGGTGGACTGGCAATCCATGAATGAGCGCCAAAGGCAGTTGATTCTCATGCACTTTCGGTTGGCCTATTTGGCGGACAGCGAAGTAAACTGGTGTCCGGCTTTGGGAACGGTTTTGGCCAATGACGAGGTCAAAGATGGGTTGAGCGAACGGGGGGGACATCCTGTGGAACGGAAACGCATGCGGCAATGGATCATGCGCATCACCGCGTACGCCGACCGACTGCTTTCAGGCTTGAACAGCTTGGATTGGACTGACAGCATCAAGGAAGCTCAACGAAATTGGATCGGCCGAAGTGAGGGTGCCGCTGTTCGATTCGCCGTGGAGGGACGACCCGAGGCATCCATCCAAGTCTTCACCACCCGACCAGATACGATATTTGGGGTCAGTTTCATGGTTCTTGCTCCGGAACATCCGCTCGTCGAATCACTGACTTCCGCGGATCAACGGGAACAGGTTGAGGCCTATGTCCAAGCAGCAAGCAAGAAATCGGAACGGGATCGTCAAGGTGCTGGTGATCAAGAAGTCAGCGGCTGCTTCACAGGGGGCCATGCCATTCACCCATTGACACAAGAACGCGTGCCGGTTTGGATTGCGGATTATGTCCTGGCCAATTATGGAACGGGTGCCGTCATGGCCGTGCCAGCAGGAGACGAACGCGATTGGCGTTTCGCCCAAAAATTTGGCTTGCCCATTCCGAATATCTTTGAAAACACGGATGTTTCCAAGGCAGCCTGCTCAGACAAGACCGTCACCCTCACAGGTTCCAAATCACTCAATGGCCTCGTCGCAGCAAATGGCATTCCTGCAGCCATTGCACTGTTGGAGTCCTCACACACGGGCTGGGGTCAAGTGACCTTTCGATTGCGAGATGCGGTTTTCAGCAGACAACGCTATTGGGGTGAGCCCTTCCCCATTTGCTACAAAGAAGATCTCCCTGTCCGCATTCGTGAAGAAGAGGGTCAAGTCACCTTGCCCGATGTAGATGCCTACTTGCCCACTGCAGACGGTGAGCCCCCTCTGGCACGGGCAAAGCGAGCGGACTGGCCCTTGTTCAAAGGGGAACGAATGGAAACCAACACCATGCCTGGATGGGCCGGGTCCAGTTGGTACTTCCTCCGGTACATGGACCCGCACAATGAAGACACTTTTTGCGACCGCGAGAAATCCGATTATTGGGGCCAAGTGGACTTGTATGTGGGTGGAGCAGAGCACACCACAGGGCACTTGTTGTATTCACGGTTTTGGACACAATTCCTATTCGACCGCGGGTGGATTGGATTCAACGAGCCGTTCAAAAAAATGATCAACCAAGGGATGATTCTGGGCCGGTCAAGTTTTGTCTATCGCATTCAGGGAACCAATCAATTTGTAACAAAAGAACTCAAAAACAAGCACAAAACGCAAAAATTGCATGTAGACATCAACCTCGTAGAAAATGATGTGCTCAATTGCGAAGGATTCAAAGCTTGGCGAACAGAATTCGCCGATGCCGAGTTCATCCTGAACGAAAAAGGGGAATACACCTGTGGCCATGAGGTCGAGAAAATGTCCAAGTCCAAGTTCAATGTCCAAACCCCAGATGAACTCGTAGAACGGTATGGCGCCGACACGGTTCGATGCTATGAAATGTTCTTGGGGCCTTTGACCCAGCACAAACCTTGGGATACCCAAGGCATCAGCGGGGTACACAACTTCCTGCGGAAATTCACCCGGTTGTACGAAAATGTCACATCTGCTGAACCCACTGAAGATGAATTGCGCGTCTTGCACAAGACCATTGAAAAAGTCACCGGCGACCTCGATCGACATGCATTTAACACGGTGATTTCGGCATTGATGATTGCCGTGAATGAGCTGACCGACTTGAAATGCAATGCGCAGTCCATCCTTCAACCCATGGCGATTTTACTCAGCCCACAAGCCCCCCATTTGGCTGAAGAATTGTACGCCAAGGCTGGGGGCCAAACCACCGTCTTGGATGCCCTTTGGCCTGTTGCGGAGGAGAGGTGGTTGAAATCAAATGAGGTCCAATACCCCGTGTCCTTTAATGGGAAGGTTCGGTTTCAATTCAAAGCTGATGGTACAGCAACACCGGCAGAGGTCGAAGCTGGGGTTTTGCTGGATGAACGCACCCAAAAGCAACTCGACGGCAAAGCCATTCGCAAGGTCATTGTGGTTCCCGGCCGCATTGTGAACATCGTTTGTTGAGCACCAAAAAGGTTTGTTGTGTGGATTCACCCATCAAAATGAATTCAAACCAAATCGGATGGAGTCCCCGATTCCAAAACCTATCAATTCGACTTCAACATAACGAGGGGGGACAACGACGAGAATCCAGCGGATGCCATGGAGGCCGTATCCACCTTGTTCGAATCCGCTCGGCCGGTCGTCTGAATCCAATTCGCATGACAGACCCGGAAATGAGCGCTGGCACGTACCCCATGCGAATCACCGGAAATGACATGCAATTCACCACAAAACTGCTTGTGATGGAGGAAAGGAAGAACAGCCCAAAAGTGGCTTTGGGCAGATCTTGAGAAAAGCAGGGGACGGTCTCCAGCGAGGCGGTCCCTTTTGCTTTGCAACCCGATGACAAAAAACTCGTAAATTGAACCAAAGCTAAATGAACATGCCACTTTCTACTCATTTCCAGATCCGTCAATGGCCAATTCTTTCCGTTGTCTTGATGGCCTCATCGGTCATCGCTTCCGGACAAGAAACCTCGTCATTTCCTTACAATCCGGATTACGACGGCAATGGCAACATCGGTTCGGAAGACTTGTTAAGCATCTTGCCCATTTATGGCAATGCGTTCCTCCCAGAAGGCATTTTGCCTGTTGAAGGAGGTGGAACTGGGGCCGATCATCCTGCAGAAGCCCGAGCCAATTTGGGCTTGTCCCAAATCCGAGACAGCATCTTCTCTGGCACAGCCATCACCACATGGGTAGATGGCCGACTTCGGGTCGAAACCACATTCGCAAGTGGCTTGGGTTCAGTGGCCTCAGGGGCCTATGCGCACGCCAGTGGATTCCAGACTGAAGCCACTGGTTCCTACACCTTCACTGCCAATCGCTTGAGCAATGCCACCAGCATTTGTTCCAGCGCCATTGGCGAATCCACAACCGCTGCTGGAACTGCGGCTCACGCACAAGGAATGTACAGCTATGCCAGTGGAATCGCATCTCATGCTGAAGGATACAACACGGATGCCACAGCCTCATACACCCATGCCGAAGGGTACGCAACAGCAGCGACTTCCACATCCGCACACGCTGAAGGCTACAATTCTGACGCCATCGGCAACTACAGCCACGCTCAAAATCGAGAGACCCTTGCATCTGGAAGCAGTGCCCATGCAGAAGGCCAAGAAACCATCGCCTCCGGCGACATCTCCCATGCACAAGGTTATGCCACAGTGGCCAGCGGATATACATCGCACGCCAGCGGATATGCAACAGAGGCCTCAGGTCTTTACGCCACTGCCATGGGACGAGAAGCCGTAGCCGTCGGAACAGCGTCCACAGCAATTGGCCTTGGAACCATTGCGGAAGCTGAAAACCAATTGGTGCTGGGCTCATACAATCTGGGGGGAACCGACCTGCTCATCGTGGGCAATGGAACAGATGTCAACAACCGAAGCAATGCCTTGACACTTAACAATGCAGGAGATTTGCAAATCAATGGCAACATCACAGCAGACGGGGTGGATTTGATTCAAAACCAAAACGAACTCTTGTCCCTCATTGAAAATTTGAACAATGTGGTGATCCAAATGCAGGCCACAATCGACGGAATGCAATTCACCATCGAAGATTTACAGGATCAAATCAATGCTCTCCAATGAATGGGCATCCCCGTAGCATCCAACAAAAATGCCCGAAGCTGGAAGG
This sequence comes from Flavobacteriales bacterium, assembly GCA_049610385.1. Taxonomy (GTDB): domain Bacteria; phylum Bacteroidota; class Bacteroidia; order Flavobacteriales_D; family Sanyastnellaceae; genus JBMYZL01. Next base: position 72,213 of record JBMYZL010000009.1, read on the forward strand.
CCTGCGGGCATTGAGTTGAAGTGCTGTGTTCCCCGACCAGGACTCGAACCTGGAATATCGGAACCAAAATCCGGTGTGTTACCATTACACCATCGGGGAGTGTTCTTTTAACGGCAGAATGCGCCGGCAAAATCGACCGCGAAGATAGCAAAAAATGCCATTAACTTCACAGCATGATGGCGCTACAAAATTTTGTCAACGGCAAACTACAAGATGCAGTTTCTGGAGAATGGTTGAACAACATCGAACCAGCGACTGGAAAGGTTTACAGCCGCATTCCAAGGTCTGAAAAAGCAGACGTCGATGCGGCCGTGGCGGCCGCAAAAGCCGCGTTTCCCGCATGGGCCGCAATGCCCACAGAAGAACGATCCCGTTGCCTGACACGACTTGCCGATGCTGTTGGGCGAAATGCCGAGAAGTGGGCGCGAGCAGAAGCCGTAGACAACGGAAAGCCCGTGGAGCTTGCTCGGCATGTCGATATGCAGCGTTCTCAACAGAATTTGGCGTTTTTCGCCAGCGCCATCCAGCATTTTGCAAGTGAAGCCCACATTCCAAGCGGCCCAGTCAACATCAATTATACCCACAGGAAACCCATCGGGGTGGTCGGGTGTATCTCCCCGTGGAACCTGCCTCTCTACCTCTTCACATGGAAAGTCGCTCCGGCCTTGGCCGCTGGAAATTGCGTCGTGGCCAAACCTTCAGAGGTCACGCCCATGACTGCCTATCTTTTGTCATCTTGCATTGAAGACGCCGGATTCCCTCCAGGTGTTTTCAATGTCATCCATGGGCTCGGTCCTGAAGCTGGAGAAGCCCTTGTGACACATCCTGACATCAAAGCCTTGTCTTTCACCGGTGGAACAGCCACTGGGGCGCACATCCAAAAAGCCACAGCGGGTACATTCAAAAAATTGAGCCTTGAATTGGGCGGAAAAAATGCAGCCATTGTATTTGATGACGCCGATCTGAAGGAGGCCTTGCGCACAACCGTGCGGTCCTCATTTGCCAACCAAGGGCAAATTTGTTTGTGCTCGTCGCGCATCTTGATTCAGCGGTCAATCTATGACGCATTCCGCGACGAACTGGTCGCCAAAGCGCAGGCGATGCAGCCAGGAGACCCCTTGGAAACAACAACCCGCATGGGTGCGGTTGTTTCCGAAGCCCACCGTGATAAAATCATGGAGGCCATCGAACAGGCTCGGCAAGACGGTGGCCGCATTCTGGCGGGTGGTCAACTGGCGCCTGCGCCAAATGAACGCTGTGCTCAAGGCTACTTTGTTCAGCCCACTGTCATCGAAGGGGTTCCCCAAACCTGTGGATTGAATCAAAAAGAGGTGTTCGGCCCCGTGATTTCCTTGCTTCCTTTTGATACAGAGGAAGAGGCCATCCAAATCGCAAACGACTCCGAATACGGGCTATCTGCAACAGTCTGGACGAATGACTTGAAGCGCGCCCATCGCATAGCTGCTGGACTTGAGACCGGCATGGTTTGGGTCAATTGTTGGTTGGTCCGAGATTTGCGAACACCTTTCGGGGGTGTGAAATCATCAGGCGTAGGTCGGGAAGGTGGATTCGATGCTTTGCGGTTCTTCACTGAACCTCAAAACGTCTGCATTCAATTGTGATGGGACACGCTTGGATTCAAATGAACTCAAATGGATTCCTTCCCCCCTTAAGCTTTAAGCGTCGGCATCCGGAGAGGATCCGAGTCGAGGGAGCTTTTTGTTGCCATTGGTCAAAAACCAACCCAAGTGTTGATTGACCCAGGCGCTCCCAGCGTGTAAATATGACATGATTGTTTTCATGGCTTCAGACTTGACAGGCTATCGAAGATAAGGAAAAATCGTCGATGATTAACAAAATTTGTCCTTACAACACGATCACAATAACTTTTCGAACTGCAGAAAGTTCAAAACCTCAAGCCCATTGAGCAGCTGTGGTCCGCTTCGTGTTGGAAATTTGTTCCATGCAGATCAAAGGGAAAAAAGGCCTTGTGCCGATTCTATTCGTAGGCATCACAATCGTCACATTACAGGGATGTGTGAGCACCCAATCTTTCGGCGAACTTCAATCCGCTTATGATGTGTTGAATGAGAAGGCTGCCCGTCAGGAACAGTTGGCCGCAGAATCCGAAATCGATCGTTTGGAATTGGAGGAGCGCGTCGGGGTGCTTGAACAGCAAAATGAAGAGCTCGCATTGGACACCGCCAGGCTAGGTCGGCGATGGAGCGAAGATCAACGTGAGTTGGCGAAGTTGCGCGAACTCAATGACGCCCTGGAGGCATCGGCATCTGACCGCATGTCTGCCATCAACGCAGAGAACAAACTTTTGCTATCCGACCTGAAGCGCATTCGCGAAGAACTGCAACAGAAGGAAGACGCCTTGATCGCCTTGGAGGCAGATTTGAATGCCAGGAGCGCAGAATTGGAAGCGAGGGCGCGCCGCGTGCAAGAGTTGGAGGACCTTTTGGCCGCTCGAGAAGCTGCTGCGGAATTGCTTCGGGAACGATTGGCTTCAGCCTTGTTGGGATTCCAAGATCAAGGACTAACGGTTGAGCAGAGAGATGGCAAGGTTTATGTCAGCCTGGAAGCGCAGCTGCTGTTCCCTTCTGGCAGCACCGCAATTGATCCAAACGGAAAACAAGCCCTGAAAAAATTGGCAGGGGCCATTGCGGGTGTCTCGGATTTGGAAATAATTGTTGAAGGCCATACCGATGCGGATCCCCTGCAATCCCCAACCATTCCCAGAAACAACTGGGAGCTAAGTGTGCTTCGCTCCACTGCTGTCATCGAAATCTTGACCCAAGCGGGTGTGCCTCCGGCTCCGCTTTCTGCATCCGGACGCTCAGAATATCACCCCATCGACCCAGAAAACAAGGCCAAGAACCGGCGAATTGAGATCATTTTGGCCCCGAACTTGAACTCACTTTACGAAATCATTCGGGACTAAAATCACTGAATGGGCAGCACAAAAGTTCCTTGAGAAAGGGACGTATTGCTCTCGTCAGCACTCATGACTGTGCCCGAGAAAGTGCCCACAATGATGCCGCCCACCTGGGGCAAACAATAATCGATGGTCACTGTAATATTGCCACCCATCATTGTGCTGTGCTGAACCAACTCCGGATTGACATAGGTGACTTCCTCACCACCTGTGCTTTCTGGGTTGCACAAGATGGTGGCCTCTTCGACCCAACCCACCAAAGGCTCGGGCAGAACCATGTTGATTCCATGCAGGTTCGCTGTCAAACCTGCAATGGTAATTGTGCCGCCGGAAATGGTGCAAGATGTTTGGTCTACCAAGGAAACCACCGTCGTCCCATTGGCTTTCCAAGTCAATAAGCTCTCACATGGAGGACAATCGATGCCCCCACAATCGATGTACAATTCGTCACCATCGAGGTAGCCATTTGTGCAATCACTTCCTCCGGGACATGGATCACAATCTGGACCTCCACAATCGACACCGAGTTCTGCACCGTTCATTTCGTTGTCATCACATGTCGGACAGGCATCGCAGTCCGGGCCACCGCAATCCACTCCAGCCTCATTGCCATTCAGCAGTCCATCTCCACACAACTCCCCGCAAGCCACGCCCGTGTCACCGCCGCAATCGATGCCTGTTTCTCCTGGGTCCTGAACACCGTTGAAACTGGGGTCGCAAGGGCCACATTCGCCGCCACAATCCACCCACTGCTCCCCGAGCAAAACGTCATATTGTCCATTTTCACAAGGATCACATGCGTCGCATATGGGGCCTCCACAATCGATCAATTCCTCTCCATTGTTCAAAATGCCATCAAAACAATTTTCTGGGATCTTGTTGTCATCATTCAGGCAACCTGTGCCCAGAACAATGGCCAATGCCGCCAAAGGAGTCAGGAGATATGTTTTCATTTTCAAACAATTGAGCATTCCTCGTTTCATTTTGCTAAATTACAGCAGCGCCAAGTTAAGTTGTCAAGACATTCCAACAGCGATTTTTTGACGAACTTGGCCATCCTACCGCCTATGAAACCATCTCCTTGGATAGCCGCACCGCAGCCAGACCCCCAATTGGTTGCCCAGCTCAAGCAGGACGCCGACTTGACAGAGTTGGTTGCTTCGTTGTTGGTCCAACGCGGCATCACCAGCAGAAAGGCCGCGAAAGAATTCCTTCATCCCCACTACTCCAGTCTACACAATCCGACGGAAATGATGGACATGGAAAAAGCTGGAAAGCGCCTGCTGCAAGCCATTCAAGAAGGAGAAACCATCTTGGTTTATGGTGATTATGACGTCGATGGCATCACAAGCGTAGCGATGGTGGCGAGCTACTTGGAAGGAATCGGTGCGAATGTCGGGACTTACCTTCCCCATCGGTATGACGAGGGATATGGTGTGAGCATGGATGGGGTGCAGCACGCAGTTCGGGAAGGATATCAACTCATGATCACATTGGATTGTGGGACAAAAGATTTCACACCCCTTCAAGCTGCTGCAGATGCCGGTGTGGATGTGATTGTATGCGACCACCACCTGCCCGAGGCGAAATTGCCCACGGCTTGGGCCATCTTGAATCCCAAGCGACCAGATTGCGAATACCCATTCAAAGAACTCAGTGGATGCGGTGTGGCCTTCAAATTGTTGCAGCATTTGGCTGACCAAATGGATTTTCCGCCAGGCCGGATCTTCGAAGAATTGGATTTGGTTGCCATCAGCATCGGGGCAGATTTGGTGGATGTCTTGGGAGAAAACCGCTTTTTGGCAGCTGAAGGCCTCAAGCAACTTCGGAAAATGCAACGCCCGGGGTTAAAAGCTTTGATGCGGGCAGCCAATTTGCCAAATCCCCCTCGATCCATCCGGGACATCAGTTTTACGTTGGGGCCGAGAATCAATGCAGCCGGACGCATGGCCCATGCCCAACGCGCAGTCGATTTGTTGATGGAAAAATGTGAATTTGGCGCGGCCGATTGCGCAAAGGATTTAGAGGAAATGAATCGCCAACGCCGCGAGGTGGATGAAGAGACCACTTTGGAAGCCATCTTCAAGCTCGACAAGTACAGCGAAACCATGTATTGCAATGTGGTTTGGGGCAAGGACTGGCACCGCGGGGTTGTGGGCATTGTGGCCAGCCGCTTGGTCGAACACCGTTACCGCCCGACCGTGGTGCTGAGCGAAGAAAATGGCATGCTCTTGGGAAGTGCCCGATCCGTTCATGGAGTCGACATCCACAAAGCCCTCGAAGGATGCAGTGACCTGTTAGATCAATACGGAGGCCACCCCATGGCTGCAGGGTTATGTCTCTCGAAGAACAATTTGTTGGCATTTGAGGCGCGATTGGAAGAAGTGTTGTGCAATCAATTGAACCAAAAAGAACCCATTCCGGTCATCAAGTACGACATGGAAACCTCCATTGACCGCTTGACCGATGAAGCCCACATCCAACTGCAACAACTCGAACCTTACGGCCCGGGAAACCCCACGCCTGTATTCATGCTCAGCAATGTGATTTGCACCAAACCCCCCAGGGCTGTTGGCGCGAAGAAACAGCACTTAAAACTGAGTTTGGCCTCGCCAGACAACCCGGACCAAGTCATTGAGGCCGTCGGATTTAACCTCGGTCATCACCTCGGGGATGTCCGCAAATGGCGGAACATTGATGTAACCTTTACACTCACACGCAACACTTGGAGAGACCGCGGATGGCAACCCCGATCTGAACTGAACCTTCACTTGCGAGCGTTGCGTGCCAGTGACCAAGCTTACAGTGCGCGATCGGATGAGGACTCCGCTTGGTCGGTCGAAGAAGACAATGCAACACGCAACGGATTCGTGGCCGAATAAACATGCAAATCTCGCTGAGGGAAGGGAATGATCACCCCGGATTTTCTGAAGCGACGATCGATTCGGAATCGAATGTCACTTGCAATGCGGTCGCGTTGCCATGGATGTGTCACAAAACAACGGAGGTCAAACACCAGGGCTGAATCCCCAAAATCATCAAACACCACCACAATGGGGTCATGCTCATTGACTTCAGGTTGGTCCAAAGCGGCTTGACGCAAGATGGATTCCACTTGATCCGTATCGGAACCATAGGCCACACCAACCCGAATGTTAATCATGGAGCGGGGTTCTCCTTGCGTAAAATTCTTCACCCGCGATCCTGAAATCAAGCCATTTGGCATCACAATCAGATCCCCCCTTCGGGTCACCACCCGCGTCGACCGCAAGTCGATGCGTTCAACCCGCACCAACATCCCGTCCACCTCCAATTCATCTCCCACTCGAACGCCCCCTTCGAAGAGGATGACAAACCCGGAAACCACGTCGTTGAAAAAGTTCTGCAACCCAATACCGATGCCCACCAAAAGGGCTGCAGAACCCAACAGAAGACCTGTCAAATCGATGCCAACGGTTTCCAAAGCCCCGATGCCCGCGATGACGTAAACAACCGTGCGCATCAAGCGGATCACCATAAAGCGCTTGCCCGGATCATCCAACGTTTTGCTCAGCAAACGCCCCAAAAGCCACCGGAACAACCAAACCACCGCTTGAGCGGTCGCAAAAATGACCATCACCAACAACGCATCCAACCAAGTGATGGTGTAATTGCCAATGCTGAAGCCCGTTTCAAGGAAATTCCGAATCCCCATATCGGCGCAAATTTATCCGAGAATGGCCACACCGAAATAAGTGGCCTTATGGATTTTATCCAGATCAAGCTCGCGCTTGCGTTCCAGGAGTATTTTCAATTTATTTTCGTCTGGATTTTCCCCCAAATCCTTGATTTGTTCCAAGACCTCCTCCGTTCGGTATGCAATCTCATTCATCAGGAGGCGGTGCAGCACCCCGAGCAAGGCCTTTTCCAGCTCATCTTCCTCTCGTGTATGGTAAATTCCGTGCGAACTGCTCCAGCGCGTGCTCACAAGATGCCGTTCCATCAGAGACTCAGCCGCCAATTGGGCAACTTGCGCATCTGCATGATGTACCAATTGATCTTGAGCCGGAATCCCCTCTTCCTGCATGGAAACCGCAAACAACGTCAACACGGATCGGCATGGGGCGTCCAGCAAAACCATTGAAGATGCATTCAAATGGTGGACCGCCAATTCCGCAAACTGCACTTCGACCCATTCTTCTTCCTCGTTGGCTGTTCGCACATGCACCGGTTTGTCTCCATACCGAATCAGCAATCGGATGAGGTCTCGTTCGAGAATGCGGCGGTGAATGACGTGCTCGGGTTCCGTGAAATTTACGTTGTCAAATGGTGCCGAAAACCCAAATTCTTCACGGGGTGGAGGGGCCTCGGCATCTCCTGGCCAAACCGGCCGGTCATTGCCCGCTGGCGAAACTGGACGGTGGGTTTGGGATTCCCTCCGAATGCGACGTTGCTCCGCCTTTTGGACTTCCAAATGCTTCTTGTGCAGTGCCTTGTCTACCTCTCGTGCGAGGACGTCCTGAGCCATATCCAGCGCAGCTGCAGAAGATTGCAAATACACGCCACGTTGAATGGTGTCGGGGATGGCGGCCACAGATTCAACGACGCTGTGAATCATCCCTGCCCTTCGAATGGGGTCATCACCGATGTCCTCTGAAAGCAGTTGGATTTTGAACGCCAAAAAGTCCTGAGACGCCTCTTCTACATGTTGCCGCAGTTCAGCCGGACTCACTTTTTTCGAATAACTGTCCGGGTCATCTCCGTCCGGAAAAAGCACGACGCGAACATTCATGCCCGCGGCAAGCAACAAGTCAATGCCCCGTAAAGAAGCGCGAATGCCCGCAGCGTCGCCGTCAAACAACACCGTGATGTTTTTCGTGAAGCGGTGAATGAGCTTGATTTGGCCTTCCGTCAACGCAGTCCCAGACGAAGCCACCACATTTTCCACTCCGGCTTGGTGCATGGCCAGCACATCGGTGTAGCCCTCCACCAGAAACACCCTGTCAGATTTGCCTATCTCTGGGCGAGCCAAATCAATGCCATACAACACCTTGCCTTTGTGGTAAAGGGCGGATTCGGGGCTGTTGAAATATTTGGCAACTTTCTTGTCCGAGCGCAAGGTTCGGCCACCAAACCCGATGGTCCGACCTGAGACATCCCGAATGGGGAACATCACACGACCCTTGAAAAAGTCCCATAGACTTCCGTCTTCTTCCTTCGTTTTGCTCAACCCCACCGCAACGAGACGTTCTGGCAAATACCCAGCAGCAGTCGCCGCTTGACTCATTGCCGCCCATTGATCCGGGCAATATCCGATTCCAAATTTCTTGAGCACATCCCGCCGAAATCCCCTCGACTCGAAATAACTCAGCCCAATGGCCTGTCCCGATTCCGTCTCAAACAATTCATTTTGAAAATATGAATCAGCCCATTTGACCACGGCAGCGAGGCTCTCTCTTTCGGTCATTTCTGCCCGCCGCTCCTCACTCATTTCCTCTTCCTCGATTTCGATGTTGTAGCGTTTGGCCAACATTCGAAGGGCCTCGGGATAACTCACCTTTTCGAGTTCCATTAAAAAAGTGACCACACTGCCTCCCTTTCCAGAACTGAAACACTTGAATATGGACTTCGCAGGGACCACATAGAAACTGGGTGTTTTCTCGTTCGTGAATGGGCTCAATCCCCGGTAGGTGCTTCCAGACTTTTTCAATTCGACATAATCCGAAACCACGTCTTCGATGACGGCGGTTTGCAGGATGTTGTCGATGGTGGACTGCGGAATCAAAACAAATAGGTTGGGGCCCGAAAGCGAGTGGACATCGAAAGTAGCAAGAACTTCGCAAATCCTCCTCAAGCAAAAAAGACAACCTGCCGTTGCAAACTGTCTTTTCCTGCTTCACCTGTCGAAGCCTACAAAACCTGCCGTCCAAATTGGACTGAACTCGCCCTTCGTGATGCGCAATATTCTATTGCAAGGGTAGAATCTGCCGCAAACCTACAGGGTCATTTGCGTTGGAATGTCAAGAAGTTGTTAAGGGATGTTGAATCTTCCAGTTCTTTCACACCTGTCGACAGGGACAGGCCTTCGGGATTGTATTTTTGAATCGTGAAGGTTAAGCAAAGTCACCGTGCCATTCCCTGGTTCATTCTTGCCATGGTGGGGGCTTTTTTGGTGATGAGTTCCATCCAAATCTCCTGGTTGCGTTCCTCCATCCGAATGAAACAACAGCTGTTTGATGCGAGTGTGCATCAGGCTTTGACAGAAGTTTCGGAATTGGTTACCCAACCGAGCATGGAAATCCTCACCATGGAACTGGAAGCCATGTCCAGCCCCAACCCCAAAAGTCATTCCAACAGCAGCCCCATCGGACAGGGAATCGATGTGCTCGAACGGCGCATGCTGGCCCGGATGGATGCTTTCGAGCTGGGAGACATGATCAACAACGTCCTTGAGAATCGTGGGGTTTTGGCTGAAGCGTGGGTGGCGGTGTTCGACCGTTATGGCCAACCTGTGCGATTGCAAGAAGCCCATGAGTCACATCGCGAGGCTTTTTTGGAAGCGGGTTACAGCATTCGCATCGACCCCTTGCGGTTGGTGGTTTATTTTCCTCGGCTTGAGCGATACCTGCTTCGGAATTTGTTGGGCCAATTTGCACTGACTGGATTGATGCTCGCTGTCATCGCAGGGGGCTTGTTCAGCGCCGTGGTCACCGCCAATCGAAACAAACGCATTGATCGCATTCGAAGGGATTTGATGAACAACCTGACCCACGAATTGAAAACGCCGATCAGCACCATTGGACTGGCATCTGAGGCACTCAGCGATTCCGACATGCGCAAGGATGAGGATACGGTCAAGCACTATCTCGGTTTGATTCGAGAAGAAAACAAGCGGTTGAGTGTTTTGGTGGAAAATGTGCTCCAAGCGTCAGTGGCCGACCAAGGAACCATGAGAATTTTCCACCAACCCCTCAATGTCCACGACATCCTTCGCGAGGTGGTGCGAAACAACGCCATTGCCATTCGGAAACAAAAAGGAAAAGTCCAGTGGGAACTGAACGCAACGGATCCAGTTTGCGAGGTGGATCGGATTCATTTCACAAACGTTGTTTACAACCTCATTGACAATGCTTTGAAATATTCCAATGGCGAACCCAAGCTCACGATTTCAAGTCGCCAAGTAACAAATGGCGTTGAATTGCGTTTTCAAGATAACGGCATCGGAATCCCGAGAGAAGATTTAGGCAAGGTTTTTGATAGACTCTATCGGGTTCCCACCGGGAATGTGCATGATGTCAAAGGATTTGGTCTGGGATTGAGTTATGTACAAACAGTCATTGAACGGCACAACGGTGCCATCTGGGTTGAAAGCGAAGTGGGCAAAGGCTCGCAGTTCATCCTGCGATTGCCCAAACAGCAATTGGACCCGGGAACTCAAGATTAAACCAGCAAGAACAGAAAAACATATAACCATGTCTACAAAACCAATCGACATTCTACTCTGTGAGGACGACCCCAACTTGGGTCGACTACTCTCTGATTATCTGAAGGTAAAAGGGTTTCAAGTGGTTTGGGCCCAAGACGGTGTAGAGGGATTGAAAGAATTCCACCGCGGCTCCTTCGATTTTGTCTTACTCGATGTCATGATGCCGCGGAAGGATGGTTTTCAAGTTGCCGAAGAAATTCGTCGAGAAACGCGGGCCTTGCCCATTCTTTTCCTCACCGCCAGAAGTGCCAAGGAGGACACCCTCGAAGGTTTCAAGTTGGGCGCTGATGATTACATGACCAAGCCATTTTCCATGGAGGAGTTGCTGGTGCGCATACAAGCCATCCTTCGGAGGAGCGCTGCTCTACCAGAGGAAGGTGAAGAGGTAACGGAGTTCCAAATTGGCCAATTCCAATTTGATTACAACACCCAAACCCTTCGCCTCAACGGAGAAGAGTCGCGGCTGACCACCAAAGAAAATGAGCTTCTGTTCTTGCTGTGCAAGCACAAGAATGGGCTGATGGAACGGTCTCATGCATTGAAATCCATTTGGGGTGAGTCGAATTACTTCAATGGCCGCTCCATGGATGTGTACATTGCAAAACTCCGCCGTCACCTCAAGCCAGATACCGACATTGAAATTTTGAATGTCCACGGGAAAGGCTTCAAGTTGATTGATGCCTGATCCCAGGGTGAGGATGTCGATGGTCTGCAGATAATCAATACCTTTGCCCCCGTGAAAATCGGCTCAAAACGTGTCTGACATGCTCAAAATCATTGCGGGTTCATCTTCTTTGGCGTTTGGGGAGCGCATAGCGACTTCCATGGGACTGGAGTTGGTGCCCGTGAAGACGACGAAATTCAGCGATGGAGAGTTTTCTGTCAGCATTGAAGAAACCATCCGGGGCCAAGAAGTGGCCATTGTACAGTCCACTTACCCCCCCACTGACAATTTGATGGAATTGCTGATGCTGATTGACGCGGCCAAGCGTGCCTCAGCCAAACGCATCATTGCCGTCATCCCTTACTTCGGTTTTGCTCGTCAAGACAGAAAAGACAAGCCCCGCGTGGCCATTGGTGCCAAACTCGTGGCCAACCTGCTGACTGCGGCGGGCATCGATCGTTTGATCACCATGGATTTGCATGCGGACCAGATTCAAGGTTTTTTCGAAGTCCCTGTCGACCACTTGTATGCGAGCACGCTGTTCATTCCACATTTGGAAAAACTCAATCGCACCAACCTCATCATGGCTACACCTGATACCGGAGGAACAAAGCGCGCCAGTGCTTATGCCAAGATGCTCGGGGTGGACATGGCCATTTGTTACAAACAACGCAAAGTGGCCAATCAAGTCGAAAGCATGACGGTCATCGGTGATGTCGCAGGTCGGGATGTCGTTCTGGTGGATGACATGTGCGACACGGCAGGCACGCTCACCAAGGCCGCAGACTTGATGATGGCGCATGGTGCCCTCAGCGTTCGGGCCGTATGCACACATGCCGTCATGAGCGGCCCTGCCTACGAACGCATCGAAAGCTCGGTCTTAAAAAAATTGATTGTCACAGACAGCATTCCATTGAAACCTGATCAACCCCAAGACAAAATTGAAGTTGTCGGTGTTGAAGAAATGTTTGGACAATCACTAAAATGCTTGATGGAGAACAAATCCATTAGTTCAACTCTGCTGATCCATTAAATCAGATATCATTATGAAAATTGCATCATTGAGCGGCTCTCCTCGTGAGGGCGTAGGGAAAAAAGATGCCACAGCATTGCGCGACAAGCACCGCGTCCCAGGTGTGCTTTATGGCAAAGGTGAGCAGCACCATTTCCATGTAGACGAAATCAAATTGAGCAAGCTGGTCATCAGCCCCGATGTCTATCGTGTCAAGCTGGAATTGGAAGGGACGGAACATGATTGCATTTTCCAGGAAGTGCAGTTTCACCCCGTAACCGACCGCATTGTGCACATTGACCTGCTCGAATTGTCTGAGGACAAACCTGTTCGTGTGGAGTTGCCACTCCGCACCACCGGAACAGCTGCAGGTGTCATTGCCGGGGGACGCTTGGAGCTCCAATTCCGCAGAGTGCCTGTTCGCGGATTGCCCAACGACTTGCCAGAATTCGTTTCCATTGACGTCAGTGACTTGGAAATCGGTGATAACGCCCGCGTTCGGGACATGAACGTGGAAAATTGCGAGGTGCTGATGAGTGATTCAGCCTTGATTGCAGCCGTCAAGCGCACACGTGCTGCCATGTCGGCAGCCGCAGGCGAAGAAGGCGCGGAAGGCGCGGAAGATGCAGCACAAGCGGAAGCAGGAGCAGAAGCATAACCCCTTCTCTTCAAACCGAAAGAAGGCCTGCATCTCTGAGATGTGGGCCTTTTTCTTTGCGGAGTTTTATTTTTGAAGTTCCCCAGAAGAGAAAGAATGCAAACCCGGTGTGGCGACCCCTTTACCAGCAGGCAAAACATGCCTCTTTGTCTTCGAAAGGGGCCATCTTGAATCTCAACATGTGGATTTCACAGACATGGAAAACGTCGGCAAGCTTTTCAGGTGGAACAATGAGGCTGAATCTGACGCCATCCGAAGTGGTTTGTTCGATTTTGAATTGCCCGCTGCCTGATTCGACTTCTGATTTCGGAACTTCGCGTGGATGAAGTTTTTGATTGTTGGCTTGGGCAACCCCGGAGCTGAATATGCTGAAACACGGCACAACATTGGATTCAAAGTGGTCGACCACATTGCGCATGCCCGAGAAGTCGTCTTCAAAACGGAGCGTTTGGGGGACGTCTGCTACGCGAAATTCAAGGGCCGAACCTGTGTGTTGCTCAAACCCAATACATTCATGAATCTCAGCGGAAAAGCCGTTCGGTACTGGATGGAAACCGAGAACATTCCATTGGATCGTGTGCTCATCATCACGGATGACTTGGCCCTGCCATTTGGAACATTGCGGTTGCGTGGGAAAGGATCAGATGGAGGACACAATGGGCTCAAAAACATCCAAGCGCTGTTGAGCACCGGAGGATATGCCCGCTTGCGGTTTGGTATTGGCGACACATTTTCCAAAGGCCAGCAAATCGGATACGTCCTCGGGGAATGGAATGACCAAGAGCGGGAAGCACTCCGCGAAAGGTTGAATCGTGTGGAAAAGTTGGTTTGGGGATTTGCCACAATGGGCTTAACCCGAACCATGAACAACTTCAACAACACATGACGTCCCAAAAATGAAATATGAAATCCATGGAATGACCTGTGGTGGATGCGTCTCTCGCGTGGAGAAAGCCTTGAAGTCATCCCCAGACATTCAAAGCATCCACGTCCAACTGGAAGCCCCGCAAGCCGAAATTGAATTTGCCCCAGAATCCAAGATTTCTCTTTTCGGGTTGCAAAATTTGGTCCACCAGGCGGGGCCTTACACCATCAAAAGTGTGGAAGAAATATCGGCCCAACAGCTTGAGGTTGAGACCCCCACAATCCAAACCTACAAACCTCTGGCCATCATTGTGGGATTCATTCTAGGGGTAAGCCTGATAGCCCAGTGGCCTTTCGGAAGTTGGGATTTCACCTTGTGGATGCGGCATTTCATGGCCGGATTCTTTTTGGTCTTTTCAGCATTCAAGTTGCTGAATTTGCGCGGCTTTGCAGAAAGTTACCAGATGTACGATTTGCTGGCCGCAAGGTGGTTTGCCTGGGGGATGTTGTATCCCTTCATCGAACTTGGACTGGGGCTGATGTACCTGACGGGTGAGGCACCTTACGTGGCGAATGGAATCACCATAGGCGTTTTGGGTTTCAGCAGCATCGGTGTGATTCGCAGCGTGGTCAGTCGTCAAACCATTCGCTGTGCATGTCTCGGCGATGTGTTCAACCTGCCCATGAGCACTGTCACCATTGTGGAAGACCTTTCCATGGTCTTGATGGCTGGGTGGATGCTGATGTTTGGGTGACCGTCACCGTCACAACTCCCCCATCTTGCCTGCGCGATAATTCCGGAAACACTGCTCGATTTGGTCTTGTGAATTCATCACAAATGGACCATAAGAAACCACGGGTTCATGGAGTGGAGCCCCTCCCAAAACCAAAAATTCGGCAGCGGACTCCGCGGCGAAAAAGCGCATCACCTCTCCTCCCCGCTCGAAGAGTCCCAATTGCTGATCCCGCAACGTCTGACGTCCTTCTGTTTCCACTTGGCCTTCAATGACATGAACAAAGGCATTGTGCGTGGGATCCACAGGCAAATCCAGGCGCGCACCTGCCTTGAGCGCAACGTGGTAATAGAAAGCTGGAGTATGGGTGAATACCGGCGAAGATTGGCCAAAAGCAGAACCCATCACCACCTTCAATTCAAAGCCATCGGTGGAAACCACAGGCAAGTTTTCACGGCAGTGGATGTGGGTGACCGGTTCGCTGAACTTCTCCTTTCCCGGAACATTCAGCCAAATCTGAAACCCATGCACCACCCCACCATCTCGTCGAATCTCTTGGCTGCTGACTTCCTCGTGAATCGCCCCACGACCTGAACTGAAAGTCATGAATTCTCCGCGGCGGTAAACAATGTCATTCGCCATGCTGTCGGTGTGCCTCCCGCTCCCGCTTAGAAGGTAGGTCGTGGGGGTGATGCCTGCATGGGGGTGAGCCTTGATGTCCATGCCAAGCGAGCCTGGGTCAATTTGTAAAGGACCAAACTCATCCAACATCACAAATGGTGATACCAAATCGAGTTCCCCACCACCGAAGCTTCTCAAAACGGGGACGTTTTGAACCATGGTACGCCGGGCATTCAGCACCTGGTGCAATCGGCGTTCAACTGGGGAAGCCCACATGCCACTGGTCGCTGAAACCCATGACGGCGCGACAGCTGCCATGCCCACAATGGCTGACCCTTTGGATATAAAATCTCTTCGCTTCATCACTAGATAAGTTATGGCGAAACTTGGATATGCCCAAACACCAAGGCCATGACAGACCTCAATCCTCGTACAAGTGATTCGAACCGATGTAATGAAGGACTTTGTCTGGCAGGAGATAACGGATGTCTCGACGGGACAAAATGGCCTCCCTCAAGTATGACGAAGAAATGCTGATCATCGGAGCTTCGCAGAACTTGATGTTGGGGTGAGAAGCCGGCACGCGCTGCCCTTCACGCACCATTTCTGGATTGTACGGAGGTGGTGGAGTGGGTTCTGGACCCAGTTCCCGACGGGGATATACCAAGATTTGATGCAAATCAACAAGTTCCCAGTAGTGCTGCCACTTGTGCAACGTGTCAAAGTTGTCTTCCCCGATGATGATGCTAAAGACCAAATCCGGATGCTTTTCCCGCAGATGCCTCATGGTAGCGGCCGTGTAATTGGGCTGTGGCAAATGAAACTCAACATCCGAAGCATGCAGCCGCTCGTGGTCCGCGATGGCCAACCGGACCATTTGCAAACGGTCATCCTGGGCGATCAAATCATTCCGCGACTTGTGCGGACTTTGGGGTGTGACCACTAACCATACCTCATCCAAGTCTGTGCATGTCGCCATGTGATTGGCAATCACCAAATGTCCCATGTGAATGGGATTGAACGACCCGAAATACAAGCCAACACTTTTGGTCTTTTGTGGCTGCATGTCATTCATGCGGGAGCGTGCGTCAGGTGTTCTTTCAAGAGTGCAGTTGCCGATGCGCAGGCCACTTCCAAATCATCGTTGACAACTTCGTGGTCGAACTGAGGTGCATACGTCCATTCTTCCGCGGCTTTGGCCACGCGCTCCTCAATGACTTCTGGGGCATCTGTTCCCCGCAACACCAGTCGCTCACGCAGCGTATCGATGGACGGGGTGCGAATAAACAGGGCGAGGGCTGAAGGGCCGAGAAGTTGACGCAGTTTGGCGCCGCCGACGACATCAATGTCAAAAACGGGAACCAAGCCCGATGACCACAGCCGATCCAATTCCGACTTCAACGTGCCATAACATCGGCCGGGATACACCTCCTCCCACTCGATGAAGTCACCGTTGGCCACCCGACGCTGAAATGTATCCGAATCCATGAAATGATAATCCACGCCATGTTGTTCAGCGCCTCGCGGCTGCCGTGTTGTCGCACTGACCGAAAAACCCAAGGACAAGGACGGGTCAGCCAACAAATGCCGCACAATCGTGGTTTTGCCAGATCCGGAGGGGGCGGACACAATGAGTGATTTCCCGCGGACTTGAATCTCAGAGGACATTCAACACCTGTTCTTTGATTTTCTCCAATTCATCTTTCATTTCCACCACAATTCGCTGAATGTCCGCATCGTTTGCCTTCGACCCCAAGGTGTTGATTTCCCGCCCCATTTCTTGGGCAATAAAGCCAAGTTTTTTGCCGTGGCTGTTCGCCTCCGATGCCAACATCTCCAAGAAATAATTGCAGTGTGCACGCAGGCGAACCCGCTCTTCCGTCACATCCATTTTTTCCAAATAGAAGAGCACTTCTTGCTCAAATCGATTTTCATCAATTCGGCTGCGATCAATGGCCTCTTCTAAGTGATTCTGAATGCGCGCCCTCACTTTCTGAATGCGAATGTCCAACATGGTATCCAAACGGGCTTCAAGCGAGGAGATGCAGGCCACTCGTTGTCGAAAATCTGCATCCAATGTTTGGCCCTCCTGTTCGCGGTAAGCCTGCAACGCCGAAACCGCTTGATCCACCGCCTGATTGACTTCTGCCCATTCTGCTTCATCAAAAGTCTCCGTGCTCGTCGAAACCGTATCAGGAAGTCTCATCGCTACAGAGAACAAATCTGCATGATCCCGATCATATCCGCGGTCTTTTGCTAAACGCTCCAACACATCAAGATATCCGTGGATGAGCGGTTCATTCAAGTCCCGTCCTTCCGCAGCATCGGTTTCATATTGAATGGTCAAGTCCGCTTTGCCACGAACCAATTCGGCAGCCAAGGATTTGCGCAACTGCATCTCCCGCTCGCGCAAACGAGAAGGCATGCGAATCCCCAAATCAAGCTGCTTACCGTTCAAGGAACGGATTTCAATGGTGAACCGGCGGGGGCCCACCGTGGTGGTGGCTTTACCAAAGCCAGTCATGGAATGGATCATGAGTGCGGGCTTGAAAAGTCAAATATAGCGCCTGACCATGACCCTTCGCCCCGAACGGAGGACGTACCTTTGTCAGCGATTCATGTCACGCATCGACCAGATTCAAGCCCCAGTAAAACAAGAGATGTCCGCCTTTCGTGCCCATTTCAAGGAGGCCATGCGGACTGATGTGGCACTTTTGAACACCATCACGCGATACATCATCCGACGCAATGGCAAACAAATGCGGCCATTGTTTGTCTTTTTGACCGCGAAAATTCATCGAGCCGAAGCTCCACTGGGCCACAGGGCAAACGTGGCGGCGTCTTTAATCGAACTCCTCCACACCGCTACGCTGGTGCATGACGATGTCGTTGATGAGAGTCCGATGCGGAGAGGATTCTTTTCCATCCAGGCCTTGTGGCGAAAAAAAATCGCTGTTTTGGTGGGCGATTACTTGCTGTCACGGGGGCTGCTTATGGCCGTAGATGAGGACACTTGGGACCTGCTCAAAATCACCTCCAGAGCGGTTCGCGAAATGAGTGAAGGAGAATTGCTGCAAATCGAAAAGGCCCGACGCTTGGATATCACTGAAACGGTTTATTTCGATATCATTCGAAGAAAAACAGCTTCGCTGATTGCCGCATGCTGCGCTTGCGGTGCAGCTGCGGTTAAAACGGATGAAGAAGGAATCGAGCGCATGCGGAAATTTGGAGAGTTGGTGGGTTTGGCATTCCAAATCAAAGATGATCTGCTGGATCTTGGCGACGGTCAACGCACCGGCAAGCCGACTGGCGTTGATATCAAGGAACGAAAAATGACCCTGCCCTTGATTCACACCCTACAACAAGCCTCAGCAAGCGAGCGCCGGCAATTGATTCGGCTGGTCAAATACAGACACAATGACCCCGCAGCCGTGGAACGTGTGATGCAGGCCATCCTGAAAGGACCCGGAATGGATTATGCCCGAAAAAAAATGACCACACTTCGAAACGAAGCCATCGAATTGCTGAACACATTTCCGCCCACACCAGCACGGGAGGCACTCGTGGATCTCGTGGACTTCACCATTGAACGAAAACGATGAATCGCAAGGTTTTTGGCGTCGCCCCCATCGCTTTTTGGATGATTTTCTCCATAGCCTGCACAGCTCCTCCTTCAGATTCGGACAAAGAACAGAAGGCATCGGAATGGGTACAAAATGGGTGGGTGACCACGCGAACTTGGCCATCGGGTGCCATTCGGCGTCAAGTGTTCTTAAATCAAGGCGATAGCGTCGAGGTCCAGGTGTTCTTCGAAAATGGCGAACTGGATCGGGTCGGACACTACCAAAACGGCAAGAAACACGGCGTGTGGGAAGCGCATTACCCCAACGGATTCCAATGGTCCGAGCACTTCTATCAAAATGGATTGCAAACAGGCGACTACAAGACTTGGCATCCCAATGGACAGCTTGCCATCGAAGGGGCATATGATGAAAATGGTCAGCCGACAGGGATTTGGACTTTTTCCGATGAGACTGGCCAAATCCAGCAAACCCTGCCCGCTGACAGCCTGCCCAACCGGTGAAGCCGTTTCGTGCGGAATTGACATTTCAACGTGAATATCCTTCGAGAAGGACGCTGAAAGCCCTGCATGAAGCGTTCTAATATTGCAGGATTGTCCAACACATGGGCGCATGAAAGAAATGAAATTCCATTCCATGGGCATCCGGCTCAACAGCCTGTTGGTCCTGTTCGGTTTGTTTTCGCTGGGAGATGCCAGCGCGCAAAAGCGATTGACCCCACACGATTACGTCAGCCGCTGGAGTGAAGTGGCCGTCCAACAAATGGTAGAACACAGCATTCCTGCCAGCATCACCTTGGCCCAAGGCATTTTGGAATCGGGCAATGGAAACAGTGAATTGGCCGCCAAATCCAACAACCATTTTGGCATCAAATGCCACAGCGACTGGGACGGAAGAAGGACTTACCACGACGACGACGAAAAGGGGGAGTGCTTCCGGGTGTACAAAAGCGCCGCCGCCAGTTTTGATGACCACAGTGACTTTTTGAAACGATCGCGATACGCTCCCTTGTTCGAATTGGACATCACCGACTACAAAGGCTGGGCCCGGGGGTTGAAAAAATGCGGTTACGCCACCAACCCAAAATATGCCGGTCTGCTCATCAACCTCATCGAGCGTTACGAATTGCAACGGTTTGATGAGGAAGGCTTGACACTGATGGATCGCATAGAAGACATTTCCCGGGTGCAGGAAGACTTGGCCGCAACACGGCTGCATTGGACTGCTGGTCGAGAAGTTTGGATCAGTGACAACGACATCAGATACCTCATCGCGGGGCCTCAAGATTCCTATGAAACCCTAGCGAAAGAATTGGACATGATGCCCGGCCAACTCTATCGATACAATGAAATCCCGCGAAAATCTGAAGAACACCAGCTGGTGGGCGGTGAAATTGTTTATCTGCAACCCAAGCGCAACGTGGGAAATGTGGATTGGGTGACGGTTAAAGCAGGGCAAACCCTTTACCAAATTTCACAAGAACACGGCATCAAATTGCGCACCATCATCCGCAAAAACCGCATGCGAGCTGGTCATTCACTTCAAGCTGGAGATCGTTTGAGTTTGCACTGGCAGCTCAATCGAGACGGTGAGTTGCCATGGCATGCCCGGCTGATCGGAGCGAAGGATTGACACGTCGTCTCTTCCACCTAAGCACTTCAACCGTGGCAGCGGCTGTGCATCCTCCTTGCCCTAACTTCGTCTGCGAAAACTCCAGACATGCCTTTCTACACGAAACGCGGACGAATTCCACACAAGCGTCACACCACATTCCGAAAGGAAGACGGTTCCCTCCATCATGAGCAGTTGTTCGGCACCATCGGGTTTGCCGGCATGAGTTCCCTGTTGTACCATTTGCGCAGGCCCACCATGGTCCAATCGGTTGGCGACGCCATCGATGCACGCCCAAAAGCCGCTGTGAAACACAACATGCACAGCCGCAAACTAGAAGGGTTCAAAATCCCAGCCCACCCTGACCCCATCATGGGACGAGTACCGGTGTTGTTCAACAATGATTGCACCATTGCTTTGGCTGCGCCATCGGCATCCATGCCCGCCGATGCGTTTTACAAGAATGCCGATTGCGATGAAGTGGTGTTTGTTCACGAGGGCCAAGGCACTTTGCGAACCCTGTTCGGGAACATTGAATTTGGAAGCGGAGATTATTTGGTCATCCCTCGTGGAGTCATCCACAACTGGGTTTTCAATGGAGATGACAACCGGCTGTTCATCACTGAATCCGCCCATCCGGTCTACACACCAAAACGCTACCGCAACCACTTCGGGCAATTGTTGGAGCACAGCCCCTACTGCGAACGAGATTTCCGTGCGCCTGAGGTTTTGGAAACACACGACGAAATGGGGAGCTACACCATCCGCATTCGGAAGGAAGGGTTCATGCACGATTTGGTGTACGCCTCCCATCCCTTTGACGTGGTGGGATGGGATGGATACCACTTCCCCTATGCATTCTCCATTCACGACTTCGAACCCATTACTGGGCGCGTGCACCAACCTCCACCTGTCCACCAAACTTTCGAGACTTCGGCCTTCGTGATTTGTTCGTTTGTACCGCGTTTGTATGATTACCATCCGGAATCCATTCCGGCGCCTTACAACCACTCCAACATCGACAGTGATGAGGTCTTGTACTATGTTGAAGGAAATTTCATGTCGCGCAAAGGCATTGATCGCGGTTACATTTCGCTTCACCCAGCGGGCATTCCACATGGGCCACATCCGGGCACATATGAAGGCAGCATTGGCAAGAAAGGCACCGAGGAATTGGCTGTTATGGTGGATACTTTCCGGCCTTTGCAAGTGACGCAAGCGGCCTTGAATATTTCGCATGGCGATTACCACACCTCGTGGTTGGATTGATGCGGAAGCGAACCTGGAAATTTGATTAGATTGTCATTGGAAATTGAACAACATGGGTGCAACAACTCCTGAACTCGAAAAAGTGGTCCCCTCCGCGGAAGATTTCTTGCCGCTCCTCGGGACTGATCATGTGGAACTGTATTGTGGAAACGCAAAGCAGAGCGCATACTACTACATGATGGCTTGGGGATTCCAACCTTTGGCCTACAAGGGCCTGGAAACAGGCTCCAAGGACACAGTGAGTTATGTGCTCAAGCAGGACAAAATTGTTTTGGTCTTGACCTCCCCATTGGGCCCGGATGGCGAAATCAATGCCCACATCAACCGGCATGGAGACGGCGTCAAATCTGTCGCCTTGTGGGTGGATGATGCCCGACAAAGCTGGATGGAAACCACATCCCGAGGTGCCGTCAGTGTTCACGAACCACAAGTGCAAAAGGACGCAAACGGCTCGGTCGTGTTGAGCGCAATCGAAACATATGGAGACACCATTCACACATTTGTGGAACGGAAGGCTTATGATGGGGTTTTTCTGCCCGGATATGAAGCGTGGCATCCCGAAGTGCCTGTGAAGCCCGTGGGCTTGAAGTACATCGATCACATGGTGGGCAATGTGGATTGGGGCCAAATGAACACTTGGGTCGAATTCTATGCCCATGTCATGGGCTTCGCCCAGCTCATTTCATTCGATGACAAGGACATCTCAACTGAATACACAGCATTGATGTCCAAGGTGATGTCCAATGGGAATGGGCGCATCAAGTTCCCCATCAACGAACCCGCGGAGGGCCGCAAAAAATCCCAAATCGAAGAATACATCGATTTCTACCAAGGGGCGGGCGTCCAGCACATCGCCGTGGCCACGGACAACATCATTGAAACGGTCACCCAACTCAAGGCGCGCGGCATTGAATTCTTGCAGGTTCCGAAGACCTATTACGACACAGTCTTGGATCGGGTCGGCGAGATTGATGAAGACCTCGAACCGTTGAAGGAACTGGGCATATTGATTGACCGAGATGAAGAAGGCTACTTGCTGCAGCTCTTCACCAAGCCTGTAGTCGATCGCCCCACCATGTTCTTCGAAATCATCCAGCGCAAGGGAGCGAAATCTTTCGGTAAAGGCAATTTCAAGGCCCTCTTTGAGGCCATTGAACGTGAACAAGACCAACGCGGCACCCTCTGAACCGATCCTCTCGGTGAACGCGTTGTCCGTGGGATTCCATGGTCAACCGGTAACGCGTGACGTCACCTTTCAACTTCACAGTGGGCGCATCACCGCACTTGTCGGGGAAAGCGGTTCGGGGAAAAGCCTAACCTCGTCCGCCATTATGGGCCTCTTGCCCCCTGGAGGTCAAGTGCTTTCTGGGACCGTGATGGCATCAGATGGAACCCATTGGATACAACCTCGGGGTCCTGTGCGAACACCCTTGGGCCAAGGTGCCGCCATGATTTTTCAAGACCCCATGTCATCATTGAACCCTTCCACTCGGGTGGGATGGCAAGTGGCAGAAGGCCCCATGTTCCATGAAAACATCTCCTCAGAACAAGCCCGGAATCGGGTGGAGAGGTTGTTTCAGGAGGTGGATTTGTCCGATCCGCATGGGACCTTTGAAAAATACCCCCATGAACTCAGTGGCGGCCAAAAGCAGCGCGTGATGATTGCCTTGGCCCTGGCGGGCAACCCCCGTGTCCTGATTGCAGATGAACCCACGACGGCTTTGGACGTCACGGTGCAAAAGGCTGTTCTGCAACTGCTCAAACGGCTTTGCCGTGACCGGGGACTGGCGGTGTTATTCATCACCCATGATTTGGACGTGGTGCGGGAAATCGCAGATGCTGTATTGGTGATGAATCAAGGCCAAATCCTGGAGACCGGTGACGTCCAATCCATCCTGGACGCTCCTCAAAATCCTTACACCCAAGCCTTGCTCCAAGCGCACACACTGTCATCCGCAGGTCCATCCACTTCTAAGCCAGGCACCCCTTTGATTGAAGGACGTCACTTGCACAAGTCATTTGTGATTCACCGGGATTGGAGGGGGCGTCCAAAAACAACTTTCACCGCCGTGGATGATGTGAGCGTGGCCCTTTGGCCTGGAGAACGGGTGGGATTGGTCGGTGAAAGCGGCAGTGGAAAATCCACCATCGGCCGGTTGTTGCTCGGCCTCGAAAAGCCTGATTCTGGCGTTGTCCTGCTGGACGGAAAACCGATGGACCCTGAACATCCAGAGGCCATTCAAGAGATGCGGCGTTCGGCTCAATTGGTTTTTCAAGACCCTTTCAGCGCCTTGAGCCCCCGGATGACGATTGGCAATGCCTTGCGGGAAGTCCTTCAACGGCATGGCCGTCCCGAATCCGATGCCAAACAACTCATGCACGATGTCGGCTTGCAACCCACCGATTTAAACAAGCGACCGGGGGGGTTCAGTGGGGGACAAAGGCAGCGAATTGTCATCGCAAGGGCCTTGGCGATTCGGCCGCGATTTTTGGTGCTCGACGAGTCGGTCGCCGCTTTGGATGCCCACATCCAACAAGACATCCTCAAGTTGCTGCATCGACTTGGTGAAGAAAGGGGGTTAACCTATTTGTTCATCAGTCATGATTTGGCGGTTATTCGATCTTTCTGCCCAAGGGTATTTGTGTTGCAAAATGGAAAAGTGGTGGAATCCGGGGATACGGAGACCATTTGGTCTCAACCGCAACACCCATATACCCAGCAGCTGTTGAACAGCCGTCCTGAAAAAGTGCCCGAGGCAATGGGTGTTTCGTAATTTCGGGTTTTCAACCTGAAAATTTGATTCATGCTGATTGCGTCCCATCAGGAGGGCCATGTAATGACCCTCACCATACAGCGCCCTGAGGCGCTCAATGCCCTCAATGCTGACGTGATTCAAGGGCTCAGTAAAGCCCTCCAATCAGCTGAAAGCCAACCTGAAGTGCGGGCCATCGTCCTCACAGGTTCTGGGGAAAAAGCCTTTGTTGCCGGAGCCGACATCAAAGAATTTGCTGATTTCAATCCAGAAGAAGGTCAAGCCCTGGCCGCACAAGGACAAAAAGAACTGTTCGATCGGATTGAAAATTGCACCAAACCCGTCATCGCTGCCATCAACGGATTTGCTTTGGGTGGCGGGTTGGAATTGGCCATGGCAGCCCATGTGCGTATCGCTGCAGACCATGCCCGGATGGGCTTGCCTGAAGTCAGTCTGGGGGTGATTCCAGGCTATGGTGGGACGCAGCGGTTGCCCCAACTCGTGGGCAAAGGCAAGGCCATGGAACTCATCCTGACAGCGCGCATGATGAAAGCCGATGAAGCCTTGGCGTGCGGGCTGGTCAACCAGGTAACAGCCCCTGAAGATTTGTTGTCCGCGGCGCATCAAATGGCCCAAAGCATGATTCAGAATGCCCCAACAGCCTTAGACGCGGCCATTCGAGCCGTTTTGGCCGGATTTCAATCTGGCACAAACGGATTCGAGGCAGAGATCCGTTGTTTCGGTGAACAGTTTGGCACAGAAGACTTTCGAGAAGGCACCACTGCATTCATTGAAAAACGAAAAGCACAATTCCCCGGGAAATGAACGATTCCATCGCATTGAACACCATCACCTATGTTCGCAATCGAAGCGGACATTCCCTCCCTGAATATGCCACCCCCCAAAGCGCCGGCCTAGACGTTCGGGCGAGTTTGCCTGAAGGTGACCGCATCTTGCAACCGGGTGAAAGGCAACTGATCCCCACTGGGTTGTATGCTGCATTGCCAGAAGGGATGGAACTTCAAGTGAGGCCTCGAAGCGGATTGGCCTATAAGCATGGCGTCACAGTCCTGAATGGCCCTGGCACAATCGATGCCGATTACCGCGGTGAAATCGGAGTGCTCCTGATCAACCATGGGCAACAACCTTTTGTCGTGCGACATGGAGAGCGAATTGCTCAGTTGGTATTGGCGAGGTATGAGCGGCTTGTGTGGAAAGAAACCGAAAATCTACCGGAGACATCTCGCGGTACCGGTGGGTTTGGGCACACAGGTACGGCATGAATATTGAACGGCAAGCATTCCCATCGATCTGATTCCCCATGAACATCATCATCCCTATGGCTGGCCGAGGCAGCCGGCTTCGTCCACACACTTTGACAGTCCCGAAACCCTTGGTTCCGGTGGGTGGAAAGCCCATCGTCGAACGGCTGGTCGAGGACATCGTTGCACGCAGCGCTGAGCCTGTTGAGGAGATTGCTTTTGTCATCGGAGATTTTGGTGCCGACGTCGAAGCACAATTGTTGGGGTTCGCGGAACGATTGGGTGCACGCGGGCACATTTGTCATCAAGAGGAACCCCTGGGAACTGCCCATGCCATCTTGTGTGGCCGGCAATGCCTACGTGGGCCCGTTGTGGTGGCTTTCGCTGACACGCTTTTCCGTGCCGACTTCACCATCGATCCGAACCTCGATGGGGTGTTGTTCTGCAAGCAGGTGGAAGATCCCAGCGCTTTTGGGGTGGTCGTTACCAATTCTGAAGGGGCCATCACCGATTACGTCGAAAAGCCGGAATCATTTATCAGTGATTTGGCCATGATTGGAATTTATGCCTTTCGTGATGGGGTTAGACTCGAACAAGAATTGCAGCGGTTGATCGATGAGAACATTGTCCATGGTGGTGAATACCAATTGCCGGATGCCCTCCGAAACATGACCCAGAATGGGTTGAAATTTGCCCCGGGTACCGTTGAGGAATGGATGGATTGTGGAAACAAAGCGGTGACGGTTCAGACCAATGCCCGGATTTTGGCCCTGACAGCCCAAGAAAATTTGGTGGATGCCACGGCCAGCATCACCGATTCAGTTGTCATTCCGCCATGCTACATCGGACCAGGTGCTTGCATCGAACGGTCCGTGATTGGACCCCATGTGAGCATTGGTTCCGGCACGTCTGTCCACGATTCCCGAATTGAAAACAGCCTCATTCAAAACGAAAGCCACATTCGCCAATCCGTGCTTTCCAATGTCATGATTGGCAACAAAGCCGAAGTTGCCGGGCGACCGGTGGAAGCAAGTTTGGGCGATTTTTGTGCGTTTCATGCATAAGCAGTCAATAAAATGAGCCGTTTTTGTCTGATTTCCTTGTTGATTCTTATCGGAGCAAGTGCTTGCCAAGGCCCCTCGGATTTGACACAGTTGCCTCCCTACCCAGAGGAATTTCAGCGGGCGTGGTTCGGTGCAATGAATGATGTTTCCAAAGGAGATTTGGAGCCCGCGTACACAGGATTTCTGGCGTGTTTGGCCCTGGAACCCGAGGATGTCTCAGTGTTGTTTCAATTGGGCAAAATCGAGTTGCAGCAGGGCAAACCACAAGACGCACTCATTCATTTCAATGCCGCCCTCGAACAACAACCGAGTGAAGATCTATGGATGATGGATTTCCGAGGCCTCGCCGCATTGGAATCTGGCAATTTGGATTTGGCTCGCAAAGATGCACTGCACATCATCCAATCCCGGCCTGGCGACATCGAAAGGGCCTTTGGTTGGATTGACCGTTTCCTCCAGATCCGGGAGGTCACAACAGCCCTCGAATTGTGCGATGCATATGAAGCCGTTTCAGGAGCCGATGTCGAAATCGCCATGCAGCGGCTGATGATCCTGGAATGGCTGGGCGATATGGATGCCATCCAAGCCGCCTTGGAAGCAGCTCTGAAAGCCCACCCCGACGAGACAGAATTCCAAATGCAGCAGGCGAATTGGATGATGGAACAAGGACAATTCGCAGCCGCCTTGCAACGTTGGGAAGTCCTGCATGAGCAAGACCCCGAAAATGGGTTTGTTGCCTTGGAATATGCGCGCTGGTTGACGAGTTTGGCCGATCACCCAGACTTCCGGCACAACAGCCAAACCATGACCGCACAAGCCATTGACCTCTTGCATGTAGCCATGGCCAGTGAATCCGTCAAGGCTGAAGAAAAAACCGAAATTCTGGTGGGCTATTTGATGCTTTCAAATCTCAATCCGGAATGGGAAAAAGTAGCTTCTGAACTGATTGATTTGGCTGCGACAGCGCATCCAAACGATGAGAAATTCCTCCAGATGAAGGCCGACTTGGCCTATCAAATGGGCGATTTGCAGGGCACCTTCAACGCATTGGAAGCCGCTTTGCAAGTCAATCCTGGGGAAAGGGAGGTGTGGCGAGATGCCGCAGCGGTCAGCGCTGAACTCCAAGACTGGCAGGGCATGGCTCAATTCGGAGGCCAGGCCATTGAACGCTTTCCACTGGATGCGGAATTGCACTTGCTTGCGGCCATCGGGGAACTGCAATTGGACCGGGCATCGAAAGCCCTTGAGCTGTTGAAGCGCTCCGTGCCACTGGCCGCAGGAAACCCCGAGTTAAAGGCCCGCATTCAATCCCATATCGGCGATGCCCAGCATGCCTTGGGACAGGATGATTTGGCTGCAGAGGCATACGAGGCCAGCTTGGCCATCCAACCCGATGAGCCATTTGTGCTTAACAACCATGCATACCATTTGGCCGTCCAAGCCAAAAATTTGGAGCGCGCGCTGTTTTGCGCCCAACGCGCAAACGAATTGATGCCTGACATGCCCAGTTTTTTGGATACAGAAGGTTGGGTACTGCATCAAATGGGGCGTCACCAAGAAGCCCTCATCCGCATCCAACTCGCCCTCGAAGCCGGCGCCATGGAGGATCCCGAAGTCTGGATTCACAAAGGAGACATTTGCCATGCCTTGGGACAAACCGAAGAGGCACAATTGGCCTACGAACGAGCCATTGAGGCTGGTGCTCCATCGGACGAATTGCTCGAAAAGATTGAATCCCTCCAATGAGCCCTGTCGGTCGACCCCATACATCACATCGCAATTCCGTCGGAAGGTGGAGGTCTGCAGTGTTGTGGGTCGCCGTCATGGCCTCCGTCACGAGCTGCACGAATGAACAACGACTGGCCCGTGGGAAACCGCTGAGAAATTTGCCACCCAATGTGATTTTGGCGTCTGCTCAAGCAGAAGCATTGCGGTGGGATTGGATTTCCATGAAGGTCGAGGCAGAAGTCGAAGGCCCCGATCGAAAAGACAGCTTCAAAGCCACCATCCGCATGTCAAGGGACAGCATCGTGTGGATCAGTGTAACCCCTGCCTTGGGTGTAGAAGTGGCGCGGTTGTTGATGACATCGGATTCTGTGCATTTGGTGAGCAAAATTCCGGGAAATCGTTTCGCCTACAGCGGCTCATATGCTGCGATATCAGATTGGATTGGCACCCCCATGAACTTCCTCAACATCCAGGACTTGCTGACTGGCAGGCCCATGGGGCTGCTGCCTGAAGAGGACAAATTCCTCTCGCGTGTAGATGGCAGGGAATACGCACTAATCGGCAAATACAAGCGCCCTGTTCGTCGATTGGTGGGGGCAGATGATCGAGATTTAGCCCCTGACGATTCTCTTGGCTTGGAGGCTCCTGAGCGTCGCTACGAACGCTTGCGAAATCGGAAGGAAGAGGAAGATTTGTTGGTCAAGAGACATTGGTTTGATGGTTTGACTTTCGACCCCTTGCGTGACGTTTTCGACGATTTGTATTACTTGAGAACGGTGACCATCGAACGAAGTGAATTTGTAGAGGAAGCCAATCATGGACGTTGGCCCAACCAGGTCAAACTCACCCTTCAAGCACCAGAAGGAGAGGCCCTCATCGACATCCGCATCAGCCGATACAAGATTGACAGGCCCACTGATTTCCCGTTTTCAGTTCCGGACAACATGGAATACCGCGATGCTTTCTGACTTCGGGATTTCCAAGAATTGGTGGATGCCATGCTGTGTCCTTTTCGGGCTGTTTTTAGGGGCCTTGACGGCAGTTGGTCAAACCAAAGCCGAATTGCAGCAGCAACGCGACGCCCTGAACAAGGCTTTGGCCATGACTGAAAAATTGCTGAAGGAAGCCCAAGCAGACAAGGACAATGCCCTGAGCGAATTGCAATTGATCGAAGAGCGCATTGTCTTGCGAGAACGGCTCTTGACCCATCATCGCAGGGAAATCCAGGCACTTGAACGTTCCATGCGGGGAACAGACAGCGAAATCCGGACACTCGAAGGCCATGTGGCAGCACTGAAAGAGGAATATGCACAAATGGTGATTGCTGCATATCGCATGTCGCTCGCCAAAAACAGCATGGCGTTCATCTTCGCTGCAAGCGATGTTCAACAAGCTGCATTGCGGTTTCGGATGTTGCAATCCTATTCGGAATTGCGCAAAAAACAGGCGCAGTCCATCATCGAGGCCGGTGATGAACTCAGCCTCAACTTGGAATCGCTTCGAAGCAAAAAAGCAGAATCTGAACGGGTTTTATCTGAAATCGCAGCTGAACGCGAGCGATTGAAAACAGACCAAACGCGCCGGGCAGCGATTGTTGAAGATTTGGCGGGAAAAGAAAGCAAGCTCCTTGCGGAACAACGAGAGAAGGAAGCCGAAAGAAAGCGCCTGAATACTGAAATTCGGCGCATCATCGAAGCTGAACTTGCAGCTGAAAGGGCCTCTGCTGCCGGTGAATTTGCCCTCACCCCCGCAGGCAAGCTGGTTTCCGAATCCTTTGAGAAAAATAAAGCCTCCTTGCCCTGGCCCACCCTGCGCGGGGTGATCACAGGTCGTTATGGATTGCAACCGCACCCTACATTGCCTGGCATCACCATTGAAAACAACGGCATTGACATTCGCACCGATCCAGATGCCGTTATTCGGGCTTGTTTCGATGGAACGGTTTCGAGTGTTTTCGACATCGCAGGCAATGGAACCACCATCATTGTTTCACACGGGGCCTACCGAACCGTATACAGCAATCTCATGCAAAGCGCCGTTCGAAAAGGAGACGTTGTCAATGCTGGCGACCCACTGGGTCCTGTGCTCACCTCGGGTGCTGGGGCCGTTGTCCATTTTGAAGTTTGGCAAATTTCAGCTTCAGGCCAGTCCCCGATGAACCCAGAATTGTGGTTAACCCGTTAGCACCGAATACTTCACTCCCCTATCGTTCCTTTGACCATGTCCTTATCCTTTGATATTCAGCATGCCCGCTCCCTCGATGAGCAAGATCCATTGAGCCGGTTTCGCACAGAATTCTGCATCCCCCAACATGCAGGATCGGACTGCATTTACTTTACAGGGAACTCACTCGGTCTTCAACCTCGAAAAGCCGCCGATGCACTCAATTTGGAATTGAACGATTGGGCTGAACATGGTGTGGAGGGGCATTTTCGCGCTCGCCATCCTTGGGTCAATTACCACGAACGATTCACCGAAGGATTGTGCCATTTGACGGGCGGGTTGCCCCATGAAGTTGTGGCGATGAATGCCTTGACAGTCAATTTGCACTTGTTGCTTGTCTCCTTCTACCGACCTGCCGGGAAACGGCGCAAAATCTTGTGTGAATCCAAGGCTTTTCCATCCGATCAATATGCCTTGGCAAGCCAAATCCGATTTCATGGTTTCGATCCCGAATCGAATCTGATTGAGGTAGCTCCACGTCCTGGTGAACATGTCCTGAGAATCGAAGACATTGAGGAAGCCATTCGCGAAGCGGGTGACACCTTGGCAACTGTGATGATGGGAGGAGTCAATTACTATTCTGGCGCACGGTTGGACATGGAACGCATCACCGCCGCAGCGCACAGCGTTGGCGCCCATTGTGGTTTTGATTTGGCACATGCCATGGGCAATGTACCCCTCTCCTTACACGAATGGGGAGTCGATTTTGCATGCTGGTGCAGCTACAAGTATTTAAATTCTGGGCCTGGAGCTGTTTCCGGCGTTTTTGTTCACGAAAATCATGTAGGCGACCCTGACATTCCGCGATTCAATGGTTGGTGGGGGCACAATGCAGAAAGGCGATTCTTGATGGAAGAACAATTCGACGCCATGCCCTCTGCAGAAGCCTGGCAAATGTCCAACGCCCCGATACTCAACATGGCCGTCCACAAGGTGGCCTTGGATCTGTTCTTGGCCGCAGGAATTTCAGCTCTGCGAGAACGGGGCGACCGGTTGACCCATTATCTCGAACAAGCCATCGCAGACGCTGCCAATCAAACCCAAACCCAATTGGAAGTCATCACACCTTCGAATCCCGCCGAGCGGGGATGCCAGTTGTCCGTTGTAGCCCACGGATTTGGACGGCCCTTGTTTGATGCTTTGACACAAGCGGGCGTTGTGGCCGACTGGCGCGAACCCAATGTCATTCGCATGGCACCTGTCCCTCTTTACAATTCCTTTGAAGACATTTCCCGCTTCCATGCCATCCTCTTGGATGCTCTTGCGGAACATTACAAATAATTGACCGAACTTTCCGCGCATGTTGCGTTCGTCTCGTTTTGCCGTTTTCGGTATCGGCCGGTATGGTGCCCAAATCGCTTTGGCCTTGGCCAAAAAAGGCGCCGAGGTCTTCACTTTCGACAATGACCCTCTTCGCACCGAACACATCAAGGATGATGTGGCATTGGCTGTGACCTTGGATTCCACAGACATCCGAACCCTTCAAGCTCAGAAGATTCAAGAAATGGATGCCGCTGTAGTGGCCATTGGGGAGAATTTTGAAGCCACCGTCCTGACCGCGTTGAATTTGTTGGATATGCAAGTGCCTCGGGTGATTGTTCGGGCAAATGGGGATCACCAGATGCGGATCCTGCGCAGTTTGGGCATCGAAGAAATCTTGAGCCCTGAATCTGAGGTCGCCAATGTCATCTCAGAACGACTCATCCACCCCAACATCGGTGGCTTTTTGCGGTTGCCTGACGACTTTGAAATTGCGGAAATTCACGCCCCCACACATTGTGTCGGTCGAACCCTGGGTAGCATTGACCTCACGAATCGTTACGACCTGCGTTTGATTACCATTCGCAGACAATTCCCGGATGAATCGGGGGGTGCGCAAGAGCACATCATCGGGGTACCCAAGGCCGATATGGTCTTGACGGAAACCGACATCCTGGTGGTGTTTGGTTCCCTGATTGCGGTCGAGCGGTTTCTTGAAATCAACGGATGATCAGCACTTGCCCTGTTCGTTCGATCCAACCGCTCATCACACCACTGGGATCGAGCTTGTGCCGAAAACGTGCCCGCCACATGTAAATGCCGGCATCCACATAATATTGACCTCCTGGCCCGGTGCCATTCCAAGCGTTGTCCATGGATTGGGTTTGCCACAAGATTTGGCCCCAACGGTCCGCCACAAAGAGTTCAAAATCCTCAATGTTTCGACCTTTCACCTGCCAAACCTCATTGACTTGATTGCCATCCGGCGTGAATGCCGAAGGCACATACAACAATGGCTCTGAACAAAAAGCTTCAACTTGGATGTCGGTGGTGACCGCACAGCCAATGCTGTTGGTCACTTCAACGGTATAAACACCAGGTCCGTTGACCGCAATGGCCGGGCCACTTGCTCCGGTATTCCAGCTGTAACTCGCGTAACCCGCTGGCACAAAAACTTGGTAAACGGCCTCGGGAAAATCATCAAAACAAAACGTGGTGTCCGTAGGAGTGTCAAAGGAGGGACTTGGCAATGCTGTGACGACAATCTCATCGAATCCTGTGCAACCAGCAACGTCCGTGACGACCACAACATATGATCCTGATTGATGCACCGTGTGCATCGGACCGCCACTGAACCCGTCAGACCAATCATAAAAAAATGGCCCCAATGACGTTCCTGAAGGCGTGGCATCCAAAGCAATGCCATCTTCGGTGCAACCGGTCAAATCGGGGCCCAAATCCACTTCTGGACCCGCAGAAAAAGTGACCAAAACACTGTCTTCCTGGACACATCCCTCCGGACTTATGGCGGTCAAGTGTACCATAGCACTGGATGTCAAATCCACAATGGGTCCACTTCCGACACCCGGCAAACTCCAAACATGGTCAAAAGTGCCTGGCAACCCAGAAGTCAATGTCACCACGTCTCCTTCACAAGCGACCTCATCGGCACCCAAATCGAAAGGTGGAAACAACACATCCACAGAGACAACAGCCGACGCCTCACAAATGGGCGTGCCACCCAACATGCTCCAGGCCGTAACTGTATAGGTCATGTCCTGATTGGTCGTTAGGGTTGGGCTGGGAGAATTTGGATCATCCAAACCAAAAGAAGGCTGCCACTCGTATGTATAGTTGGAAGCTGGATCAGAAGGCACCGCCTGCAAACTTTCGCCCATCGCTTCGCACAAAGCCAAGTCTGGCCCTGCATCCAATTCAAAGGTGTCGAAATAACTCAAATCACGAAATCCATACAAGGTGTCCCCGTCCGGATTGATGGCCATGACTTCCAGCAACACATCTCCCGTCGCATCAATGAGGTTGATTCCTTGTCCGTCCTCGCCCGAACCCGTAGGCTCGTCAATGAATTCCGCCGGACTCCATTCAAAATACCATCCGTCAGCCGTTCCAAATTCTGGAAACTGCTGAACCACATTGACATAATAAAAGCCCTGAATCCCGCTGGAAGCACAATAAGCGCTGGCTCCAACGATGTTCAAGTCTTGTGCTTGAACTGAAGAGATAACCAGTCCAGCTGCAACCAGAATCACCCAACTCAACCCATTTCTGTTCTCCTGAAATCCTTTCTGCATCACCTGAAATTTACGGCAACTCACCGAAATCAACGGAAAGTTCAACATCCCAATTGCTCCGGATCTGGATGCCCTCTTGCAAAATCCATCGAGATTCGGCAGGACGCCACTCCTCAGGTTGGGTGTTTCCCCATTGACCGTCACAGTTCTCATCCACACTGAATGTCAATGTGGTTCTGCCGGGGGACAATTCCGACCAAACCAACAACGTGTCACCTGTACAATAGATTGAATCTTTTAACGCAGTGTTTCCCAACCAACCTGGACGTGCCAAGTTTTGAACGTTCACCATCAAGTTGCCAGCGTGATCTGATTCATGTGTCGCCCATTCAAATCGCAAGGTATCTGCATTTGGCCGGCCCCAGATATCCATCACCGCTGCTGGCAACAATTCCATCGAAAAACGCTGACCCGGTTTTTCCGGCCAAATCCATGCCAAGGAACGAAAATCGGGCAAAGCCACCCGCCAATTCTCAAGGGCCACAGTGTCTTCATAAAACAGCATCCGAGCGGTATCTGCAGCCTGCAACGGATGATCCCAATTCATCACCCTGCTGGATTGTGCAAATGAACGTTTGGCCCATGGCCTTGAAGACAAAAGTTTGGGCGATTTCGATTGGGGAACCCGTGCATCTCGTATCCGAAGGGTATCCCATCCTTCCCGGGCCACATCGCCCTGCCAATGCCAAACCACCGTATCTCTCCATGAGGGCATGTGTGACCAAACCCACATGCTGTCCTCAAATGTGAGGTGATTCAGGGTTGGACCCATGGAACTGGAATCCGACCAATCATAAACTGCTTGGGTCCATTCCGAGGGAGAACCGGGCATGGAGCCCCGCTCTACAAACATGCGCACAAATCCCAACGAATCTTGCTCGGCAAAAGACACACGTGGTCCTTGAAATGCCCCCGGGGTGGGGGACATCCAAATTCGATGGGGAAGGGTGTCTCCTGCTTCCACCAAGGACTCAACCAAACCCGCGGATTCACCAGGATTCCACAAGTAATTTCGATTGTCATCTTCCACAGCCAACAAACGATAACGCCCTGCAGACAAATGCCGAACCACAAATTGGCCTTGGGCGTCTGTTACGGCAACTTGGCGAGGGCGTGATCCCTCCACGAACAGAGAATTCAAGGAATCCGTTTCAGAATAGGCCATGATCCGACAGCCAGGCACCGGCTTTCGATCCAAGGCCCTGAGCACTTGGCCATGAATGGCCAAAGTATCCAGCTGTTCACCCGTCGAAAACGCCCACAACAATCCATCTGCTGGATTTCCCTCATGCAAATCCACAACTGAAGCCCCAAAGTGAAGGACATACGTGGTGTTGTCTTCCCAACTGGACATGGCGGGAAATGCCACCTCAAGCTGTTTTCCACGAATGCGTGTTTCCAGCGGCTGACCCAACAGAGGTGGGGACAAAAACATCTCTGTTGAGGCGTTTTTCACCTGAATGAATTCATCGAATGAAAGCCGCAGAACCGATGGGCTGAGGTGTGTCTGATTGGGTGCTGGATCGCTGGCGACCACGACCGGAGGGTTTTCGTCCCTTTCTCCGCCTGTGGGGGAACTGATTTGGGCACAAGAACCCATCAATCCCATGGAGCCCATCCAACAGATGAAATGCAGCCTTGTCCTCATTTCCAATAAGACCAGTGGGATTCAATGGCTCGAACAACCGCAGCCAAACCAGCTTCATCGGCATCATCGAAATCAGCCGGCTCAATGGAGTCGATATCCAAAACACCCATCACTTCCCCTTCAACCACAATGGGGATCACCAACTCACTTCGCGTAAAATGGCTACAAGCCACATGTCCTGGAAACGCCTCAACGTCCGGCACATTGACCAGTTCTTGACGGGACCAAGCAGCTGCACAAACCCCTTTCCCTTTGCGTAATCGGGTACAGGCCACTGGACCTTGAAAAGGACCAAGGACCAATTCCTCCACTTCCGAATCCACGAGATAAAATCCCACCCAATGCCAACCAAAAGAAGAGAACAAGGCGGCTGCAACGTTCGCCAAATTCGCCATGCGGGATGTCTCCCCATCGATCAAAGCCAAAATGCTCCGATGCAACTCCCTGTAAGCTGCAGGTCGCCCTGCAGATAAGTCGATGTGCCAATCGTCCGCCATGTGTAACGACAAAGATAACGTCCCTCATCAAGCCAGGCCCCAAACCGCCAAGCCTCTCCAACAACCTCCATCAGCTTCCAATACTTGAGCTGCTGCACGGCATGTAGACCCCGTGGTCAAAACATCATCGACGAGCACAAAATGTCGCTGCTCTTGAGATGGTGAACTCACTGCATACGTTCCTTGCAATTGCTGTTGTCGCGCCGATCGGCCCTTGGATGTGAGGCTGCCGCCAAACTTATGCCGACCAAGCAGACGTGTCCAGACCGGGACGCCCCAAACTTCAGCCATTCCCCTCGCAATCCACTCAGATTGATTGTAACCCCGATTAGCTTTTCGGCGCCAGTGCAATGGCACAGGCACCAATCCAACCGGCTCTTCTCCAAATGGCCATTCCACCCCTTGCGCCATCCATTGCCCTGCCTCACGACCCCAATGTCGATTTCCCCCGTACTTCAACCCATGAATTCTGGCACGGAGTGAATCACTGCCAGGGATGCGAAACCCTGCACAAGCCCAAGGGACATGGACCCGACTCTTCACGAGCGCGCTACCCGCTTTCCCCCGCAAATCCGGCCAAGTCAACACACAAAAAATGCAATGCCCTTGATTCAAATCGCCCCAAGCGAGCTGTCCGCATTGTACGCAGTACTCCGGCCATATCCATCCCCACATGCGGTCCCAATTTGGTCACAAGCCACAAGCCTCCATCCCAACACTTTGCCACTGCAAGTGTTTACTTTGCCTGTGTGCTGATTCAGCAACTGACGACGTCATGAATTTTGGAAAACTAAGCCCCGCAGAAATCCGAGCCATATCAGAAAGTGCTCTGAACTTACCACCTGACCATGATGCCGTGCAAAAGACACTGGAACGGAACGCACAACGATGGCCGGTGCTGACTGTTCGAACCGGAGGGACCATGTGGAACATCAAAGAATGGAAAGGTGGCGTGTTTCCGGAACAAGCACCCAAGCGAACCTGGCCCAGCTACTATGGCCAATCATTTGACACCATTGAGTACAATGCCACCCATTATCGGATTTATTCACCTGAAAAAATGAAGGAGTGGGCCGGGCACATGCCTGATGATTTTCGGTTTTGTCCCAAAATGCCAGCCATCATCTCCCACTATCGCCGCTTCAAAAATTGTGAGGGTCCAGGTGATGACTTCATCCAAGGTCTGCTGGCTTTGGAAGGCAAACTCGGGCCCACATTCATCCAACTTCCACCGCAATTTGCCCCCAAACATGCCGAGGCGCTTCGGGCATTTTTGAATTCATGGCCACGAGAATTGCCCCTGGCCGTGGAGTTCCGGCACCCCGATTGGTTCAAAGGTGGCGTTGAAGCAGAGTTGGTTTGGGCGGACATGGAAGACCGCCAAATCGGCGCTGTCATCAGCGATACCGCAGGCCGTCGCGACGCCGTGCACATGCGCCTGACGGCCCCATTCTTGCTGCTTCGGTTTGGAGGTTACGAAGGGCATCCTTCGGATGATTTCAGGTTGCGCCAATGGGCATCAAAATTGGCCACTTGGTCGAAAACAGGGGGGCTGAAAGAGGTTCATTTTTTGGTTCATCAACCAGATAGTCTGTACACGCCTGAAACGTGTCACCAAATCCGAGGAATCGCTCAACAACACGGCCTCCGTGTGATTCGCCAAGGGCACCCCGCCCGGCAAAACATCATCCGAAAACCACCTGAAGCCCCTGACTTGTTCTCAAGATTGTGACCGCTTCGGTGCGCTGGACAACAAGCCAAACTGGTGAAAATGGTGGGCCGTATGGTGGCGCAACAAACCCGAAAAATCTCGCGCAGACATCTCGCCATACATGGGGTGTTTTTGCGGATTTCCTGCCACCTCGATGGCCTCAAATTGCTCCGTATAACTCAAAAATTGGGCGAGTTCCTCTGACCAGTTTGGGTGGACTGTTGGCGCCTGTCGCAGTGCTGGCATCGTGCCCATGTTTTTGGGCGTGGCCAATGGGGATTTTCTCGCCACACGATTCAAAAAGAACTTGCCCAACCACCGGGCCGCCACCCGAATG
Source organism: Flavobacteriales bacterium (assembly GCA_049610385.1). Lineage (GTDB taxonomy): Bacteria > Bacteroidota > Bacteroidia > Flavobacteriales_D > Sanyastnellaceae > JBMYZL01. The sequence continues at coordinate 110,428 of JBMYZL010000009.1, forward strand.
GGAAAAGAAACAGGGATTTCTCCCATATACAAGCCACAAAAAGCATTGACATGTCGCAGCATCTGAGGCGCCGACATGGACCCCCATCGTCTCGGCGCATCAGCGTCAGAGGCTTCCACAGCGTGGCGGAGTTCCGCCCAAGTCGGCAAGTCATCCGTGAATTTCATCTCTCGAATCTCGCTCATCCCGCTCCATGGCATTTCTTGAACTTTTTACCCGAGCCGCAAGGGCATGGATCATTGGGCAAAATTTTCTTTTCGGTGCGAATCGGTTGGATTTTTTTGGGCGGCGGAGGCATCCCGGGTGCGCGAGGTGAAGGCGCAGCTGCACCGGCTCGGACCGCGGCTGATTGGCTTTGCTGAGCGATGTTTTGCACCGAATCCTTGGTCACATTCAATTTGATATCACCCATGGCCCGTGGTGCTGGAGCTTGACGCACGGGCGGCTGTTGTTGCGGACCCGTTGGAATCGTGCACTTCATCAAGAATGAAGCCACTTCTGTGTTCATCCGCTGTACCATGGACTTGAACAACTCATAGCTCTCAAACTTGTAAATGAGCAACGGGTCTTTTTGCTCAAAACGCGCATGCTGCACATTGGAGCGCAAATCGTCCATGGCCCGGAGATGTTCTTTCCAATATTGATCAATGATGGCGAGCACCACAGCCTTTTCCAAAGAATCCATGACCGAGCGACCTTGAGAGGCCACACTTTCTTCAATGTTGGTGCTGATTTGAAGGGTTTTTCGTCCGTCCGTAAAAGGCACCAGAATGTTCACGAAGTTGTTCTTCTCATCGTTCCGCACGCGTTCGATGACCGGATGGGCGCGTTCAGCAAGGTCTTTCAACTTGGCGCGATACACAGACTCAGCATGGCCATATGTCTTCCATGCAATGTCCTCGGGTTTGGCTTGCCCAAACTCCTCCTCATCAAATGGCGGCTCAATGCCAAAATCGGCCAGCAACGCCAAGTTGAAAGCATTCCAATCCTTGACCGGCTGGCAATTCAACACATGCGCCTCGACCAATTCAAAGAACATGTTCGCGATGTCCGTCCGAATGCGGTCTCCATACAAAGCATGACGGCGGCGCTTGTAAATCACCTCCCGCTGAGCGTTCATCACATCATCATATTCCAACAGGCGCTTCCGGATGCCAAAGTTGTTTTCCTCCACTTTTTTCTGCGCCCTTTCGATGGATTTTGTGATCATGGAATGCTGAATCACATCGCCCTCCTGGTGACCCATGCGGTCCATCATTTTGGAGACACGGTCGGATGAAAACAGGCGCATCAAATCATCCTCCAAGGACACATAGAACTGGGAAGAACCCGGATCGCCTTGACGGCCGGCACGGCCGCGAAGCTGACGGTCAACGCGGCGGCTGTCATGCCGTTCGGTCCCAATGATGGCCAGTCCGCCCGCGGCCTTCACCTCTTGGGTGAGCTTGATGTCTGTCCCGCGGCCGGCCATGTTGGTGGCAATGGTCACCGTACCGGGCTGTCCCGCGGCCGCCACAACTTC